>DATGVM010000022.1:0-96663 GCA_035300345.1 Steroidobacteraceae bacterium
AACGGCAAGGCCGAGCGCTTCATACAAACCGCACTGCGAGAATGGGCCTACGCCAGCCCCTACCTCAGCTCAGAGCAGCGCACCCAAGCCCTCAAGACTTGGCTCCACCACTACAACTGGCATCGCCCTCACTCGGCGCTACAATCTAAACCGCCCATCAGTAAACTCAATCTGGGTGGGAACAACCTGTTGAGGCTCCACACCTAGGCGTTCTCGCTGCCGAAGGCGAGCACTTCCCCGATGCGCCGGGCCCCGCTGCCCAGCATCAGCACCCGATCCATCCCGAGCGCCACCCCGGCGCAGGGCGGGAGCCCGAAGTCCAGCGCTGCGAGCAGGAACTCATCGATCGCCGGGACGCTCAATCCGCGTGCCGCGCGGCTGCGCTGATTCTCGAGGAAGCGCGCTCGCTGCTCGGTGGCGTCGGTGAGCTCCTCGAAGCCGTTCGCGAGCTCGACGCCGCGCAGGTACAGCTCGAAGCGCAGCGCGACGCGCGAATCGGCCGGGTCGAGGCGGGCGAGGGCGGCCTGGCTGGCCGGATAGCGGTGCACGAACACCGGGCCAGCCTCCCCCAGGCGCGGGCCGATCTGCGTGCCCATCAGCAGGTCCAGCACTTCATCGCGGCTGCAGCGCTGCACCAGGGTGGCCTCGTGTCCCTGCGCACAGGCACAGGCGGCGATCGCGCCATCGGAGTCGCTGAACGGATTCAGCGCGAGGGCTTCCACGAAGGCCTGCTCATAGCTCACGATCCGCGTGGCGCCGAGCGCGGCCGAACCTAAGAGCGTGCGCAGCAGGGCGTCGAGCTCGCTCATCAGCGCCTGCGATGACCACCCGGTCCGGTACCACTCCAGCAGCATGAACTCGGCGTTGTGCAGCGCGCCGCGCTCCCCGCCCCGGAAGACGTGGCAGAGCTGGTAGAGATCGCCGCTGCCCGCGGCCAGGAGCCGTTTCATCGCGTATTCGGGCGAGGTGTGCAGGAAACGCAGCCGCGAGTCCTTGCCCGGCCAGCGCACCTCGGCCGAGTGCAGCTGCGGGTCGGTGACGGCGAAATTCACCAGCTGCGCCGTGTCCACCTCGAGGACCGCGCGGCTCGCAAAAAACTCGCGCACGGCGGCCAGCAGCGAGGCCCGGCGCTGCAGCATCTCGCGCGTGGCGAGCGGGCGCCACTCGGAGGGCGAAGCCCTCATGGCGGACCTGCTCCGGGCAGGGCACCGATGCGCTCGCCAACGCGCAGCGTGCGGCCCGGGGTCAGGCTGGCCTCCCAGCCCCCCGCCGCCGGCGGCAGCAGCAGGATGACCGTCGATCCCATGTTGAAGCGGCCGAGCTCCGCGCCGCGCGGGAGCGGCGAGGGCTGCCCCGGACCGGGCAGCGCCAGGGCGCGCGAGAAGCGGCCGCCGCGCGGTGCGATATCGCCGTGCCAGACGCTGCTCATGCTGCCGACGAACAGGGCGCCGACCATCACCAGCGCGTAGCGCCCGCAGGCGGCTTCGAATGTCAGGACGACCCGCTCGTTGCGCGCAAACAGGTCCGGGACCAGGCGCGCCGTCGTGTCATTGACGCTGAACAGCCGCCCGGGCACGTAGCGGGCCGCGCAGAGGCGGCCTGCGAGCGCCATGTGGATGCGGTGGTAGTTGAAGGGCGCCAGATAGATGGTCATGAAGCCGCCGTCGCGCAATTGCCCCGCCAGGGCCTCCTCGCCGGCCAGCAGCGCCACGAGGGAATAATCGTGGCCCTTGGCCTGCAGCAGTCGGCCGGCGCTGATGCGCCCGAGCGCACTGATCGTGCCATCGACCGGGCTGACGACGGCCGATGGCGGGTCCGCCAGCGGGCGCGCGCCCTCGCGCAGGGCGCGGGTGAAGAAAGCATTGAAGCTCGAATAGCGTCTCGGATCTGGCTCCAGCGCATCACGCAGGTCGGGGTGATAGGCGCGCAGGAACAGGGCGATCAGCGGCCGGCGCAGCCAGCGCGCCCGGGCGAGCGCTCCGATCAGGCGCGACAGCAGGTGCTGGGGCAGCAGACGCTGCAGCCCCACGAACAGGCGTTCCCCGATCCGCGCCTCCCCGCTCCCCGGGCCGCTCACAGGATCGAGGCCTGCGCGAGCGTGGACAGGTCGGCCCCCAGGGCGGCCGCGCTGATCGGCGGCGTGAACACGGCGGCCATGCGTCCCTGGGCATCGAGCAGGTAGAGCGTGGCGGAATGTTCGAAGCGATAGCTCCCGGCCGGTCCCTCGCGGCGCTCGGCGAGCGCGCCGAGGCTCCGCTCCAGCGGCATCAGTGCGGCCGTGCTCCCGTACAGGCCCACCACGCCGCGGCCGAAGGCGCGCAGGTAAGGCTCAAGCGCGGCCGGCGTGTCGCGCTCCGGATCGATGGTCACGAACAGCACCCTGAGACCTGCCACGGGCGACCGGCGCAGCGCCGACTGGATCGTCGCCAGGGTCGTCGGGCAGACATCCGGGCAATTGCTGTAGCCGAAGAACAGCAGGCTCGGATGCCCGAGCAGCGCCGGGTTGCCAAAGGAATGGCCCTCGAGGTCGGTGATCTGAAAGGGCGCCACCGCGCGCGGCTGCGGCAGCCAGGTGCCCGCCTGCAGGACGATGCTCTTTTGTGACAGCATGCGCGCCACCAGGAATCCGGCGAGCGCGCCGGCGAACCCGGTCAGCAACAGCAGGTGAAGCGGGCGCCGCAGATTCATGCATCGATTATCACATACCGCGCGGACGCCCCGGCCGGCACCGCACTCGGTGGCAGGGTTCCTGCGGCGCGCGACGCGCCGCTTGCAGCGCGCGCGCCTTCACTACGGCCACGGCACCGATAACGCGCGCGATGAGGCCGCGGCGCTGATCTGGCATGCCCTGCGCCTGCCGCGCCACCCGTCAGCGGCGCGGCTGCGCCGCGCCATCACGCCCAGGCAGCGCACGGCTCTCGATGCGCTGCTGAAGCGACGCATATCCGAGCGCCTGCCCGCCGTCTATCTCACGCACCGCTGCTGGTTCGCCGGCCTGGAATTCTACGTCGATGAACGCGTGCTGATTCCGCGCTCGCCCCTGGCGGAGCTCATCGAGCGCGGTTTTGCGCCGTGGATCGATCCGGGGCGCGTGCGCCGGGTGGCCGACGTGGGGACGGGCTCCGGTTGCATCGCGATCGCCTGCGCCAGGGCCTTTCCGCGCGCGCGCGTCGATGCCCTGGAACTCTCGCCTGGCGCCCTCGAGGTGGCGCGGAGAAATATCCGGCGCCATCGCCTCGCGCGGCGCGTCCGCGCCCTGCAGTCGGATCATTTCGGCGCCCTGGCCGGCGAGTCATACGATATTATCGTCAGCAATCCACCCTATGTCGGACAGCGAGAAATGGCCGTGTTGCCGCCCGAATACCGCCATGAACCGCGCGGCGCGCTCGCGGCGGGAGCCGACGGCCTGGATTCCGTGCGGGTGATCCTGCGCGATGCGGCGCGATTTCTGCGGCCCGCCGGGCTCCTGGTCGTCGAAGTGGGCAACTCCGAACGGCGCGTCCGGCGCGCCTTCCCGCAGCTGCCCTTCACCTGGCTGGAGTTCGCGCGCGGCGGGGGCGGAGTGTTCCTGCTCACGCGCGAGCAGTTGAGCGAAGGGCAGCGCGGCTGATGTCAGGCAATTCGATCGGGCGGCTGTTCACGGTGACGACCTTCGGCGAGAGCCACGGGCCGGCACTGGGCTGCATCGTCGATGGCTGTCCGCCGGGCCTGGAATTGAACGAAGCGGACCTGCAGCGCGACGTGGACCGGCGCCGCACCGGCACCTCGCATTTCGTCAGCCAGCGCCGCGAAGGCGACGCGGTGCGGATCCTCTCCGGGGTCTTCGAAGGCCGCACCACCGGCACGCCGATCGGCGTGCTGATTGAAAATACCGACGCGCGCTCGCGTGACTACGACAAGCTCGCCGATCGCTTCCGCCCCGGTCACGCCGACTACACCTACGCGCACAAGTATGGGCATCGCGATCACCGCGGCGGCGGCCGCTCCTCGGCGCGCGAGACCGTCATGCGCGTGGCCGCGGGCGCGATCGCGCGCAAGTACCTGGCCGAGCGCGCGCAGGTGCGCATCTTTGGCTACCTGAGCCAGATCGGGGCCCTTACGATCGAAGCCCTGCAACCCGCGGCGGCCTACGAAAACCCTTTCTTCTGTCCCGATCCGGCGCGCCTGCCCGAGCTCGAGAAACTCCTGTGGGAGCTGCGCAGCGCGGGAGACTCCGTGGGCGCGCGCGTCACGGTGTGCGCCGAGGGGGTGCCCCCGGGCTTAGGCGAGCCGGTCTTCGATCGCCTCGATGCCGATATCGCCCACGCCATGATGGGAATCAACGCGGTCAAGGCGGTGGAGATCGGGGCGGGCGTGGCCGCCGTGGCGCAACTCGGGAGCGTGCATCGGGATGAGCTGACGCCCGAGGGCTTCATCGGCAACAACGCCGGCGGCGTGCTCGGCGGCATTTCCACCGGCCAGCCGCTGCTGGTGCAGGTCTCGTTCAAGCCCACCTCCAGCATCCAGGTGCCCGGACGCACCATCGATCGCGAGGGCAAGGCCGTCGAGGTGATCACCACCGGACGCCATGACCCCTGCGTCGGCCTGCGTGCGACGCCCATCGCCGAGGCCATGCTGGCGATCATCCTGATGGATCACTATCTGCGGCATCGGGCGCAGAACGCCGACGTGAAGCCCACCACGCCCGATATCGAGCGGCATCGATGAGCCGGGCGTGGAATGTCGCGGTGCTGGGCGCCACCGGGCTGGTCGGCGAGATGCTGCTCACGGTGCTGGAAGAGCGCAAGTTTCCGGTGCAGGAATTATTCCCGCTCGCCAGCGAGCGCTCGGCGGGCAAGAGCGTGACCTTCAAGGGGCGCGCGGTGCCGGTCCTCGATGCGGCGCAGTTCGATTTTTCGCGCGTGCAGCTCGGGTTCTATTCCGCCGGCGGCGCTGTCTCGGAAATCTACGCGCCGAAAGCCGCGGCGGCCGGTTGCGTCGTCATCGACAACACCTCGCAGTTTCGCTATGAGCCCGATATTCCGCTCGTCGTGCCCGAGGTCAACGCGCCCGCGATCGCGCAGTACCGGAATCGCGGCATCATCGCCAATCCGAATTGCTCCACGATCCAGATGCTGCTGGTTCTGAAGCCCATCCACGACGCCGTGGGCATCGAGCGCATCAACGTCGCCACCTACCAGTCGGTGTCCGGGGCGGGGCGCAAGTCGGTGGCGGAACTGGCCGAGCAGACCGCCGAGTTGCTTAACGGGCGGCCCGTCGAAACCAAGGGCGGGCTGCCGCAGATCGCGTTCAACTGCGTGCCGCAGATCGACAAGTTCATGGACAATGGCTACACCAAGGAAGAGATGAAGATGCTCTGGGAAACGCGGAAGATCCTCGGTGACGAGACCATCCGCGTGAATGCCACGGCGGTGCGCGTGCCGGTGTTCTACGGGCACTCGGAGGCCTTGCACATCGAGACCCGGCGGCGGATCAGTGCGAGCGAGGCGCGAGCGCTCCTGGCCCGGGCGCCCGGTGTGCGTGTGATGGATGAGCGGAAACCGGGGGGTTACCCGACTGCAGTTCACGAAGCAGCGAACCACGACACGGTTTATGTAGGGCGTATTCGCGAGGATATGTCCCATGAGCACGGACTTGATCTGTGGGTCGTGGGCGACAATGTGCGCAAGGGCGCTGCAACCAATGCCATCCAGATTGCGGAGATTTTGGTCCGGGAGTACTTATAAGTTATATTGCCGGGCGAGCAGCCAGCGGGCCAAGGAAAATGGCGCAACTTGCTGTTTTCTAAAAGACTAGCGACTCGTATGACCCACTTGGAGATTTGATGCCCTCGCGTTATGTCGTGCGCTTGATCGTATTGGCGGCCCTGCTGCCGGCGGCGGCAATGGCGCTGGGGCTGGGGGACATCCACCTTAAATCCGCCCTGAATGCCCCCCTGGACGCCGAAATCGACGTCACGGCGACTCCGGATGAGCTGGCGGGCCTGAAAGTGATCCTGGCGAGCCGTGAAAGCTTTGCCCGCTACGGCCTGGACTATCCGGCCTATCTCAATACGGTGACCCTGGTCCCGGCCAAGAGCGCCGATGGGCGCGACGTGCTGCGCGTGCATTCGACCGACGTCGTCACCGAGCCTTTCGCGACCTTGCTGATCGAAGCGAACTGGGCGCGTGGCCGTCTGGTGCGCGAGTACACCGTGCTGCTCGATCCGCCTGCCTTCACGGGCGCCAATGGTGGCGGCGCGGCAGAAGTGGTCGCACCGGCGAGTGTTCCGCAGGCGCAATCGGCCGGCGTGACGCCTTCGGCGGCGCCTGCAGCGCCGGCAGCCTCCGCGGCGCCCGCGGCCTCGGGCGCGGCGCCTGGCGCGGCGGGCGGGAGCTATGTCGTGCAGCGGGGCGACACCCTGTCGGCCATTGCGGCCCACAATTTTCCCAACAACCAGCGCGAACGCGCGCTCGTCGCCCTGTACAAGGCCAATCCGCAGGCCTTCAGCGGCAATATGAATGAGATGCACGCGGGCGCGCAGCTCTCGATTCCCGACGTCACCACAGTCGCGGCCGTGGGCCCGGGCGAAGCCAGCTCCGAGGTGCATGCGCAATATCGCAGCTGGGCCGGCACGCACGGTGGCGGGAGCGGTGCGCGGCTCCATCTGGTTGCGCCCGCAGAGCCGGGGAGCGACGCCACGAGCACGGCCTCCGGCGGCGGCACCGCGGCGGAGCTGCAGCAGCGGGTCAGCTCGCTGCAGTCGCAACTGACCGAATCCCAGCGCCTGCTTGACCTGAAGAACGCCGAGCTGGCGCGCCTGCAGGCGCAGATCGATCGCGGCAAGGCGGCGCCCGAACCCGCGCCGCCCACGGCAGCGCCGGCCGAGACACCCCCCACCGCTGCGGTACCGGCCCCCGAGCCGGTGGCGCAGCCCGCGCCTCCGGCGGCGGAAAAACCGCAGCTGCCGGCCAAGGCCGCGCCGGCGACACCCGCATCGGGCTCCTGGCTCGACTGGCTGGTGGACAACTGGTACGTGGCGCTGATCGGCATCGCGCTGTTGTTTGCCGCACTGCTGGGGTGGCGCTCGATGCGCGCGCGCCAGTCGCAGGAATTCGATCGCACGCTGGACCATCTGGCCAGTCCGCCCATGGAAGCGTCGTCGCGCTCGGCCCGGCCGGCCGAGACTCAGCCGATTCGCGCGCTCCACAGCCGCGAGGAATCCTCTTTCGTCGTCGAGGAATCGGGCACCCACCAGGCGCCGCGGATCGGCGAGGCGGAACTGGCGGCGATGCACGCTGCGCCGTCCGTCTCGGTGGACGATACGGTGTCGGGCGATACCGCGGTGGCCATCGACCAGGGCGATCCGCTGGCGGAAGCGGACTTCCACATGGCTTACGGCCTGTACGACCAGGCGGCCGATCTGGTGCGGATTGCGATTTCCCGGGAACCGGGGCGGCGTGACCTGAGGGTCAAGCTGCTCGAGGTGTTCTTCGTCTGGGGCAATCGCGACCAGTTCCTGCAACTGGCGCGCGAGCTGGCGGGCAGCCGCGAGCAGGCGCAGGGCGGCGAGTGGGAAAAGATTGTCATCATGGGGCGGCAGATCGCACCCGATGATGCGCTGTTCGCGAGCGCTGGCGCGCTCGCCGGTGCAGCCAGCGGCGGCGTCGACCTGAACCTCGAAGGCGGACAGAATCGCGTCGACTTCGACCTGCTGGGCGAGCCCTCGATGGCCAGCGAAAACATGGCGGACGTGGTGGATCTGGACCTCGGCGCGGCCTTGAGCGGTGCCGAGCCGACGGGCGAGTCGCGGCAGATCGGGGACACGGGCGTCGACTTCGTGCTCGATGATCCGGCGCGCGGCTCGGATTCCACCGGATCCACGCGCGAGATGCCGATCTCGCAGACCGTAACGATGGAATTGCAGGATCGCTCAGGCGATTCCCCCACCGTGGAGAACCCGCAGCACGCAGGGCTGGATAACCCGACCATCCGTCACAAGCTGGAGTCGACCGGGCGATTCATGAACTCCTCGGCGGAGCAGACCGCGGAACTGGCACTCGATGATCTGGGCCTCGACCTGTCCGCGGGCGACACCGGTCCACACCAGGCCACCGATGCCGGTCCGGAGTCCGCTCCCACCGTCTTGAGATCGATGGAGGCCGGTACGCGCCAGCTCCTGGCGCAGGCCGAAGCGGGGCGCGACACGGCGGAAATGCCGGCCATGGGCAGGGGCAGCAGCGAGAGCGGCACCTGGCTGTTCACCGACAAGGATTTTTCGGCGACCGCGGAAACGCAGCTCGCCGTGCACGCGCCGACCGAGCTGGTCACGGCGATCATGCCGCAGGTCGACAACAACCTGGATTTCACCGGCCGGATCGCCGCACTGCGCGAGCAGGGGGGCGGTGCGGTCGACCTGAACCTGGATCATCTGGGATCGACCGGCAACTCGGCCGGCCCGATCGACCTGGATGTCGGCGCCCGCGGCTCGGATACCGGTGAGTTCACCAAGACGCAGCGCCTGATGGGCGATACGCCGATCAGCGAAGTGGAGCCGGCGACGATGAGCGAGGTGGGCACCAAGCTCGATCTTGCCCGCGCCTACATGGATATGGGCGATCCGGAAGGCGCCCGGAGTATCTTGGAAGAAGTGCTGGGCGAGGGATCGGCCTCGCAGAAGACCGAGGCGCGCCGCCTCATCGACTCACTCCCGGGCTGAAGCCCGGATGGCGCGCATCGCCATCGGCGTCGAGTACGACGGTGGCGCCTTTCATGGCTGGCAGCTCCAGCCCCATTCCCTTTCGGTGCAGGAAACGC
The DNA here is from genome assembly GCA_035300345.1 of Steroidobacteraceae bacterium. Lineage (GTDB taxonomy): Bacteria > Pseudomonadota > Gammaproteobacteria > Steroidobacterales > Steroidobacteraceae > FEN-1191. The sequence goes on from DATGVM010000022.1 coordinate 8,797, forward strand.
TGCAATCCGCCCTCGGCCGGGTGGCTGCCGTACCCGTAGCGCTCAGCTGCGCCGGCCGTACCGACGCCGGTGTCCACGCGCGGGCGCAGGTGGCGCATTTCGATACCGACGCACAACGCAGCGCCCGCGGCTGGCTGCTCGGCGCCAACAGCGCGCTGCCTTCGACCATCAGCCTGCGCTGGGTGCAACCGGTGAGCGAGGGGTTCCATGCACGCTACGGGGCCCTGCGCCGCTCCTACCGCTATCTGCTGCTCAACCGCCCGGCGCGCTCGGCGCTGGCCGCCGGTCGCGCCTGGTGCGTGCACCGGCCGCTGGAAGTGGCGCGGATGCAGACGGAAGCGCAGCTGCTGGTCGGCGAGCACGATTTCAGCGCCTTTCGCGCGGCCGAGTGCCAGGCGCGCACGCCCGTCCGGCGGGTCGAGTCCCTGGTGGTGCGGCGTCGCGATGAGTGGGTCCAGGTCGACATCACCGCCAATGCCTTCCTGCACCACATGGTGCGCAATATCGTCGGCACCCTGGTGGCGGTCGGCCTCGGGGACGCGCCGGCCGGGCGTGCGGGCGAGCAGCTTGAGTCCCGCCAGCGCCGCACCGGGGAGGCGACCGCGCCGGCCCATGGCCTGTACCTCTGGAGGGTCGAATACCCGCCCGAGTTCGGCCTGCCGGATGATTCCGCTATGATCGGGTTCTCCGACCTGGCGGAAGGCTGAATCCTTGTCGTGGTTCGAGAAAATCGTCCCCTCGCGCATCAAGACCGAACGGCGTTCCCGTTCGGTCCCCGAAGGGGTGTGGATCAAGTGCCCGGCCTGTGATGCGGTCCTTTACCGGGCCGAGCTGGAACGCAACCTCAATGTCTGCCCGAAGTGCTCGCACCACATGCGCATCGGCGCCCGCGCGCGCCTCAGCGCACTGCTGGACCCGGGGCCGCAGCTGGAGATCGGCGCGCTGGTGCAGCCCGAGGACCCGCTGCGCTTTCGCGACAGCAAGCGCTACCGGGACCGGCTGACCCAGGCCCAGAAGGCAACCTCGGAGCGCGACGCGCTGATCGCGCTGGCCGGCCGCCTGAAGGGGGAGGAGCTGGTGGCCTGCGCCTTCGAGTTCCAGTTCCTCGGCGGATCGATGGGCTCGGTGGTCGGGGAGCGCTTTCGCCGCTCGGTCGATCACTGCGTCGCGCAGCGCTGCCCGCTGGTGTGCTTCTCGGCGACCGGCGGGGCCCGCATGCAGGAGGCGCTGCTGTCGCTGATGCAGATGGCCAAGACCAGCGCCGCGCTGGCCCGCCTGGCGCGCGCGGCCTTGCCCTACATCTCGGTCATGACCGATCCGACCACGGGCGGAGTTTCCGCCAGCCTCGCCATGCTGGGCGACCTGAATGTCGCCGAGCCGCGGGCGCTGATCGGCTTCGCCGGCCCCCGCGTCATCCAGCAGACGGTGCGCGAAACCCTGCCGGAAGGGTTCCAGCGCAGTGAGTTCCTGCTCGAGCATGGCACGCTCGATCTGATCATCGATCGGCGCGAGATGCGCGATCGGCTGGCCTTGCTCCTGCAGATGCTGATGAAGCGCCCCGTCCTCGATTCCTGATTGATGCCCGCTGCCCGAACGTTGGCCGACTGGCTGATTTTCCACCAGGAGCTCCATCCGAGCAGCATAGACCTGGGGCTGGAGCGCGTTCGCGCCGTCGCCGAGCGACTCGGGCTCCTGCCATGGGCGGGCCGCACGGCCATCATCGGCGGCACCAATGGCAAGGGTTCGACGGCGACGCTGATGGCCGCGCTCGCCCAGGCGCACGGGCAGCGCGTCGGACTGTTCACCTCGCCTCACCTGTTGCGCTACCAGGAGCGCATCACCATCGATGGGGTGGAGGCAGGGGAAGCGGCCCTGGTGGACGCTTTCGAGCGCATCGAGGCCGCGCGCGGCGAGATCTCGCTGACCTACTTTGAATTCAACACGCTGGCGGCCCTGCTGCTGTTTCGCGATGGCGCCGTTGCGCTGACGATTCTCGAGGTGGGTCTGGGCGGGCGGCTCGATGCCACGAACCTCATCGATGCAGACGTCGCGGTCCTGTGTTCGGTGGGATTCGATCATCGCGACTGGCTCGGCGAGACGCTCGAGGCGATCGGTGCGGAAAAAGCCGGAATCTTCCGGCGCGGCCGCCCGGTGATCCTGGGCACCACGCAGATGCCCACGAGTGTCACGGCGGCCCTGGCGGCGCTGGAATGCAAGGTCGAGGCGGCGGGCCAGGACTTCAACTGGGCGCTGCGAGCGGATGGGAGCTGGGATTTCCGCCAGCGCGGCGCCGATCTGAGGCAGTTGCCGGCCCCGGCACTGGCCGGTGAAATCCAGTACCGCAATGCCGCGACCGCGCTGGCGGCGATGCAGGCGCTGCCGGCCGGCGCGCCGCTGGAGGCGGCCAGGGTCGCCTCGGCGCTGCGCCGCGTGCGATTGCCCGGCCGGCTGCAACGGGTTCCCGGCCGCGTCGAGTGGGTGCTCGACGTTGCGCACAACGAACCGGCCGCGGCGGTGCTGGCCCATGAGCTGCGCGCCTTCGGGGCGCGGGGCAGGACGCTCGCGGTGTTCGGCATGCTCGGCGACAAGGATGTCGGCGCGGTCGCCGCGCAGCTCGATGCGCAGGTCGATCACTGGCTGCTGTGCACGCCACAGGGACCGCGCGCGCTGGAAGCGGCCCGCCTCGCCGAGCGCATGGGAAGCCTGCGCGGCGAGGTGGAGATCTGCGGGGACGTGGCGTCGGCCTGCGAGCGTGCCGCGCAACGGGCGGTGAGCGGGGATCGCGTGCTGGTGTGCGGTTCCTTCCACACCGTGGGACCAGCGCTGCAGTGGCGTGGGCTATACTGAGCCTTCAACTTTCGGGCAGGTAAGGCACTCTTGCAGACACATCTCAAGGAGCGGCTGACCGGTGCGGTACTGCTCGTGGTGATCGTGGTGCTGCTGGTGCCGGCAATGTTTCGCGGCCACCCGGCGCCCGCTTCCCAGAGCGCCGGCAGCGCCCTCGACGGGCCACCGGAGCGCACCTACAACATCGATCTGCGCGACAACGATGGCGCACAGCCGCTGCCGGCCGGCGCGCCCTTGAGTGCCAGCGCCGCGCAGACTGCGAGCGTTCCGGCCGCGACGGAAACGCCCGCGCTCGCGCCGCCGGCAGCGGCGCCAGCGCCCGTGGAGGCGCGCCAGCCGGAGGAGGCGCCCAGGCCTGTGGTGACGCCGCCGGCATCGGCGCCGCCATCAGTGCCGGCGCACGCGGCGGTGCGCGCGGGCTGGACCGTGCAGGTGGGCAGCTTCGCGCGCCACGATTTTGCCGAGCGCATGGTCAGGCAGATGAAGGCGAAGGGATTTGCCGTTCAGGTTGCGGGCCCCGACGACAAGGGCCTGTACCGGGTGCGCAGCGCGGCCTTCACCGACCGCGCCCGCGCCATGGCGCTGCGGCAGCAAATGCTGCAAACAGGGCTGAAACCGATCGTCAATACGCTGCCCTGAGACCTGTGGCGGGGCCGGTGTGCGCTGATGGGGTAGAATAACGGACATGAATTGGACAGATTACGTGATCATCGGCCTGCTGGTTTTTTCCAGCGTGGCCGGCCTGCTGCGCGGGCTGCTGCGCGAGGTCATTTCGCTGGTCACCTGGTTGACGGCCGTAGTGCTGGCCTGGCAGTACGCCCGTGAGCTCGAGCCCTACCTGGGTGGCGCGCTCAGCGGCGAGGCCGTGCGTCCCTGGGCGGCGCGCGCCATCATCTTCGTCGCCGTGCTGCTGATCGGGGCGGCCATCGGTGCGCTCGTTACGCGTTTCACGCGCCTGTCGATATTCAGCGGCACGGATCGCCTGCTGGGCTTCGTGTTCGGGATGCTGCGCGGCGTCGTGGTGATCGGCGTGCTGGCCATCCTGTGCCATGCCGTGCGCCTGAACGAGGAGCCCTGGTATCGCGACTCGGCCCTGGCCCCCTACGCCGAGAAGGCCGGCAATCTGCTGCGGAGTCTCGTCGGAGAGGATACTATTCGCGCCGCGTCAATGACCGCCTGAACCCTACGGTTACAAACTATGTGTGGCATCGTCGGCATGGTGGGCACCGCCCCGGTTAATCAGCGTATCTACGATGCGCTGACGGTCCTGCAGCACCGTGGCCAGGATGCGGCCGGGATCATGACCGCGGAGCAGGGTGCGCTGTGCGTGCGCAAGGGCTCCGGGCTGGTGCGCGATGTGTTCCAGCAGCACCACATGCTCGAGCTGCGCGGCAATGTCGGCATCGGACATGTGCGCTACCCGACGGCCGGTTGCGACAGCGCCTCGGAAGCCCAGCCCTTCTACGTCAACGCGCCCTACGGCATCTGCCTGGCGCACAACGGCAACCTGACCAATGCCGCCGAGCTGGCCGACGTGCTCACGCGCGAGGAGCGCCGCCACCTCAACAGCGAGTCGGACTCCGAAGTGCTGCTCAACGTGCTGGCCTCCGAGCTGCAGCGGGTCGGCACCCCGCGCGTTACGCCGGCCGACATCTTTGCCGCCACCACGGCCGTGTACCGGCGTTGCCGGGGCGGTTATGCCGTGGTGGTGATGGTCATCGGTCACGGCGTGCTGGGGTTCCGGGACCCCAACGGCATCCGGCCGCTGATCCTGGGCGAGCGGCGCACCGCCCGCGGCACCGAGTACATGCTGGCCTCGGAGAACGTGGCGCTCGACATGCTCTCCTTCAAGCCGGTGCGCGACGTGGCGCCCGGTGAAGCGGTGTTCATCGACGAGCAGGGGCGGCTGCACTCGCAGCAGTGCGTGAGCACCGTGCGCCACACCCCCTGCATCTTCGAATACGTCTATTTCGCGCGTCCCGACTCCATCATCGACAATATCTCCGTGTACCGCGCGCGCATGCGCATGGGGGAGCGGCTGGCGGACAAGATCCGCCGCGTGCATCCCGAGCACGACATCGACGTGGTGATCCCGGTGCCCGATACCAGCCGCACCAGCGCCCTGCAGATGGCGCAAAAGCTCCGCATCAAGTATCGCGAGGGCTTCAACAAGAACCGCTATATCGGCCGGACTTTCATCATGCCGGGCCAGGAGCTGCGCGAGAAGTCGGTGCGCCGCAAGCTCAACGCCATCGACCTGGAATTTCGCGGCAAGAACGTGCTGCTGGTCGATGACTCGATCGTGCGCGGCACCACCTCGGCGCAGATCATCGAGCTGGCGCGCGAAGCCGGCGCACGCAAGGTGTATTTTGCCTCCGCCGCCCCGCCGGTGCGTTTCCCCAACGTGTACGGGATCGACATGCCCGCGGCGAGCGAGCTGGTGGCCGCCGGGCGGAGTGAAGAGGAGGTCGGGCGGCTGATCGGCGCGGACTGGCTGGTCTACCAGGACCTGGCCGACCTGGTGGCGGCCTGCCAGCACGACAACGCCAAGATCAGCGAGTTTGACACCTCCTGCTTCTCCGGCGAATACGTCACCGGCGATGTCACCCCCGAATACCTGGGACAGCTCCAGCGCGACCGCTCCGACGCCGCGCGCAGCCAGCGCCGGGCGGGCGCGTACAGCTCGCTGCGGGTCGTCAGCGGGCCTTAGGTGTTCGCAGGCGCCAGGCCGGCGCAACCCGGAGCCAGCCGCCTGCAGCGGGCCCGCTCGATGCTGCTGTCCCATTTCGCCGCCCTGGCCGGCCGCGAGCCTGGCTCGTGGGAGCTGCTGCTCTCGCAGCAGTGCGACCACCACCGGCTGGTGCTGCACTGGCGCGGCGCGCTGCTCGACCTGCCGAACGTGGCCGCCGTGCGCGTCGCACACGCCCTCGATATGGGACCGAGTGGGCTCCAGGCCTGGCACGCCTGCTGGCACACGGATTTCACCGCGCCGCATCTGCTGCTGGCCGCCAGCGCGGCGAGCCTGCTGTCCGGGCGCGAGTCGATGCTGATCCTGGCCGCCTCCTGCGATGGCCGGAGCGATGATGCGGGGGCGCTGATCGATGCCGGATCCTGGGAGCGCATGGCGGTGGCCGGATTTGATCCGGAGACCGAGATCCGTCTCGACAACTGCACCGAGCTGCTCGCCAGTTCCGGGGATCTGCTGAACCTGCCGGCCGGCGCGCAGGCCGGCGCCGATCACACTAGTTTTCTCATTCTCGGGCTGAAGTGGCATGCGCCTGCTGGCGATTGAACAGGAGCCGCGGATCCAGTCACTGATCCGCCACCACGCCAGTTGCCGCTGGCCCGCGGTCGAGCTGGTCCCGTACCAGCCGCTGGAACGCGGCACGATCCCCGCCGAGTTCCTGGCGCAGGGATTCGATGCGGTGCTGCTTAGCCAGTCCTGGTCGGGCGGTGAGGGGCTGGAATGGCTCCGTGACCTGGCCAACCGGAGCGGCTTCGCCCCGGTGATTTTCCTGGCGGACGCGGACGACGCGCGCACCCAGGAGGCGGCGCTCGGCTGGGGCGCCTTCGCGGTCGTCAGCAAGCAGCGCTTCGTGCACACGGCGCTGGTCGATGCCATCGAGCGCGCCAGCCACCGCCACCGCCTGGCGATGGCCGAGTGGCGCGTCTCGGAGGCGGGGCGCGAATCACACCGCTTTGGCGATGCGCGCATTCCCGGCTACCGGCGTGCGCGGCTCCTGGCGCGCGGCTCGGTCTCGCAGCTGTACGTGGCCGAGAGCGAGAAGGCCGAGGGGCTGGTGGTGCTCAAGGTCACGCCTTCGCAGCGCGACGACTCCGGCATGGACCAGTCCTTCGAGCGCTTCCTGCAGGAATACGAGATCGCCGAAAGGATCCGCCATCCCAATATCGTGCACCTGCACGAACTGGGCATCGCCGACGATCACGCCTACCTCGCCATGGAGTATTTTCCGCGCGGCGACCTGCGCCGGCGCATGAAGCAGGGCCTGGCGCCGGCCGAGTCGATGCTCTACGCCGCGCAGCTCGCCGACGTGCTGGGCGCCATCCACGAGGCGGGCATCCTGCACCGGGACCTGAAACCGGGCAACGTGATGCTGCGCTCCGAGGAGCAGCTGGCGCTGATCGATTTCGGCATGGCCAAGCAGGCCGCGCTGCAGATGGAGCTGACCGACAAGGGACTGATCTTCGGCACCCCGCATTACATGAGCCCGGAACAGGGCCACGGACAGCGGCTCGATCCGCGCAGCGATCTGTACAGCCTGGGCGTCGTGCTCTACGAGATGCTGACCGGCGACAAGCCCTATCGCGCCGACAATCCGATGACCGTGCTCTACATGCACCGCAACGCCCCCATTCCCCGCCTCGATGAGCGCCTGGAGCCGCTCCAGCCGCTGCTCAATCGGTTGCTGGCGAAGGAGCCGGCGGATCGCTACGCCGATGCCCTCGAAACGGCCCGGGCGATCAGCGTGGCGCGCCAGGAATGGCTCAACCGGACGGCCGAAGCGTGAATCTGCTCGCCTCGCTGGCGCCGACTCCGGAGCGCTGGCTCGAGGCGGCCGCAACGGGCTGGGCGCAGATCCTGCTCGATCACGCCTACTGCGAAAAGAAGGCCGCCTCCACCGCCGTGGCGCTGATGTTCGCCTATCCGGAGTTCGAGCGGCAGAACCTGGCGCTGGCGCGCCTGGCGCGCGAGGAGCTGCGCCACTTCGAGCAGGTCAGCCGCATGATGCAGCGCCTCGCCGTGCCGTTTCGCCGGCTACCACCCGGCCGCTACGCCGCCGCTCTGCGCGCGGACTTGAGCACCCACGAGCCGCAGCGGCGCGTCGACCTGATGCTGATCGGCGCGATCATCGAGGCGCGCTCCTGTGAGCGCTTCGGGCGGCTCGCGCCGCGCCTGCCCGCACCGCTGGGCGACTTCTATGCCGATCTGGAACGGGCCGAGGCGCGCCATGGGGCGCTGTACCTGGAGCTGGCCGCCGAGGCGGCCGGCGAGGGCGATGCGCTTAGGGCCGCATGGCCGGCGCGTCTGCAGGAATTTTTAAGTATCGAAGCGCAGCTGATCAGCTCGGAGGACACCGAGCTGCGCTTTCACTCCGGTCCGCCGCGGGGGAGCGAGTCAAGCTCATAGCCGCTCGCGTCCCAGCGCAGGCAACTGCCCTGCTCGTACCAGGCGCCGAGCACGATGCGGTGCGCGCTCGCGCCATCCACGAGCAATTCGTGCACCGCCGGCCGGTGCGTGTGCCCGTGAATGAGCGTGCGCACGGCGCAGGCGCTCATGGCGCGGACCACGGCGTCCTCGCTGGCGTCCATGATCCCCGCTGCCGCCATGCCGGTGTGCGCGCGGCTTCCGGCACGCGCCTCCTCGGCCAGCGAGCGGCGCGTCGCGAGCGGCAGGCGCAGGAAGCGGCGCTGCCAGGCAGGGCTGCGCACCACGCTCCGGAGGCGCTGATAGGACGGATCGGCGGTGCACAGCGCATCTCCATGCGTGAGCAGCACGCGCTCGCCGTACAGATCGATGATCGTCGGATCGGCGAGCAGGCGGCAGCCGGTGCGCTGCTCGAATCCGGTCCCGAGCAGGAAGTCGCGATTGCCATGGCAGACGTGACAGGCCACGCCCGCATCGCTCAGGTCCCGCAGCGCCGCGCACACGCGGGCGCGCTCCGCATCCTCGTCGTCATCGCCCACCCAGGTCTCGAAGAGGTCACCCAGGATATAGAGCGCCTCGGCCTCGCGTGCCGGACCTGCAAGAAACTGGGCGAACTGCGCCACGGCCGCGGGGAAGGCGGCATCGAGGTGCAGGTCGGAGACGAACAGTGTGCTCACGAGGTACCCATCCATGGGGCCGCGACATCCATTAACATTGTAGAGATGAACGCCGGCGCCGTCGTGACCCGTTTTGCACCGAGCCCGAGCGGCGAATTGCACCTCGGCAATGTGCGCACCGCGCTGTTCAACCTGCTGCTGGCCCGCCGCCTGGCCGGCCGCTTCCTGCTGCGCATCGAGGATACCGACGCGGCGCGCACCACCGATGCGCACGTCGAGGCCCTGGAGCGCGAGCTTGTCTGGCTGGGACTGGACTGGGACGAGGGTCCGGGCCACGACGGTGGCACCGGTCCCTACCGCCAGTCGCAGCGGGGTGGCCTCTACGCGCCGCTCCTCGCGCAGCTCGAGAGCCGATCGGCTGCCTATCGCTGCTTTTGCAGCAGCCAGGAGCTCGAACTCAGCCGTCGCGCGCAGCTGGCCGCCGGCCGCCCGCCGCGCTACGCCGGGACCTGTGCGCAGCTCGAGGCGCGCGAGGTCGCCCGCCGGCTCGCGGCGGGCGCGAGCGCGACGCTGCGCTTCCGGGTGCCGGTCGATCGGCAGCTGGTGTTCGATGATCTCGTGCACGGCCCGCAGCAGGTCGATTGCGCCCACATCGGCGATTTTGTCATCCGGCGCGAAGAGGGCACGCCGGCCTTCTTCTTTGCCAACGCGGTGGACGATTCGCTGATGGGCGTCACGCAGGTGCTGCGCGGTGAGGACCATCTGGCCAACACGCCGCGCCAGCTGCTGGTGCTCGAGGCGCTCGGGATGCGTGCGCCACGCTACGGCCACCTGCCACTGCTCACCGGTCTGGACGGCACGCCCCTGTCCAAGCGCACCGGCGCCCAGTCGCTGCGCGAGCTGCGCGAGGCGGGCTACAGCGCCACCGCGATCTGCAATCACCTGTTTCGTCTCGGGCATTCGAGCGGCGAGCTGGCCGTGCTCTCGCTGGCGGACATGGCCGCGCACTTCGAGACCCGTCATCTGCAGCGCGCCAGCGCGCGCTTTGATCCCGTGCAGCTGCGGCACTGGCAGGGGCTGTGGGCGCATGCGCTCACGCCTGACGCCGCGCTCGCCTGGCTCGAGCCCTTCCTGCCGGCCTCGGTGCCGCCGGTACAGCGCCGGGCCTGCGTCGTGGCCTTGCAGCCCAACCTCATCGCGGCAAGTGATATTGTGGAGTGGCTCCCGGTGCTGTTGGGCGGCGAGCTGCGCTGGGAGGATCCGGCGCGTGCCGCGGTCGCAGCGGCGGGCCGGGAGTTCTATCGCCTGATCGCCGCCGCCGCGGCGCAGGGCGCCGACCTCACGGCCTGGCGCGCGGCCAGCGGGCGCACGGGGGCCGCGTTCTATGCACCGCTCCGTGCCGCGCTCACCGGGAGGCTGCACGGCCCCGAGCTCGCACCGCTCCTCAAGGCGATGTCGCCCGGGCTCGCGCAGGAGCGGCTCGCGGCCTGGGCGCAGTGAGCAACGGAGCGAAGACAGGAAGGTTCACCCAGCCGTGCTGCAGATCCACAACTCACTGACGGGCCGCAAGGAAGTGTTCACGCCGATTCACAGCGGCAAGGTGGGCATGTATGTCTGCGGCGTGACGGTCTACGACTACTGCCATCTCGGGCACGCGCGATTCCTGGTGGTGTTCGACCTGGTGCGCCGTTACCTGCGCTACCGGGGCTACCAGGTGACCTATGTCCGCAACATCACCGACATCGACGACAAGATCATCAAGCGCGCGGCGGAGAATGGCGAGCCGATCGAAGAGCTCACGGCGCGCTTCATCGCCGCGATGGACGAAGATTGCCTGGCCCTGCGCTGCGAGCGACCCGATCACGAGCCGCGCGCGACCGCGCATATCCCCGGCATCATCGCCCTGATCGAGCGGCTGATCGCCAGGGAGCTGGCCTACCTCACCACAGACGGGGATGTCTGCTACGCGGTGGCGCGTTTCCCGCGCTACGGGCGCCTCTCGGGCAAGCGCCTCGAGGACCTGCGCGCCGGGGCGCGCGTCGAGGTGGATTCGGCCAAGCGCGATCCGCTCGATTTCGTGCTGTGGAAGCGCGCCAAGGCGGGCGAGCCCGCCTGGGATTCGCCCTTCGGGCCCGGGCGCCCGGGCTGGCATATCGAATGCTCGGCCATGTCGATGAGCGTGCTGGGCGAGCATTTCGACATCCATGGGGGCGGGAGTGACCTGAAGTTCCCGCATCACGAGAATGAGATTGCGCAGTCCTGCGGGGCGAGCGGCTCCGCCTTCGTCAACGTGTGGATGCACAATGGCTTCGTCAACGTCGATGACGTCAAGATGTCGAAGTCGCTCAACAATTTCTTCACGCTGCGAGAGGTGCTGCCGCGCCTGCGCCATCCGGAGGTGATGCGCGCCTTCCTGCTGGCCAGTCACTACCGCGGCCCGATCAACTATGCCACCGCGCAGCTCGAGCAGGCGGACGCCGCGCTCACGCGCCTGTACACCGCGCTGCGCGGCGTGCCGGAAGCCGCAGCGCCCTCGGGCGGCGCGGCCCGCTCGCGCTTCGAGCGGGCGCTGGATGATGACTTCAACACGCCCGAGGCTTTTGCGGTGCTGCAGGACCTGGCGCGCGAGCTCAATGGCGCGCGCGCCGCCGGCCGCCACGCCGAGGCCGGGACGCTCGCGGCGGAAGTGCGGAGCCTGGGCGGCGTGCTCGGAGTGCTCCAGGAAAATCCGGAGCACTGGTTCCGCCTGCAGGCGGGCCGGTTCGAGGAGGCACAGGCGAGCGGAGCGGTGCTCGATGAGGCGCAGATCGAGGAGCGCATCGCCTCGCGCCTGGCCGCGCGCGGCGCGCGTGATTTTGCGGCCGCGGATCGCATTCGCACCGAACTCGCCGCCGCTGGCGTGCAGCTCGAGGACCAGCAGGGCGGCCGCACGATCTGGAGACGCGAGTGAAGCGCGCCCTGATCTGCGGCGTCTCCGGGCAGGACGGGGCCTACCTCGCACAGCTCCTGCTCGAACGGGAATATGCGGTCTACGGTACGTCGCGCGACGCGGACGCCCAGAGCTTTGCCAACCTGGTGCGGCTGAGCATCGCTGGACGCGTGACAAAACTATCCATGGCACTCAATGACTTCCGAAGTGTATTGCAGGTGATTTCGAGTGTAGCGCCCGATGAGATCTACAGCCTCGCCGGGCAGAGCTCCGTCGGCCTGTCCTTCGAGCAGCCGGTGGAGACCCTGGAAAGCATCTCGATGGGGACGCTGAACCTGCTGGAAGCGATCCGCTTCCTCGGCCGTCCGATCCGCCTCTACAGCGCCGGCTCGAGCGAATGCTACGGTGACACCGGCGGCGAGCGCGCCGTGGAGGGCACACCCTTCCGGCCGCGCAGCCCCTACGCCGTGGCGAAAGCGACGGCCCACGGACTGGTGGCGAACTACCGGGACGCCTACGGCCTGCACGCGAGCACCGGCATCCTCTTCAACCACGAATCCCCGCTCCGGTCGCGCCGCTTCGTGACGCGCAAGATCGTCGCCGCGGCCTGCGCCATCGCGCGCGGCAGCCGCGACCGGCTGACGCTCGGCAACCTGGAGATTCACCGCGACTGGGGCTGGGCGCCGGAATATGTGGAAGCCATGTGGCTCATGCTGCAGCAGGAACGCTCCGATGACTACGTGATCGCGACGGGTGCGGCGCACTCACTGGCGCAGTTCGCCGCCGCGGCCTTCAGCCACGTGGGCCTCGACTGGCAGCAGCACACGGACAGTTCCACCGACCTGTTCCGTCCCGCCGACATCGACCACAGCTGTGGCGATGCGGCCAAGGCGGCACGGATCCTGAAATGGCGGGCGCGCTTTACGATGCCGGAGGTGGTGAACGCCATGGTGGAGGCCGAGATGGCCGAGGCCACCTCGTCTTGAGCACGACGGACGGCACCCTGCATACGGCCTGTCCCCTGTGCAGGAATCCTGCATCCAGCGACTACGCCCGCCACGCCACGGTGTTGTGGGTGCGGTGCGCGTGCGGCCTGATTTACAAGAAGTGGACCGCGGAGCAGGCGCCGCTCCCACGGCCTTTCGATCCGGCGAGCACGGCTTATTCCAGGCGCTGGCGCCACCGGGTGAGCAAGTCGCGCGAGCAGATCCGGGACGTGCTCAATCACGTGGCGCCCGGTCCACTGCTGGACGTCGGCTGCTCGCTGGGCTACACGCTGCGCGCCGCGCAGCAGCTTGGGATGGCGGCGACCGGGCTGGAATATGACGCGGGGGTGGCGGCCTTCTGCCGCAGCAAGGGCTACGCGGTGGAAGTGGGCAGCATGACCGCCATGCCCTTTGCCGAGGGCGCCTTCCAGATCGTCGTCATGAAGCACGTGCTGGAGCACACCCCTGATCCGCGCGCCGCCCTGCGCGAGGTGCGCCGCGTGCTGCGTCCCGGCGGCGGGTTGTACATCGCCGTGCCCTTCGGCGCCTATCACCGGGCGGTGCGCGACCCGGCGCACCACAAATTCTTCCAGCCCTCCGACCCGACCACCGGGCACGCCATCTATTACACGCCGGCGACCCTGTCGCGGCTGCTGGAGGAAGAAGGGTATCGCGTTGTGCGCGTCCATCCGCATCTCGTGCACCGCACGGCGGGCGTGGCGCGCCGGCTGGCGCAGCTTCTCATGGCACCGCTCCGCTGGTCGATCGAGCGCTTGCGGGACGCGGCCGCCATCCGCAAGGAATTCTGGCTGGTCGCGGTGCGCGCCGATGCCTGAGGCCTATCAATGCAAGGCCCTGCTGCGCAATCTGCTCGCCCGTGTGGGTCTGCGCGCCTACCGCCGCGCGGACACGCTGCAGCGCTTGCTGCAGCGATTTGACGTCGAGGTGGTGCTGGATGTGGGCGCCAACGCGGGGCAGTTCGCCCGCCAGCTTCGCGCCCGCGGCTATCGCGGCCGGATCGTGTCCTTTGAGCCTCTGGCGGGGCCTTACGCCAAGCTGAAATTCAATACCGCCCTGATTCCAAACTGGCAGGCGGTGCAACTGGCGCTGGGTGACGAGGATGAGACGCGGACGATCCATGTCGCCGGAAATTCCCAGAGCTCTTCCTTCCTGGAGATGCTGCCGCAGCACCTGGCCGCGGCGCCGAAGTCCGCCTACGTCGGGACGGAGACCGTCACCGTGCGCCGGCTGGACCGTGTCATCGACCAGTATTGCGGGCCGGGCGAGCGCCTCTTCCTGAAGATCGACACGCAGGGATTCGAGGCCGCGGTGCTGCGCGGCGCCCGGGAGACCCTCACTCGCTGCAGCGGCGTGCAGCTGGAGATGTCGATCGCGCCCCTGTACCAGGGCGAGCTGCTGCTGCCGGAGCTGATCGCCGAGATGGCGAAGCAGGGATTTGTCCTGATGGATCTCAAGCCCGGCTTCTTCGATCCGCGCAGCGGCGAGCTGCTGCAGCTCGATGGCCTGTTCTTCCGGCGGCCCGTGCTCTCATCCCCGTGAAGTCGTGTTGACTCTGGAACCCATCGGCGGCCTGGGCAACCGGATGCGCGTGCTTGATTCCGGCATTGCGCTCTCCCGCTATACCGGCTGCGAGCTGCACATCGTGTGGACGATCCGCAACCAGATGCCCTGCCGGTTCGAGGACCTGTTTGAGATCCCAGCGGCCTTTACCACTCTGCGACAGGTGCGCGATCCGCAGTTCCTGCGCTGGCTGAGGCTGCGACGGGCGCGCGCGGCCCATGCGCGTTTCATTGACATACCGGAGGCCAACCAGCTGGCGACCCAGGGACATTCTTTCGTGGATCTGGCGAACTCGCCGGGCGTCATGATTCGCACCTTCAACCGGTTCTTTACCAATGCCAGACCTTTCGCTGAGCTGGTGCCGGCGCCCGCGATACGGCAGGCCCTCGAGCCATACCATGCGCTGCTGCCGCGGATGGTCGGCGTGCACATCCGCCGCCAGGACAACCGCCAGTCAATCGCGCTTAGCCCGACCGAGCAGTTCCTGGGGAAAATGCGCGCGGAACTGGAGCTCGAGCCCGCCACGGAGTTTTTCCTGGCGACGGACGATCTTAAGGAGGAAGCGCTGCTGCGGCGCGAGTTCGGGGCGCGCGTCCACACGCATCCTAAGAAATCGGTGCGACGCGGAAATCGCCAATCCGCGCGAGATGCGGTCGTGGATCTGTATTGCCTGGCCGGATGCCGCAAGCTCCTGGGGAGCTTCTACAGCTCGTTCACCGATACCGCCGCGGCCATACGCGGCATTCCGCTCGAGATCGTGAGCGTCCGGCCTGAAGAGGCCTGATCAGCGCTTCTGGTAGGCCTCGAGCGTATTTTGCATCAGCATGGCGACCGTCATCGGTCCGACCCCGCCCGGGACCGGCGTGATCCAGCCCGCACGTGCCGCCGCGGGGGCATATTCCACATCGCCTGCCAGGCGACCGTCCCCGAGGCGGTTGATGCCGACGTCGATGACAATGGCGCCGGGCTTGATCCACTCGCCGCGCACCTTGTTGGCCTGCCCGACGGCGGCGACCACCAGCTCCGCGCGCGCCACCTCGGCCGCCAGATCACGCGTGCGGCTGTGGCAGATCGTCACAGTGGCGCCCGCGAGCAGCAGTTCGAGGGCCATCGGCCGTCCGACGATGCTGGAGGCGCCGACGACGACCGCCTGCATCCCTGAGAGCTTCGCGCCGATGCTGTCGAGCAAGCGCATCACCCCATAGGGCGTGCAGCAACGCAGCAGCGGCTCGCGCTGCGCCAGGCGTCCGAGGTTGTAGGGATGGAATCCATCGACGTCCTTGGCCGGGCTGATGGCGTCGATCACCGAGCGGGGGCGAATTTGAGCGGGCAGGGGGAGCTGCACCAGGATCCCATCGATGGCGGAATCGTTGTTGAGCAATTCGATGAGGGCGAGCAGCTCGGCCTCGCTGGTGCCGGCGGAGAGATCGTGGGCGCTGGAGATGATGCCCGCCTGCTCGCAGGAGCGGCGCTTGTTGCGTACATAAACTTCCGAGGCGGCGGCGTTGCCCACCATGACGACCGCCAAGCCGGGCCGGCGCCGGCCGGCCGCAGCCAGGGCGTCGGTGGCGGCCCGGATCTCGGTCTTGATCGCCTCCGCCACGGCCTTGCCGTCGATGATTTTCGCGCTCATTCACTCATTCCTGGTGGGAATTGCGCTATTGTCGCATGAGTAAGGGTTACGTATGATGCGCGACCCGGCAAGTTGACCGATCGGGGCATGGCGCAGTCTGGTAGCGCATCTGCTTTGGGAGCAGAGGGTCGCAGGTTCAAATCCTGCTGCCCCGACCATTTCAGAACAAGCCGGGCGCCCGTAGCTCAGCTGGATAGAGTACCGGCCTTCTAAGCCGGTGGTCGCAGGTTCGAGTCCTGCCGGGCGCGCCAATGATGTCGATGGTGGACGTAGCTCAGCTGGTAGAGTCCCGGATTGTGATTCCGGCTGTCGCGGGTTCGAATCCCGTCGTCCACCCCACTTTTTAAGCGGGCCGTTAGCTCAGTTGGTAGAGCAGGAGACTCTTAATCTCTTGGTCGAAGGTTCGACTCCTTCACGGCCCACCAACCTTCCAAAGTTCAATCCATTCGGCCGCGGTCCGCGCTCCGCCAGTGCGGGCTTTATTGTTCCCCTGTCCAGGCGTACCTTTCTCTGAAAAGAAGGTAGGGCTCAGCACCCATCAAGTTGAACAGATCCGATGCAGGATCCAGAAGCTGGAACGATGAGATCAATTGCGTCGCCAAGAACAATAGCGAGGTAAACAACCATGAATCGTTTCAACAGTACTGCCCTGGTCGTGGCAATCGCGTTCGCAGCAATCGCTGCAACCGTTTACGGCGCTCAGCCGCCGGACGTGGTGAGCACTGACGTAGTCGGCAATACCGCGATGGGATCAAGCGCCCTCGTAAACCTCACAGTCGGCACGTCCAACACCGCTTCCGGATTCAACGCGCTTTATTTCAACACGACCGGCTACTACAACACCGCCTCTGGGTTTGACGCGCTCTTTAGCAACACAAGCGGCTACAACAATACTGCCTCCGGATACCAAACGCTCTATTGCAACACTGCCACCGGAGCTGGCGCACTCTTCAACAACGCGACCGGCTCCTTCAATACCGCCTACGGGGCTAGTTCGCTCGTTAGCAACACGACCGGCTACTACAACACTGCCTCGGGAGTTTATGCGCTCCTACACAATACAGCCGGCACCTACAATACTGCCTCCGGAGTTAAAGCGTTGTTGTTCAACACGACCGGCTCCAACAACACTGCTTCGGGAGCATCTGCGCTTTCCAGCAACACGATAGGCGCCAACAATACCGCTTCCGGGTTTCAAGCGCTCTATAACAACACGACCGGCTCTAATAACACCGCGGTTGGCTATCAAGTGTTGGTGAACAGCACGACCGGAAGTGGTAACGCCGCCCATGGCAATTTTGCGCTGTACCTCAGTACGACCGGGACAGGAATTAGCGCCTTCGGTAACTATGCGATGCAACGGAATTCTACGGGCAAGTACAACACGGCCGTGGGATGGCATGCAGGCCAGAACCTGACCACGGGCAATGACAATGTCGATATTGCGAATTCCGGTGTTGCCGCCGAATCGCAAACGATGCGGCTCGGGAAGCAGGGAGTCGTAGGGGTCATGGGCTCAGGCGTCATGCGTACATTTATTGCCGGCGTTAGCGGTGTCACCACGGGTCTGGCTGGTGCGGAGTTAGTCATCGATGCGAATGGTCAGCTCGGCACTATTTCATCCTCGCGACGCTACAAGCAGGACATTGAACCAATGGCTAGCGCCAGCGAACGCCTGCTCAAGCTCCGTCCGGTGAAGTTCCGCTATAAGCAACCCGATGCCGAAGGTGAGAAACCAATTCAGTACGGTTTGATCGCGGAAGAAGTGGCTGAGGTGTTCCCGGAGCTGGTGATCCGAGATAAGGATGGTCAGCCCAAGACGGTGGCTTACCACCTGCTGCCGGCGATATTGCTGAACGAGCTGCAGAAGGAACACCGGCTGAATCAGCAACACAGCGAACAGCTGGCAGTGCAGGCATCAGAGTTGGCGGAGCTGAGGCAGCTGGTTGCGACCCTGGTCCATAAATCGCGGGAAACCCAAGTCGCGATGCGCTGAGGGCGTTCGGTGACCGACGACAGGAAACCCGGAGCGGACCTCGACGCGACCCAATACCAGGCCGAAGCGATTGCCAAGTACGAGGCGATCTACGGTCAACACTTCATCAGCCCGGGCGGCGCTGACAGCGCTCGGGCGTGCATCGCACGCCTCGGGCTGAAGCCGGGCATGCGGGTGCTGGATGTGGGTTGCGGCCTGGGCGGATCGGCTTTCCTGATGGCGCGTGAGCATGGCGTCTCAGTTCACGGCATTGATGTCTCGGCCAATATGCTGGCCAGCGCCCGGGAGCGTCTGTGCTCTCAAGGGTTGACTTCGCAGGTTACCCTGGAGCACGTGGATGTGCTGGCGCTGCCGGCAACACTCCACTACGACGTGATCTACAGCCGCGACGTATTTCTGCACATCCACGACAAGCCGCGGCTGATGGCGGTCTTGCATGGCCTGCTGAATCCCGGTGGCCTGTTGTTCTTCACCGATTACGGTCGCGGCGAAGGCAAGTCCAGTGCCGAATTTTCCGACTACATTGAGCAGCGTCAGTACGACCTGCGCACGGTGAGCGGCTATCGCGTGCTCTTGGAGCAGGCGGGCTTCGTGCAAGTGATGGCGGAAGATCACACGGCGGAGTTTCAATTGATCATGCGCTCGGAACTTGTGCGCATCGCCGATGACCCCGCACACGCGGATATCCGCCAGTCCTGGCTGGACAAAATCGAACGTGCCCGCCGGGGAGAGCAGGGTTGGGTCTGGTGCTTGGGGCGAGCGCACTGAAGCTCACTGCTTCGCCTAAATGGCGTCCCAACCAGCGGCCGCCCGAAGGCGGCCGCGCAAAGGGATCGCATTCAGCAATCCCACCGATCTCGCTTAGGAAGCGTTACTGCTTCGTCGGGCACACTATAGCTGGGAGCGAACCGACCTTTTCAGAGAGAGAGCCGACGGGGAGGCGGACGATGAATGCAGTGACAACATGCGACACGCCGCAGCTCACTTCCGTACTGCCGTTGAGACCTAAAAATGAATTTATTGCCGGGTGTACATTGTCGTTTAAATAGCGGTGCACAATAATGTTGTCTATCCTGACCGTCGCACTCTTCAGAGTCGTGAAGGTCGGGTCGCTCACCGAAAACTCCAGCAGGCATTGCCCTGCGCCAGGAATGAGGCTCGTTAGGTGGCAAACGCCCTCGAGGCTGAATGGGTCCGCCTGCGCAGCGGCGGCTAAAGTGCAAAGCGCGAGACCAGCCGCGGCCTGTCGGACACGGCGTCCAAGTAAATTCCTACTCATGACATTCCTCTTGATTGTAGTTATAGGTTGAACTGAATTCTTCCCTTGGACTGTACCGATTGGACGCGGGTGCAGCAAGCGTTCAGAGCAGCGAAACGCTCGTTTCCAAGGGAATTTCCGCTACGGAGTAGGTGGCAATTCCCGCCGATTGTGGGCAATATCCCCGCCCTTAGTCGTATTATGGAAACTCGTGTCCAATAGCTTGATAGCAATCGTTGGGATGGCGTTCCGGTTTCCCGGCGATTTGGCGATCGAGCGTGATCTGTGGCGGGCGCTCCGGCGCGGGGATGATCTGGTAGGCCGTATCGGACCAGAACGATGGGCGACCGAAGTGATGCAGCATCCCAAGCGGGCGGAAGCGGGACGCAGCATCACCTATGCGGCGGGGGTACTGTCCCGCATAGACGAATTTGATGCCGGCTTTTTCGGTATCTCTCCGCGCGAAGCCGCTTGGCTCGATCCGCAGCAGCGCCTACTGCTTGAGTTGACCTGGGAGGCCATGGAGGCCGGCGGGCAGGTGCCTTCGCGGCTTGCGCGCTCCGATTGCGCTGTATTTGTCGGCATTTCCGGCGTCGACTATGGCATGCGCGCGATGGACGATTTCGCCGCATTGACGGCCCATTCCATGACCGGCAACACGCTCAGCATTGCGGCCAATCGCCTTTCCTATGTGTTTGATCTGCATGGACCCTCGGTGGCCGTCGACACAGCTTGTTCGTCTTCCCTAGTAGCCCTGCACCAGGCCTGCAACAGCCTGCGGACAGGCGAGGCTTCGACGGCGCTGGTCGGCGGAGTCAACCTGCTGCTTCATCCATACCCCTTCATCGGTTTTACCAAGGCTTCCATGCTCTCAGCCAGCGGTCGCTGTCGCGCGTTCGATGCCGCAGCCGATGGGTATGTACGCGCCGAGGGTGGGGCCGTCGTTGTGCTAAAGCCCCTGGACAAGGCATTGGCAGATGGCGATGCCATTCAGGCCGTCATCCTCGCCACGGGCATCAATACGGACGGTGGCAGGAAGACGAGCATCACGATCCCCAGCGGTGAAGGGCAAGTGGAGCTCTTGAAGGAGGTGCTCGGCAGGTCCGGGCTCTCCGCCGACGAGGTGGATTATGTAGAAGCCCACGGCACCGGCACTGCGATTGGCGATCCTATAGAGGCGGCAGCCATCGGCGAGGTCTACGGTCGCCACGCTGGGCGCGTCCAGGCTCTCCCCATCGGATCGATCAAGACTAATCTCGGACATCTCGAATCCGCATCAGGCATGGCGGGGCTAATCAAGACGATCCTGGTTCTGAAGAATCGCGCGCTACCTCCCTCCCTGCATTGGACGACGCCGAATCCGCATATCGACTTCGCCGGACTCAATCTCGAGGTCGTCACACGTCTCCGTTCCCTGGTGAAGCCGGGCCGCAGGCCTCTTGCGGCGGCGGTCAATTCCTTTGGCTTTGGCGGAGCGAACGCACATGTGGTGCTGCAGGAATTTCGAGCCCGAAGGCGTTCGCCGCGGCGGATTAAGGCCAGCCACCCACCGCTGTTTCTGTCGGCACGTACGCCGCAGGCCTTGCGCGATTTGGCGGGACGCTACGCGAAGCTGTTGAAGCAAATGCCATCCGCGTATTACGACATCGCTCATGGTGCCGCCCATCGCCGCGAACGGCTCGAGCGGCGCCTGGTGCTACCGTCGTGCAGTCCCTCGGAACGTGACAAGCGCCTCGGGGATTTTGCCAAGGGCGCTACGGTGCCGCAAGTCATCGTGGAGGATGCCCTTGCCCAGCCCGGCAAACTGGCATTCGTCTACTCTGGCAACGGTGCCCAGTGGCTTGGCATGGGGCAGAGACTCCTGTCTGAGTCGCCGCGCTTCGCTGCCCTGCTGGCCGAGCTCGACGAGCGCATCAATACACAGGCGGGATTCTCGATCCTTGCGGAACTGCAAGCGGATCAGAAGCACTCGCGGTTTGAGGATACGACCGTCGCGCAGCCGCTTCTCTTTGCGATCCAGGTGGCGCTGACGATACTGTTGCGCGAGCGCGGCATCGAAGCCGACGCCGTGGCGGGCCACAGTGCAGGCGAAGTCGCTGCCGCCTGGGCGTCGGGGGCTCTGAGCCTCGATCAGGCTACGACGGTTATCTGCGCACGCAGCGGCGCACAGGGCCGAACGCGCGGTGCCGGCCGCATGGCGGCGGTTGGACTTCCTGAGGTTGACGCGCGAGAACTGATCGCGACCGAGCAGCTGGCCGGGGTAGAGCTCAGCGGCGTTAACAGCCCGGGTAACGTCACACTGTCCGGAAATCTCGATGCCCTGCAGCGCCTCGGAGCAGTGCTCAGCCAGCGCAATATTTTCTTTCGGCTGCTTGAATTCGACTACGCCTTTCACAGTCGCGCTATGAATCTGATCGAAGACGATCTCAAAGCGCGCCTGGCAGACCTTAGGCCGGAATCTGTGAGCGAACCAAAATTCGTATCCGGGGTGACGGGCAAAATGATGCCTGGCGCCGCGCTTGGCGCGACCTACTGGTGGCGCAATGTGCGCGAGCCAGTGCGTTTTGATCGAGCCATGTCGGCTCTGGCGGAACTCGGCTGCCGTGTTTTCGTAGAGATCGGGCCGAACGCCATTCTGCAACGCTACATGAGCGAGTGTCTTGCCTCGGCGAGCGTTAACGGCCGAGTCCTACCCACCTTGCGGAGAAGCGAAGATGGGACTGCCGGGGTTGAGGCCGTAGCGCTGAGAATACAGTTGCTTGCGGATGCGACGCGGCTCGAGTCCTATTTCACGCAGCCAGGCCGGCCGGTCCGGTTACCCAACTATCCCTGGCAGCGCGAACGTCACTGGCATCCACGCACCAGCGAAGCCTATGCCCTGATTGAGCGAACACGGGTGCATCCGCTCTTAGGCTGGAGACTCAAGGATGCCGCCGCCGCCTGGGAGAACAGTCTCGATCCAGAGTTCTTTCCGTGGCTCGCGGACCATAAAGTGGGGGACGCCGTCGTGCTTCCCGGCGCCGCGTTTGCAGAGCTCGCATTGGCCGCGTCGCGCGCCCACTTCGGCGGGCCGCTGCATGAGTGCGAGGAACTGAATATACTTGTTCCCATCGTATTCGATGGCGAACATGCCCGCAGTGTCCGCTTCGATCTGTCGGTGCGCGACGGAAGTTTCCAGATCCAGAGTCGCCAACGACTCAGCGACGATGAGTGGACGCTCAATGCGGCGGGCCGGTTGCGCCTGGCGTCCGGTGGGGTAGAGCCAGCACGCGCGATCGACGATCCGCACGGCGCCAGCGATGCGGTGGTAATCGATCGTGCCACTCACTACCGGCTGACCGGCCTACTGGGCCTCAATTACGGGCCGTCCTTCCAGGGATTGCTGCGCGCCGAGGTCCGCGGCCAAGTCCTGTCGGCAAGCGTCCAGTTGCCGGCCAACGTGTCGGAAACCGCACACCAATTCCTGATCCACCCGGCGTTGCTTGATGTGTGTTTCCAGTCGCTCGTGGATTTCTTTCACGCCGATATTGACCCACACCGCGCGGTACCGGTACTGCCGGTCAAGTTCGGGCGCCTGCGCTATTACTCCGATGCGCCCGTGGTGCGCTTCCGTGCGGCCCTCCGGCGCCGCAATGAACGCTCTCTGCTGGCCGACTTCGAGCTCCTCGACGCCTCCAATCGTATCGTGGCGACAGTGAGCGACTGCCGCTTCCGGGCGGCACCGATGCGCCGGAGCGATCAAGTGCAACCCGCATGCTGGACGATCGTGCCGCACTTGCAGCCTCACGCTTCGGAGCAATCGCGTACTGATGTGGCTCCCAGCGCGCAACTGGCCGAGCGCCTGCGTGCGTGGTTCGATCGTGAAGAGCCCTTATTGCTGCGTCATGCCTACTTCAAATCGTCGTTGCCTCTTTTTGAGGCATTGGCGGTCTCGTTCGCGCGCGACGCGTTCCAGGATTTGTTCGCGAAGCGGGGAGGGTGGGTGCAGCGCTCGCTTACGCATCCCGAAAGCGTCGAGGAGGCTTGCCGTCCATTCTTCCGCTGGCTTGGCAACATGTTGCGCGACGAGGGCCTGCTCGTTGAGCGCTCAACCGGCACCTGGCAGCTCGTCGCGACGGATCTCCCGTCGGCTCAGAGTATCTGGCGTACCTTGCTGCGCGATTGTCCCGCCAGTCTGCCGGAACTTGTCTTTGCCGCCCGCGTCGGACGCCGTCTCGCCGCACTGCTCACCAAGGCGAGCGAAGCCGAGCGATTGACGGAGGCCTTGCAGATCAGCCACCAGGCCGAGGCGCTGTTTCAGGATTCGTCCAGTTACCTGGGTACGCGTTTGGGGGTTCAACAACTCCTGTGCAGTGTGGCCGAACAATGGCCGCAACATCGGCGATTGCGCATACTTGAAATCTCGGCAGGGGCCAGCCGTGTCGTACAGCAGGTTCTGGATTGTTTTCCCGAGGACCGGCTTGACTACGTCATCGCGCATCCCGATGAGCCCATCCGCGCGCGTCTGCAAACCGAGTTTTCAAGGCGGCAGTGCGTGCGTATTGCAAACGTTAGCACCGACAGTCTGGAGTTGACGTCGGATGCCCGCCTGCCCGATTCCTTCGACGTTATTGTGCTGAGACACTGGCTGCATCGCACGCCCCACCCGGTGGGCGTGCTGGCTGCCGCTCGGCGAAAGCTGGCGCTCGGTGGTCTATTGGTGTTGGCCGAGCGCCATCCTGACCTCGGCGCGGACTTCGTTTGCGGGATCGATCCCCGGTGGTGGCAGGAGAGCGCACACGGGGAGCCGATCTCCCGTCTGCAGCCGCCCGCCGCTTGGGAGGCCGCGCTCGCGAAGCAGGCCTACGTCGATATTGAGATTTGTCGCGAGCCCGCGAGCGCGAATCTGTCTGAGGGTGCCTATATCCTTCTGGCAAAGCGCCCCGCAGAGGAGGCGGTTACGGTCACTGAACCGGCCTGCGCCCGCTGGCTCCTGATGTGCGACGGAGCCGCGCCCTGGTCCCTGCTCGGCGATCGCGTACAGCGCCTGCTGGAATCACGTGGTCAACGAGTCCTGAGTGTGGGTGCCGGCGCGACCACGGAGGCGGTACTGGCGGCGGCACGCGGTACCCTGGGAACGATTGACCATGTCGTCTACATGAGTGGTCCTGTCGACAGCAGCCTGCCTCCCGACGACGCTCCCTGGCACCCCATGGATAGCGACGGCATCGTTGGTGCGCTGCAGCTGGTTCAGGCCGTCGGCCGCAATCCATCCCCACCGCGGCTGTGGCTGGTAACCGCCGGCGGGGCACTGGTCGAACGGCTGCCCGATGGAGTTCCCGGCAATTCGACCCAGGGCGCGCTATGGGGTTTTGGCCGGGTCGTCATGAACGAATACCCGGCGCTCGAGTGCACGCTGGTCGACGTGGATATTGACCCGGCCAGTGAAGAGGCGGCCGGTCGGTTGCATTCGGAGTTGCTCCAGCCCGACGGCGAGCAGGAAATCATGCTGGGTGCTCACGGCCGCTATGTGGCGCGTATGCTCGGCGTGGCGGATCAAGCATCGGTCGAGCCCGGGAATAAGGCCACACGCTTCCGGCTCGATTTTCATACGCCCGGGCGGATACGCAACCTGCAGTGGCGGCCGCAGCCCGAGCGGCCACTCACTGATGAAGAGATCGAAATTCGTGTCGCCGCAACGGGACTGAATTTCCGCGACGTCATGTATCTGCAAGGCCTGTTGCCGGACGATGCCATTGAAGGGGGATTTGCCGGTGCCAGCCTGGGGCTTGAATTCGCCGGCGTCGTCAATCGCGTGGGGCGTGTTGGCGGTGAATTTTCAATTGGTGACTCTGTCATGGGCTTCGCGCCGGCGTGTTTCGCCAGCCACGTCATCACCACGGCCAAGGCGATCTCGCACAAGCCGGCCGACTGGTCGTTCGAGGCGGCAGCCACGGTGCCGACGGTTTTTTTCACGGTGTATTACGCTCTCAAGCATCTAGCGGATCTGCAGGCTGGCGAGCGCATCCTGATTCACGGTGGCGCGGGCGGCGTGGGAATTGCCGCCATTCAGTTTTCGATGCATCTCGGCGCCGAGGTGTACGCGACCGCGGGAAGTGACGAGAAGCGCGATTTCGTCGCGCTGTTAGGCGCCGACCATGTGCTTGACTCGCGCAGTCTGGCCTTTGCCGATCAGATTATGGCGATGACAAACGGCGAAGGTGTTGACGTGGTTCTGAATTCGCTCGCCGGTGAGGCTCTGCGGCGCAGCCTCGACGTCCTAAAACCCTTTGGCCGTTTCCTTGAACTGGGGAAACGGGATTTCTTCGAAAACACGCCCATTGGACTGCGGCCGTTTAAGAACAATATCAGCTTCTTCGGCATCGATGCCGACCAATTGCTCATCGCACGTCCGGCACTGGCCGGTCGGCTGTTTCGTGAGGTCATGGCGCTGTTTCGGGAGAAAGTGCTGTTCCCACTGCCTTATCGACTGTTCCCGGCGACTAACATTGTCGATGCCTTCCGCACCATGCAGCAGGCACAACAAATCGGCAAAGTGATCGTCGGAATTGAAGGGGTGAGCGTCGCCATTGAAGACACGTCTGCCCGCGCAATTCCGGTTCGCTTTGAATCGCGTGCCCGCTGGCTCGTCACTGGGGGAATATCCGGCTTTGGCCTGGAATCAGCCCGCTGGCTTGCCGAGCGAGGCGTTGGCGATCTGGTGCTGGTGGGCAGGCGTGGCATGCGCACACCCGGCGCTACCGAAGCCGTGCGCACCCTGGAGGCACTGGGGGCCCAAGTCAGTGTGATCGCCTGCGACGTCAATGATCGCAGCGCCGTGCAGTCGATGCTGAAAGAGATACGCAATTCGCGCACGCCGCTGACGGGAGTGCTCCACGCCGCAATGGTGCTGGATGACGCACTTATCGGCAACCTGGATGCGCAAAGGCTGCGCAATGTGCTCGCGCCAAAGCTCCTCGGCGCCTGGCATTTGCATGAACTGACGCTCGATATACCGATTGAACACTTCGTGCTGTACTCCTCGATCACCACGATGATCGGCAATCTGGGACAGGCGAATTATGTGGCCGCCAATGCCTCCCTCGAGAGCCTCGCACTGCTGCGCCGGGCCGTCGGGCTCCCGGTCACATGCATTGGCTGGGGTCCGATCAGCGACGCGGGCTTGCTGACGCGAAATGAGGCCGTCAAGGACGCTCTTGCACAGCGCCTCGGCGCCAGCTCGATGAGCGCGCGCGCCGCGCTGGCGTTGCTTGATCGCTTACTGCCGCGCAGCACCGGGACCATCGCGGTGGGCAATTTCGACTGGCCCACGCTCGCACGTTTGCTGCCTTCGGCCAGGGCAGCGCGCTTTGAGTGGCTGCGCCGCCGTGCAGGGCCGACTGCTGATACGAGCGCGGTGAGCGATGATATTCGCGTTATGATCGCGGGCAAGACACGCGGGGAGGCCCTGCGCATCGCCCAAGAGCTGGTCGTTCAGGAGGTCGCGCAAGTGCTGTGCGTTGCTCCTGACCGCGTCGATCCGCATCGCTCGGTGCACGACCTGGGAATGGATTCGCTGATGGCCGTGGAACTGGTTATGGGGCTGGAGAAGCGCTTTGGACTTGAGTTACCGGCCATGCTGCTTAACGAAGGCATTACCGTCGAAAAGGTCGCCGCGCGCGTGATAGACCGGCTTTTGCGCACTGATGAACCAGTCAAGGCGGAGGCAGGCGATCGGCTGGATATCGTGGCCGCCACTCTTGCGACGCAACACGGCGAGACCATGGCGGCTGACGATTTGGCCAAGACCCTCGAGCAGGCGCGCAGCCTGGAGCCCGGCAAGGTGCGGTTGATTCGATGAGCAGCAAGCGCTACGGCCTGGTCGACAAGGCGCGCGACGAGCTCGTGCGGCGTTTTCTCGATCGCAAGAGCGCTGACCACGCCGTACATGCGCCACCTCAAGCTGCTCAGACGGGGAGCAAGTGGCTCAATATTCCGGAGGCTTACAGCCGCTTTGATCGCTTTCCCGGATACGAGAGACTCCTCGTGCCGCGGGTGGCTGCCGACCGGCTGGGCCTGGCCAACCCCTTTTTCAAGGCGCACGACGGTGTCGCCGGCGCAACCACCCTGATCGATGGGCGAAGCTACGTAAATTTCTCCTCGTATAACTATCTGGGGCTCGCAGGCCACCCGCGCGTCAACAAAGCGGCCACCGCCGCGATTGAGCGCTATGGCACTTCAGCCTCTGCCAGCCGCCTCGTGGCCGGGGAACGGCCAATTCAACGTGAGCTCGAAAAGGCACTAGCAGCCTTCTACGAAGTCGAAGATTGCGTAGTCTTCGTCAGCGGCCACGCGACCAACGTGACCACTATTGGTTATCTGTTTGGGCCGAAGGACCTTGTCGTACACGATAGCCTCATACACAACAGCGTGCTGGAAGGGATCAAGCTTTCCGGCGCCGCGCGCCGCTCATTTCCGCACAACGATACCGCCGCTCTCGACACGATTCTGAGCGAGATCCGCGGCCTGTTTGAGCGCGTACTCATCGTTGTCGAGGGACTGTACAGCATGGACGGCGACATCGCCGAGCTGCCTCGGCTAATCGACATCAAGCAGCGCCACAAGGCCTTCCTGATGGTCGACGAGGCGCATTCGCTTGGCGTGTTGGGTGAATCCGGCCATGGCATCCGCGAGCATTACGGCATTGCCGGCAAGGCAGTGGATATCTGGATGGGCACGCTCAGCAAGGCTCTGGCCGGCTGTGGCGGCTTTATCGCCGGCGAGCACGCACTGGTGGAGCATCTCAAGTACGCCGCCCCTGGGTTTGTGTACAGTGTCGGCCTGGCGCCACCACTGGCGGCCGCTTCTCTCGAGGCGCTGAAAATTATGATTGAAGAGCCGGAACGCACAAGGCGGCTGCACGAGCGAGCAAGGCATGCTCACGAGCTGGCGCGCGTGCGCGGCATCAATATTGGACTGTCGCAAGGGTATGCGGTCATTCCAGCGATTGTCGGCAGCTCGCTCAAGGCTGCCAAGATCTCGAATCAGCTCTTCGAACGCGGCATAAACGTGCAGCCAATAGTGTATCCGGCGGTCGATGAGCGAGTCGCAAGGCTTCGATTTTTTGTCAGCACCATGCACACTGAAAAGCAGATTGCTTCCGCCATCGATGTGCTGGCCGGTCTGCTGTGACTAATTCACTGAGCGAGATGCCTCAGCGACTGAGTGGCGTTTGGCGCTGGCTGCTGGGCCACCGACTCTTCCTGTATACGGTTGCTATTCCGACGGCACTTTCAATCCTCTATTTTGGACTTATTGCGTCGGATATTTATATTTCAGAATCCCGCTATATAGTCCGTAGCTCTGAACAACAGAGCAGCTCGGCACTCGGTTTGGTATTGAAGGACACGGGGTTGTCCCGCGCTCAGGACGATTCCTACTCTGTGGAGAATTTCATTCTCTCCCGCGATGCCCTGAGAGCGCTCGACGAGCAATTGCATCTGAAAGCTGCGTTTTCGGCACCGTCAGTCGATTTCATCAAGCGCTTCGCGAGTCTGGGCAGAAATGATGGGTTGGAAGAATTTGTCCTTTATTACCAGAACATGGTGGATGTACAGATTGAGTCGGATTCTTCAATTACCACCCTAACGACCCGTGCATACACTGCCGATATGGCTCGCACTATCAATGCGAGATTGCTTGATCTGGCCGAGAATCTGGTAAATCGACTCAACGAGCGCGCCAACCGCGACATGATCCGCTACGCGGCGGGCGAGGTCGCCCAGGCGGAAGCGAAGGCCAGAGAAACCAGCAGTGCCTTGGCGCAATACCGCAACCAGAATGGAGTCATCGACCCGGAGCATCAGTCCAGCATTCCTCTGGAGCGAATAGGCAAGCTGGAGGATCAGCGGATTGCCACAAAGGCTCAACTCGAAGTCCTTGAACAGTTCGCCCGAGATAACCCACAACTTCCCGTGCTGCGCCAGCAGGCAAAGCTACTTGACCAACAAATTGCCGCGGAGACCAGCAGTGTGGCCGGTACGGGCGGTCGTTCGTTGGCAGGTAAAGCAGCCGAATACGAACACTTGGCATTGGACAAGGCTATTGCAGATAAGATGCTGGAAAGCGCCATGGGTACGCTAGCGCTGGCGCGTGATGAAGCACTACGCCAGCAGCTTTATCTTGAGCGAATCGTCCAACCTGGTTTGCCTGATAGGGCCATGGAGCCGCGTCGATTGAGAAACATCAGCGCGACCCTCCTATTAGGGCTGATCGTGTGGGGTGTGCTGTCGCTCACCGTGGCTGCCGTCAAAGAACACCGGGACTAACCGAGCATGTCCGACGTGGCCAGCCTGATTCCTTCCGCGAAGATCCAGGGTCGAATTATCGGGGCATTGTTAAGGCGCGAGATTCTGACCCGCTACGGGCGCCACAACATCGGTTTTATGTGGTTGTTCGTCGAGCCGATGATGTTCACCTCTGGGGTTCTGATCTTGTGGGCATCGCTCGGGCTTCATAAGGTTAGGCTGCCTATGGTCGCCTTCGCGCTCAGCGGTTACGGTACAGTTCTCTTGTGGCGCAATACCATCAATCGTTGCGGGGACGCGTTGGAGCCAAACCGGGCGCTTTTGCACCATCGCAATGTGCGTGTCATCGATTTATTTGCAGCGCGTGTAGTTCTTGAAATCGCCGGCGCATCGATGTCCCTGTTTATTCTTGAAGCGGCACTGACGGCTACCGGTTTGGTGACGGCCCCGGACGACGTCTTCAAGATGATTATTGCTTGGGTGCTATTGGCGTGGTTTGCCGCAGACATGGCGCTGATTATTGGTTCGATCTCAACGCTCAGCGAATCCGCGGAGCGCGTCTGGCATGTACTGAGTTATTTGTTTCTGCCGTTGTCGGGGGCGTTCTTTATGGTCGGCTGGCTGCCGAAATATGCGCAGTCTTTGGTGCTCTGGATCCCGACAGTAAGCTGCACGGAACTACTGCGCGAAGGACTTTTCGGCGTCGGCGTAATTGCCCACTACAGGATTGGTTATCTCCTTGTGGTCAATACAGCACTGATGCTGCCGGGCTTGCTTCTGATCAAGTACATCGCCGCGCGGGTGGAAGGCGAATGATCAGCCTTAGGGGGGTGAGCAAACAGTACCGCGTAAGAAGCGGTATGTACACTGTGTTTGAGAATTTGGATTTGCGTATTGAGCCCGGAGAGAAAGTGGGAATCCTGGGCCGAAATGGCGCCGGAAAATCAACTTTGATTCGTTTGATTAGCGGCGCCGAGTTGCCTACGCGAGGGAGAGTAGAACGCGAAATGTCGGTCTCGTGGCCGTTGGCTTTCGGTGGGGCCTTTCAGGGTAGCCTGACCGGCGTAGACAATATTCGGTTCATTTGCCGCGTTTACAACGCCGATATCGCGGTCGCCATCCCCTATGTCGAGGCATTCTCTGAATTGGGCGTCTACCTTCGGGAGCCCGTCAAGAACTATTCTTCCGGCATGCGTGCACGCCTGGCGTTTGCCATTTCTATGGCTGTGGAATTTGATTGTTTCCTTATTGATGAAGTAATTGCCGTAGGCGACCATCGTTTTCACCAAAAGTGTCAACATGAGTTGTTTGAAAAGCGCCAGGACCGGGCGATGGTTATCGTTTCCCACGACGCACGCAACATCCGCGAACATTGCAAGCGCGCCAGCGTTTTCCATCAGGGAACGCTGCGCCACTTTACTGATGTGGATGGGGCTTACAATTTTTATAACGAGAACAGTTAGCAAAACACATGGCAGAACCGGAAAAGAGAATTAGGGTCCTACTGGAGATGCGACCCGCACTGGAGGGGTTCGCCGGCATTCCCCAGGAGGTGCGCCTGTTATTCCGCGCGCTGCGTATGATCAAGTCTGTAAGCGTAGAAGGGTTTCTGCAGACATCTTTTCGCCGTCTGGCTGCGGGCACGCGAAGTACAGGAGTATTTGGTTTCGTGTGGAGAACGCTGTCGGTGGCTCGCCGATTTAAGAGGTACTCCAATGTCATCATTTCGATGACGGAGAGGCCGCATTCAAGCTTTTGGGAAGCAGTAGTAAATTACCTGATGGCGAGAGGTGACTCGATTGCGCTGCAGGCTAAGATGATGGTTGGACTCGGGAGGGTGACGCTGACGAGATTCGAATCGAAGAGTTTTGAGGATTTTACATGGCGCACGCTGTTCTCCAAGACGCTGTCCGCGGGGGATTTTGCGTTAGTGTCTTCCGCTGACCATAGAGTGTGTTCTGTTCCGTGGAACACTTTTCACAGTGTTGGGCTGTCCTCTAGAAACTGGGGGGCCACGCCTAGGTATCCAATAGTCGACACCCGCGGCTTCGATGTTTTCATCGGTCAAACCCCTTTTCCAGGCCGGGTCGACAAGAAAACAACCATGGTCATTCGCTACCACGACGCCATACCGGTATTCATGCCGCACACGATCCCGGACAAGTCCCTGCATCAGTCCACACACTTCTTTGCTTTGATGGGCAACGTGAAAGCCGGTGCTTGGTTTGCGTGCGTGTCTGAAGCGTCGCGGCGAGACGTATTGCGAATGTTCCCGGAGGCGGCCGACCGGGCGGTAACCATCCACAACATGGTGTCGAACCACTATTTTGTGGAAGACTCCAGAATGGAGCGTGTGCCTGGAATTATCCGAGCAAGGCTGCATGAAGGAGATGCGTCAAAGGGTATCAGCGCAGAGCCAGCCTTCTTTTCTGTCAGGGAGAAAGAGAGTTTTTATCGCCGCTCGCTTTACGGGAGCGGACTCAGGTACCTCCTCATAGTATCGACAGTGGAGCCGCGCAAGAACCACGTGCGTCTGCTGGCGGCATGGGAGGTCATTCGGGCAGAAGTCGATCCAAACATTAAGCTGATTGTGGTCGGCGGCCTTGGGTGGGATTACGCTCAGGTACTGAGGGGATTCAGCTCCTGGATTGATCGTGGGGAGTTGTTCATGTTGAGCTCGGTGCCCGCTCCGGATCTGCGCGTTTTGTATCGTCATGCCGCCGCGACGGTCTGTCCGAGCCTCGGTGAGGGCTTTGATTTCTCTGGAGTGGAGGCAATGCGGTCAGGCGGCATCGCCGTCGCATCCGATATACCGGTCCACCGTGAAATTTATGGGGATGCGGCCGAGTATTTTGACCCATATTCGACGATGAGCCTTGTATCTGCGCTGCGAAAAGTGCTCTACGACCCGGACGCGGTACGTTGCCAGGAGAAGCTGCGTGAACGTGCGGAGGAGGTGTCGTCCCGCTACCTGCCGGAAAAGATGCTTCCGCAATGGGAGACCTTTCTCAAGCGTGTGACTGCTCGTAAGTAGGCGTGCATTACAGCCGTGGTTCCCAGGCTTTGTAATTGCCAGCACTGGAAGCGCGACAAATGAACTGGCGTGATGGCGTGTCGAGATTGCTTGCGAGGATATTTGCGGCGGAACTGGTCCGCCTGTCTTACCGCGGACTGTTGGCGCGAGAGCCCGATGCGGATGGTCTGGACGTCTACGCATCGAAGCTTCGAGAGTCAGGCGAGTTTGCCGACCTGCTTGGGCAATTGTGCGAGAGCGAAGAGCGCTGGTTAAAGACGTTCTCAGCTCGGGCGCCGGAACTTATTCGGGCGCTGCATCTTGGATTGCTGAGTCGTGAGCCAGATCCAGAAGCACTGCGGGATCAAGTGCCTCGATTGGGTGCGCCGCACGATCTGGCTGCACTACTTTCGGAGATGGCGCGCTCGGACGAACACTGGAACAGGACGTTAATTGGCAGAGCCCCTGAGCTGGTGCGGGTGGTATACCAGGGACTGTTGAATCGGGAGCCGGGCACCGGGGACCTGCGTCGGCATTCGGAGCAGCTGGCTGAGACCCATGACCTGGAACCGCTGCTGCTAGAAATTGCCCGGTCGGACGAACACTGGAAGAAAATGGTCATTGCCCGAGCCCCTGAATTGGTGCGGGCCTTATTCCAGGGACTGCTAAATCGGGAGCCATACGCCGGGGACCTGCAACGGTTTGCGGAGCAGTTGGCAGAAACATATGACTTGGCGCCGGTGCTAGAGCAAATGGCGCGCTCAGACGAGCAGTGGCAGAGAACGCTGGAAATGCGGGCCAATGACTTGGTGCGGGCGCTATATCGGGGTCTGCTGCAACGGGAGCCTGAAGCTGACGCTTTGCAGGCCTATGCCGCCAGGCTCATTCAGACGCACGATCTGGTGCCGCTACTGTCAGAGATTGTGCGCTCTGACGAGCGGTGGCATAAGTCGCTGGAGGTACGGGCCCCCGACCTAGTGCAAGCATTGTATCGAGGGCTACTGCAGCGCGACGCTGAACCCGAAGCGTTGGAAGCGTATGCCGCCAAGCTAATGCAGACACACGACCTAACGCCGCTACTGGCAGGGATTTCGCGCTCGGACGAAAGGTGGCAGAGGGCACTTGAGGCTCGAGCCCCCGAGCTGGTAAGCGCCCTTTATCGAGGGTTGTTGCAGCGTGAGCCAGAGTCCAAGGCGCTGGATGACTGTGTCGCCAAACTCCACGCGACACACGATCTGACGCCGTTGCTGGCATCCCTCGCCCGCTCAGACGAGTTGTGGGGGCAGCTCTTCTCAGCCCGTGCGCCGGAGCTTGTGGAGACCATTTACAAATCCCTCCTTGAGCGTGATCCCGACGCATCGGGCTTTCAGTATTACACGGGTGTAATTGTTGAATCGAATGGTGTCAGCAAGGTCTTGACAAGGATCATCACTTCCCCAGAGTTCAATAAATTGCAGCAGCGGGTGGCTGTGGTGTTCCTGCACATCCAGAAGACGGCGGGCACTTCAATGCAGGGAATGCTCAAGGAGGCTTTTGGTGCGAACGCGTACGTCGAGCACGCCGATTCACTTGCCACATATGAGCGCAAGGACTTATCGGCGTTTTCCGTATTTGCCGGACATTTCAACCATGACAGCCTCGTGCACATACCTTGCAGACGTCTCTCAACGTATACATTCGTCAGGGAACCGAAAGAGCGACTGACCTCGCTCTACTATTTTTGGCGCGCTCACGAGCCAACGGCTCCCACCTGGTCCGAGGGGATGAAGATTGCCAATGAATTACTAATCGAAGAGTTTTTCGGGAGAGATGAATCTACGACGAATTCGCTTTTGTGGAATCACATGACCTGGGCCATTATGGGGCACCAGCAATGGGCCACGTGGCGCTTGACTTTGAATGGGGTCACAGAATCAGAAGCTTTGGAGCTATTGTCTGGCCAAATCCGACCTGCGATTCGCAAGCGATTGCGCGAGTTCGTCTTTGTTGGGCTGCAGGAAGATTACGAACGATCCGTCGTCATGCTTTGTGAGGTTCTTGGGTGGCCTAGATTCAAAAGCGTGAGGTCTGACCAGAGCCTCGATCGCCTTACCAAAAAAAATCCTCATTTCAAAAAAACCTTAGAGAAGCAGCCGAGGTCCGAGCATCTGGATACGTTGCTTGACAGGTTTGTCCAACTCGACAATATCGTTTACGAGGAGTCCAAGCTGCTCTATGTGGAGCAGGTGGCGCTGTACGGTGACGGCGCAATGTCACGCCTTGGAGCGCACCTTCGCGGTGGAGACGCAGGCTTCTCGACGACGGATCTGGATGAGCGAAAGGTAGTATTTCTTCACGTGCCCAGGACCGGTGGGACTGCGCTGCGCAGTCTTTTGCTTCCGCATTTCGCAAAGGACTCAGTGTGCCCTGAGCGGTTTAACGACTTGCGTCATTATGCGTGCGGGGAACTAGTGCGATACCGTTTGTTTTCCGGCCATTTCGATCTTCCCTCCATCAAGTTGATTCCCGGCCGAAGGATAGTGGTTACGCTGTTACGAGAGCCTGTTGCACGGCTCGTTTCGCTATACCATTTTCTTCGGACACCTGGGTCAGGGGCCGCCGAACGGCAGAATCGCGAACTCGCGAGGTTGGCGAGTGCGTGTTCACTTGTCGAGTTCTTTAAGACTGAAGAGGTTCGTTCTCACCACCGAATCAACAATTCAATGACGAGGGTACTTACACAAGTTGTGGATGGCAGGAAGAGGGAGACAAGCGCGGTTGCGGCGGTTGCTGCCGGCGATGCAGTACCGGATGTCGCTCAGGCGCTGCGGGAGCTCAATGCACTGGACGCGTTCGGGATAATGGAGCGATATGAGGAGTCGACACGACTGATATTGTCAGCAATTGGCTTGCCCACTCCTCAGGAGACGGAAGAAAGCCAGGCACAGGGGGTGCTTGCAGCGCGGGAACGCGCAAATCGGCGGATCGAGCACGAACCATTGCCCGTGGACATCAGAGATGTAGTTGGGGAGCTTGTGGTGGCGGATTTGCAGCTCTACCAACACGCCACACGGATATTTGAGAATCGCCTTCAATCCCGGAGCGCACCGGTGCCGAAGCGTAGGAGAGGATCCCCGAGTCGGCGAATGGCGTTCAAGGCAAGCCGGGAGACCTAAGGTTTGCACTGGATAGAGAATGCTTTGAGCGGCGGCCATCGAGGGATTCGGGCCGGATTACATTTAAGTGACGCACGCTGGAATTGACTAGGGAATAGGCGTTAAGTCTCTCTGTACTGCGAGATTCACTCGTCAGGTGAAGGGAATCTGTCTCGGCAGCTGCCGTGGTGTCCAGATAGGGAAGAGGTTGTGATTGAAGGTGCGGCTTAAAAAGTGGCTTGCTGACATCGCATTTAGGGTCCTTGTACGGCTCTGCGCGACGAAAGTCGTGCGCGCATCGTATTGCGGTGTGCTGTCGCGAGAGGCTGATGCTGCTGGACTGGCCGCGTCCGCGAATGCCCTACGAGGTACGATGGACATTGCCGCGTTGCTCCGGACATTGAGCCTATCGGACGAGCACTGGGGTAAGGTATTCGATTCCCGGTCTTTTGAGATCGTAAGAAGTGCTTACCGAGGACTACTCGCGAGGGATGCCGACCCTGAGGGATTGCAGAGCTATTCCGCTCTGCTGAGGTTAAATGGGAACCTTGAAGAAATGCTGGACAGGATGGTCCATTC
This sequence comes from Steroidobacteraceae bacterium, assembly GCA_035300345.1. GTDB lineage: Bacteria > Pseudomonadota > Gammaproteobacteria > Steroidobacterales > Steroidobacteraceae > FEN-1191. The sequence goes on from DATGVM010000022.1 coordinate 44,823, forward strand.
ACAGGAGTTCATGCGCATTCAGTCGGCCCGCGTGGCAACCTTGGCGGCAGAGAGTCGGAGTAGCTCCAACCCTAAACATACCTTTGATAGCGAGACCATTGCGTTCTTGCACATTCAGAAGACCGCTGGCAGCACAGTCAATCGGGCACTCGCCATCGCATATGGGAGAGGAAACATCTGCTTTCCACCCGACAATGGAAGCAGTATGTTCAAGTTGTCGGCCAGTGAATTGTCACAATATAAGGGCTACGCCGGCCACTTTAATTTCGACGAACTCGCTTATATACCGCGCAAGAGAGTGTCTGTTTTGTGCTTCGTACGGAACCCAAAGGACCGGTTGCTGTCCCTCTACTACTACTGGAAGGCACATCAACCTGGGCACCCAGACTTCAGCATGGGTGCAATGATTGCAAATGCGCTGCCTCTTGGAGAATTTGTGCGCGATAGGCGAGTGACAAAAATGCCCGAAGTGTGGAATCACATGACGTGGGCGATTATGGGCGAGAGAATGTGGTCTAGGTGGCAGGCGGAACTGGCTGAGGCCCCTAATCGTGCGGCGTCACTGGCGTCGATGCGCGACGCAATTCGCGGACGATTGCAAGAACTTGCCTTTGTGGGCTTGCAGGAAGACTTCGATAAGTCACTTGACGTGCTATTTCGAATTCTCCGAAAGCAAAGGCCAGTGATTGGAGGAAGATTCAATTCCCTCGAATCTCGTATGCTAACGGACCCGCACTTCAAGAAGCACATTGCAAGAGAGGAGGTAACAGAAGAATGTGCCGATGACTTGGAGCGATTGCTCGAGTTGGATACGATGCTCTACGAGGAGGCAAGGCTAATCAATGCGAGTCAATGCGCGGAATATGCACCCGCCAATTGAATGGAGGAGGACTCAATGAATCATTACCCCGTTAGGCTATTGGCGGCTCGCAAAGCGCCCGCGCCCTTGGTCTGTTGTGTAATGGGGTGGTTTGCCATTTTGATATGCTGCGCTACGCCTTTGGAGGCGTCAGATGGTCTCGACGGTAAACTCGTTGTGGGATACCAAGGATGGTTCGGGTGTCCGAATGATTTCGAGGCGAACAAGGCGTGGCAGCATTGGTTCCTTAGAGGTGTTCGTTCGGAGTTTATGACGGTGGATTTATTGCCTTCGGTCGGTCAAATTGATTCAAAGGATCTGTGCGAGACGGGAATACCACGTGCAGACGGGCAGGGGACAATTAAGCTGTTTTCGTCCCAAAACCCCAAGATCGTTTTCGCCCATTTTCGCTGGATGCGAGACGCCGAGATTGATGGTGCTGCGACGCAACGCTTTGTGAGCGAAATCGGGGACCCAGTAAAAAGGCGGCGCAGCGATCACGTCCTAACCAACGTTCGCGCCGCCGCAGAAGGCAACAATAGGGTATTTTTTGTAGTCTTTGACGTCTCTGGTGAGAAAGCTGAGTCTGTGGTCAGTGACGTCCGACAGGACTGGCGGCATCTTGTAAACGATCTCAAGCTGACTGATAGCCCAGCATACATGCGTGATCACGGGAAACCCGTTCTGGAGCTATGGGGGTTCGGGTTTAGGACTCGAGTGGGTGCGCCAGAGGAAGTTGGTGCGTTAATTCGCGACTTGAAGACTGGGCAAGACGGGCTTGCGGCGGTAACACTCATCGGCGGTGTGCCCGCCCGCTGGCGAACCCTTGAGGTAGACGCCAAGCCAGAGGCTGGTTGGGCCAAGGTCTATCGAAGTTACGATGTAATCAGTCCTTGGTGGGTTGGGCGGTTTAATGATGAGGTTAGCGCGACCGCGTTTACGCGCGATGTCGTTGTGCCGGATCTCGCAGAAGCACGACGCGCGGGCGTGCGTTATATGCCGGTAATCTTCCCGGGGTTTTCTGCCTATAACCAACAATTAAATCATGGCAATCTTCACGATGCAGTCCTTGATCGAATTCCACGCCGCTGCGGAAAGTTTCTTTGGTGGCAGGTATCAAGTCTGCTTTCCCAGCACGTCGACATGCTTTATGCGGCGATGTTTGATGAGGCCGACGAGGGTACCGCTCTCTTCCCGATGGAAACTCAGCCGGACAAACTCCCAGCGGGCTCACATATGGTTTACTTAAACCAGGATGGGTGCTCACTACCAGAAGATTGGTATTTGCGCGTCGTAGGAAGAGCTGCGCAGTATATTCATCGGGGAGAAACGCCCCCCGTAAAGCTCAGCGACGTAGTGTCTCCGTGACTGCCCGTCGCGAATCGGAAAGCAAGCCGTGCACGCATGGGCGTCCGCTTGCCAACACGTTTTTCCTGTGACGCCCGCCGCGCTATTCAAGGCGCTTCGTTTGTTGTGGGACACCTTGGATTCGTAGAGTAACCGGCGAGAGAATCTTCTTGGGTCAACAAAGGTCCGCAGATCAGGTCGCAGTGCAATTGCGAGCATCGGCGTGGGTGACATGATGTTAACGGAAGATGATGTTATCTGGTGCTATCGCGCGATACTTGGCAGGCCCCCAGAGTCCGCGGCAGTCGTTCAATCGCATGTGTCGTCGGGCAAGACCTTTCGCACACTGGTCTGGACGTTTCTCAAATCTCAAGAGTATCGGAGCAAGACGTCAGTCCCGGCATTTGTGCCGCTAGACCGGGAAGAAATGGATATGGACATCACGGCGTCCTCGACTGATATGCGGTTGCTCATTGATCGCGTCCGCAATGCGTGGACGCATCTGGGCCAAGTACGCCCTCATTATTCTGTCCTGACCAATCGGAAATACCTTCCGGAGTCCTTAGACGCCGCATCAATTGAGGATTTCTATTCGAGCGGAGTGGGCGAGGTGTCGGCAATCGCCGCGATATTGAGGCGATTTGGAAAACCCGAAGTGGGATCTCAAGTCTGCGTTGAATATGGCTGCGGGCTCGGCCGTGTAACAGTTCCTTTGGCGAAGAAATTCAAGAGCGTGCATGCGTACGACATATCGGGGAACCACCTCGCTCTGGCTAGAAAACGTGCCTTTGATGCCGGTGTGCACAATATAGAATTCCACTTGTGCTCCGCTAAAGTCGTTATTGAGAATCTCGAGCGTTGCGATGTCCTTTACTCGCGGATCGTATATCAGCATAACCCTCCGCCAATTATTCGCGAATTGATCGGAGCAGCTTTAAGATCATTGCGTCCAGGTGGTATCGCAATCTTTCAAGTGCCAACTTACTGGGGAGGATACTCGTTTCGAATCAAGGAATATTTAGCGCAGCCGGCAGCGCTCGACTTGGAAATGCATTGCATTCCACAGGGTGTTGTTCTCTCTATCATTGCTGAATCGCACTGCAAGTTACTGGAGATCCGGGAGGACGGTTCAACCGGGCACAGCCAAGCGATTTCAAACACCTTTGTCGTCCAGCGACTTGCCGGAAGATCGCGGCCGTGGCGATGGGCTTCCGACGTGGCTGTAGCGGCTCATCGAATTTATCAGCACTTCCGGAGGACGGTCTTTACGCGTAGGAGGAAAAACGCGGCTATATCTTCCTAGAGACAAGAAGTTACCTAAGAGCCTGAGTGTCTTGGTTTCCTACCAGCAAGGGACGCGCGGGAGGTAAGCCAAGTTCCCTGCGAGTGGAGGAACCGGGCTACGGCGTCGAGGGGTGGAGGAACGTCCTACGCTCTCGTATATATGGGTCGGCAACTTGGAAGGAGGTCGACGTTTGGCCTTCGTGAGTCGAAAGGGAAGGACGTAACCAATGGCTACAAATCCATACTCCGCCCTAGCCGATAGCGCATATTGGTCCCGAGCGGTAGCGCGTGTATTACCTATCGATGTCGATCCTGTAGGAACCCCGCCCTTCAGCATATCCAAATCGGATCGAATAGCCACGGTTGGCAGTTGTTTTGCGCAACATATTTCCAAGGCTCTTATGGCGGACGGGTACGCGTTCTTGATTACGGAAAAGGGAGAGTTTGAAAGGAACTACGAGGTCTACCCGGCACGCTTCGGAAATATCTATAGCACTCGACAACTATTGCAGCTTTTTAGTCGTGCTTACGGCCTCTTTCTACCACAGGACGAAACATGGGTTCGCCCCGACGGCGCTCTTGTTGATCCCTTTAGACCCCAGATAGAGCCCGTTGGCTTCCCTTCGATCGACGCCCTCGTGGCGGACCGCCGTGATCACTTGGCAGCTGTGCGTCGGATGTTCGAACTTTGTGACGTACTAATTTTCACACTGGGCCTGACAGAGGTGTGGCGGTCCGTCGTGGACGGGGCGGTGGTTCCACTCGCTCCAGGCGTTGTCGCTGAGTCGACCACAGCCGCTGAATACGAATTTGCAAACCTTGAAGTCTCCGACATGGTTGGCGATCTTTGTACAACGATTGATAAGTTACGGACTGTAAACACCAGCGCGCGTGTAGTCCTAACGGTGTCCCCTGTTCCACTTGTTGCGACCTATGAGAACCGCCACGTGCTACTGTCGACCATTTACAGCAAGTCAGCTCTAAGGGTCGTCGCAGAAATGGTCTGCCGGCGTGTCCAGGGAGTTTCCTACTTCCCGTCATACGAAATTATTACAGGCCACCATAACCGGTACGCCTATTTCGAGCCCGACTTGCGCAGCGTTTCAAGCGAAGGCGTGGCTCAAGTTATGCGTTTGTTTAAGAGGCACTACCTAAGAGACGATGTCCAAACGCAGACAGGTCTTCCAAAGGAGCACGGTCCAGATACCACGGCCCAAGAAATGGCCATCGAGCAACGTTTGCGACAAGCGAAAGACATCCTATGTGATGAAGAGGAACTTGACCCAAGGAATTAGCGCAGGCGTCACAAGTGAATGTCGCGATCGTTGGTAATTGTCAGGTCCATGGCTTTGGCGCTGCGCTGTCGGGGATGTGCCCGGGCGTGAGCGTGGAGATTCATGAAATTGTGCAGGTCACGCGAACCGGGACAGCGAGTGCAGTCGCCGCGAAATTGAAGACGGCCGACGTGGTGTTTACTAACGCGGCCGAGGAGATGCGGAGTCTTGTGCCACTTGAGAGGTTGAGTGGAGCAGGAGTACGAACGATATCTTTCCCTGCGATAGAATTTACGGGGTTTCAGCCGGATATGGCTCGTCTAATTGATTCCTCTGCAAAGCCAACAGCCGGTCCGTTGTGCCCCTGCCACTCTCTAATCATTGCCGCTTCCTATTCTCTCGGCTTTTCTCCACAGCGAACTGCGCTGCTTTTCAACTCGTACGTTTATGCCTCGTTGGGTTACTTTGCGGAATTTGGACCGGCCCGCAGAGCCCTACTCTCAAAGGCATCAAGTCTCGGATATGACCTTTCTGAGAGCTTCGCGCAATGGCTTCGCGAAGGATCATTCATGCATACGATCAACCATCCACACATTCGAGTTCTAGGAACACTAGCCGCCATGGCCGCCCAAAAAGCGGGCTTCCAGGCCGATGTGGCGCTTTGTGAGTCGCCCGGAGACAGCTTAGCTCTGTCGTTTTGTTGGCCTGTGTATCCCGAGCTGGCGGAACGTCTTTCCGTTGACGGTGGGCTCTCGTTTGAGAGAAATGCTTTTCTGGCTCGCCAGCTAAATGTTTCAAGACGATTGTCGCTCGAAGAGTTTATTACGCAGTCGTTTGCGGCGTATGCAGTGGGCGGCCAGGACCTAGTCGCGCTGTCAACGCGCGTCGCACACACTGCCTCGGTATTACGGGTCATTTGTGCCCGTTCGTAGGTTTCATATATCGACGCGCGTCTCGCTGCGGTCGCATTTCTCGTGCCCCGCATAAGCACCGCCACGTGATTCTTACGGGCCAGTGTTTTGATGATCAGGATCAAGTTAAAATGCTCCAGCCTGTTCTGATGAGCGGAAAATGACATGTTTGGCGGCGATAGCAGGCTATTCGGGCGGTCTACATCGGCGACCGCCGCGTTCCTGGTAGCCTTAGCGTCCCGCAATCCTACGCGGCAGAGAGTCTCTCAGGGAGGCTCATAGTCGGATACCAGGACTGGTTCGGGTGCCCGGATGATTTGAAGGCAACAAGGATTGGCAGCATTGGATTATAAGAGGTATGGGGCACATCACACGAGGGTCGATCTGTTGGCGTCGGCTCGGTGGCCTGTGGCCCAGGATCTGTGCGAGACGGGGCTGCAGCGTGCGGAAAACCGAGCACTTGTAGCTCTGGTCATCGGACAATCCCGATGTCTTTGAGGCCCATTTTGCTTGATGCAAGAGGCCGGGATTGATGGCGCTGTGCTGCAGCGCTTTATGTTTACATTGCGGCACCCGGCGAAGTGGCGGCACTGATCAGGATTTGAAGGGGGCGCGACGGGCTTGCGACGACAGCACTGATTGACGGTGTACCGACCCACTGGCGAACGATGGACGGCGACTCTAAACCGGAAGCTGGCTGATTAAATAAGTGTCGTAGTCACGACGTAATCAGGCCATGGTTCGTAGGGCGGTTCGGGGATGAATTCAGTGAAGCCGCGTTTGTACGCATTGAGGTAAATCCGGATCAAGTTGAGACTCGGCGACTGGGCGTGCGCTATCTACCGGTCATCTTCCCTGGCTTTTCCTGTTGTATCCTGCAGACCACGCAAATTAGGTCAGAACGGGCTGTACACAACGAGATTCCGCGACGCCGCGGTCGATTTGTCTGGGGCCAGGAATCCAGACTGCTCGCCCGACACCTCGAAATGCTGAACGCGGCTATGTTCGAGGAGGCGGACGAGGGCAGGGCACTGTTTCCGGACGAGACCCGAGAGGATATGCTGCCGGCCGGTTCGCATATGGTTTACCTTAACCAAGATGGCTGTTTCCTACCCGACCACTGGTATTTGCGCGTCACGGGAAAGGCGGCTCAATATCTACACCGGCGCAATGTGCCGCCCGGGAAATTTAGGGATGTCGTTACTCCCTAAGGAATGCAGTGCTCGTTGCCCCAATGCTGCAGCTGCCGCGGTGCGGATCGCCCGAGCAGATGAGTTTCATCTGATCGCATCAAACGGAGCCATCGATGCGCCAAGCCGTGAACCTTGATAATGCCGTTGACGCCAACTGGCGGAAAACGGCAATGTCCGCTTTAATGTGAATGGGATCAGGGGAGAACTAAGTGGGAGCGACCAGGAAAAATCTATTGGATCCCCTCATTGCCAACGACGTGGGCGTGTTGAAGTGTTGCGTTTCCTATAACAGGCATGGCGGGTTTTGTGTCCCAACGTCTTCAGAAAATCGGCCGGCTGCGCGAAAAATACTGTCCGGAGACGTTTGGGAGCCGGATACCCTTGAGTTCATGGTCGCCCATTGCGGCGATGGCGACATCGTCCATGCGGGTACTTATTTTGGGGACTTTATCCCAGCATTATCTCGAGCGTGCCATCCCCTGGCCAAGTTGTGGGCATTTGAGCCAAATCCGGAAAATTACCGTTGTGCAATCGTCACAATCGAAATTAACGGCTTGAAAAACGTTGATTTAAGAAACGTCGGACTGGGATCGCGGAATGGTGTTCTCTCCATGAAGGTTGTTGATGACAATGGCCGAGCATTAGGAGGAGGAAGTCGATTGGTATCAGGCAGCCGCAAGAGTAATGGCGATCAATTCAAAGAAGTCGATATTGTAGAGTTAGACAGCGTGATTCCTCCAGAAAGAGCGGTGTCAATTATTCAGCTAGATGTAGAGGGATTTGAACAACATGTGCTAGCAGGCGCGATGCAGACGATTATACGCTGCAAGCCCATTCTGATTTTAGAAACGCTACCCGAATCGAATTCGTTGTCCGAGATGTTATCCAGCCTCGGGTACGGGGTCTCCGGTAAATTGCACGAGAACACTGTCCTTACGCAGACGGGGCAAGGCTAACGTGCCGGGTATTTCTGGAAGGGGCAAGGAATCTGGGCGAACTCGCATGCAGAAAGTAACCGGATTATATTTTCGACGGCTTTTCCGCTTTGCCCCGGGCATGGTCGCAATTGTCGCCGTGCTGAGCGGCTGCGTAAGCAATCCAGGCTGGCTCGCCGCTTCTGGCCCGACGCGGGCAAAGGTCAGCAGCGGCGTATCGAACATCCAAGCCTCGATCCAGGTCGTCACGATTTCCGACGCCGTGGCGCGGCGGGTCGTGGATGCCGGGGATCACGACCAGTTTTCGACGGCCTTTGGCGACAAGGCGCCTGTCGGTTTCATTGTCGGCGCGGGCGATGTGCTGGAAGTGTCCGTGTGGGAGGCGCCGCCAGCCGTGCTGTTTGGCACCCTGGCGATTGATGCCGGCGGCACGCTTGGAACATCGCGGCAAACCACTATCCCCGAGCAGATGGTTGCGCAGGATGGGACGATCAGTGTGCCGTTTTGCGGGTCCGTGCCGGTCGCCGGCCGTTCTTCGCAGCAGATTCAAGCGGATATCGTGACTTGCCTGCAGGGCAAGGCCAATCAGCCGCAGGTCCTGGTACGGGTGACGCACAACGCAACTTCGAACGTTACGGTGGTCGGAGAAGTGGGCCAGAGCTTACGCATGCCGCTTACGGCCAAGGGCGAGCGCGTGCTCGACGCCCTAGCCGCCGCCGGTGGTACGCGCAATCCAGTTGACAAGACTTCGATCCAACTTACCCGTGGCGGCGACGTTCTGGGAATGCCGCTTGCCAGGGTGATCCGCGATCCAAAGCAGAATGTAGTACTGCAGCCCGGCGATGTGATGACTGCACTGTTCCAGTCGAACAGCTTCACCGCGCTGGGCGCGAGCGGGAGGAATGATGAGATCAATTTTGAGGCCCAGGGCATCAGTCTGGCGCAGGCCATGGGTCGCATGGGTGGCCTCGTTGATACACGCGCCGATGCGCGGGGCGTGTTCATTTTCCGTTTTGAGAACCCAGCGGCCTTGCCTGATGGAGGCAAAGGCTTGCCACGCACGCCCGAGGGCAGGGTGCCGGTTGTCTATCAGGCTGACCTGAAGGACCCCGCGACCTTTCTGGTGGCGCAGGATTTCCCGGTGCGCGACAAGGACGTCATTTATGTGGCCAACGCCGGGGCGGCGGACCTGTTCAAATTCCTGAATGTCCTGACCTCCTCGGTGTACACCATCGCTGTATTTAAGAACCTCCAATTCTGACCGCATCTGACAGAATAAATGCCTCGTAAGTCATATGGTTAAGTCACATACCTCACTACAAGGTCCATTGGACGACCAGCATCTTTACCAAGAAAGACCAGGGGCGACGTCAGTGGGGATCTTTTCCCGGTGTTTCAGGGCATTGCTCATCGGCGCGGTGATGTATTTCTCGCTCCGCTCACGGGGAGTGCCCATCAGTCAGTCCGTTGCCGTCACGCTCATTCCACTCCTGTTGGGTGTCCTCGACTTGTTAACCGCCTTCGCCTACTCGTTGAGCGGCGTTGTTCTGATCTTTGCCTGCGGGTACAACTTTCTGGCGGGGTATCATCTCCATCCCGATGACCTGCACAACATCGTAGCTGCCTGGCGTAAATAGAAAGATCGTGCCCCTGATAGATGTGACCCGGCTCTGCGGGCGCCTGCTCGCTGGTCGATTGCCTACGGGCGTAGACCGGGTGAGCCTGGAGTACGTGAGGCATTTCCGCCGCGCCCGCGCGCTGGTGCGCTACGGCGGGCGCTGGGTCGTCCTTGGGGCGTCCGATTCCGCACGCATGTTCGATACGCTGCTCGATCCTGGCAAGGAATCTGGCCGCGTGATCCGCTGGTCCGTGGGCAGCGGCTTTGCGCTCAACTGGCGCCCCACCGATGCGCGAGTGCTGCTGAATACCGGGCACAGCGGGCTGGAGCGAGCCGACTACGCTGTGCGCATCCGCCATCGTCAGCTGCGGGCGGTGTTTTTCCTCCACGATCTGATCCCCATCACTCATCCCGAGTACAGCCGCCCCGGGGAGGCCGACAGCCACCATCGGCGCCTGCACACCATGCTGTCCGCCGGCTCCGCGATCATCGTCAATTCACGCTCAACGCTTCGGGCACTGGAAGCCCACGCTGCGGCCCACGCGTTGCGCTTGCCGCGCTGCGAGGTGGTGCCGCTCGCGCCAATGCGATTGCCGTTGCCCGCAAGCGAGCGACCCCTGGAGGCCCGGTACTTCGTCGTCCTCGGCACCATCGAGCCGCGCAAGAATCACTGGATGCTGCTGCATCTGTGGCGGCAGCTGGCGGATGAACTGGGGCAGGCGGCACCACGCCTGGTGCTCATCGGCCAGCGTGGCTGGGAGTGCGAGCAGGTCACCGATCTGTTGGAGCGCTGCGAGTCCTTGCGTGGGCTGGTGATCGAAGAGCCCAAGTGCAGCGACGCCAGGCTGGCGACCTGGCTGCACCATGCGCAGGCGCTGCTCTTTCCTTCTTTTGTCGAGGGCTACGGGATGCCGCTGCCGGAGGCGCTGACGGCCGGCGTGCCGGTGATTGCGAGCGATCTGGCCGTGTTTCGGGAAATTGCCGATGAAATCCCGGACTATCTAGATCCGCTCGACGGTGCTGGCTGGAAGGCGGCGGTGCTGGACTATGCCAGGCCGGACAGTCGGCGGCGCCGGGCGCAGGTGGAGCGCCTGGGCCGGTTCCAGGCTCCGAGCTGGGAGAGTCATTTTTCGGTGGTGGAAGACTTGATCGAGCACATCGGTGGGCATGACTGACACGGTGGCGAGCGCGGAGCGCTACGGCGATTTGCCCGCTGTGCTGCACGCCTGTGGATTTCCGCGCTGGAAGCGCCCGATTATCCGGCAGTGTTTCCCCGGAAGGAGCATCGTCTTTGTGCCGAAGGGTCGGGCGGCGCCACCCGGTGCCGCACTGCTCCTGTGGGGCACCTCACCGCTCCCGCCGGCGGCCGCGCCAGACAGCACGGTGATTCGGCTGGAGGACGGGTTTCTCCGTTCGGTGGGTCTGGGCGCGGATATTGTCCGGCCGCTGTCCTGGGTCACCGATCGCACCGGTATCTATTACGATGCCACGCGGCCGAGCGAACTCGAGACTCTGCTGGCCACGCATCGGTTTACGCGCGAGGAGCGCGAGCGCGCCGCGGCATTGCGGGCGCGCATCGTCGCGGGCGGTCTCACCAAGTACAACGTGGGCCAGCGGCGCTGGCAGCGGCCGCACAACAATCGGCGTGTGATTCTGGTGGCGGGGCAGGTGGAGACTGACGCCTCGATCGCCTTTGGCTGTCCCGGTGAAAAGAGCAATATGGGCCTGCTGCGCGCGGTGCGCGAGCGGCACCGGGATGCCTACCTGGTCTACAAGCCCCATCCGGATGTGGTGGCACGCTTGCGCCTGCCGGGTAAGGGCGAGGATCAGGCGACGCGCTGGTGCAATGAAATTGTCGTTGATGCGGTCATGGCGGACCTGATCGCGGAAGTCGACGAAGTGCATGTGCTGACATCCCTCGCCGGCTTTGAGGCGCTGCTCCGCGGCAAGCCCGTGAGCTGCTATGGGCAGCCCTTTTATGCCGGCTGGGGACTGACGCACGAATTCCTGCCCCACACGCGGCGCGGTCGCCACCTGAAACTGGATGATTTGGTGGCCGGAGTCTTGATCGCCTATCCGCTTTACCTGAGCCGCGATGGTTCCCGCCTGATCAGCCCGGAGGAGGCGGTCGAATCACTGCTCGCCTGGCGGCGCAGCACTGGCGGGCGCGAGCCGTGGTGGTGGGGGATCTACCGTGTATTCGTGCGCTGGATCGCCGGAGTGCGCTGAGCTGGCTATCGGTCCTGAATCGGGAATGGCAGATTCAATTACCACCGCTTTCGTTCCCGAATCGAAGTGCCTGTACTTCATTTTCGGAGGCATTCAAGGCGGCGTTGGAATGCCGCCATACGAATTTTACCGGTCCGCGAGCGTCCTGGACGCCAATAAAGTCTTTCTGCGTGATCTTGCGCAAGCCTGGTACCAGCATGGTATTCCGGAGCTTGGCCAAAGCCTTTCAGATATTGACGCATATCTCGTTTCCGTTATTAAACGAGTGCAGGCCACGAAGGTTCGCTTTGTTGGAAACTCAATGGGGGGGTTCGCGGCCTTGCTATTTTGCGCACGCACTCGTCACGGGAGCGCAATCGCTTTCGCGCCGCAGACCTTTATCAGCCCTGAACTGAGAGCCACACATGGCGACAATCGCTGGCCCGTGCAAATGAACCAACTACATCGGAGTTTGACCGGCAAAGAGACTTTGGATCTAAGACAAATAGTTCTCGGTTCGCACCCTACTTTGGCAGCACGCATCTACGTCGCGCGAGACGACAGACTGGATATGATTCATGCTCACTATCTGGCCGATTGCCCTAATGTGTGTGTCCATGAAGTTGATGTCGGTGGTCATGCCTTGGTTACGGCGTTGCGCGATTCCGGGAAGCTCATCGAGATACTAAATGCGTGAAACATGGTTCCAACAATTGACTGTGGGAAATATGCGCTTGGCGAAGTCACCCATGTAGCGAAGTGTTAAGCCGACTGCTTCCTGCCATGAGTGGACGCATGACCCGGCACCGCTAGGTATGGAGCGATGATCGCACGAAGGTGTTTTATACTGTGGTTAGGATAAGGCTTTGAAAATGCGCTTATTGCGCATGCGCGGTGTACGGTTGAGTAGCCTGTAGACGGTTCCAACGAACAGATGGATGAATCGCGAGGGCGAGCGCAGCGCCAGCTGGATCGGCGCCAGTCGCGCGCCAAGATCCTGCTTGATCGGGTAGGTCGTCAGGCCCATTTCCAGGCGTTTGACGCGCAGGCGGATCGCGGTGTCGATGACCGCGTTCCCCGCGTAGAGGTACAGGCCGTCGTTGGCCGCCTGGTTACGGCCAAAATACAGCCAGCGCAGCAGGTCCCCGTCGTGCAATAGCAGGGCGTGGCCGATCAGCTGATCACCACTATAGAAGAGCAGCACCTTGGAGCGCTTGCCCATGCGTTCGGCCAATTCGCGGTAGAAGCCGGGCGTGAGTACTTCGCGCTGGAATTCAACGGCACTCTCGTGCACCACCAGCCATTGGCGGAACAGCGTGTCCGCCAGCCCCGCGAATTCCTCCACCAGTTCATGGCGCATCCGCGCTTCTTCGGCGGTGCGCAGGCGCTTGAGCAGTTTGCTGCGATAATAACTCTGCATCGAGGCGAGATAGTCTTCCCAGGTGGACCAGGCGATATCGAGATAGGCGTTGGGCAGACCTCCAGCCGTGTGGTAGCCCAGCGCCACGAAGTGGGCGAGGAGCGGTGCGGCATCGGGTTCGAAGTCGCGTACGACGATGACCCAATGCCCCTCGGTTCGCGCCGTGGCGTGCAGCCATTGGTGCAACGCTGCGATGACCTCGTGAGTGTCGGCGCCCTCGGCCACTACGAAGGGCGGGCTGTTGAGCGTGACCGGCGTGCCGCATTCGAGCATGCGGAGCTTGAGGAAATGGGGGAATATGCGGCGGATGGACACCAGCAGCCCGCGCAGCCACGGCGGGGCGAAAATGGCGATATCGGTGGTGGTGGAGTAGACCGTCGCCAGGGCGCAGGCCTGGCCGGAATCATGACTGAGCAATACATGGCGGCAGCGGAAATTGTCCATCCCGGATCGCTCGAGGAGCTCCCAGAAGGCGTGCGAAAAGGTCAGGGAGCGGCCTTCCAGCAGCGCGTCCCAGCGCTCCTGCGGGACCTCGCCGATGCGGTCATAAACTTCTATCTTCAAGCCCGCGCATGTTAGCCCATGGCAGGGCGCTGGTGACGGGCGCGGCCGGATTCATCGGCGGGCATCTGGCGCAGCGCCTGCTGGCTGAGGGCTGGCAAGTCAGGCTGCTGGTGAAAAACAATCAGCCCCTGCCGCCCGCGCTGCATCAGGGCTGCGAGGTCGTCACGGCAGATCTGAGTGTGGCTGCCGGAGTCGGTGAAGCGGTGCGCGGTGTGGATGTGATCTTCCACTGTGCCGCCAACGTGCGCACCTGGGACACGTGGGACGCCTACCAACGCGACAACGTGACCGGCGTGGCCCATCTGCTCGACGCCATCGCCCGCGAGAATCCACGACTGCCGCGCCTGGTGCATTTCTCCAGCGTGGATGTCTATGGTTTCCCGCTCCAGCCCTGCGACGAAGCGGCACGGCCCGATGGCGGGGAGTTTGGCTACGGGCGCAGCAAGTGGCAGGGAGAACAGCTGGTCGCCGAGCGCTGCGCAGAGGCATCGATCCCCTATACGATCCTGCGGCCCGCCAATGTCTTCGGTCCCGGCGGGCAGTTCGTGTCGCGCATCGGCGAGGCCCTGGCCTCCGGTCTGATGCTGACGGTGGACGGCGGGCAGGTGAACGCAGGGATGATCTACATCGACAATCTGCTCGACTATGTGCTGTGGGCGGCGGGCGCCGAGCAGGCCGTCGGCCGTGTCTACAACGTCCGCGACGCTTACGATCTGAGCTGGGCCGAATTTGTCCGCGCGCTGCGCCGGGGAATCAACGGTCGCGGCCGGGTGCTGGACCTGCCCTTCGGCGCCGCTGAGTTCTTCGCACGCCTTTGCGAGGCCTTCTACCGTATTGTCCTGCCGAGGCGCGAGCCGCTCCTGCACCGGCTGCTGGTGCGCCAGTTCGGGCGCAGCTGCGGACACAGCGCGGTGCGGATCCGCGCGGACAGCGGCCTCGTCGGCCGCATCGGCTTCGAGGAGGGGATGGAGCGCTCGGCACGCAGTTTTCTGGCCGCCCGGGCGAGCCGCTGAGTGAGCGGGGCCGCTGTGCGCGCCTTGCATTTTCTTTTCCTGCAGGGCATGCCCTCACCGTTTTTCAGGCGGATTGCCGCCGGACTTGAGGCGCACGGCTGCCGCACGACCGGCGTCAATTTCTGCATGGGCGATCGGCTGTTCTGGGGCGGGCGCCGGGCCGTGAACTACCGCGGGAGCCTCGCCGACTGGCCGGCGTACATCGACGCGTTTCTGATGCGGGAAGGTGTGACCGATCTCGTGCTGCTCGGCGAGCAGCGGCGTTACCACCAGGAGGCCATCGCCGCCGCACAGGCGCGCGGCATTCGCGTCACGGTCACGGACTTCGGTTATCTGCGGCCGGACTGGATCACGCTTGAGCGCGACGGCATGAGTGGCAACTCGCGCTTTCCCCGCCGGATGGACGAGGTGCGCCGGCTTGCCGCCCTGGCGCCAAAGTCCGATCTGGCCCCGCGCTATTCGGATAGTGCGGTGGGGATGGCGCTCGGTGACCTGCGTTACAGTTTCAGCACCGTGCTGTTTTGGTGGCTGTACCCGAACTATCAGCGGAGCGATCGGCGCCCGCACCCGATCCTCTATTTTCCGGCCATCGGCGGGCGATTGCTGGCGGCCCGTTTAACGGCTCACCGGGCGCGGCGGCAGATGGCCGCGCTGCTTGGCGGTGAGGCGAAGTATTTCGTGCTGCCGTTGCAGCTGGAACACGATTTCCAGATCATTTCCTATTCGCCCTTTGCGAGCCTGCTCGAGCCACTCCAGGCCGTCATCCGCTCCTTTGCCGCCCACAGCACGCCGGGCATGCGCCTGGTGGTGAAGGCCCATCCCTGGGATCCGGGCTTGCGGCGCTGGCCAGCCATCGTCCGCAGGCTGGCGGCCGCGTCCGGCGTGGGCGAGCGGGTGGACTACCTCGATGGGGGCGATCTGGATGAGATGCTGCGCGCGGCTGAGGGCATGGTGACGGTGAACAGCAGCGCGGGGCTGCAGGCCCTTAAGCTGGGTTGCCCGGTGAAAACACTGGGCCAGGCGATCTACGACATCCCCGGATTGAGCTACCAGGAGTCCCTGGATGAGTTCTGGCGCCACGCCACGCCGCCGGATCCTGAGGCGGTGGCGGCCTTCATCGACGCCCTGGCGGGCTCCATCCAGATCCGCGGGGTCTTCTTCCGCGAGCCGGGCCTGAGCGCCGCGGTGGAGCAGGCGGTGGAGCGGCTGCACACGGGGACGGTAGGAACTGGCCCCATCGCATCTGCCCGCCCCGCGGGCAGCCCTCCGCTATAATCACGAGTTGGCCCGGCTTGTCGGTGTCTGGTCTGCCGCGGGGCGAAAGTGGCGGAATTGGTAGACGCGCTGGCCTTAGGAGCCAGTGGGGCAACCCGTGAGAGTTCGAGTCTCTTCTTTCGCACCAGCTTTCGAGGTTTGTCTTGAACATGCAGGTTTCCCTAGTTGCATCAAATGGCCTGGAGCGGCGCCTGGAGGTGACCGTGCCGGGCGAGCTGGTCACGCACCGGGTGGAGCAGCGCCTCAAGGACCTGGCCCGCACCGCGCGCCTGAAAGGGTTCCGGCCGGGGAAGGTGCCGCTGCCGGTGGTGCGCAAGCAGTACGGCGGCCAGGTGCATCACGAGGCCGTGACCGATCTGATGCAGAAGAGCTTTGCCGAGGCGGTCAACCAGGAAAAGCTCCGCCCCGCCGGCGACCCGCGCATCGAGCCCCTGCAAGTCGCCCCGGGTGCGGCCCTGCGCTACGCGGCGGTGTTCGAAGTGCTGCCCGAGATCGTGCTCCAGCCCTTTGAGGGGCTGTCTATCGAGCGCCCGGTGGTCGAGGTCAGCGAGTCGGACGTCGATGCCATGCTCGAGAGCCTGCGCCGCCAGAAGCCCATCTTCACCGTGGTGGAGCGTGCGGCCGAGGCCAACGATCGGGTGACCGTGGCCCTGGAAGGGCGCATCGACGGGGAGATTTTTCCGGGCGGTGAGATCGATGAGCTGAAGGTGGTGCTTGGCGCGGGCACCGTTTTACCTGAGCTCGACGCGGCGCTGCGCGGGATGCAGCCTGGCGAGGAAAAAGAAGTGCCGGCGCGTTTTCCGGACGACTACGGCGCCAAGGCTGTCGCGGGCAAGAACGCGCTCTTCAAGCTCTGGCCCAAGCGCGTCGAATCGCAGAGCCTGCCGGAGCTGGATGAAGCCTTCCTGCGCGACTTTGGCGTGGCGGAGGGCGGCGTCCCCGAGTTTCGGGCCCAGGTGCGCACCAGCATGGAACGCGAAGTGACGCAGGTCGCCCAGCAGCGCATGCGCGATCAGCTGCTTGACGCGCTCCACAAGGGCAATCCGCTCCCGCTCCCCCGGGTGCTCGTCGAGGAGCAGATCCGCGATCTGCAGGTTCAGGTGCTGCGCCGCATGGGGGTGCAGAAGGTCGAGCAGTTGCCGCCACGCGAGCCCTATGAGGAGCCGGCGCGCAAGCGCGTGGCCCTCGGCCTGATCATCGGGGAGATCGTGCGGGCCAACGGGATCCGCGTCGATCGGGGCCGGGTGGAGCAGCGCCTCGATGCGGTGGTCGCCTCGCACCCCGACCCGGCCGCCCTGCGCCGCCAGTACCTGCAGAGCCGCGAGGCCATGGCGCAACTTGAGACGGCCGTTCTGGAAGACCAGGCCCTGGATTGGATACAGTCCAAGGCGCAGTCGGTCGATAAGACCTACAGCTTTTCGGACCTGACCGGCTTCAAGGCCGGTCCCAACGAGGAAACACGCGGATGAAAGAGCGAGCCTTGGGCCTGGTGCCGATCGTCGTGGAGCAGACGGCGCGCGGTGAGCGTTCCTACGACATCTATTCGCGCCTGCTCAAGGAGCGGGTGGTGTTCATCGTCGGGCCGGTCGAGGACTACATGGCCAATCTGGTCGTCGCCCAGCTCCTGTTCCTCGAATCCGACAATCCGGACAAGGACATTGCGCTGTACATCAATTCACCCGGCGGCTCGGTGAGCGCGGGACTCGCCATCTACGACACCATGCAGTTCGTCAAGCCCGACGTCAGCACCATCTGTGTCGGACTGGCCGCCTCCATGGGCGCGGTGCTGCTCGCGGGTGGCGCCGCCGGCAAGCGCCATTCGCTGCCGAACTCCAAGATCATGATTCACCAGCCCTCCGCGGGCTTCCAGGGCCAGGCGAGCGATATCGACATCCACGCCCGCGATGTCATGGACACCAAGGAGCGCCTGAACCGCATCCTGGCGCTCCACACGGGCCAGACCATCGAGCGCGTCAAGACCGACAGCGACCGGGACAACTTCATGAACGCCGAGGCGGCCAAGGCCTATGGGCTGGTCGACAAGGTGCTCGAGAAGCGCCCCGATGGCGCGCCTGCGGCCACGGCCTGAGCCGGGCGGAGCCCCAAAAATCATGCATTACAAGGCCTTAGGTAAGACGCAGTTCTTTGCGCCCGCGGCTTTGGGCGTGTTATATAAAGGCCCGAGCGGTGGATTTTCAGCCCCCTTTGCCTGTCCAATAGGCTTGAGGTGATCCCAAGGTGAGCGATGACGCCCGAAGCCGGACAGACGATGGGAAGCTGCTGTACTGCTCTTTCTGCGGCAAGAGCCAGCACGAGGTCCGCAAGCTTATCGCCGGCCCCTCGGTGTTCGTCTGCGACGAATGCGTCGAACTGTGCAATGACATAATCCGGGAAGAGCTCGAGGATCGCGCCGACAAGGCCCGCGACAAGCTCCCCAAGCCCCACGAGATCAAGAAAGTCCTCGATGAGTACGTCATCGGGCAGGAGCGCGCCAAGAAGGTGCTCTCGGTAGCGGTCTACAACCACTACAAGCGCCTGCAGACCCGCAGCGCGACCAAGACCAAGGACGACGTCGAGCTGGCCAAGAGCAACATCCTGCTGATCGGCCCGACCGGCTGCGGCAAGACGCTGCTGGCCGAGACCCTGGCGCGGCTCCTCAACGTGCCCTTCACCATCGCCGATGCCACCACCCTGACCGAGGCCGGCTACGTGGGCGAGGACGTCGAGAACATCATCCAAAAGCTCCTGCAGAAGTGCGATTACGACGTCGAGAAGGCGCAGACCGGTATCGTCTACATCGATGAGATCGACAAGATTTCGCGCAAGAGCGACAACCCCTCGATCACCCGCGATGTGTCGGGGGAGGGCGTGCAGCAGGCGCTGCTGAAGCTGATCGAGGGCACGATCGCTTCCGTCCCGCCCCAGGGCGGGCGCAAGCATCCCCAGCAGGAGTTCCTGCAGGTCGACACTTCGAACATCCTGTTCGTCTGCGGCGGGGCCTTCGCGGGCCTGGAAAAGATCATCCTGAACCGGACGCAGAAGAGCGGCATCGGCTTCACTTCCGAGGTGCGCAGCATCCACCAGAAACCGCACGGCTCGGACCTGTTCCACGAGGTCGAGCCCGAGGACCTGATCAAGTACGGCCTGATCCCCGAGTTCGTCGGGCGGCTCCCGGTGGTGGCGACCCTCGATGAGCTGGATGAAGCCGCGCTGATGATCATCCTCACCGAGCCGCGCAATGCGCTCACCAAGCAGTACCGCAAGCTCTTCGATATGGAGGGCTCGGAACTCGAGTTCCGCGAGGAGGCCCTGCGCGCGGTGTCGCACCGGGCCATGCAGCGCAAGACCGGCGCGCGCGGCCTGCGCACGATCCTGGAGAACGTGCTGCTCGACACCATGTACGAGCTGCCCTCGCTCCGCAACGTCGTCAAGGTCGTGGTCGACGAGGCCGTGATCGAGGGCACGACCAAACCCTACATCGTCTATCGCACCGAGGAAGGGCGTCCGGCGCCCGTCGAGGAGCCCCGCAGGGCCGGCGGCGGTGGCCACGCCTGAGGCGGTGCAGGTCGGGCGGCCGTGGCGGCACGGAGCCATTGCAATCGTCAGGGCCTGCCCCAACTGTAGCGCAAGGGCCGCGCTCCCCACCGCGAGCCGCGATGTAAAGGGTATACCGTGAGCCAAGAAGCCGAATCCACCTCGCTCCTCCCCGTCACCCAGATTCCCGTGCTGCCGCTGCGCGACGTGGTCGTGTATCCGCACATGGTGATCCCGCTGTTCGTGGGCCGCGAGAAGTCCATCCAGGCCCTCGAGGCCGCGGTGCGCGCCGACAAGCGCATCATGCTGGTGGCGCAGAAGCAGGCGGACATCGACGACCCGAAGATCGAGGACCTGCACGCCTTCGGCACCGTGGCGACGATCCTGCAGCTGCTGAAGCTCCCCGATGGCACCGTCAAGGTGCTGGTCGAGGGCGTCGATCGGGCCCGGGTGCTGCACGTGGCCCTCATCACCGGCGCTCCGGGGGCGGAGGGCCCGCAGAATTACTACGCCGCCACCATCTCGATCGAAGAGGACGCCGATCAGTACGACGAGCGCGAAATGGACGTGCTGGTGCGCTCGGTGGTCTCGCAGTTCGAGCAGTACGTCAAGCTCAACAAGAAGGTGCCGCCCGAGGTCCTCACGGCCCTCGCTGGCATCGAGCAGCCCGGGCGCCTGGCCGACACAGTCGCGGCGCACATGGCCCTCAAGCTGGGCGAGAAGCAGAAGGTGCTGGAGATCCTCGATGTGCGCCGGCGCCTCGAGCATGTGCTGGTCGCCATCGAAGGGGAGATGGATGTCCTGCAGATCGAGAAGCGGATCCGCGGGCGCGTCAAGTCGCAGATGGAGAAGAGCCAGCGCGAGTACTACCTGAATGAGCAGATGAAGGCCATCCAGAAAGAACTCGGCGACATGGAAGACGGCACCAATGAGATCGCGGAACTCGAGCAGAAGGTCGCCAAGGCCGGGATGAGCAAGGAGGCGCGCGAGAAGGCCACCGCCGAGATCAACAAGCTCAAGATGATGTCGCCGATGTCGGCGGAAGCCACCGTAGTGCGCAACTACGTCGACTGGCTCATCAAGGTGCCGTGGAAGAAGCGCACGCGCCTGCTCAAGGATATCGCCAACGCCCAGAAGGTCCTGGACGAGGATCACTACGGGCTGGACAAGGTCAAGGAACGCATCGTCGAGTATTTGGCGGTGCTGCAGCGGGTCGAGAAGATCAAGGGACCGATCCTCTGCCTCGTCGGCCCGCCGGGTGTGGGCAAGACCTCGCTGGGCCAGTCCCTGGCGCGCGCCACCAACCGCAAGTTCGTGCGCATGTCCTTGGGCGGGGTGCGCGATGAGGCGGAAATCCGCGGACACCGGCGCACCTACATCGGTTCGATGCCCGGCAAGATCGTGCAGAACATGGCCAAGGCGGGGGTCCACAATCCGCTGTTCCTGCTCGACGAAGTGGACAAGATGGCCATGGATTTCCGCGGCGATCCTTCCTCGGCGCTGCTTGAGGTGCTCGATCCGGAGCAGAACGTCGCCTTTTCCGATCATTACCTCGAGGTCGATTTCGACCTGTCGGAAGTGATGTTCGTGTGCACGGCCAATTCGCTGAACATTCCGCCCCCGCTCCTCGATCGCATGGAAGTGATCCGGCTGCCCGGCTACACCGAGGATGAAAAACTCAACATCGGCCGGCGCTACCTGGTGCCCAAGCAGGTCAAGCAGAACGGGCTCAAGGCCGGGGAGCTGAAGATTTCCGATCCGGCGCTGCTCGATATCGTGCGCTACTACACCCGCGAGGCGGGGGTCCGCAATCTCGAGCGCGAGATCGCCAAGATCAGCCGCAAGGCGGTCAAGCAGCTGCTATTGGCCAAGGGCGATGAAAAGCGCGTGGCCATTACGCCGCGCAACCTCGACAAGTTCCTGGGTGTGCGCCGCCACCGCTACGGCAAGGCCGAGGACCAGAACCGCATCGGTCAGGTTACGGGACTGGCCTGGACCGAGGTCGGCGGGGAACTGCTGACGATCGAGGCGGCCGTGGTGTCCGGCAAGGGCAAGCTCATGCACACCGGCCAGCTGGGCGAAGTGATGCAGGAGTCGATCCAGGCCGCGATGTCGGTGGTGCGTTCCCGCGCCGAAGTGCTCGGCCTCGACCCGGATTTCTACCAGAAGATCGACGTGCACTTGCACATGCCCGAAGGCGCGACGCCCAAGGACGGGCCCAGTGCCGGCATCGGCATGTGCACCGCCCTGGTCTCCGCTCTGACGCGCATCCCGGTGCGCTCGGATGTCGCCATGACGGGCGAAATCACGCTGCGCGGGGAGGTGCTCCCGATCGGCGGCCTGAAGGAGAAGCTCCTTGCGGCACAGCGCGGCGGCATCGCCCTGGTGATGATTCCGGAGGAAAACCGCAAGGATTTGGTGGAGATCCCCGATAACATCAAGGGCAAGCTCGATATCCGCCCGGTGCGCTGGATCGATGAAGTGCTGGAAGTGGCGCTCACCGCGCGGCCCGTACCGCGCGTCGCCCCGCCGGTGGAAGCGGTGGTCGTCAAGCCGGGGCGTCGCGGCAAGGGGCGTGGGCCCAAGACGGTGCAGGCGCACTGAGGGCGCCTCGTGTGAGGTCCTAAGGCATGGAGATCAATCTTTCGGTCGATCCTGGGCTCGTGGATCAAGCTGTGAAAGTCGGCGGCGAGCGCACCAGGAAGGCGGCCGTGACCCGCGCACTCCAGGAATACATCGCGCGCCACAGGCAGAAAGATCTCTCGGAACTCATGGGCAAGCTCGATTGGGAGGAGTCGTTCGACGTCAAGGTTGAACGTTCCCGAGAGTGACCCTGCCAGCCGATAGGCATTCGTGCCAGGCTTTATGGCCGCTGGCGTAAGACGGATCAATCCCTTAGAATGCGGCGCCTTTTTGGAGAGGGGCTGGGCCCTCTTGACGCGCTAAAATACGGGTGCTTAGCTCAGCTGGTAGAGCGTCGCCCTTACAAGGCGAATGTCGTGGGTTCGATCCCCTCAGCACCCACCACTCACTGCGGAGCGGTAGTTCAGTTGGTTAGAATACCGGCCTGTCACGCCGGGGGTCGCGGGTTCGAGTCCCGTCCGCTCCGCCATTCGTGAAATATGCTGCAAAACATCGGTGACACACTGAAAGGCCAGCGATGGCTGGCGTTCCTGCTGCTGGGGCTCCTGATCCTGGTCTTTGCCCTATGGGGCGCCTACGGCATCGTGGACCTGAGCTTCGGCACGCCCAGCTATGCGCTCAAGGTCAACGGCGAGGAGGTGCCCGCCAACCAGGTGCAGAACGCCTGGCAGGAGCAGCAGTCCAAGTACCAGCAACAGCTCAAGGCCGACATTCCGCCGGCCATGCGCACCAAGCTCCAGGAGCAGCTGCTCGATCAGTACGTGCGCGAGACGCTGGTGCGCCAGCGCGCCACCGAGCGCGGCTTCCGCGTGGATGACCAGGCGGTCGTGATGGCTTACCAGCGCGAGTCGGCCTTCCAGGTCGGCGGCAAGTTCGATGCGACGGCGGCCAAGGGCATGCTGGCGCAGATCGGCATGACGCCCGCGGGCTATGAGAAGCAGCTGCGCAACTCGCTGCAGGTGGGGCAGCTCGAGCAGAGCCTGCAGATCGGCGATTTCATGACCCAGGCGGAGATCGCCCGTGCCTTTGCGCTCGAGAATGAGCAGCGCGAAGTGCGCTACGCGATCCTGCCGCTGGCCAGCTATAGCGCCGCCGTGAAAATCGACGACGCGCGCGCCAAGGCCTGGTATGAGGCGCACGCCGAGGACTACCTGACCCCGGAGTCGGTGCACCTGCAGTACGCCGAGCTGCGGCTGGATACGATCGCGGCGGCGCTCACGGTCGATCCGGCGGAGCTCACGGCCTGGTACCAGCAGAACCAGAGCCGCTACGTCCAGGCGGAAAAGCGCCACGCGCGCCATATTCTCATCACGGTGGGCGGCGCGAAGGATGCCGCGGCCGACGCCGCCGCGCTCGCCAAGGCGCAGCAGGTGCTGAAGGAGGCGCGCGCCGGCGGTGACTTTGGGGCGCTGGCAAAGAAGCTTTCCCAGGACCCGGGCTCCGCCCGCGAAGGCGGCGATCTGGGCTGGGCCCTGCGCGGCGCCTACGTGCAGGCCTTCTCGGACAAGCTGTTCGCGATGAAGGCCGGGGAGATCAGCGAGCCGGTGAAGACGCAGTTCGGCTACCACATCATCAAGCTCGAGGAAGTGCAGCCCGAGCGTGCCCGGACCTTAAGCGACGCACGCAGCCAGATCGAGGGCGATTACCGGCGCGAGCGGGCCTCGGATGTCTTTGGCGACCGGCAGGAGCGGGTGCAGCAGAAGCTCGAGTCCTCCGTTGGCGCGGACCTCAGTGCGCTGGCCCAGGAGTTTGGCCTCACCGTCGGTGAAGTGCCGGAATACACGCATGCGGGCGGCGGTGCGCTGGGCTCCAATGCCGAGCTGACCAGCCTGGTGTTCAGCGACACGGTGCTCAAGGACCAGCGCATCGGTGGCCCGGTGGCGCTCGCCGACGATCGCATGGTGATCGTCAAGGTGCTCGAGCACCACAAGCCGCAGGCGCGGGCGCTCGCCACGGTGCGCGCCGACGTCGAGGCGGCGGTGCGCAAGGAAGAGGGCACGCGCGACGCGCGCGCCGCGGCGGAATCGGCCGTGAAGGAGCTGATCGCCGGTGCCAGCCTGGATGAGGTGGCGAAGCAGCTCAAGATTACGGCAACCCCGGCGGCGTTCCTGGGGCGCGGCGACCCGCAGCCGCCGGCGCAGGTCCGCGACGCGGCCTTCGCCCTCGCCGCACCAGCGGCGGGCAAGAGCACTTACGAGGCCATCGCCATGGATGCCGGCGGTGCGGCGATACTCGCGGTCCTGTCCGTCAAGCCGGGCGCTCCCGGCGCCAATGCCGTCAGCGACCAGCAGCTGATGGGCAGCTTCAACCAGCATCACCGCGAGGCGGAATTCGCGGCCTACCTGGCCGAGATGCAGCGCAACGCGAAGATCAGGAAGAACCTCGCGATTTTCAACTGAGCGGTGCCCGCTTAGCCGCGAAGAAGTCGGTGCGCCAAAAGAGACTGCATGTCGCGCCGTCCATCGGAAATGATGGTAGAGGGCCCCTTGCCGCCCTATTACGCGATAGATCAGGCGATACGGTTTGAAAAAGATCTGCCGATAGTCTCTGTCTCCCAGGGTCCTGAGCTCCTTGGGTTGTG
The DNA here is from genome assembly GCA_035300345.1 of Steroidobacteraceae bacterium. Taxonomy (GTDB): domain Bacteria; phylum Pseudomonadota; class Gammaproteobacteria; order Steroidobacterales; family Steroidobacteraceae; genus FEN-1191. The sequence goes on from DATGVM010000022.1 coordinate 69,482, forward strand.
AGCCCCGGTCCGGTGCCGTCGCCAGACCGCCTGCGATCTCAACTATACGGGTGAGGACGTATTGCGCATTGCTCCGTGAATCGTGCGTCGCAATGTAGGTGAACAGTTCATCAAGGTCGCGCTCTGCGTCTTCGGTCAGAACGACTTCGAATGCCATCAATCTTCCGACGCTTGATTTCGCAACTTCTTTACGACTTCGGCTAGGGGCTTAACTCGACCTTGTGCGACCTGTTGGTTGCCCAGCGCCAGAATCTTGAGAAACGCCAGTGTCTCCTGGGTCTCCTCGTAGGAGGCCACGTCCTGGATTACCGCTTTGGCTTCGCCATTCTGCGTAATGACCAGCGGCTCGCGCTGTGCCGCCAATTCCTGAAGAACCTCGGCGGCATTGGCCTTCAGGTAACTAATCGGCTTGATACGAACGGAATAACGCACGATTGCTCCGACTATGCGCTGAGGACTAAATATAGTCCTTTACAGTCGTTAGGCAATTTGTAGCAATGGCCCCTGCGCCGGTCAATCGCGCGAGGATCGGGGAGCACCCGGCGTGCAGAGCGCGCCTCCCGGGCGCTACGGTGTGTTATTGCTCACGGTCGCCGCGGTCGGCACACAATCGGCGCCGCGCCCGAGACTGGCCACGGCCCGGCAGGCATTGACCGAGCGCGTTTCGCCGGCAGGTGTGGCGCGCGTTTCACTGGCAGCCTCGAGGATGCGGTGCATCTGGCTGGCATCGAGGCCGGAATTACGCGCCAGCAGCAGGGCCGCGATGCCGGTGATCTCACCAGTGGCGATCGAGCTGCCCGAAAAGAAATCGTAGCCGCCGCCCGGAGCCAGCGACAGCACTTCGCGCCCCGGAGCCTGCAGCACGCCGGCGGGGACCGAGGTGTCCTCTGAGCGCGCCACGCCCAGCACATTGCGCAGGCTCCCCGGGAAGGAGGGCGAGGCGCTGCCCGGTCCGACGATGATGATGCCGGCGCGCATGGCCTCGAGCGCGAGGGCTTCGAGCAGTGGGTCCGGCGGTCCGGTCAGGCTGAGGTTGATGATCCTCGCCTTGAGCTCCACGGCGCTGGCCAGCGCCTTGGCGAGTGTGAAGGAATTGCAGCGCGCTGCATCGGCGCCCTCCTGCAGCTGCCAGCAGGCCTTGAGCGCGAGCAGCCGCGATTCGGGGGCGATGCCGCTGATGCCCTGGCCGTTGCCGGCATTGGCCGCAATCACGCCCGCGATCGCGGTCCCGTGACGGTCGTGCTGAAAGCGCCGGGTGTCGTCGTCGACAAAATTGCGCTGCGCTTCGACGCGTCCACGCAGCTCCGGATGATCGCTCGCGAGTCCGGTGTCGATGAGCGCGATGCGCACGCCGCGGCCGCGGGAAATCAGATGCGCCTGCTCCACGGCCATGCGCTGGTTGCTGGTCTGTACGGCGGCATAGGAGTCGCTGGTCGTCAGCACGTCGTAGTCGTGCAGGGCCTCGGCCAGGGCCACGCGTTTGTCTTTCTGCAGCTGCACCAGCAGCTCCTCGCGCGTGGTCCCGTCGGGGAGCGCGAAGATGGCGCAATGCAGGTGCAGCAGGTCGATCGGCCAGGACTGCGCGAATTGCAGGTGGTAGCGCGACGCGATCGAGCGCATGGCGCGCCGGGCGCCGTCACTCACCCCATAGGCCTGTTGAGCTCCGTACTCGAAGGAGGTGCTGCCCATGTGCAGGCGCACCGGTGCGACATCATTGGGTACGGCGATGAGTATGAACCGTGACGTGTCCAGCCGCGCTGTTTCGCGCAGGCTCTCGGGGCGCGAGGTCGTGGCGGCGCAGCCGGTCAGCCACGTGAGTGCGCTCAAGGCCAGGGAGCCGATCAGGGCCGCGCGGCAAGCTGCAGTCCCGGGCCGCATGGTTAGCGCGCGCCGGCTTCGGCGAAGCGCACCCGTGGATCGGCACGCAGGCGCGCGATCGTCGAGGGCGTGAGGGGCGCGGCTTTCCCGTCCACGGCCACCAGGGTGTAGACGCCCGCGGCGGAAGGGCCCGAAGCCACGGCCAGGCCGGCACCGGCCAGGATGTCCTGGACGTCGCCGAGTCGTACCCGATCGTCAAAGATCGCCTTGATGACCGGTTGTCCGGCCGGCACGCCCGGCGCCTCATCGGTCACCGTGCGGTAGTCCGGGGCCCGGCTCTCTGGCGCGCCGCGCCACAGCGCGCCTCCGAGCAGGGCGATTAGCACGGCCTGTGCGGCCAGCGCCGCACGCGTCCACCGGCCTGCCGCCCAGTGCCTGCGGCGCCCGCGCCTGGCGGCAACCGTGGGGGCCAGCGCCGGCGGCAGGGCCTCGCGGCTGTCCTGTTCGATGCGCGCCCACAGGCGGTTAAAGGAGGCCTGCGGGGCGAATTCGACCGTGGGCTCCCGGGCGATGGCGTCCCGGATGGCCCGCTGTGCCGCCAGTTCGCGCCGGCAGTCGCTGCAGCCTTCCAGGTGCGCCTCGAGCCAGTCGACCTCGGCGCCGGCCAGGCGCCCGTTGACCTTCCAGGTGAGCAACTCCACAGCGCGCGCGTGTTCATTCATGGCTCAGGGCTCCAGGCCTGCGAGTTGGGGCAACAGGGCGCGTAGCTTGGCGCGCGCGTGGAACAGCCGCGTTTTGACGGTGTTGGCGGGGCAATCCATGATCTTCGCGATCTCCTCGCAGGAATGGCCATAGCCATAGGCGTATTCCAGCGACAGTCGCTGCTCCAGCGGCAGCTGTTGCATCGCCGAGAGGATCCACTCACCGGTTTCGGCATCCGCCATCTCATCGGGCGCGACCAGCGTCTCGTTCTCGATGGGCACCGCCTCGTACAGCTGGTGGCCGCGGGCGCGCAGGGTCTTGAGCGCGCGCCGGTAGGCAATGCCCATGATCCAGGTCGAGATGCGCGATTCGCCCCGGAAATCACCGGCCTTGCGCCACACCACCCAGAGCGTGTCATTGATGATTTCCTCGGCCACCTCGTAGCGCCGTGTCAGGCGCACCAGGAAGCGGGCCAGGCGCCGGTGATAGACAACGTACAGCTCGCGGAACGCTTCCCGATCACCCGCGGCCACCAGCTGCAGCAATCGCCGATCGCTGTCTTCACGACTTTGTTGCTGCTGGCTGGAGGGGGCGACCATCGGGCATGTCCTCTGTTTCACCGGTAGGTGCCCCGGACAGGCCGATCCGGTTCACTAGAACGCCCAGGCAATCGAGGCTGCCAGCGGTCCGCCCGCGGGTCCGGGCGTGTACTGGCGATGGTCGGCATTCTGCACCCAGATCCAGGCCAGGCTGGCGCGCCAGTGACCATAATGCCACGCGAGCTGCGCATTTCCGTAGGCGTAGGCGGCATATTCCAGCCCCGGCGGGTCGTAGTAGCCCGCGCCGGCACTGAGATCGAAGTGTGAGCGCAGGCTCCGGTGCACAGAGGCTTCATAGCTGAGCACGCCGTGGTCCCGGGCGAGCCCATCGGTGTAGGAGTAGAGGTTCAGCGCCGGTGTCCAGCTGGCGGCGAGGATGAGCGCATCGCGCCACGACAGGGACAGGCCCAGCTCGTCGTAGGCGTAGCCGATGGGTCGCGGATCGCCCGGATAGCTGTAGTGCGTGGCGGTCGCGCTCAGGTCGAAGCTCTCGCTCAGCGTGGCGCGCCATTGCAGGTAGGCATCGAGCTCCGCCGTGACGTGCCCGGGGCGCAGTCGAACCTGCGATGCCCACAGGCCCGCCGACCAGCCGGGTGCGAAGCGGTAATGCGCTTCGCCCTGCGCCGCCGGGTCGCCATCGCTTTGCGAGACCCCACGCAGGACGTAATCGCTCGTCACGCCGAGCAGGCCGCCCACTGCGGCATCCGCTGCGGTGGCGCTGCCCCAGAGGAGCAGGATGGACAGGACAATGCCGCATTGCGATGCCATGGCTCCGGGATTGTATACAACCGCCTCCCGTGAACCATCACGGACAGCGACGGTACCTACCTCGCGAACACGTTTTACACTGGCCGAGGAATGCACCCATGATCTTCACGCGACGACTCCGGCAATTGACTCCCTGGACGGTAGCGCTGTGCGCCACGCTGCTGGCGGCCTGTGGCGGCGGCTACGGCGGCGGGGGCGGCGGGGGTGGTGGTTGCGGCGCGTATGGCTCCTGCGCACCGACGGTGACGATGACGACCACCGCGGGCACAGTGAGCGGCACGGTCGCGCTCGCGGCGACGGCCATGGCGGCCGGTACCTATACCGTGACGAGTGTGCAATTCAAGGTCGACGGCACCGCTGTCGGCGCCGCCGATACCACCGCGCCCTACGGCTACAGTTGGGATTCGAGCTCGGTGGCCGATGGTGCCCACATGATCAGTGCCACGGTCATGGATTCGGTGGGCCAGACGGCCACCTCAGCCAGCGTGACTCTCACGGTCAACAACGCCGGGACCTATCCAGTGACGCTGACTTCCGGCCTGCTGTTCCCGGCCGTGACGACGGCCGCGACCGGTAGCGGCAGCTTTACGGTCAACTATGCCAACGGCAGCACCACCGGGAGCGTGACGCTCGCCGGCATCACGCCCACGGCCGTGGAGTTCGGCGATGCCTACGCCGGCTCCAGCAGCGCCGCGGTGTTCGCCTTGACTGCGGATGGCACCGTCGCAAATCAGTGGGACGTGCCCGCATCCACCACCCTCGATGCCGGCCAGCGCGCCGATCTCGCCGCCGGGAAACTTTACGTGCTGGTGCGCTCGGCCGCCAACCCGAACGGCGAGCTGCGCGCGCAGCTCCTGCCCACGGGATTCAGCATCAAGGTCGCGGCGCTGACGGGTGCGGAGGAAGTGCCCGCGGTGGTGAGCGCCGCCAGCGGGATGGTCGCGGTCACGGTGAACAGCACCGGGATGATGGCATCCGTGCATGTCAATGTGAGCGGCATCAGCGCCACGATGGCCGAGCTGGATACCGGCGCTGTGGGGGCGATCGGCGTGCAGCTGGCGCCCCTGGTGGTGGATGGGCTGGATCCCAATCACTACTTTGCAAACGGCGTGACGCTCATGGCCCAGAACGTCACCGACTACAACAATGGGATGTGGTACGCAAACGTGATTTCGGCTGCGCACGTCACGGGTGAGTTGCGCGGCCAGATCGTCAATGCCCCCTGAGGCGCTTCAGGCGGGCGCGAAGGGCCAGAAGTAGACCAGGGCCGCGAGCGCGAGGCAGGCGAGGGCGGCCAGCAGCAGGCTGGAGACGACCGCCGCGCGGAAGCGGCCGCGGCCGACGACGGCGACTATCGCGGTCTTGACCAGCGTATTCACCGCGACCCCGGCGCTGACCGCGGCGGCCGGATCGCGCCAGCCGCCCACGGTTGGCCCACCGCGACTGATGGCGATGGTCATGGCATCGACGTCCACCAGGGAGGCGATGCTCGCTACGGCAAAGCTTCCGGCCGCGCCCAACCAGGCGCGCGCGGCCGGCACGAGCAGCAGCACGAGGGCAAACAGCAGCGCGAAGCTGAGCGCGGCCCACAGGCTGAATGGATTGCTGGCGACGGCGGGCCTGAGCGCGCCGCTCTCAGCGTCGCGCCGCCGCCCGATCGCCCAGGCGGCCAGCAGGCTGATCACCGCCATCGCCCCGACGGCGGGCAGGAGTCGCGGCAGAATGCCGGCGCCGGCGGCCGCGGCCAGTACCGTGACACGCAAGGCCATGACGGCCGAGGCGAGTGCGGCAGCCATGGCGGCACTGCGCTCGAGTGCCGGTTCGGCGCGGCTCCGCTGCGCCATCGCCACCGTCACGGCCGTGCTCGATACCAGCGCGCCGCCCAGCCCGGCGACCAGCAGGCCACGCCGCTCCCCGAGCAGGCGCGAGGCGATGAACCCGACAAAGGAGAAGGCCGAGACCAGGATGACCACGAGCCAGATGTCGAACGGATTCCAGGCGCCCCACGGACCATAGCCGCGGTCGGGCAGGAGCGGCAGCACGATGCAGGTGATCACGCCGAGTTCCAGCACCGCGTTCAGTTCCTGAGCACTCAGCGCTCGCGAAAAGCGCTCGAGCTGTGCCTTGGCGGTCAGCAGCGTGGTGACGGCAATCCCGGCGCAGGCCGCGAGCAGCGGTTGTCCGGAACCGGCCAGCGCGCCGAGCAGGAAGGTCACCAGGGCGGCCATTTCCGTCGTCGAGCCCGGCGCACCGGCCGCGGAGCCGCGCCAGTAGGCGATGAGGGCGAGCGAGGCGACGGCCAGGAAGCTGACGATCAGGGGTACGATCCCCCAGGGTGCGAGCATCAGCGCCGGGACCGCTCCGGCGAGTGCCAGCAGCGAAAAGGTGCGCACGCCGGCGAACCGCCGGGGCGGCTGGAGCGAATCGCTCCGTTCGCGTTCCAGGCCGATCAGGAAGCCGACCAGCAGCGCCACCAGCAGATCCAGGGCCGCGCCGCCACGATGCGATTCCAATGCGGTCGCGAGCGCATTCATGCGCGCAGGCTCGCCCGATCAGTTCTTCCCCGCGCCGGCGCCCGCGCGGGTGATGGCACCTGTGTCCTGGTTGACGAGACCCTGACGGATCGCATACACGGTGACTCCCGCCGTGTTGTGCAGGCCCAGCTTGCGCATCAGGTTGGAGCGGTGCTTTTCCACCGTCTTCACGGACAGGCGCAAGGCATTGGCGATGACCTTGTTGGTCTGCCCCTGGCCGATTCGCGCCAGCACTTCGCGCTGGCGCGGGGTGATGAGCGCGGCGCTCTTGGAGAAGCGCACCGCGCATCGTTCCGCATATTGGCGCAGGATGGTCGATTCCACCGTGTCGCTGAAGAATCGCCGCCCGGAATGGACGACCCGCAGGGCCTCGAGCAATTCCGAGTAGCCGTCTTCCTTCAGCAGATAGGCGTGGGCGCCGGCCGACATGGCGAGGCGCAGGTGTGCCTCGCTCGTCTCGCTCGTGAGCACCAGCAGGCGCGCCCTCGATCCGGCCTTGCGCAGCGCGGCCAGCAGGTCCATCGCGGAGCGTCCGCCGAGCTGCAACTCGGTCACCACGAGCCCTGGATCGGCCTGCGCGGCGAACACCAGCGCTTCCTCCACGTTGTCGGTCGCGCCGACGACCTCGATGCCCGGCTCGGAGGAGAGGGCGGCCTGCAGGCCGCTGCGCACCATGGCGTGGTGGTCCACGATCAGCACGCGAATTCGGGCCGGGGCCGCCTCATCGTTCATGCAGCGCTCTGCAGCTTCAGTGCCGCGCGCCCGGCGCCAGCCCGTCGAGCAGCGGCCGGATGACGGCCTCGAGGTCCGCGGTGTCGAAGGGCTTGGCCAGCGAGGCGTCCGCTCCGGCCTTGGTGGCGGCGGCCAGGTAGGCACGCGTCGATACCGCTTCGGGCCGGTAGCCGGCGAGCTCAAAATTGCCACCACCGGAGATGGCGACGATGCGCACCGAGGGGTATTCGGCCCGGAGCCTCCGGATCAGTTCCACGCCGTCGGTGCCGGGCATGATGACATCGACGATCACCAGATCCGTGGGCTGGCTGCGCAGCTGGATGAGCGCCGCGTCCGCGTCGGGGGCGGTGTTTACGATCACCGCGTCACTCTCGAGCACGCGTTTAAGCGCATCGCGGACGAAGGGTTCATCGTCGATGATCAGCAGATGCTTCATGCCTCGCGTACCTCCAGCATGTGATCCAACTCCAGGCTGCTTACCAGGCGATGCTCCACCGCAAAGCGCGTGACCGCCGCGGCGCTCCTCAGTCCCAGGCGGCGCATCAGCGTGGTGCGGTACTTCTCCACCGCCTTCAGACCTCGTCCAGCGTCCTGCGCGATGCGCCAGGTGGGCACGCCGAGGGCAATATAGCGCAGCACGCGGCAGGCTTCGCTGTCCAGATCGGGATTCACCATCGCCTCCGGAGGCGTGCAGTGCTCGAGCCAGTCGCCGATCACCGCCTCCCAGACATTGCCACAGACGGTGCGCCGTCCGGCCGCCGCCCGGCGCACGGCCCGCAGCAACTCGGAACGCGGTGAGTCCTTGCACACATAGCCGATGGCGCCTCCGATGAAGGCGGCGCGCACATATTCAAGCGAGTCGTGCCCGGAAAGCACCAGGAGGGTGGCATCGGGCGCCCCCTTGCGGATGGCCTGCACGGCCTGGCTGCCGGAGATGCCCGGCAGATTCAGGTCGCAGATCACGAGGGCAGGCTTGACCGAGCGCACCAGGGCGAGGGCCGCGCCCACATCTCCGGCGCTGCCCACGATCTCGAGGTCAGGCTCCAGCGCGAGCAGCGCGCCGATCCCGTCGCGCACCACGACGTGGTCGTCCACCAGCACGATGCGGCAGCGTGCGGCCCCATGGTGGCCGCGCCGGTCGGGCCACAGCTGCGGCCGGGCATTGCGGCGCAACTTGCGCCGCTCGCGCGATGCCACCGTGCGCCCTTGCAACTTTACGGCCACGATCGCTGCCTGAGTGAGGTCCACGTTTGCTGTGTTAGCGAGTGGGCCCATTGTAGCGTGGCGCGGCCGCGGCGGTAGGCGCCGTGACGATCGGCTGCGGCGTCGTGAAGCGCGAGTCCTCGATGGGGTGATTCACGGTAAAGGTGTCAAAGAACATCTTGTGGGACTGCGTGCCGTTGTCCACGGGCGTCTCGTACACGAAGGGAACCATCAGGCCCTGCACGGGGCGGAAGTCACGCTCAGTTACCCACGCATTGCGCATGCGACCGTCCATGCGCCGCGGTCGCTTCATTTCAAGGGTATGAGGCAGCAGCGCCCGTTCGTCTGCCGCGCTCTCGTCCGTGGCCGTAGTGGCGGCAAGGCGCAACTGCGTGACGGACGCGGTCAAGCCGGTATTGGCAATGCTGGCGCTGCGAGCGGCCGGGTCGGCGGTCCCGCGCTTAGGCCGGCAAGACGTCTTGTGTTATGTCAGCGCGGGCAGGGCCGGAAAGAAAACGCTGAAGGTGCTGCCGCTGCCGATGGCACTCTCGACGAAGATGCGGGCACCCAGGCTCTCGGTGATGCCCTGGACCACGGACAGACCCAGTCCCGTGCCCTCTCCGACCGGGCGGGTCGTAAAAAACGGCTCGAAGATGCGTGCCGCGGTGGCCGGATCCATGCCTGTGCCGGTATCGCGAACGGCGAGCATCACGTAGCGCCCGGGCGCAAGGCCCGCGCGTTCGGCGTCCCGCAGCTCGACATCCGCGACGCTCACGGTGATCGCGCCCGGGGCTGCGCCAATCGACTGATACGCGTTCTTGCACAGGTTCATGACCAGCTGCAGCACCAGTCCGCGATCGGCCTGGACCGCGGAGCCGCCGGGTTCATAGCGTCCATCAATCTTGCAATTGGGGGAGATTAGGGGGCGCAGCAGGCGCAGCGCCTCTTCGGCCACCGACCGCAAATCAACGCGCTCCATCGCCAGGTCGCTGATGTCGCGGCTGAAGGCGAGAATCTGCTTGACCAGGGCGCGGGCGCGGCGCGCGGCGGTGAGTATGGTCGTCACATCGGCGCGGGATTCATCTCCTTCGGGCAGGCGCTTGAGGACCAGCTCGCTCAGGAGCGTGATCGGCACCAGCACGTTGTTGAACTCGTGGGCGATGCCACCGGCCAGGGTGCCCACGATCTCCACGCGCTGCTGGTGCCGCAGCTGGCGCTCCAGGCCGACCCGTCGTTCCTCGATCAGCTCTTTTTCCCGGATCTGCGTGCGCAGCTGCTCGTTCGCGCCGACCAGCTCGGCGCGCATGCGGTCCAGCCCGACCGACAGCTCGTGCACTTCGCGCACCGGGGTCGGCAGGCGCAGTTCGCTGGCATAGTCCCCGCTCGTGATGCGTCGCGCCGCCGCCTGCAGGCGACGCAGCGAGCGCGCCAGCAGGTACCCGGATATCGACGCGGCGAATGCCGAGAGGCCCAGGCCGGTGGACAGGATCCACAGCATCTGGCGTTTCGCCTTGCCGAACGTGGCCTCGGTCAGCCGCTCGTCGAACCCCAGGCGCAGCTGCAGCGTGCCCCCAGGCCGGACGACCGATCTTCTGGTGAAGAAGATGCCGTCGTCATTTTGCGCAAAGACCACGTCTTCGACTTCGGGAAAGCGGATTCCGCTCGGACCCAGTGCGCTGCGCAGCTGTACGCCCGGCCCGATCAGCTCGGCGTAGACGCCGTCGCCATTCAGAATGACCGTATCAAGCAGTTCGAGTTCGAGTGTGCGTGACTCGGCGACTCGCGCCACCTCAAGCTGCTCGGCGATCAGGCGCGCAAAGGTGTGCACCTTTTCCAGGAAAAGCGTCTCGTGGCTTTTCTGGACGACGGCCCCGAGGCTGATGTACAGCACCGAGAGGAGTGAAGCGAGACCCACGAGCACCAGCGCCGCCATGCCGGTTGCCAGCCCCACTCTTACTGTGGCCATGCTGCCCGCCGTGCCGTGCTATTCGGTCCCGGCCTCGTCGGCGAAGCTCATGCCCACCGTGCTGAACCCGCTGTCGACGTAGAGGATCTCGCCGGTGACACCGGCGGCCATGCCGGAGCACAGGAACGTGGCGGCATTGCCAACGTCCTCGATGGAGACGTTGCGGCGCAGCGGCGCGACCCGGGCGACATAGCCGAGCATCTTGCGAAATCCACCGACGCCGGCGCCCGAGAGCGTCTTGATCGGCCCGGCCGAGATGCCATTGACGCGGATGTCCCGGGGGCCCAGGTCGGCGGCGAGAAAGCGCACGTTGGCCTCGAGGCTCGCCTTGGCCAGTCCCATGACGTTGTAGTTCGGAATCGAGCGCACGGCGCCGAGGTAGGAGAGCGTCAGCATAGCGCCGGGGCGGCCCGCCATCAGCGGGGCGGTCGCGCGGGCCAGGGCCGTGAAGCTGTAGCTGGAAATATCGTGGGCGATGCGGAACGCCTCGCGCGAGGTGTTGGCGGTGAAGCTCCCGTCGATGGCCTCGCGCGGTGCAAAGGCGACGGCGTGCACGAGAATGTCGAGCTGCCCCCATTCCTGTGTGAGCCGCGCGGCCATCGCCTCGATCTGCTCATCGACCGTGACGTCGAGGGGCATGGTGAGGCGTTCGCCCAGCGATTGCGCCAGCGGCTCGACCCGCTCGCGAAACCGGTCGTTGGCGTAGGTGAAGGCCAGCTGTGCGCCGTGGGCGTGCATGGCCTGGGCAATGCCCCAGGCGATCGAACGGTCGGTTGCGACGCCGACGATCAGCGCCCGCTTCCCCTCCAGGATCCCCATCCGTCAGCCGCGCCCGTTGACGAAGGCCACCAGTTTTTGCCCGGGGCGGATCGCCCCATTCGTGGAGATGCCGTTCCAGCCCAGCAGGTCGCGCACCGTGACCTGCAGCAGGCGTGCGATGCTATAGAGGGTGTCGCCCCGGCGCACCGTGTAGGTGACCTGGCGGGCCCCTGGGCTGGCGCTGTTGGCGTTGCTGCGCGATCCGGCCGCTTCGGCACGCGGTGCCCGGCTCGAGACCACGAGACGCTGGCCGGCACGGATCGGATCGCCGACATCCAAGTTGTTCAGGCGCGCGAGCGTCGCGACATCGGTCCCCAGGCGGTGAGCGATGCCGTAGAGCGTATCGCCGCGACGCACGACGTGCAGGCCGTGGCGTGAGCCGCGACGCCCGCCCATCCGGCCCGGACGATCGACCAGCGCCGCGGCGCGCATGGCCTTCTCCGGCAGCTCGATCGTGGCCGATGGAACCAGCAGCTCGGAGCCGATGACCAGCTTTTCCTTGCTGTCCATGTTGTTCAGATGCCGCAGCAATTCCGGGGTGGTCGAGTATTGCGTGGCGATCGAGGCGATCGTGTCGCCGTGGTTCACCTGGTAGCGGGCGACGCGCATGCGCTGCTCGGGCGTGAGGCTGAGCAGCGTCTGCTCCAGGCCATCGGCGGCCTCGACCGGGACCAGCAGGCTGTAAGGCCCGGTCGGATCAGTCGCCCAGCGATGGAAGGCCGGATTGAGCGCGTAGAGATCGTCCTTGCTGATGCCGGCGATCTCGGCGACCACCTGCAGATCGATCTGTCCGCCGGTGGCCACCTGCGCGAAATAGGGCTCGTCCGAGATCTGGCTGAACTCCAGGCCATAAGCGGCCGGGTCGGCCACGATGCGGCGCATCGCCAGGAGCTTGGGCACGTAGGAGCGCGTCTCGTGCGGCAGTTTAAGATGCCAGAAATCCGTGGGGCGGCCTGCGCGCAGATTCCGGTTCACCGCCCGCTGCACATTGCCTTCGCCGCAGTTGTAGGCCGCGATGGCCAGCAGCCAGTCGCCATCGAGGTCATCGTGCAGGGCCTGCAGGTAATCGAGCGCGGCGCGCGTCGAAGCCGCCACGTCGCGGCGGCCGTCATACCACCAGTCCTGCTTCAGGCCGTAGAGGGAGCCGGTGCCGGGGATGAATTGCCACAGGCCCGAGGCGCGCGCCCGCGAGTAGGCATAGGGTTCGAAGGCGCTCTCGACCACCGGCAGCAGGGCCAGCTCCAGCGGCATCGAGCGGGCGTTGAGCTGCTCGACGATATAGTGCAGGTATGGCTCGGAGCGGGTCCAGGTGCGCTCCAGGTAATCCGGGTGGTTGGCGTACCAGTTGAGTTCGCGATCGACGATGGTCTCGTCGGCATCCTCGAGCTTGAACCCGGCCCGCAACCGCACGAACAGGTCGGGAGGCGGCGGCGCCACCAGCGAGTGATCACTGATGGTCGGCGGGTCGACCGGCTGCACCGCCGCGGCCGCTTCTTCAGGCAGAGGGGGAAGGGTTGCCTCAGGGGTCAGATCGGGCGGGGCCGCTTCTTCGAGCGGCGGGCTGGGCAGCACCGTGACCGTGACCGGGAATCGCTCTTCGGGCGCGCGAGGCTGATGGGCACAGCCGCCCAGTGCCAGGAGCGCGAGCACAGCAGCCAGCGCAGTATCGAGGGGTCGAATCGGCTTAGACAAATTGTTCCATCCCAGTGCCGGGCCGATAACATGTTACGGTATGGGCGCCGGATACTAATGTGATCCGGCTGACCTATTTAACCCGTAAGTTCACATAATTGCTAGCGTTTTTGGGCAGGGGATCACAGTCTCGATGCGCACGGCCGAATACTCCCCGGGATTGGCCAACTGGCAGGCGGGGGCGCTCGGGCGGGCCGTTGCGCTCGTCGAAGCGCAGCTGCTGGCCAACGCGATGGATGACGTGTTCGGCCTCGAGCTGCTGCAGTTGGGCGCATGGGGCCGGGGACGGGAACTGCTGCGCGCGAGCCGCACCCGACACCATTGCCTCATCGGACCGGAAGGCCATGGCGGGGAAGGGCCCGATATCATTGCGCGACCGGCATCGCTCCCGATCGCCAGTGGCACGATCGATGCCATCCTCCTGCCGCATTGCCTGGAGATCGAAGCGGACCCTCAGGCGGTGTTGCGGGAGGCGGACCGTGTGCTGCTGGGCGAGGGGCACCTGATCGTGCTCGGTTTTAATCCCTGGAGCCTGTGGGGATTGCGCGCCGCGGCGAGCCGGACCGGATTTCCGCCGGGCTTTAGCCGCCTGCTCTCGGAAGGGCGCCTGCGCGACTGGCTGGTGCTGCTCGGTTACGAAGTGAGCGCCGCGCACCGCTACCTGTATGCCCTGCCGTTCGAGCCGCGCGCCCGGGCCCGCGTCCCCGGCATGTTGCGCCGTGGGCTCATCAATCCCCTGCCTGCGGGCGGGTACCTGCTCAAGGCGCGCAAGCGCGTCTACGCGCTGACGCCGATCCGCCCGCGCCGGCGCGATACGCGGGCCCTGCTCGGTGGCCTGGTGAACCCGACCACATGAGCGCCGTGCCGCAACAGCTCGATATTTATACCGACGGTGCCTGCCGCGGCAACCCCGGCCCGGGCGGCTGGGGTGCGCTGCTGATCAGCGGTTCGCATGAGCGGGAACTGTCGGGTGCGCAGCCCTTGACCACCAACAATCGCATGGAACTGCTCGCGGTGATCGAGGGCTTGCGCGCGCTCAAGCGCCATGTGCGTGCGCGCCTCTACACGGATTCGCAGTACGTGCAGCTCGGCATCACCACCTGGCTGCCGGATTGGAAGGCGCGCGGCTGGCGCACGGCCGCGCGCAAGCCGGTGAAGAACCAGGATCTGTGGGAGGAGCTGGATGCGCTCGCCGCCGGTCACGAGATCGAATGGCATTGGGTGAAGGGCCACTCGGGCAATCGCGGCAACGAGCGCTGCGACCAGCTCGCCAACGCCGCGATCGACGCACTCCTTGGGGTAGAATCGCGCTGATGCGACAGGTTGTACTGGACACCGAAACCACCGGTCTCGAAGTCACGCGCGGGCACCGTGTCATCGAAATCGGTTGCGTCGAGCTGCTCAACCGGCGCGCCAGCGAACGCCACTTCCACCGCTACCTCAATCCCGAGCGCGAGGTGGACGAAGGGGCCCGCGCGATCCACGGCATTTCGCTCCAGGATCTCGCCGACAAACCGCGTTTTGCCGAGATCGCCGCGGAGTTCACCGAGTTCGTCGCCGGTGCGGAACTGATCATCCACAATGCCAGCTTCGACCTGGGCTTTCTCGACGCCGAATTCGCCCGCCTCGGCGCCTCCGCACCGGTGCGCCTCGCTGAACTGTGTCCGGTGCTTGATACCCTGGCGCTCGCGCGCCAGATGCACCCGGGACAGCGCAACAACCTCGACTCCCTGTGCAAGCGCTACGGCATCGACAATTCGCACCGCGAGCTGCACGGCGCGCTGCTCGATGCGCGCATCCTGGCCGACGTCTATCTGGCGATGACCGGCGGCCAGAGCGCCCTGGCCCTCGATGAAGGCGCGCGCCAGGGCGCCGGCCGCGCCGCCGCGGGGCCCCGAGGAGGGGACAGTGAGGCGGCCGATCGCGTGCCGCTGCTGGTACGCGCCGCGAGCGCGCAGGAGCGGGCGGCGCACGAGCAGCTCCAGGATCTGCTGCACAAGGAAAGCCACGGTCAGTGCCTCTGGCGCCGGCCATGAAGCTGCTGGTCACCGGTGCCGCGGGCTTCATCGGTTACTTCACTTCCCAGCGCCTGCTCGCGCGCGGTGACGAGGTCATCGGCCTCGACAATCTCAACGACTACTATGACGTCAACCTGAAGCGTGCGCGGCTGGCGCAGCTCGATACCCAGCGCGGTTTTAGCTTCGTGAAGCTCGACCTGGCCAACCAGGCGGGCGTGGCCCAGCTGTTCGCGCGCGAGAAATTCCAGCGGGTGGTGCACCTGGGTGCGCAGGCCGGCGTGCGCCATTCACTTAAAGACCCGCACAGTTATATTTCCAGCAACGTGCAGGGCACGCTCAACGTCCTGGAGGGTTGCCGTCTGCACCGTGTTGAACATCTGGTGTACGCCTCCAGCAGTGCGGTCTACGGCGCCAGCACCAAATTGCCGTCCTCCGTGCACGATGGGGCCTCCCACCCCCTGTCGCTCTACGCCGCGAGCAAGCGCTCCACCGAGCTCATGGCGCACAGTTACGCGGCGGTATACGGCCTGCCCACGACGGGACTGCGCTTCTTCACGGTCTACGGGCCCTGGGGCCGTCCCGATATGGCCTTGTTCCGCTTCGCACGCGCGATCGTCGATGGCAAGCCGATCGAGATCTACAACCAGGGTCATCATCAGCGCGACTTCACTTACGTGGATGACATCGTCGAGGGTCTGGTGCGGATCGTCGACAAGATCGCCGCACCCGAGGATCGCTGGAACAGCCTGGCGCCAGACCCCGCCTGGAGTTTCGCGCCTTACCGGCTCTACAACATCGGCAGCCACCGGCCCATCGAGCTGCTGCGCTACATCGAACTGCTCGAAGCGAGCCTGGGCCGCAAGGCCGAACGCATCCTCAGGCCCCTGCAGCCCGGTGATGTGACGAACACCTTCGCCGATATCAGCGAACTCGCCGACGCCATCGGTTACCGTCCGGAGACGCCGATCGAAGTGGGCGTGCGCCGCTTCGTCGACTGGTTTCGCGATTACTACCGCATAAGCAGCTGAAGGCGGATTTGCCTGTCGGGTATAACTTGAGTTATACTGCAGGGGGTGAAGACCGCCATTTCCATTCCAGACTCAATATTCGAGGACGCCGAGCGTCTAGCGAAGCGCCGCGGCTGGTCGCGCAGCGAACTGTATGCAAATGCCGTCTCGGATTTCGTCAAAGCCGAGAGATTCATCGGCGTACGCGAGCGACTGGACGCTATTTATGGCAAGGACTCCGAAGACTCCGCGCTCGACCCGCTCCTTGAGCAGCTGCAGTTACAGTCACTGCCCAAGGAAAAGTGGTAATGCGCCGTGGCGAGATCTGGTGGGCCTCGCTCGCCGATCCTGCTGGCTCGGCTCCCGGATTTCGCCGCCCTGTCCTCATTGTCCAGTCCAACGATTTCAATGAGAGTGCGATCCGTACGACAATCTGCGCCGTCATTACCGCCAATCTGCGTCTGGCCGATGCACCCGGAAACATCCGCCTGGCGCGCAAGGCCAGCGGTCTGGCGCGCGATTCCGTGGTAAACGCTTCGCAGCTCATCGCGGTGGACAAGCGGTTCCTGACGCAGCGCGTAGGTCGCCTGCCGCCTGAGGCGCTGCGCAACGTCGAGGCCGGCATGCGGCTGGTGCTGGCACTATAGTAGTAGCTATTCGCGTCAGGGGCCCTTGAGTGCCTATGCAGCGGGGCCTCTCTAGGCCAGATCGGCAGTGAAAACAGGGCAAACAGGCCGTCGCGAGACGGCCTTTTTCTTTTCTGGAGGGTCCGCGAGCGGACAGAACTACTCGCTACGAGAGCAGATAGTCGCGGCTCCTGCACTTCCAGTGCCACAACTTTAAACCCTCCTCAATTCACTTATAGAAAACGGACATCAATTATCATGATCAATCGTCAAAAATATCTCTTCACGTCAGTACTGGCGACAGCCGCGCTACTCGTTGGCGGCGTCTCGTCAGTATCGGCGCAGGTGCCTGCAGGGGCGCTTACCAATTTCGCAGCCCTGGGCGGCACGGCTGTAACCTGCACCGGCGGCTCCATCGTCGGCGACGTCGGTATCTCCCCCGGCATCACGGCGGCTTACACGAACACCGGCTGTTTGGTTACAGGCGGCACGCCTCCGGCGACAAACCAGGCCGCAGTCCAGGCGCGCGCTGATCTGACTGGTGCCTACGCGGCGTTCCAGTCCATGTCCGCGGGTTGCACCGCAATCACGGGAAGCCTCGCGGCCAGCAATCTGGCACCTGGCGTCTACTGTGTCGACGCGGTAGCCAAGACGGGCTTGTTGACCCTTACCGGTCCCTCCAGTGGGGTCTGGGTTCTCCTGATCGATGGCGCCCTTACCGGCACCAATTTCTCAGTGGAAATGGCCGGCGGCGCAGTGCCGTGTAACGTGTTCTGGGTGCCCGGTCTCGCGGCGACCATGACCAATTCGGCCCTTAAGGGAAGCATCGTTGCAGGCAACGAAGTCTCCGGATCCATTACCCTGACGGGCGGATCCTTGGCCGGTCAGGCCCTAGCGAGTGTTGCCCTGACGACGACTGGCACCAGTGTCGTCGGCTGCCAGGCGCTCGCGACTCCCCTCGACACTACGACTCCCGTCATTACGCCGAGCACGCCCAGATACGGGCACGTCGACTGAGCCATGAGGCATTGCTGGATGAAGCAGTAAGAGAAGGCCGTCACGAGACGGCCTTCTCTTATGTGCGCATCCGCTTGGTCACGTCCATGCCAATTCCACGGTATCCCGCGTAACAACCCGACGCATCGACGATGGGCTCCCCGCTCACCTGAAAATATTGCCGTGAGCCATCGACATTGATCCTGCTGTAGAGGAAATCCAGGAACGGGCGCCTGCCGACGATGTTTGCCTCGAGTTCAGCCCGCTCGGCCTCAATCCAGCGCGGGCCCTGCACATCGATTGCTTTGTCCGGGGCATCGTTGCCGCGAATTCCGAGCATCTCCAGAGCGGGCCCGGAAACCTGGGTGAAGCGCCCGTTCACATCCTGTTCCCAGTACCAGTCGGACGAGAGCTCGGTCAGGCGGTGAAAGCGCTCCTCGCTGGCGCGCAATTCGGCGGTCCGCTCCAGCACCGTCCGTTCCAGCAGCACGTTGTGATGCTCAATCTGCTGGTACAGCAGGCGTACTTCCAGCATGTTGCGGATGCGGGTCTGGACTTCAACCAGATCAAACGGCTTGCTGATGAAGTCTTTGGCGCCAGCCTGCAAGGCACGCAGCTTGTGGCCCGATTGGGCGCTGATCACCAGTATCGGCAGGTAGCCGCCGGCCTCGATGCCCTTGAGGTCCTCCATGACCTGAAACCCGTCCATGCCGGGCATCAACAAGTCGAGCAGGATCAGGTCGTAGCGGTTCTTGCGGTGCAACGCGCAGACTTCATTCGGGTCCCGCGTGGATGCGATGCAGGTATGGCCAGCGCCGCTCAGCATTCTCTCCAGCAGCCGGACATTGGCTTCCAGATCATCAACGATCAGAATCTTGGCGTTAAGGATGTCGGAGTTGCTGATCATCGCGCGGCTCCTTGGCATATGCACTGCTACGGTCTGCATTGGACGAAGCTGATTTGGACGCCTGCAGTGCCACGTCCACCGCAGCCATGAACTCGACGACCTTGATGGGTTTGGTGAGATAGCGAAAGAATCCGGCCTCGTAGCCCCTGTTAATGTCGTGGGGCATGGCATTGGCACTAATGGCAACGACGGGTATGTGTCTTGTCAGCGGATCCGCGCGCAGGATTTTCAGGGCGCCGATACCGCTGATTCCCGGCAGATTGATGTCCATCAGAATCACCTCCGGCTGATACTCGCGCGCCAGCTTGATCCCGAGCGTCGCGTCGCGTGCGCTCAGCAGGCGCATATTCGGGCGGCGCGCGATGAGGTGTTCGACCAGCCTCAGATTGGCCGGGTTGTCCTCGACATAGAGCAAAGTGCGCAGTGCGGCGTCATTGTGCAGCTGCGCTGGCTGCAGCGCCGCAGCGTCGGTGACGCCGAGCTCAAGCTGTGGTGCGTCCGCCTGGAGCAGCTCGACTCGGAACTCGCTGCCAACTCCTCTGACGCTCGTCACGCTAATGACACCACCCATCAGTTCAACCAGTCGCTTGGTCATCACCAAGCCGATGCCGGTGCCCTCTTCGCCACCGGCCTCCTGACCGAGACGATTGAACGGCTGGAAAAGCTGCGCCAGCTTTTCCGGAGATAGTCCCGGGCCGGTGTCTGCAACGCTAATGCGGATTCGTCCCGGGGACGCCACGGCGTATTTCACGGCGACCGTTCCTCCCGCATGGTTGTACTTGATCGCGTTGGACAGTAGGTTGATGAGAATCTGCTTCACCCGTGTCCGATCGGCAAGCACATAGCAGGGGTTCTCCAATTGGCAGAAACTCATGGTGACGCCGTACTTCTGCGCCTGCGGTTCGATCATGGTCTGGCAATCGAGCATGACCTCGCCCAGCGACATGGGCTCCAGCGACAGCGACAGCTTGCCCGACTCGACCAAGGCGAGATCGAGAATCTCGTTGATGAGATTCAGCAGGTACCACCCTGCCTGGAGAATCTGCCCGGTGCTTTCCTTCTGGGTGAGCGTTTGCGGCGTGGCGTCGGACTCCAGCAACTGCGCGAAACCAAGGATTGCATTGAGCGGCGAGCGCAGCTCATGGCTCATGTTGGACAGGAAATCCGTTTTCGCCAGGTTGGCCTTTTCCGCAACTGCCATGGCGTTGTGCAGTTCCAATTCGAACTGCTTGCGCGCGGAATTGTCGGTGCCAATCAACAGATACCCGATGATGGCGTCGCGGGTGTCGCGCAGCGCTGTAACCGACACCACGGCCGGAAACCGGCTGCCGTCCTTGCGGAAATAGGTCAGCTCGTAAATGTCCTCGATCCCGCGCGAGGCCTTGAAGACCAGCGCTTCGAAGCCGGGGGTGATCTGGGTGCCGAGTTCGGCGCTGAGCTCTTTGGCGCGCACGATCACTTCCTGCGGATCATGAATGTCACTGGGGTTGATCTTGTTGACGACCTCAACAGCCGAATAACCCAGCATGCGTTCGGCACCAACATTGAATAACTGAATGATGCCTTTCTCGTCGGTGGCGATAATCGAGAAAGTGGCACTGGTGAGTATCGCGTTCTGCAAGGCTCCCGCCTTTAACAGCGCTTCTTCCGCCCGCTTGCGCGCTGTGTTGTCGGTGCCAATCAACAGATAGCCGATGATGGCGTCGTGCACGTCACGGAGCGCTGTGACCGACACCACGGCCGGGAACCGGCTGCCGTCCTTGCGGAAGTAGGTCAGCTCGTAGATATCCTCGATCCCACGCGAGGCCTTGAAGACCAGGGCCTCGAATCCGGGTGTGATCGGGGTGCCGCGCTCGAGACTCAGCGCCTTGGCGCGCGCAATCACCTCCTGCGGATCAGAAATGTCGGCCGGCGTGATCCTGTTGAGCACTTCGGCGGCCGAATAGCCCAGCATGCGCTCGGCACCGACATTGAAGATCTGGATGACGCCCTTTGCGTCGGTGGCGATAATCGAGAAATTGGCACTGTTGAAGATCGCGTTCTGCAGGGCCCCCGTCTTGAGCAGGGCCTCCTGGCGCCGGACGTCGGTGATGGAATCTGGCGTGCGAGTGTGGGTGTTGATAGCGCCTCCGGCGTTCTCTATTTGATTTCTGCGAGCGGAACCGTGGCCGCGCTTTGGCGGTGCTGCACATCGCTGAGCAGGCGGGCGAATTCACGCTTGACCACCTGGTAGCACTCGCAGACCTGGACACTCAACAGCGAACGGTCCAGCACCGTGATGTGGCCGCGGCGATAACTGATGGCGCCCAGATCCTTCAATGCTCCGGCCGATTCGGTGACGCCCACGCGACGCACTCCCAGCATGCTGGCGATCAATTCCTGGGTCATGATCAATTCGTTCGTTGGCGACCGGTCAACAGTCAACAGCAGCCAGCGGCACAGCTGCTGCAACAGCGAATGGTGGCGATTACAGGCGGCCGTTTGTGCCATCTGGGTGAGCAGCGCCTGGGTATAACGCAGCAATAGACGCAGCAGCAGCCCGTAGCGATCAAATTCTTCCATCAGCAGCCGTGACTGTATCTTGTAGCCATGGCCCGCCGTCTGCACGATCGCCCGGGTAAGCGTGGTTTGGCCGCCCATGAACAGTGACACGGCGAGCATGCCTTCATCGCCCACCCCGGCGACCTCAGCTGACGCGCCGCTTTCCATGACGCAATGCAAGGACACGATGGCGGTCGTGGGGAAATAGGCATGCGGCATCCGGACACCGGATTCACAGAGGAGTTCGCCAAGTTGCATCGGCACCAGCTCCAACTTGGGCAACAAGCGCTCGAATTCGGCCGTGGGAAGCGCGGCGAGCAGGTGGTTTTGACTGGGATTATGCGGGCTGGACATGGTCGCAAGCTTGGTCTGACCGGGGATGGCCTCCAGCTCAGGCGTCTGTCGCCCTGGCTGGTCGTCATCGCACGCCTGCCGGTCGGGGTCGAGTGTAACTGAGCGGCTTGGGTGCAATGACATTTACTCGGGCGACGGTGACCGGGGCGCGCCCGGGTCAATATAGAATTGCTGCGCACCCCTGTTTCCGGAGCGCAGCATGAGCACCAATCTTCCTGCCGGTCCTGATTGCGCTGCCTGGGCGCAGCTGACCGCGGCGGCGCCCCTGATGGCCTCGACGCGTGCACTGTTCGCCACCGACGCCGCCCGCTACTCGCACTGCTCGGTGCAGGCGGCCGGATTGTTGTTCGATTATTCCCGCCAGCGCGTGGATGCGCCGGTGCTGGCGGCATTCGGTGTCCTTGCCGACCAGCTGCGGCTGCGCGAGCGCATCGAGGCGATGTTCCGCGGCGATGCCATCAATCTGACCGAGGGCAGGGCGGTGCTGCACACGGCGCTGCGCCGGAGTGGTGCGCCCAGCGCCCTCATGGTGGGGGGTGTGGATGTCGACGCGCTGGTGCGCACCGAGCGCGCGCGCATGCTGGATTTTGCCGAGCGCGTGCGCGACGGCAGCATCCGATCAAGCGCGGGGCAGGCCTTTGCGCTGGTGATCAACATCGGCATCGGTGGTTCCGATCTGGGCCCGGCTATGGCGGTCGAAGCGCTGCGCCAGTATTCGCAGGCCGGCCCGCGGGTGGCCTTTGTTTCCAACGTCGATGGCTGCCAGCTGGCCGACCTGCTGCAGCAGGCCGATCCGGCGCGCACGATGTTCATCGTCTGCTCGAAGACCTTTACGACCCTCGAGACGCGCAGCAACGCGCTGGTGGCGCGCGAGTGGCTGCGATCGCGGCTGGGCGCCGCGGCCGTGCCGCAGCATTTCGCGGCGGTGTCGACCAACCAGAAGGCGATGGATGAGTTTGGCGTGCATGGCGACTATCGCTTCACGATGTGGGACTGGGTGGGTGGGCGCTATTCGTTGTGGTCTTCCATCGGCGTCGCCCTGGCCGTATCGATCGGCCGTGAGCACTTTGAAGCGCTGCTGGGAGGCGCGGCCGAGATGGACCAGCACTTCCGCTCCGCACCCTGGGAGCAGAACCTGCCGGTGCTCGCAGGCTTGCTCGGTGTCTGGAACGTCAACTTCCTGGGACTGCCGACCCTGGCAGTGCTGCCCTATGACCAGCGCCTCTCGCGGCTCCCCGCTTATCTGCAGCAGCTGGAGATGGAGAGCAACGGCAAGTCGGTGCGGCTCGACGGGCGCGGCGCGCCCGTGCCCACTTGCCCCGTAATCTGGGGCGAACCGGGCAGCAATGCGCAGCATTCCTTTTTTCAGCTGCTGCACCAGGGCAGCGCGCGCGCGGCCTGCGACTTCCTGCTGCCCGTGATCTCCTCCTGCGACAGCCCGTCGCAGCAGGAACTGGCGATCGCCAATGCGCTGGCACAGGCTGAAGCCTTCGCCTTCGGCCAGGATGCCGCGCAGGTCGAGGCCGCACTGCGCCAACAGGGTCTGCCTCCCGCTCGCATCGCCGAGCTCCTGCCGCACAAGATCCATCCCGGCAGCCGGCCGGTGACGCTCATCATGTTTCCCCGACTGGATCCGCCGACGCTCGGCCGCATGCTGGCGCTCTACGAGCACAAAGTCTTCGTGCAGAGCCTGGTCTGGGGCGTCAACGCCTTCGACCAGTGGGGCGTGGAGCTCGGCAAGCAATTGTGCGAGAAGATCCTGCCGCTGCTGCAGCAGCCAAGTGCGGGCGAGGCGATGTCGAGCTCGCTGCGCGGTGCACTGGATTTCGTGGCGGGCACCCGGCCGGCGAAGTAGACCGGCCGCCTGCTACAGGAAGGTCCGCATCAGGCCGATCGAGGTCAGGCCCGGCGTGCCCCCCGCGACCTTGAAGCCTGCGTATTCGCCGCGCACCGTCCAGGAGCCCAGCTTGACCTGCACGCCGACACCCGCGGCAAAGTGCGAATCGGTGCTGTCGGTGCGAAATATATTGCAGCCGGGCGGCGCGCAGGGGATGTTGGTGACGACGCGTAGCTGGCTTTCCAGCCGGGCGATGCCCGCCTTTGCATACACGTCAAGGACCGGCAGCGGCAGGTACATCACGGCGAAGGCCGCGGTGCCCCTCATCTTGAGGTCCGTCGGCCAGCCTCCTACCACGGCGCTGGGGTGACCAAAATCCAGGTACTCCAGCTCGATCCCAAACGGCGCGATGGGGCGCAGTCCCGCCATCAGCTGGTAGGCACTGTGATCCTTCTTGAAACTGCCAAAGGAGGGCGTGCCGGCTTCAACCTGCGCCTGGCCGAAGGCGCCGCCGGCGTAGATACCGATGAGGTCCAATGCGCGAGCGGGCGGTGAGCACAGTCCGGCAAGCAGCAAGGCCAGGACGGCGGCTCCGATCCAGGGGTGAGAAGATCGGGCGGGCTGGAAAAGCGGCATAGGAACTCCCGCAAGTTGAGATGATCGAGCCTAGTTTCCACACTCCGCGCGGTCCAATTGTCGCCGGCCGCCGACCGGGGATTCATGCGGCGCGTATAGTAGCGCCCGGAGCGGCCAGGATTATGCCCAACGGGGTTTCCATGCAGCAGATCGAAGCCGGTCCGGGCGGTGGTGCCGGTTCGCTGCGCGTCTGCGAGGCGCCGGTGCCGGTGCCGCGAGCCGGAGAACTGCTGATCGAGGTCGACTACGCCGGCGTCAATCGCCCTGATCTGCTGCAGCGGGACGGCAAGTACCCGCCACCGCCTGATGCTTCGCCGGTGATGGGCCTGGAAGTCGCGGGACACGTGGCGGCGCTTGGCACCGAAGTCGGCGGCTGGCAGGTGGGCGACGCGGTGTGCGCGCTGACGCCCGGCGGCGGCTACGCCGAGTATTGCCGCACGCCTGTAGGACAGGCCCTGCCAGTGCCCGCGGGCCTGTCCCTGGAACAGGCGGCCTGCCTGCCCGAAAACTGGTTTACCGTCTGGGCGAACCTGGTGGACCTGGGCCGGCTGGCGGCGGGTGAACGACTGCTCGTGCATGGCGGTTCCAGTGGCATCGGCCTCGCCGCCATTGCGCTCGCGAAGCTGCGCGGCGCGTCCTGCGTCGTCACGGTCGGGGATGAAGACAAGGCGCGCTTCTGCCGCGAATTCGGTGCCCAGCATGCGGTGAACTACCGCACCGAGGATTTCGTCGCGCGGGTGCGCGAGCTGTACGGCGGCGAAGGCGTGGATGTGGTGCTCGACATGATCGGCGGTGATTACATCCCCAGAAACCTAAGCCTGTTGAGGCGCGATGGGCGCCTGGTGTTCATCGGCTTTCAGCACGGTTCTCGCGCCGAGCTGGACTTCGGGCCGGTGCTGCGCACCCGGCTGGTCATCACCGGCTCGGCCATGCGGCCGCGCACGCTGCAGGAGAAGAGTGCGATTCGAGACGCGCTGCTGCGCGAGGTCTGGCCGGCGCTGGAAGCAGGTCGCGTGCGCACCCACGTGCACGCCAGCTTTCCGCTCTCAGAGGTCGCGGCGGCGCACCGGCTGATGGAAAGCAGCCGGCACATCGGCAAGATCCTGCTGCGCCTGCGCTAGCTTCCCAGCCATTCGATCACGGCACTGCGATTGATCGCGCCCTGCCGCAGTGTCACGACCTTGTTCGGCCCGACCACATAGAGCGTGAACACGCCGTATCCGCCGCCGGTGGCGGTGAAGGTGCCCACGCCGCGCCCCGTGGCCGCATCGATGGCGAAGAAACCGTTGCCATTGGAGGAGGAGATCGTGCCGGCCGCGATGTGCACCGCGGGCAGCATCAGCAGGGGCGCGACATCCTCGGGGAACTGGGTGCCGCTCACGAACCAGCCGGGCAGGGTATAAAGATAGGGCCCCGCGACCTGGGCTTCGAGCAGACCGGCACTGCCGGCCGTGCCGCCCTTTTCCACCACGAAGCCGTTGTTCGGTCCATCGAGGTAGAGCACAAAGTGGCGTGTCACGGTGCCGTCGGTATAGCTGAGCGTCGCGTGGCCATCGCTGTCCACGGCATAGGTCGCGCCCGTGAAGGTCTTCTCCAGGGTTGCGGTGGCCAGGTTGGCCGTGTCCAGCGCCACATCGATCGTGCCGCTGCCGGCGTTGGCATTCGACAAGCGGCCGAGCGCCAGCACCGATACGGGCGAAAGGACCACGTTCGCGCCGCCCCAGAGACTGAGCACGCCGGATCCGGACAGGCTGGTGTTGTCGAAGCTGCCGGAACGGCGGGTGAGGAACCCGGCCAGCCGCGGTGCCGTCGAGCTGGACTCGGCGCTCACGATCAGCAGCCGGTTCGCATCCACGATGTAGTAGGCCAGGTGAAAACTCGTGGTACCGCTCGTGAGGACGAAGCTGCCGCGTCCGTTCGCATCGGGTGTGCCGAGATTCCCGGTGAGCGGCGCAGCGCTGAGCGCGCTGCTGCCGTTGGAATCGGCCCGGCCGAGCGTCACGGCGCCGCCGGCATCGATCGAAACGGTGCCCGCCAGGCCCATGCGGCTGCTGTCCGTGTCCGCCCCGAGCGCCCCGAAGGCGTAGTCGCCGGCGAGGGCCGGCAGGTTAAATGCGGCAGGACTTTGCAGCAGGAGCAACCCCGTCCCGGACTCGGTGTCGCCGCCGCTGATGAGCTGCACCCGGCCGCTCGTCAGGGCCGTCGTCACGGCATAGTCGTAGGACGGTGAGGAAGTGGCGCCGGTCAGCGTCAGCGTGCCGTTGTTGGCGGTGCGCGTGGTGCAGGTGCCCGTCATGGTCTCCGCCACGGGCTTTTCTGCCGTGGTGTAGTCCTGGTAGCCCGTCAGTGTTCCGGCCGTGGAAATGTTGAAACTGGCCGCGCCCACTGCTGGCAGACCCTTGGAGAAACCCGAGTAAAGCATCGCGTATTGTCCGGTCAGCAGACAGGCCGCCGCCGGATTGATGACCAGGGCGAGATCGACCGTTGCGACGTTGTTATTGGTGTCCGTGACCTTGACCTGGAAGTTGTAGCTCCCGGCGGTCGTCGGTGTACCGCTGATCAACACGAACGCGGTGGTGGAGGCGCCCAGCGTAATGCCCGCGGGCAGTGGGCCGGAGGTGGCCGAAAGCGCCCAGGTAAAAGGCGCGAGTCCGCCGGAAGCCGTCACGCCGGCGGCATAGGCACTGCTGACATTGCCCGGGAACAGAGGCGTAGGATCGATGACCGGCGTGCCCAGCACCACCAGCGTGGCGCTCGCGTACTTCGTGGTGTCCGCAATGGAGGTGGCCGTGACAATGGGTGTCGTCGTACCGCTGATGCCCGTCGGTGCCGTATAGGTCACCGTAGTGGTCGTGATGTTGGAGAGCGCACCGACCTGTGCCGGGCTGCCCGGCAGGGCCCAGGTGACGCCCGCACTGTTGGTGTCGTTGGTGACCGTGGCCGTCAGCACCAGCGTGCCGCCCTGCTGCAGCTGGGCGCTGTTGGTCGAGCTGCTCAAGGTGACGCCCGCGGTCGTGCCGACCGGACCGGTGGGCGTGGTGTGCGATCCGCTGCCGCCGCAGGCGGACAGGGCGGCGGTCAGTGCGGCCAGGGCGCAGGCGCGAACGATGCGCCCAAGCGGCGCCCAAGCAGAAACCCTCAAATCAGCTCTCCTAAGTCGTGTCTGGTCGTCCCGCCAGGGGCGGGCCGGCCGCGTAGCATAGCGGCATTGAGGCCCATCAGTATCAAGAGCTTCGGATGCGGCGCCGCAGGAACGCCAGGGCCGCGGCGCCGGCCAGGGCCGCAAGTTCATCGGGCGCCAGTACCCCGGCACCGCCCCCCGCGCTCAAGGCCACCGAATTGATGGTCTTCGAGGCCTGATCCTGCCGGCCGACATCGTCCGTCACCGTCAGTGTGACCGTGATGGGACGCAGGGCCGGGAAGATGA
>DATGVM010000023.1:0-9781 GCA_035300345.1 Steroidobacteraceae bacterium
ACCTGCCGAGCAATCACATCCCGCTGCCGGCCGCCGACAGCAGCAACTGCGCGCTGTGTCATGCCAACCCCAATGACTACAGCGTCTCGGCCATGAACCACGTGAACATCGCCAGCAACTGCGCGCAGTGCCATGGCGCGGGCAAGAGCTTTGCGAACATGGCTCCGCCCACCCTGAAGCTCCCGCCGAGCAATCACATCCCGATCGGCACGGCGAGCTGCGAGAGTTGCCACAGTGCGAGCAACTTCACCACCTTCCTGATCAGCAACAAGAGCCCGCCGATGGATCACGCGGCGGTCACTACCATCAGCTGCGCCACCTGCCATGCGCCGGGCATGAGCTGGGTGGGTACGCCGGCGACGGTCCTTGAGCCTGGCAATCACATCCCGATTGGCAACACGGCCTGCACCAATTGTCACTCGGCCACTGTGTTCACCTCCTTCGTGATCCCCAACGCCGTGCCGCCGATGGACCACACCGGCTTCACGTCCGGATGCATCACTTGCCACGGCCTGGGACTGAGCTGGGTGGGCACGCCGGCCGTCAAGACGCTGCCAGCGACCCATATTCCGACGGGCACGATCGCCTGTGAAGGCTGCCATTCGAATTCGAGCTTCAGCTCCTTCATGTTCGCCAATGCGAGCGGCACGGCGCCGGCCTCGATGGTGCACAGTCTTGTGACCTCGATAGTCTGCTCGACCTGCCACGAGAAGGGCCTGAGCTGGATTGGTACTCCGCCGACACTGGTACGGCCGGCGCTCAAGGCCGACGGCACGGCGCACGTGGCGGCCGGTGAGTGCTCGACCTGTCATTTCAACACCACGAGCTTCAAGGGCGCGACCGACCTGCCCGCCAATCACATCCCGCTGCCCGCGGCGGACAGCAACAATTGCGTGCTGTGCCATACGACCGCGGGCAACTACAGCCTGGCCACGATGAATCACGTGAACATCGCCAGCAACTGCGTGCAGTGCCATGGCGCCGGCAAGAGCTTTGCGAATATTGCGCCGCCCACTCTTGTGCTCCCGCCGGCCAATCACATTCCGTTCGGTACCGCGGCCTGCGAGAGCTGCCACAGTGCCACGGTCTTCACGACTTTCGTGATGACCAACAAGAGTCCGCCAATGAACCATGCGGTGGTTGCGAGCAGCAGCTGCCAGACCTGTCATGCCCTGGCGTTGACCTGGGCTGGCACGCCAGCCACCAAGGTCGTGCCCGCCAACCATATTCCGATTGGCGCCACGGCCTGCATCAACTGTCATTCGGCCACCAACTTTGCGACCTTTGTGATCGCCAATGCCGTGCCGCCGATGAATCACACCGGATTCACGACCGGCTGCGTCAATTGCCATGGAGCGGGCAAGACGGATGTCGGCACCGCGCCCAAGATCACCGTGACCCTTCCGGCCAATCACATCCCGACCGGTACGATGGCTTGCGAGGGCTGCCATTCCTCATCCAGCTTCAACAGCTTCTCGTTCACCAATGCGAGCGGCACGGCGCCGCCCTCGATGGTGCACAGCATGGTGACCGCGATGGTCTGCTCGACCTGCCATGAGAAGGGCAGGAGCTGGGTGGGCTCGCCGAGCACCAAGGTGCGTCCGGCCCTCAAGGCCGACGGCACGGCGCACGTGACGGCAGGCGAATGCTCGACCTGTCATTTCAATACCACGAGCTTCAAGGGCGCGACCGACCTGCCCGCCAATCACATCCCGCTGCCCGCGGCGGACAGCAACAATTGCGTGCTGTGCCACACCACCGCGGGCAACTACAGCCTGGCCGTGATGAATCACGTCAACATCACGACCAACTGCGCCCAGTGTCATGCGTTTGGATTGAGCTTTGCCGGCACCCTGCCGCCGATGCAACCGCCCTCAGGCGCCACCGGACATATCCCCTCCAACCCGCCCAACGGCACGACCGCGATCGCTTGCGAGCAATGCCACACCGTCACGATATTCACCAGCTTCGCCGGCACGATCATGAAGCACGCCAGCGTGCGCGCCATGACCTGCATGAGCTGCCATGAAATTGGCATGAAATGGAAAACCAACACCGGCGTCAGGCTGTGGGTTCGCGATTCCGCCAATCATTACGCCGGAAAGGATTGCGGCGGCTCCGGGTGCCACTCCGCACGCGACAAATTCGGACTGCGACGGGGCACGGTGCTGGCAAACGGCCAGAAGTCGGGAACGGTAGCGCTGGCGCCCAAGCTGGGCGGGGCGAGCGTTCTCGGCCACACCGTGGGTTTCAATCACCAGCGCACGGCAGGCACGCCTTGCGTGAGCTGCCACGGGCCGGGGAGCGGTCTGGGCAAGTCGCCGGACCACATCAGCAGCAGCTCGAGCTGCGAGAGCTGCCACTCGACCCTGGCCTGGCTGCCGGTCCTGCGGGTCGATCACCTGCAGGTCAGCGGCAGCTGTGTCAGTTGCCACAATGCGGTAACGGCACGTGGCAAGGGGAGCGCTCACCTGCCCGCCAGTGATGCCTGCCAGGCCTGTCACACCACCAATGCCTGGACACCGGCGAGGTTCGATCACCTCGCGGTGGCGGCACACAGCTGCCGCAGCTGCCACGACGGAGTCCATGCCGTCGGCATGCCGCTCAGTCACATACCGACTGCGGCGCAATGCGATACCTGCCACGGCACGCTGGGCTGGAAGCCGGCGAAGCTCGATCACAGCACGCTTACGGCCAGCTGCGCGAGCTGCCACAACAACTTTGTCGCGCTGGGCGTGCCACCGACGCACCTTGGTACGCAGCGCGACTGCGCCCTCTGCCACAGCTACCCGGACTGGAGCGTCCTGCACTTCGTGCACACCGCGGCCACCTATCCGGGGCCGCACAAGGCGGCTCTGGTCTGCACGGCCTGTCACACCGGCAACTCGGACCTGATTCCGTGGGCCTCGCCGGCCGACGCCGGATCCTGTGGCGGCTGCCACGCCAGGGACTTCAAGCCCGACGTGCACCCGAAGACCAGTGGTGGACTCAAGTACACGGCCAGCGAGCTGCGCGACTGCACGGGCGCCTGCCACGTCTACAGCGACGCGACCTCAGGGACCATCGTCAAAGCCCGGCCCGGACCACAGCACCGTGTGTCCGATGCCGCCTTCAAGCGCTAGCCAGACCCGCCGCGGCGCGAGCGCCGTCGCGGGTCGAGGGCCAGCCTAGCGGATCACCTGCCAGAAAATAACGGCAACCGCAACGTAGCCGAGAGTGAAGACCAGCGTCCTGAGGTAGGGGATTCCGAACAGATAGATGACCGCGTGGGCGGCGCGCAGCCAGAAGAAAATCATGGCGCTGCACGCGGTCGTGGCGTTCGCCTTGCCCGTCAGCTGCGCAACGATCACGAGCGCGGCAAACGGCGCGAAGGTCTCGACCGCATTCATGTAGGTCCGGTCGGCACGCCTCCCCCACAGGGGGACCGGCCGAGGGGTGGGGTCGCGGTAGTTGCCCGGCGTCAGAAATCCATTGGTCTGGACCTGCGCAATGATGTAGGGAATCCACAGCGTCGCGGTGAGCATTGCCGTCAGCGCTAGATATTTCATGTCGGTGGTCATGACGCACTCCTTTTTCCTTATTGGGTAGGCAACGGTCCTTCTTATGGGCCGCAGGCGCCTGCGGATCATATAATGTATCCGACAACGCCTGGAGAGCACCGTGAATTCCGAACCCGACGAGGAATCACTCGACCCGGAAGACTGGCCGCAGCTGCGCGCGCTCGCGCATCGCGCCGTGGACGATGCTCTGGACTACCTGCAACAGGTGCGCGATCGCAAGGTGTGGCAGCCTACGCCGGCCGAGGTGGTCGCGCGATTTCACGCGCCGCTCCCGCACGCTCCGCAGGGCACCGCGGCGGCCTACCAGGATTTCCGCGACTGGGTCATGCCCTGGCAGATGGGCAACACCCATCCGCGCTTCTGGGGCTGGTACATGGGCAATGGCACCGCCTTCGGGGCGCTCGGGGACTTCCTGGCCGCTACCGTCAACCCGAACATGGGCGGCGGCAATCATGTCGCCAACGAGGTCGAGACGCAGGTCGTCGACTGGTGCCGGCAGATTGTCGGCATGCCACCCGAGACCGGCGGGCTGCTGGTGAGCGGCGCCTCCATGGCCAACTTCGTCGCCCTGGCCGTCGCCCGCAACCAGGCGACCGCGACCGACGTGCGAGCCGGCGGGGTGGCCTCGCTGGCCAAACCACTCGTGTTCTATGCCTCCACCGAGGCGCACAGCTGCCTGCAGAAGGCCCTGGAGCTGCTCGGCCACGGATCACGCTCCTTCCGCAAGGTGGCCGTGGACGACAGCTACCGCATCAATACCGAGGTGCTCACGCGGGCGATCGCCGCGGATCGCGATGCGGGCGCCCAGCCCTGCGCCGTGATTGGCAATGCGGGCACCATCAATACGGGCGCCGTCGATGACCTGGCGAAACTGGCCGCAATCTGCCATCGCGAGAAGCTGTGGTTTCACGTCGACGGGGCGATCGGCGCCGTGGTGGCGCTGGCACCCAATCATCGGCAACTCGTGCAGGGCATCGAGAAGGCGGACTCCGTCGCACTCGACCTGCACAAGTGGCTGCATATTCCTTTTGAAGCCGGCTGCGCACTGGTGCGCGACCGCCAGGCGCACCGGGCGGCTTTTTCATTGACGCCGGACTACCTCAAGCACGCCCAGCGCGGCCTCGCCAGCGGCGCGGACTGGTTCAGCGACTACGGGTTGCAACTCACGCGTGGCTTTCGAGCGCTCAAGGTGTGGTTGTCCTTCAAGGAGCACGGTCTCGACAAGTACGGACGGCTCATCGACCAGAACATCGCCCAGGCCAGGCGCCTGGCAGAGCTGGTGGGGGCTGAGCCGGAGCTTGAGCTGATGGCCCCCGTCAGCCTGAATATCGTCTGCTTCCGCTATCGCGGCGCCGGCGGAACGCAGCCGCAGCTCAACGCCCTGAACGAGGAACTGCTGATTCGCCTGCACGAGAGTGGCGTAGCGGTGCCTTCCTACACGACGCTCAGCGGAAATTACTGCCTGCGGGCGGCGCTCGCCAATCACCGCACGCGTGCCGCAGACCTGTCCGTGCTCGTCGACGCGGTATTGCATGGCGGACGCGAGCTGGCGCGCCAGGGATAGCCTGACTTGCGGCCTGCGGCGGCAGGGCCCAGTGAGCGCGCGCCTCGAGCTTGTCAGGCCGGCACTGGATTGCGGGCAGTGATGATCCAGGCGCTCGACGGCCCCCAGATGCCATCGGAGCGCTGAAATTTTGCCAGCGTCGCGCGCAGCGCGGCCATCACGCGTGGTCTGAGCCGCTCACCTTCCTCGCCGGCCAGCCGGATGATCTCACCGGCCGGTCCGAGCGCCATGGCGAACTCCACCGCCTCATCCAAATCGCGGCCGATGCAGATTTTGGCGTCGTAGCGTTCGAAGGCGACATTGCGGTAGCCCGTGCCCTGCAGCATGGCGCTCACCATGTCCGGACCCGCCATCGAGAAGGGCCCAGGGCCGCAATGCACGGCGTCGGAGTCCTCGTGCGAAACGATCGGGACGATCTCGCGCACCTGCAGCTCCGCTTCATGCACCCAGGGATTGTCCTCGCGCTTCCGCCGCACAATCTGCGTGAACAGTCCGCCCGGCTTGAGTGCACGGCGGATATTCAGCAGCGCCGCGCCAGGATTCATGAAGAACACTGTGCCGAAGCGCGCAAATATATAGTCGTAGGGACCGCGCAGACCGTCCTGCTGGACATCGGCGGTGAAAAAACTGACGTTGCGGATGCCGGCCGCACGGGCATCCGGCTCGGCGGCGCGGATAAAGCGCTCGGCACAGTCGACGCCCACCGCGTGGCCGGTCGGCCCGACGGCGCTGGCGAGGCGCTGTCGCCGAAGCCGCAACCGACGTCGAGGAAGCGTGCGCCGGCCGGGTACAGTCCCCGCGAGAATACCTCGTCACTGTAGCCGGCCAGTCCGGCGATCAGCAGATGCTTGAAGCGCGTGAATTTCTCGAACAGCACCGAGTTCCACGCTTCGACCACGACCTCGTTTTCACTCACCGCGATCCCCCCAAAGGCAAGGAATCGCTCAGCCTACCAAGAGCCGGGCCTGCCGGTCACGCGCCCCTGGGACGCCGGTGGTTCAGGAATGCAGGCGTACCGCGAGTGCGAGTGCTCCGACGAGAATGACGGAGCCGATGAAGGCGATGCGCATGAAGCGATCCTTGGATTCCATCGGTATGTCCTGACTGTAGTGGTGTGTGAGCATTCCAGCGCCCGACCGCGACCAGGACAAGCTGTCGCTGATCGGGCACATGGGAGGAATCTCAGACCAGGGGCGTCGCGCGCGGAGCCCGCACTACAACGGTGCCTGCGATCTTGTCGTGCCAGGACTGGCGTTCCGGGTCGAATACCACCCAGATGAAGCCCAGGCCGGCCACGGCCGCGGACAGGAAGCAACCCAGGGCACGCACGATCGCCGTCGGCCAGTCGATTGGACGGCCGTCCAGCCTTACCACGCGCAGGTTGCAGACGATGCCGCCGATCGTGGTACCCCGCAATTTCCACATGACCGCACCGTAGGCGGCGAGTAGCAGCAGCAAGCCATGCGAATGCAGGCCAACGATAGTGCACATAATCCCGACCAAGATTAAGTCCAGGAGCAGCGCCAGCGCCCGGTGCCAGAAACCCGCCCGGTCTTCCAGGGCGATGGAGATAGCAGGCGCGGGCGGCGGCGGGGTGGCCGCCTCGGCCGGCGCAGGCTCAAGCAGAGGAGCTGTAGCGGCCTCTGGCGCTGCGGCTGCGGCAGGTGCAGCGGCTGGGGCTGACGGGGGCGCCTCAACGGCCGCACGCGAGCTGCGGTGCGCGAGCAGCAGGGTGTAGACGACGATGCCGAGCCCGAGGATGCTGAGCATCTTGTAGGCGATGAAGCCGAACACCGGAATCACGTACAGCAGGAGCATGATCGCTCCGCCGACCAGGACCGCGAGGACCGGATGAGGCGCGTGTTCCGGGTCGCGTTGCGGGATGATGCGGCGGCCGATCCAGGCCAGCGTCACGGCCTTGCCGAACAGGCCGGCGATAAACAGGGCAAAGGCGAGGAAGGGCAGCAGGATCGCGCCGATCACCGTGACCAGGATCAGCAGGAACACGATCGGCTTGAGCAGGAAGGTGAGCAAGGCCGCCAGCACGGTGCGCCCCGGCTGCGCCTCCATGGTGCGCGCGCAGCGAGTCACACCGGCCGGAAACAGCAGCGCGATCACCAGGTAGATCGCCAGGAAGCTGAAGGCCAGGGACCAGGCCCAGCCCAGGCCCGGCGCGAAGGCCAGTGGTCGCCCGAACACCAGGCAATGCTTGACCCAGGAACGCAGCCACTCCAGGTGACCCATGCTTCCGAACAGCATGACGTTCTGGACGTTGCCGTGGATGACGGCACCCGGATCGCGCCGCAGTTCACCGCCCACGGCGACGACGTCGCCGTCTACTTCGGCGTGCGGGCCCAGTTCCACGTCGCCAAATACGGCCACCACGGTGTCGCCGATGTGGCTGTCGACGTAGGTATCACCCAGGACGGCCACCGCCGCCTGGCCCACCGGTCCGGTGACGTGGGTACTGCCCAGCACTGAGACCACGGCATCATCGACCTCGCCGGCGCTGGTCGAGGAGCCCAGTATCGAGACCACGGTCGCAGCATGTTGGCCTGCCGCCAGATTGGAATCGTGACCGATAGATACCAGTGCATTGTCGCTGCGCTTTTTGCCGGCATCCTCTGCATCCTTCGTCTGTGGTGCGGCCGGCGTGTCCGTGGCTCCAGCCGGCGCTTCAGTGGCGACCGGCGGCTCCGTGGGCTTGGCGAACGCCGTGTGCGGCACGGTGAGCAGATTCGCCAGCGCGATGGCGGTGAGCAGGAACAGGGGAGTCTTTTTCATAATTCAGTACGGTGCATGTTGTGGGGTCAGGACCAGGGAGCGGAACGCCGCGGCGCAGAGCCCGAAGAGCGTCGCGTAGAGCAGCGCCGCGAGGCCGACGCTGCCGTATATCCAGACCGACGGGATCTCGCGCGTGACCAGATCGCCGAGGGTCTGCAGGGTGTGGCCCAGGGTTCCGACGGTGGTGGCGGCCGACTGCGCCGCGCTCACGGGGGCTGACTGGCGCGCGGATTGCAGCAGTGCCGTCACCGAGCCGGCCGCACGGAACAGCAGCGGCACACAGCCGACCGCGAGCGGCAGGAACAGCAGCTGCGCGGCTTTTGGCCATCGGCTGAAGCCTTGCACCCACCAGGGCCGGGCCGCCTGCTGCGCGAGTCGCTGCAATACGCGGGCTTCAAAGCCGGCCGGCGCGCGCCGCAGCGGCTGCCTGCGCAGCAGTGCGTCCACGAATTGTTCCAGTGATGTCATCGCGCTCAAGGCTCCAGCTGCGCGGCGGTAATGCCGCGGCGAGCGAGGATCCCGGCGAGGGCCTGGCGCGCCCGGTGGATGTCGGTCTTCACCTTGGGCAGCGAGACGCTCAGCTTGATGGCGATTTCCTCGTACGGCATTTCCTCGAAATGGAACAGCACCAGCGGCACGCGCTGATGTTCGGGCAGCGCACGCAGCGCCGCCTCGACGAACTCGTGGCGCTCGTCATCCTGCACGTCATCAGTCACCGACGTGGCGGCAGGAAATTCCTGCTCCGGGGCGTCGCCGTCCTCGTCCTGCGACTGCAGCTGCGAAAAGAAAACCCACCGCTTCCGGTAGCGGCTGAGGTGGGTAAAGGTCAGGTTGGTCGCAACGGTTTTCAGCCACCCGGCGGCGCGCGGGTTGTCCTTCAATTCATCAAAGCGGCGGTGTGCGCGCAGGAACACTTCCTGCGCGATGTCCTCGGCCTGCGCATCGTTGCCGCTGAGGCGCGCGGTGGTGGAATAGACCATGTCCTGGTATTTGCGCATGAATCTGGTGAACTCGGCGTTCCGGTCGCCTACCGATAGGGGGGCTTGCACAGCGTCATCGTCACTTAGATTCATAACCCACGCGGGCGCTTAAAGTTTCACGAGAAACTTCAATAGAAGCATCAGGTTATGGCGCCCAAGGGCGTGGCGCGGCGAGCCGCCGGGCTGGGGCGGGCGCAGGCAGTGACAGGAATGCGGCCCATCTTCACCCCACCAGGACTGGCAGGGTGAGGATATTAGCGGCTCGAGGCGACTCTTTCCTTAGTGCCGAACTGGAAGCGGCCGCGCATCAGCGAAGTGTGGCCTGGGTAGGAACAAAAGAAGGAGTAATCGCCCCCGGGCTCCAGCCCGGCGGTGCTGAAGCTGATTGTGGCGGTCTGGCCGCCCCCGACGATCCGGGTCGCCGCAATGATGCGGTGATCGCCCGCCGGCAGGTAACCGTGCTCGAATCCGGCGGCCATGCCGGCATTGGCCAGCGCAGAAACGTCCGAACTGCGTGCCAGCACCCAGTCGTGGCCGAGTACATGGGCCTCCTGCTTGCCCACATGCCTGAGCGTGAGTTGCACCGCGCTGCAGTTCGGATCGACCTGCAGGGCGCGGGAATTAAACTGGATCATGTCGTTCGCATCGATGGTCAGCTCACAGTTGGCGGCCTGCGCGGCGCCGCTGCAGAACGCCAGCGCCAATACCCAGGACGCCAGGGTGCGATTGCGGCGTGATATTAGCGTGTTCATATGATCACCCAGAAGAATCCGAACAGCGTGTTGTTGTCCGACGCGTTGCGCCCAGAGCCGTCGTAGTTGCTGCTCGCACCGTCAAACTTGGAATAGCCGGTGTATTGCAGCCCGAAGCGCAGGTTCAACCACGGCCGGTAC
>DATGVM010000024.1:0-155402 GCA_035300345.1 Steroidobacteraceae bacterium
TCAGTTTTCACTGCGGACAGGAGAGAACAACCGTGCACAAGAATGCGCGTCTGACGCCCAAGGGTCGAGCGTTGGTGCTGGCCCGCCTCGAGGCGGGCCAGCACCAGGTGGATGTGGCCCAAGCCATGGGTGTGTCCCTCACGACGGTCAAGAAGTGGTTGCGACGGCATCGGCAGGAGGGGCCCGAAGGGCTGGAGGATCGCTCCAGTCGGCCGCGTTGCAGTCCGCGTGCGCTGCTGCCCGGGACACGCCAGGCCGTCATTGCCCTGCGCCGCCAGCGACGCACCGGGTGCTACATCGCCCGCCGGCTGGGACTCTCGGCCGCCAGCGTCTCGCGCATCCTGCGCACCGCGCACCTCTCGCGCTGGCGGGAGTTGGAGCCGACCCCGCCCGTGGTGCGCTACGAGCGCGCTGAGCCCGGAGAGCTGATCCATCTGGACATCAAGAAACTCGGGCGGATCAAGGGTCTGGGCCATCGCATCCACGGCGATCGGCGCAGCGCCTTGCGCAATCGGGGCATCGGCTGGGACTACGTGCACGTGGCCATCGACGATGCCTCACGCATCGCCCTGGCCGAGGTCGCCGCCGACGAGCGCGGGGACACGGCCACCGCACTGCTCATGCGCACCGTCGAGCGCTACCGCGCTCAGGGCGTCGGCGTGCAGCGGGTCATGACCGACAATGGCTCGCCCTACCTGTCCAAGGCCTTCGCCGCCGCCTGCAGGCAGCTGGGCATCCGCCACCTGCGTACCAAACCCTACACCCCGAGAACCAACGGCAAGGCCGAGCGCTTCATACAAACCGCACTGCGAGAATGGGCCTACGCCAGCCCCTACCTCAGCTCCGAGCAGCGCACCCAAGCCCTCAAGACTTGGCTCCACCACTACAACTGGCATCGCCCTCACTCGGCGCTACAATCTAAACCGCCCATCAGTAAACTCAATCTGGGTGGGAACAACCTGTTGAGGCTCCACAGCTAGCGGGAGGTGCGCTGGCCAATGCCACTGACGCGGTGCTCGCGGCCGCTCCGCCAGTTCCCTGTACATCCAGGAGAGTCTCTGCTGACACCTGTACCTCGATCGCCTCGATCCGCCGAGTCACAGTCGCGCACCTAGGAGACAACACATGCTTTACAAGGGAAGCTGCCATTGTGGACAAGTCGCTTTTCAGGTCGAGGGTACCCTCTCCGGTGCGATGGCCTGCAATTGCTCCATCTGCGAGCGCAAGGGCGCTCTCATGTGGTTTGTACCTCGCGAGACCCTGCACCTGCTGACACCGGATGCGAACGCGAGCAGCTACACCTTCAACAAGC
Source organism: Steroidobacteraceae bacterium (assembly GCA_035300345.1). Taxonomy (GTDB): domain Bacteria; phylum Pseudomonadota; class Gammaproteobacteria; order Steroidobacterales; family Steroidobacteraceae; genus FEN-1191. Next base: position 1,313 of record DATGVM010000024.1, read on the forward strand.
ACGCCATCAAGCACCGCTTCTGTCCGAAGTGCGGCATGCATCCCTACGGTGAGGGCGTCGATGGCAAGGGCAGTGCCATGGCTGCAATCAATATTCGCTGCCTGGAGAATATAGAACTGGCCAAGATTCCGGTTACATACTACGACGGCCGTTCAAAGTGAGCAGCGAGGCGCCGATGTGCCTCGTGAAAGATTCGTTTGAACGATATACCACCGCGTCCATAAATGGCGCCGCCGACGCCCCGGTGTAGGGGCAGGGGTCTCGAGGTCCAGGATGTACATTGCCGTTGAACCCATCGGGTATGTTTCATCAACCCGCACCGCCGCGGTGGATGATCGTTGGGATGAAGAAACCTCCGCCATCCAGCTGGTACCGGGCTTTGGTCCGGATTCCCTGCTGGGCCTCAGGGACTTCTCGCACATTGAAGTGCTTTACCACTTCCACAGAGTCGACGCCGCCAGCGTCGTGACAGGTGCCCGGCACCCGCGCGGCAATCCCGCCTGGCCGCTGACCGGCATCTTTGCGCAACGTGGCAAGAGCCGTCCCAATCGCCTTGGAGTGACCCAATGCCGCCTGCTGGGGATTGAGGGTGTCAGGCTGCATGTCTCGGGTCTCGATGCCATCGACGGCACACCGGTCCTGGACCTGAAGCCGGTGATGCGCGAGTTCCTGCCGCGCGGCTCCGTGGAGCAGCCCAGATGGTCGCACGAGCTGATGAAGGCCTATTGGGCTGAAGAGCCTCGGTGACAGGCATGACCGATACGACGATACTCTTCAAGAAGCTCAATCTCGGAACGCACCGCATTATCCATGTCCTGAATGCACCCGGATCGTTCAAGCCGCACATGGATGCGCTCGGACGCCTCAAGGTGCAGGTCAGGGCAGAGCTCAAGGGAACGATGAGCTTTGCGCTCGCCTTCGCCACCACTCAGAAGGGATTGGACGCCGTGAGTTCCGCACTGGTGACAGTCGCCGAGGGTGATGCGATCCTGTGGATCGCCTACCCCAAGGGCACCTCCAGGCAATACCAATGCGAGTTTAATCGGGACTCGGGCTGGAAGGTCCTGGGGGCAGCGGGCTTTGAGCCGGTTCGGATGGTGTCGATCGATGAAGACTGGACGGCGTTGCGCTTCCGCCGGGTGGAACACATCAAGTTGATGACCCGGGAAGCCTCGAGAACGCATTCGAGCGAAGGGCGGCGCAAGGCGCAGAAGAAGTGATGGCCAGCGACCGAATCAACCGCTCGCGCCGCGCCGACGCGAGGCGCCAGGCGAAGGAACCTGCAGCATGAACAGTCTCCCGGTGATCGGAATTGGCGCCGCACTGGGTCTTCTGGGAGCGGCCGGGATTTATTTTGATGCACGCGTGCCGGGCAGGCACCTCATCGTTGCTGCGGGGCTGCTTCGCGGCATCCTGGTGGCTCTGATCACGGGGCTGTCGATGTCCGCGCACAGCGGATGGCTGGTCGGTCTGGGATGGGGCACGCTCTATGGAGCGCTGTTTGGAGCGATGATCTGCCTGTCAAAGGGCGCGGCCGCCCTCCAGCACGCCGTTTACATCATCCCGACCAGCGCGGTGACGGGAGCGCTGAGTGGAGTACTGATTGCGTGGCTGGCGTTTTAGCCCCGGCCAGTAGCCGGCAGGCCGCTAGGACACCTTTAGATAGGTGGAATAGGACTCATCGCCAATCGCAGTAAACGGCAACAGCCGGACCGGGCCGCCCTCGCTCGCGGCCTCCCAGTTCTGCGCACCGGTCTTCCGGACCGACAACAGTTGTGAGCGGGTCACCGTCGGTGGCCTGTCCACCATCGGAAACAGCACCAGCGGCCCGGACAGCAGTGCCACTGTGTCGGAGTGCGCCTCGTCGATCGCTTCCAGTCGAGCTTTAAGTGGCAGATCGAGCTCAATATGGTCACCGTCGTTCCAGCTCCTCGAAACCCTCGCAAACCGACCAGGCGTGGCTGCGGCATCCAATCGCCGTCCGTTCACACTCAGTGAGGCGCCGGCCGCCCACGCCGGAATGCGCAGGGCCAGCTCAAAGTCGACGGCCTTCCGGGTTTGCAGTTCGAAGGCGATGGTCCCATCGAAGGGATAGCCGCTCCGCTGGGTCAGCGTCATCGGCGTACCGTCCTGCACCCACCGGAGCGTGGATGGAATGTACAGATTGACGTAGACGCTGCGCGGAGCGCGCAGGTAGGTGTTGATCCGGTAATCCGCGGCGACCTGGGGCAGCGTCCCGGAGCAGCACGGCCAGCGGCGATCGGAATACAGCTTGCGGCCGTTCTGGTTGTAGTCGGCGTAGTAGAACGTGCGGCCGTCGGCGAGTATCGGTTTGGCGCCAAGCACGGTGTTGTACATCATGCGTTCCATGCTGTCGCCGTACCGGGCATCCCCCGTGACCCGCAGCAGGTAACGCGTGATCTTGAAGTGCGCGTAGGACCCGCAGGGTGTCTCGAAGCTGCTGTGCGTGTTCGTCAGGCTCGCATACAGATCCGGGCTTCCCGGCGCCCGCAGGGTTTCATCGGGTCCCCAGCCGCCGGTCGCAAAGCTCTGCTGGCCGAGCAACTCAAATCCGTAGCGGGCGGCTTGCAGGTGGCGGGTGCTGCCGAGCGTCAGATAGGCCTGCATGGCAGAGCTCAACGCGTTGATATAACTGTAGGCATGGCGGCCCGCAAAATCGCCGCGGCCGGCACTGAGCGGATTGAAATAGGTGTCGTCCAGGTAGGTGCGACCCAGAGCCCTGTAGCGCTGGCCCGCGCCACGGTGGTACGCCAGGAACAGGTTCTCTGAAATCGTATAGGACTCATCGGAGTTATAGGAATCGTCCTTGCCGGGCCGCCATCCGGTGCCGTTCGCGATCGCGCGGCCGGGCAGATGGGGCAGTGCCGTATCCGTGGTGTGTTCGAGAATGCGGAAGGCTTCGGTGTCATGCGCGAACGTATGGGAGTCGATCAGTCCACACACCAGCTTGTCGTAGCAATAGGCCGGGAAGCGGTTGTTCTCGTAATACGGCCCGGCGACGGTCTGCGCATACAGGCGATTGAGCCGCAGCACGCGGTCACGAATCTCCGGCGTGCCCCGGATGGCGTACATCCGCGCGAGCGCCGAGACCCACTGTCCAAAGGTCGCGCTGGGTGCATAGGCACCATCGATGCCATGGTGCTCGGTATCGTAGTTGTACCAGCCGCCGAGCGCGGCGCCCGGAGCACTCTGGCCCACCATCTGCCGGAAGGGCTTGAGGAGGCTGTCTTCATCCAGGGACATCAGCAGCTGCAGATGCGTTTCGAGCTGCTGTTCATGCAGCGCACTGTGCAGCGTCACATCGCCATAGCCAAAGGGCTGCAGAAGCGGTACCCCACCCGATCCCAGCGCGCGCGCCAGGGCGCCGTGCGGTGCGGCCGCGCCTGCGGCGAGCAGCGCGGCGGACGCCACGAATCGACGCCGGGTGAATTCCGGTCGGTCCACCATGCTGTCCCCTTGCGGCCTGACGACCGCCGTGACGACCCGCGTCGCGGGGAGCGGGCCAGGACGAATCCTGCCTCGCGGCGTCGTTGCTGACAACTGCCCGCCCAAGGCCAGTGGGTATACACTCCCCGGCCAGATGGCGAGGGACCAGATCGGCGGCAGCAATGCGTCAGCCGTTCCTGTCAACTCCGGTGGAAGTGATCCTGGGACGGTCTTTGGCTGTTGCGATGGCATCGATGTGCCGGAAGCTGGAAGCCCTTGAGAATGCCGGGCCCTGAACGGCTGAATCGCCGGTACGCTGTCCCCTAGCCATGTACATACGGTGGGTACTCGTTCTTTTGAGTTGCGCGGCCGCCATCGAGCCCTGTGGCGCGGACCCTCCCGCGAAAATGCTGAGCGAGCGAGCGGCTTGCGCGCTGCTGAAGCAGCGCCTCACCCTGACCGTCAAGCCGGGCTCGGACTGCCTGTTCTCCAGCTCCACTGAGGGGCCCTGGTTTGTGCTCGCCCTTTCAGAGCACTGCGGCCTGTGCACCCACGCGTTGACAGAGTGGTACACGGTGGATCGCCGCAGCGGGGAGATCCGGAGGACTGCCCGGCGTCCACCGGGCGCCGCACCCCCGGACAGCCGGTTTCACTGGACCGCAGATTGATGGCGTGATGCGGCCCGGTCACCGTCAGTGATGCGCTATCTCGCCCATCTCCCAACGGGCAAGATCGCCCTGTGGTGCTACCTGATCTGGTACCTGGTGACCGTCATCGCCCATTTCGATCCATCGCCGGCCATCTGGCTCAACTCGCTGGGCATCAGCGCCGTGATTGGCGTGGCCCTGCTGCTGAGCGTCAAGCGTGAAGCCTCGAGCGCGGCAAATCACTGGCAGACGTTTCGCCTGTTCCTGATGCCCTTCTGCGTGTCGAGCTTCTCGGCGCTCATCAAGGGGCAGGGGTATATCCTGGTACTGCCCTCGCGACCCCTGGAACGGTATCTGTCCCTGGGCCTATGCGCGATCTTCATTGCCCTTGTACTCGCTCTTCGGAGAGCCGGACGAGGGATTCCAGACTGACCACGCGCGGCGAGCCATGCCCAATTATTTCGCAGTTCGAACTACCCATGGTCCCGCCTGGGACTCCTCCCGCCTCCTGCGCGAACAGGCATTCTGGGATGAACACGCGGTCTTCATGGATGCCCTCACGGCCGAGGGCTTTGTGGTCCTCGGGGGAGTCCTGGGCGGTGCGAGCGGGGCACTGCTGATCATCGACGCCAGCACTGAAATCGCGGTACAAGAGCGCCTTGCACAGGATCCGTGGTTGAAGTCCGGTCATCTCGCGATCGCAGGCATCGAGGCCTGGAATATTCTGCTGAATGGACACCGTCTGTGACGGAGGAGACCATGGAATGGGTCGGAGGCGCGACGATAGTTTTCTGGCGCCCGGGCGTGGATGGCGTGCGGTATCTGAAGCCATTCGAGGAACCGGTGGAAAAGGGGTACTGTTGACAGGATGTCGAGCGCTTCCACAAGGGGCTTCGTGACTCGCCGCCGCGCCGCTGCGAGGGGGAAACATGATCGTTCCTGATGAACCCACCCACGCCAACGTCAAGCGCGCGATCGCGGCAGGGGATCTTGCGGCGATCCGCCGCTACACGATCGAGTTCGGCCCCGCCTCGCTCCAGATGGGCGATGATCCGGATGAACTCACGGCGCTGCACTACGCCGCCGCGGCCGGGCACGAGGATCTGGTGCGGTTTCTCCTTGCCCCGCCCGTCAGTGCCGATGCCGGCGCGGTCCGGGGCAATCGATTCACGCCCTTGCACTGTGCCGCCATGAACGGCCGCTCCTCCGTGTGCACCGTGTTGATCAGGGTAGGCGCCAACGTGAATGCGCAGACCGATCCACAGGGATATGCGCCCCTGCACACGGCGGCCTTTGGCGGGCATGTCGAGGCCATTCGCGCGCTCCTGGCCGGCGGCGCTGACCGGTCCATGCTGAACCACCGGAACGAGACCCCGGCCCAGACCGCCGCCCGGACGGGGCAGGATGAAGCGCGTGCGCTGCTGGGGGCAACGGCTCCGTGAGCAACCTCGGCTACGGGATGATGGCGTTGTTTCTGGCCGCCGTCCTGGCCTGGCAACTCTTTTCCGGGAAGGCGCTGGGCACCTGGTGGTCCGGACCGGTCATTCGCCAGGACAGTCCGGGGGCTTACTGGTTCTTGGTGTTCCTGCAAGGCTTCATTCTTTTTGCCTTTCTCATGACGGGAAAATCATGGCGCCTCCGGTAGTGCGACGATGACATCGGAGCCGGTGGGTTTTCGCGCCATCATCAGCGACGCCCTGGCCTACTGGGAGCGCTGGCGCATCGGCTACAACCTTGTTCTCGGTGCCATCGTCGTGGGCTGGCTGCTCCTGACGTGGCCGCACTTTCGCGGCGCCCTCACCTGGTCATCGCTGTTCGCGCTGTTCGTACTCGCGGTGCTGGCGAACGCCTGCTATTGCGCCGCCTACCTGATCGATATTCCAGTGCAATACTCCTCGTTCCGCGACCCATGGCGCCGCCGGCGCTGGGTGCTGTGGGCCGTAGGCATGGCATTCGCCGCGGTGCTGGCCTGCTACTGGATTGCCGATGAGATTTATCCCTATGTGTGACACCCGCCTGATGCCCGGGCAAGGAGCTGGACCATGAAAGCCTATGTGACCACCACCGGCGCGCTGTTCGCTCTGCTCGTCCTGCTGCACCTCTGGCGTGCATTCGGCGAGGGGAAGCAGATGTTCACTGACCCTTTCTTTATCTGCACCACTTTGCTTAGCGCAGGCTTGGCGGCATGGGCGTGGCGCGTGCGCGCCAAGATCCCCCGGGCCTGAACGACGGCAGAACCGGGTTCATCGCTCCTGCGGGTAATGGCGTGCACTACTTGCTCCTGTACGAATTCGTCCCGGATTATCTCCAGCGGCGCGGCGAATTCCGTTCCAGGCACCTGAAAGCCGCCTGGGAGGCCCAGCAGCGCGGCGAGCTGGTCCTGGCCGGCGCCTATGCGGACCCGGCGGATGGCGCCGCGCTACTATTTCATTGCGACTCACGCCAGGTGCCGGAGCGGTTCGCTGCGGCAGACCCCTATGTCCTGGCCGGGCTCGTGACCCGATGGCAGGTCCGTGAGTGGACCACGGTGGTGGGCGAGGAAGCCAGCACACCCCTGCGCCCCGGCGCCTAGCAAGCCGCTCCCGCCCGCAGTCCGGCCTTTCGCGAGCACAGTCCTTATCCGCCACGCAAGGAACAGCCCGTGATCATCAAGACTCCCCTGGAAGGCGGCTGCGACTGCCGGGCGGTGCGATACTGGATGGAGCTCGCGCCCCTGATCGTGCACTGCTGCCATTGCCGGTGGTGTCAACGGGAAACTGGCGCCTCATTTGCGCTGAACGCTATGATTGAGTCCAGCCGGCTGACCCGTCTTGGAATGGCTCCCCAGCTGGTGAAGACCCCGACGCAGAGCGGCAAAGGCCAGGATATTGCGAGATGCCCGAAATGCTGGGTCGCGCTGTGGAGCCATTACCCGGGCGCCGGAGCGGTCGTGGCCTTCGTTCGCGTCGGCACACTCGATGAACCCGATGCGCTGCCGCCGGACATTCATATTTTCACGGACTCGAAGCAGCCGTGGGTGATCATTCCGGCGGAGATGCCTGCCGTACCGGCATTTTATGACCGGGACAAATACTGGTCGAAGCAAAGCCTCGAGCGCCGCCTCGCGATCCTGCCGCAGATCGAGGCTCACCAGGCCGCGCAGCGGCGCGGCGATGCCTGACGGGGCGTGCCGCCGGCGCGCGCCGCCATGCTGATTCCCGGAAGCTGTCATTGCGGGAATATCTCCTTCAGCCTGGCATGGGAACCCAGCCCGGCGGAAATTCCCGCGCGTGCCTGCAGCTGCAGCTTTTGCAGCAAGCACGGGGGCGTGTGGACCTCGTGGCCCGCCGGCTCCCTGTGCGTCACGCTGAAGGATGCGGCGAGCGTCGCGAAGTACGCATTTGGGACGAAGACGGCGGATTTTCACCTGTGCTCGCGCTGCGGCGTCGTACCGGTGGTCACCAGCCGGCTTGGCGGGCGGCTCTACGCGGTCGTCAATGTCAACGCCTTCGATGGCGTCGCCTCCTCGCTGATCCAGCGCAGCCCGGCGAGCTTTGACGGCGAGGGCCAGGGAGAGCGTCTCGAGCGGCGCAAGCGCAACTGGATCGCCCAGGTCGAATTCATCGGCGGCGGCGCCTGACGATCTGCAAGATGCCCGACCCGTTGCTCATCGACCTGCCGGAGTCCATCGATACGGAGCGACTGCACCTGCGGCCGCCGCGCCGGGGCGACGGAGCGCTGCTGTACGCCGCGGTCGCGGAATCCCTGCCCGAGCTCCGCCGCTTCCTCGGCTCATTGCCGTGGGTGGCGACGGAACCCTCGCCGGAGGCCTCCGAGCTCTACTGCCGCAATGCGCTGGCCAATTTCGTCGCCCGCAAGGACCTGCCTTTCCTGCTGTTCGAGAAATCCACCGGTCAGTTGCTGGGCGCGACCGGCCTGCACCGCATCGCATGGGATACGCCCAAGGCCGAAGTGGGTTACTGGGTTCGGACTTCGAGGTCCGGCAATGGATTCATCCAGGAGGCGGTCACGGCCATGACGGCCTACGCTTTCCAGCAGCTGCGCGCCGTGCGGGTCGAACTCGTGACCGATGAGGGTAACCGCGCCTCGCGCAAGGTGGCGGAACGCTGCCACTTCAGGCTTGAAGGCATACTGCGCCATGAGCGGCGCGCTCCTGATGGCATCCTGGTGAACACCTGCATCTATGCGCGCCTGCCACAGGCGGGCTAGTCCCCGGAGTTCCTGATGCGAGCCGCCTTTTACGATCACACCGGACCGGCCGCGGCCGTGCTGAGCGTCGCTGAGCTTCCCACGCCGGTGGCCGGGCCGCGCGAGGTGCGGGTCAAGCTGAAGTGGTCGGGGGTCAACCCCTCGGACGTCAAGACGCGCTCGGGCATCCGCAGCAAGACGCTGCCGTTCCCGAGGATCGTGCCCCACAGCGACGGCGCGGGCGTGATCGACCAGGTGGGCGAGGGCGTCGATCGCGCGCGCATCGGTGAGCGCGTCTGGTTGTGGAATGCCGCCTGGAGCCGTCCGAATGGCACGGCGGCGGAGTATGTCGTGCTGCCGGCGCCGCAGGCGGTGAGATTGCCGGACGGAATCGACCTGGCCGCCGGCGCCTGCCTCGGGATACCGGCGCTCACGGCCTATCACGCGGTGATGGTGGACGGCGGCGTTGATGGCAAGAGCGTCCTCGTGGCAGGGGGCGCGGGAGCTGTGGGGCATTACGCGGTGCAGTTTGCCAGGCTGCAGGGCGCCAGCCGGATCGTCGCCTCCGTGAGCAGCGCGGATAAGGCGGCCCTCGCGCGGGCCGCGGGCGCCGAGTTCGCCGTGAACTACCGGACCGAGAATCTGGTGGAGCGCTGTCTCGAGGCGACCGCGGGCGTGGGCCTGGATCGCATCATCGAGGTGGATTTCGCCGCCAATGTGCAGGCCGATCTGGCGGCGGTGCGGGCGGAGGGCGATCTCATCGTCTACGGGAGCGGCGCCGCCGAGATCGCCGTGCCCTTCGTGCCCGCGATCCTCAAGGGCGTGCGCATGAGATTCTTCATCGTCTATACCCTGAATCCGCAGGACCGTGCGCGCGCGCTCAAAGGCGTCGGTGAAAGTCTCGAGGCCAACCGACTGGTGCATAACATCGGTGCCCGCCTGCCGCTCGCGCGCATCGCCGAAGCCCACGAACTCGTGGAGCAGGGCCGGGTGACCGGCAACGTCCTGCTTGAAATCTAGGCCCCTGGACGGAGCGGCCGGGCCCATGCGATCGAGAAGAAAGATCCGACGGGGAATTGTCGTGGCCATGATGGGTCTCGCCGCCACCTCGACGGGCTGGCCGGAAGCCACCGTGCCGCCGGTGCCCATTCCACAGCGGCTGGCGCCGGGCGTGTGGCTCATCAGCGGCGGGATTCTTCCCAATCACGAACCGGACGGGAACTCGGTCATTTTCGAGGCCACTGCGGGCCTCGTCGTGATGGACACCGGCCGCCACGACTGGCACGCCCGGGCGATCCTGGCCCTCGCGCGCGAGCGCGGGCAGGACATCGTCGCCATCGTCAACAGCCACTGGCATCTCGATCATGTGAGCGGCAATCCGGCGCTGCGCGCGGCCTACCCGGGCCTGCGTGTCTACGCGAGCAATGCCATAGACGGTGCCCTCAAGGGCTTCCTGCCGGCGAGCGCGAAGCAGAGCGCACCCTACCTCGAAGATCCGACGGTGCCGGAGGAGACGCGCGCGGATATGCGCCTGGACCTGGCGACGATTCAGCAGGGAGCGGCGCTGCGCCCGGACGTCGTCATCGGCACTTCATCGGCCAGGTCGCTCGGTGGCCGCAAGTTCCGCGTCAATCTTGCGCGCGATGCGGCGACGAGTGGCGATGTGTGGCTGTATGACCCGCGCAGCGGCGTCGCCGCGCTCGGCGATCTGGTGACGCTGCCCGCGCCTTTTCTCGACACCGCCTGCCCCGAGGGCTGGAAGGCCGCACTGGCGAAGGTGAGCGCGACGCCGTTCCGGATGGCGATTCCCGGCCATGGTGCACCGATGCAGCGGCAGCAGTTCCTGCAGTACCGGCGCGCCTTCGAGTCCTTCATCGACTGCTCGGGCTCCGATCGTCCCAAGGAAGCCTGCGCGGCGGACTGGGCGCAGGCAGTACGGCCGCTGCTGTCCGCCGATCCATTGGAGATGCAGCGCGCACAGTCCATGTCGGTGTACTACGTCGAGCTGCTGCGGGCCAACGGCGGACGGAGCAAGTACTGCGAGGCCCCGCCCCAGTCGAGACCGGCCGGCTGAGCCCCCGATGAGTACTCACTGCGTGGTGCGCAAGGCCGAACCGGGCGACTACGCCGGCTGGCGGCCCTTGTGGGATGGCTACAACGCCTTCTATGGGCGCGAGGGCGAGAGCGCGCTGCCGGAGCGGATCACGCAGCTCAGCTGGCAGCGTTTCCTGGACCCGGAGGAGCCCATGCACGCCCTGGTGGCCGATGATCAGGGATCGCTTGTCGGCCTGGCCCACTACCTGTTTCACCGCAGCACCATCCGGCCTGAACTGAGCTGCTATCTGTCGGACCTGTACACCTTGCCGGCCCAGCGGGGCCGCGGCGTCGGACGCGCGCTCATCGAGGGCGTGTACGCCGCATGCCGATCAGCCGATGTCAGGGGCGTCTCCTGGCAGACGCATGAAACGAATGCCGCGGGCCGGCGCCTCTACGACACGCTGGCCCGATACGACGGATTCATCGTCTACGACCGCGAGATCTGAGCCGGGGCGGTGGCCGTGGGATTGTCTACCAGCAGGTGGAAGCGCACCCGCACCTTGTCGTCGAGCACTTTATCCCAGTCCGGATCGCCCACGGCAAAGGTCTTGCGGTACAGCTCGAAGCTGCCATCGAAAGCGCTCGACCGGGCAGTGCGCTGCACGGCAATGGTCACCGTGATGAGCTGCGATTTGCCCTTGATGCTCAGCGTACCGGTCGCCTCGAAGTGATCAGCCCCGCCGGACTTGATCGCGGTGGAACGGAAACTGGCCTGCGGGAAATGCGCGCTGTCGAGCCAGGCGGCCTTGCGCACTTCGGCATTGTAGGACTCATCGCCGAGATCGAGACTGCCCACTTCGACATCGATCGCGGCGCGGGCCGCCTCCGGGTGCATGGCGTCGTAGACGATCGTGCCGCTGAAGCGGCTGAAGGCCGCGTCGAGCGGAACGTTCATCTGCGTGAGGGTGGCGACGATGGTGCTGTGGCCGGCATCGATGGCATTGTCGGCGGCGAGCGCGAGCACCGCGGTCGCAAGTCCGGCCGGCAGCACGGTCCAGCGGGCAAGGATCGGCATCACGGCGGGGAACTCCTGGCGCCGCTCAGCCCGTCCGCCAGCGCAGCATGCGCCGCAGCGTGTCGTCGCGATCGAAGAAGTGATGCTTGATGGCCGCCAGGAGATGCAGGCCGATGATCACCGCCAGCACCCAGCCGCCGGCAACGTGGAGTTCCTTCACGAAGGCGCCAAAGGCCTTGTCTTTCTCGACCAGATTCGGCAATGGAAACAATCCCAGGTAAACGACCGGAACGCCTTCGGCATTGCTGTACATCCAGCCCGTCAGCGGCTGCGCCAGCAACATGAGGTAGAACAGCCCATGGATCGCCTGGCCAGACAGGCGTTGCCAGGCCGGCATGGGGAGCGGCGCCGGCGGCGGGTGCGTCAGGCGCCACAGGCTCCGCAGGACCATCAGGGCGAGCACCGTGACACCGATCCATTTGTGCCAGTTGAACAACCGGAGCTTGAGCGGACTGAATTCCAGGTCGGCCATCACCCAACCCAGCGAGATGGCCGTGATGACCAGCGCCGCGATGATCCAGTGCAGCGCAACGGCGGTACGCGTGTAGGCAGTGGTCATCGGGGACTCCGGCGCCCGGGCGAGGGCAGCCAATTATCGGTTCTTGCATGGGGAATTGCGAGGGAACGCATGGATGGCGTGGTTTAGGGTGGGTAGCATGCGGGACGCGTTCCGGTTCAACTGCTAGACTGCGGGCGCCGCACAACCCGCCAAGGCCAGCGCTTGAAAAACTACGATTCCCTGCGTCTCCTCGGTCTGCTTCTGTTGCCGCTCCTGGTGAGCGGCCTGTGCGAGGCGCGCCACCGTGCCGTGACGGCGGGGCAGCCCGACATACGCTCGAGTTCGGTGCTGGTGCTCGATGAGGGCAGTTCCACGGTGCTGTTGTCGCGGCAGGTGGATCAGTCCACGCCGATCGCCTCGATCACCAAGCTCATGACCGCGCTGGTCGTGCTGGATGCCCAGCAGCCGCTCGATGAGATCCTGGAGGTGACCGACGCCGACCGTGAGCACGGTCGCGGCGCCTATTCGCGGCTGGCGGCCGGTACGCGCCTCAGCCGCGGCGATCTGCTGCACCTCGCGCTTATGTCATCCGAAAACCGCGCGGCGCAGGCGCTGGCGCGCAACTACCCGGGGGGACAGCCCGCGTTCGTGGCCGCCATGAACGCCAAGGCGCAGGCGCTGGGGATGCGCAGTGCCCGCTTCGTCGACCCGACCGGCTTGTCGAGCGACAATGTCGCCAGTCCGGCTGACCTGTCGCGGCTGGTGATCGCGGCCTCGCAGGCGAGTGCGATCCAGGAATATTCCACCGACGAGCGCTACGCGGTGCGGGTCGGCCGGCGGCAGGTCGAGTTCCGCAATACCAACCTGCTGGTCCGCAATCCGGCCTGGGACATCATCGTGCAGAAGACCGGGTACATCGCCGAAGCCGGCAAGTGCCTGGTGATGAAGGCCATGATCCAGGGCCGTTCCATCGTGATCGTGCTGCTCGATTCCTTCGGCAAGTACACCCGCGTCGCGGACGCCCAGCGCATCAGGAAGTGGCTCGAGACAAGAGTGTCCGCGGGCGCGCTGTCCCTGCCTCAGGCCTGAGCCAGTTCGATCGTCGCGGAGCGCGCGGCCTGCGCCGGTGACTCACCGATGCTGCCGAGCAGGACCACCGTCAGCAGGCAGGCGGCCAGGGCGCAGGCGCAGCGGCGGCCAAGTCCAAGAGTATCCGTTCGGGCATTCATGGTGGTTTCTCCTGAATGAGTTGTGCTGATCAGGGCCGAGGCGCCTTGCGGCTCTCGATCCAGTAGCTGAGCAGATTGGCGATGCCGACTGCCGCCGGCACCAGGCCCCACAGATAGGCGCGGTCGTTCGTGCTGTAGAGCGCGATCATGATCGCGACGCCGACCAGCAGCAGAACCAGGCCGCGGCGCAGGATGGTAGAAGGCGTGTACGGCCCGCGATGCCCGTTCAGGAAGAACTCGGTCGGGAGCGGCGGCACTTCTATGCCCTTCTCGATCGCCGCCAGGCGCTCCTTGTGGTGCAGGGCGAAGATGTCCCGCTTTTTGCGGTAGTCCAGGAACACGATCAACATCGTGACTCCGATTCCCATCACGATGGCGATGATCGGAATCAAGAGGGCCACGACTTCCTTAGTTGGGCTGCCCATTTGGTCTATCCTTTGTGTATGCGGTTCGTACGGCATTGATACCCGGCGCCCTGTCCGGCGGTTTCAGGGAGGACCCAAATAGTGGCCTGACGGCCGGGCCGGCGGCCGGCCGGCGCGACTGAAACCGGACCGCGGCCCGTCGGGTAGAAAGACGGTAGGGAGAGGCAGGTGCAGCAATCCGCCCGGCCAGACGGGATTCCGCCCGACCAGGATATCGTCGAATTGCTGCGTGGCGGGGCCGTGGAGACGGCCTTTGAGCGGCTGGTGGGCCGCTACGAGCACAAGGTGTACCGGCTATGCTGTTCTGTACTGCGCGATCCCGACCAGGCCCAGGACGCCGCCCAGGAAAGCCTGTTGCGGGTCTGGAAGGCGCTGCCGAGATACGACCAGCGCGCCTCGCTGTCCACCTGGATCTATACGATCACGCGCAACCGCTGCCTGACGGCCATCGAGCGGCGGCGCATCCAGGAATCGCTCTCGGATCCGGCGGTGGAACTTGAAGTCGAGTCCGTGCAGGCCGGCGCGCCGGAGCGCGATGCGGACCAGGCCGCGATCCTGCGCGGGCTCGTCGCGGAGTTGCCCGAACGCCATCGCACCGTGCTCACGCTCTACTATTTCGAAGAGCGGGATGTCAGCGAAGTGGCGCAGATGCTGGGCGCACCGGAAGGCACGATCAAGACCAACCTGCACCGGGCACGCGAGCTGCTGCTCGAGCGCCTGCACGCGCTCGGGCTCGCCGACCCCGCGCAATGGCTGGAGAGACTGTCATGAACAGGGTGGATGATTCGATGCCGGGGGATGCTCTGGAGCACGCGCTGGATCGCGCCCTTGAGCGCCATCTGGTCGCACCGTCACTGCCCGCCGGTTTCCGGCAGCAGCTGCAGGCGGCGATCATCCGGGATGGTGCGCGGGATCCTGTGGCCCTGTCCGCGGCGCTGGAGCGAGAGCACGCGGCGCAGCTGGCGGCCCTGCAGAGCGATTATGTGCGGCTGCGCCAGCGCACGCTCGGCACTCTCATCGGCGGGGCGTTCGCCGCCGGACTGCTGGTCAACTTCGCGCTGCCCTGGATCAGCGCCCACTACGGACCGAACGGCGTATTCGCGCTGCCCGCGATCGGCGCTGCCGTGGGCTTAGGCTTGTGCGCGCGCGTGTGGTGGCGGCGCAGCGGTCTGGCGCGCCTGCTGCCCTAAGTCGCCAGGCGGCCCTGCAGGTCGTAGCGGTCGGCACCGATAATCTCGACTTCGATGAATTCCCCCGGCCGGGTGCGGGCCGAGGCGGCAATGCGCACGACGCCATCGATCTCGGGGGCGTCGCCGGCGCTGCGCGCAATCGCGATGCCGTCTTCAACGCGATCGACGAGGACCCGCTGCCGCTGGCCAAGGTGGCGCTGCAACCGCTGGGCGCTGATCGCCGCGGCGCGCTCCATGAAGCGTGCGTAGCGTTCCTCCTTGATCTCTTCCGGCACGGCGCCATCGAGGGCGTTGGCCGCGGCGCCGTCCACGGCGGAGTACCTGAAGCAGCCGACGCGATCAAGTTGGGCTTCGTCCAGCCATTCCAGCAGCACTTCGAAATCAGCGGCCGTCTCGCCAGGAAAGCCGACGATGAAGGTGCTGCGCAGCGTGAGATCAGGACAATCCCCTCGCCAGCGGTGGATGCGCGCCAGGGTGTCTTCGGCGTGTGCCGGCCGGCGCATGCGCTTCAGCACGGCCGGGCTGGCGTGCTGGAAGGGTATGTCCAGATAGGGCAGCAGCTTGCCCGCGGCCATCAGCGGGATGACCCCATCGACGTGCGGATAGGGATAGACGTAATGGAGTCTCACCCACACGCCCAGTTCGCCCAGTGCGCGCGCAAGATCGATGAAGCGGGTCGCCCGCGTCTCGCCGCGCCACGGCGCCGGGCGGTATCGGAGGTCGCTCCCGTAGGCACTGGTGTCCTGGGAGATCACCAGCAGTTCGCGCACGCCACTGTGCACCAGCATCTCGGCCTCGCGCATCACCTCGTCGATCGGGCGGCTGGCGAGCAGGCCACGGAGCGAAGGGATGATGCAGAAGCTGCACTTGTTGTTGCAGCCCTCGCTGATCTTGAGATAGGCGTAATGGCGGGGCGTGAGGCGGATGCCCTGCGGCGGCAGCAGATCCAGATGCGGGTCGTGCGGTTGCGGCAGGTGCTCGTTGACGGCGGCGAGCACCGCCGCGGTGGCGTGCGGGCCCGTGATCGCGAGCACCTTGGGATGGCGCGCGCGGATGCGATCCGGGTGGGCGCCGAGGCACCCGGTCACCACCACCCGGCCGTTCTCGCTCAGGGCCTCGCCGATGGCGGCGAGCGATTCATCGACGGCGGCCTCGATGAAGCCACAGGTGTTGACCACCACCAGGTCGGCGTCGCGGTACTCCGGCGCGATCCCGTAGCCGCGCAGCCTGAGTTCGGTGATGATCCGCTCGGAATCCACCAGCGCCTTGGGGCAGCCGAGGCTGACAAATCCGACCGCCGGCGCGGCGCGCGCCGGACCGCGGCGGCGCTTTGCCGCAGCGCCGCCCGGCGCGGAAGCGGGTGCTGGGTTCATGGGGTGATCGGGCCTGCGAGCGGCGCGTCCGGTACAATGAGCCGGCCATCTTACACCAGGAGCCGGCCCCGCAGCTGCTCGGCGGCTGCCGCGCGCAGACCCCATGCCCTTCGACAAAGCCTATTACCAGCGCTTTTATCATGACCCGCGCACGGCCGTGACTTCGCGCGCCGAGATGCGTGCGCGGGCCGACCTGATCGCCGCCTGTGTCAATTACCTCGGCCTGCCCGTGAAGCGCATCCTCGACGCCGGTTGCGGTGTCGGACTGATGCGCGCTCCGCTCCTGCGGCGCCTGCCGCGGGCGCGTTATGTCGGCCTCGAGTACAGCGACTATCTCTGCCGGCGCTACGGCTGGCAGCAGGGCACGCTGCAGACGCTCAGGCCGCGCCCGCAGTACGAGCTCGTGATCTGCTACGACGTGCTGCAATACCTGAATACGGCGGAGGCGCGCGAGGGGCTCGCCAGGCTGGGCCAGGTGTGTCGCGGCGCGCTGTATTTCGGTGCGCTCACCCGGGGCGACTGGCGCGACAACTGCGACCAGTCGCGCACCCAGCGCACGCCCTGGTTGCGCAGCGCCGCCTGGTACCGGCGCGAGCTCGCGCGCAGCTTCGAGCCGCTGGGCTGCGGCATGTGGCTGCGGCGCGGCGCGCCGGTCACGCTCTGGGACCTGGACGGGGCGCGGCGATGATCAAGGCCCTGCTGCTGCTGCTGAAGTTCGCCAAGTTCGGGCCGCTCCTGAAATCGGCCGGCTTCATGCTGCTGTCCCTCGGTGTCTATGCCCTCGTGTTCGGCTGGTGGTACGCGCTGGGTTTCATCCTGCTGCTGCTGATTCATGAGATGGGACACTACGTCGCCGCGCGCCGGCTGGGGATGAACGTCGGCCTGCCCACCTTCATTCCCTTCGTCGGCGCCTGGATCCAGCTCAAGGACCAGCCGCTGAGCGTCGAACAGGAGGCACAGATCGCCTTCGCCGGCCCCTTTGCCGGGACGGTGGCGGCCACCGCAACCCTGGCCCTCGCGCTCTGGCAGCACACCGCCCTGCTGATGGCGCTGGCCTATGCCGGTTTTTTCCTGAACCTGTTCAACCTGATTCCGATCACACCCTTCGATGGCGGACACATCGTCGCGATCCTGTCGCCCAAGATCTGGTTCGTCGGCGTGCCGCTGCTGGCCGGGGTGTTTTTCCTGATCCCCAGCCCGATGTTCCTGATGATCCTGCTGCTGGTCGCGCCGACGATCTATGTCTCCCTGCGCGCCGCCTGGAGCGGGCAGGCCCCGGCGCACAACCCGCGCTACTACGACGTGCCCCTCGAGGCGCGCGTGCGCTACGGGAGCTATTACCTGCTGCTGGTCGGGTTCCTGTGCGTGATGACCTACCGCACGCATCTGCAGGTCGAGCACCTGCGCGGCCTGTGAGTGCCCGCCTGGTAGCCGCCTTCGGCGGCGAGGCCGACTGCCGGCGCGAATCCGGCGCCGTGCAATGGCGCATTGCGGGGAGCGAGCGCGACAGTGGCCTGCCGCTCGAGCTCCTGCTCAGCGGAGCGGCGCTGCTGCAGCTGCCGGGGCGGCTCCGCGATGCGCAGCTGCACCGGGACGATGAATCGGTGCCGCCGGGCTGGGAATTGCGCGCGACCGGGTTTGCCCTGCGGCTCGTGGTGCGCGCGGTCCAGGTGCACCGGGTTCCGGAGGCGCCGTTCCGCCGCGCACTGCCGCCCTTTGCCGTGCCCTGGGCGACGCGCGCCGGCTGGTTCCTGCTGCTGAATCTGCTGCGGGTGCCGGGTGTGGCGCGGCTGCTCGGGCGCCTGCGGAGCCGCCGGCATGGTTAAGCGCATTCCGGTCACCGTGCTGACCGGGTTTCTGGGTTCGGGCAAGACCACGCTCCTCAATCGCATCCTCTCGGAGCAGCACGGCAAGCGCATCGCCGTGATTGAAAATGAATTTGGCGAGGTCGCGGTCGATCACGAACTGGTGATCGGCGCGCAGGAGGAGATCTTCGAGACCGCCAACGGCTGCATCTGCTGCACCGTGCGCGGCGATCTGATCCGCGTGCTCGGCCAGCTGCGCAAGCGCCGCGATCGCTTCGACTATGTGCTGATCGAGACCACCGGCATGGCCGATCCCGGGCCGGTGGCGCAGACTTTCTTCGTCGATGAGGACCTGCGTGAGGATTTCCAGCTCGACGCGATCGTGGCGCTGGTCGATGCCGCGCACATCGGCGGCCAGCTTGCGCAGGTGGCGGTCGCCGCCGACCAGGTGGGCTTCGCCGACGTGCTGCTGCTCAACAAGACGGACCTGGTGAGCGAGTCGCAGCTGGCACGCGCTGAGCAGGAGTTGCGCGGCATCAACGCGACTGCGCGCATCGTCCGCACCCGGCGCGCCGAACTGCCGCTCGCGCAGGTGCTGGACCTCGGCGCCTTTGACCTGGAGCGCGCGCTGTCCCTCGACGAGACTTTCCTGCAGCTGCAGCGGCCCTTCGAATGGGCCGGCAGCTACCAGCTCGCCGCGGGCGCCCACATGGTGCACACCGGCAACGAGGCGCACGCCGATCATGAGCATGACCACGATCACGACCCCAAGCACGATCACGCGCCCGGGGCCTTAAGCGAGGTGGGGATCGTGGTGCTGCCGGCCGCGGCGGCGGGCGAGCGCGCCATCGACTCGCTGCTCGACACTGCCGGCACTCATTTCGGCGAGACTCCGGCGCCCCTGGCCGCGGGCGGCACCTTGCTGCCGGGACGCCATGTGCGACTGCAGCTTGGCGGCCACGCCGATTTCAGGCTGCAGCTGCCCGCCGAGGGGGATTGGGTGGTGTTCTGCGAACACGCGCCGGCGGAGTTCGGCTTTGCCCTGAGCGATGCCGGGCCCGCGGCGGAACGCCAGTTCGGATCTCACCATCACGAGACCGAGATTTCTTCCGTCGGCATCGAGGACGCGCGCGAACTCAATGCGGACAAGGTCAATGAGTGGCTGTCCTATCTGCTGCAGAGCCGCGGACAGGACATCCTGCGCATGAAGGGCGTGCTCAGCTTTCGCGGCGAGCCGCGCCGCTATGTGTTCCACGGCGTGCACATGATTTTCGATGGTCAGCTGGAGCGGCCCTGGAACGGTGGGCCACGCGGCAACCGGCTGGTGTTCATCGGGCGCAACCTCGATCGGCAGGAGCTCGAGGCCGGCTTCGAGTCCTGCATCGCGTGAGCGCGCGCGGGGTGCAGCTCGAGCTGCGCGGACGCCTCGACCTGGGCGACTACGCCGCCGATGCCGCCTGGTCGCCCGACGGGCGCAACCTGGTCGTGGCGGGCGGCCAGGGGGCGCTGCTGTGGATCGACGCCACGCTGCCAGACGCCCCCGCGCAGCGCCTCGGTGAGCACCCGGGCGGCGCGCTGGCGCTCGCCTGGCAGGGCGGCGGCCGGCTGCTCGCCAGTTCCGGGCAGGACGGCGAGGTGCGCCTGTGGGAACCGCGCAAGCGCGAGGCGCGGGTGATCCACGCTGCCGCTGAATGGAGTGAATGTCTGGCTTTTTCGAGCCATGGGCGGCTGCTCGCGGTGGGCACCGGCCGGACGCTGCGGGTCTTTGACAGCACCGGCCAGCCGCTGGCGCAGCCGCCGCCGCAGGGCGGAGTGATCGCGGCGCTGGCGTGGCGGGCCAAAACCAGCGAACTGGCCGCCGTCGGCAATGGCGGCATGCGCCTGTACCGCCTCGAGCCGCAGCTGCAGGTGCGCGAGTTCGCCATGCCGGGGGCCTGCCTCACGGCCAGCTTCAGTCCCGACGGGCGCGTGCTCGCCGCCGGCACGCAGGATGGTGCGGTCCAGTACTGGAACATCGCCGCCGCCACGCAATCGCAGCTGCGCGGCTATGGCACCAAGGTGGCCTTGACGAGCTGGAGCTACAACAGCCGCTATCTCGCCACGGCCGCCGACCAGCAGATCGTGGTGTGGGATTTCACGGGGCCGGGACCGCAGGAGCGCGCACCGCAGGAGCTCGCCGCGCACACCGCGCGACTGACGCAGCTGGCGTTCCAGCCGCAGGGTCCGCTGCTCGCCGCGGGCGCCCGTGACCGCCGCATCACGCTGTGGCGGACGGCGCAGCCGCAGCAACCGGTCGATGCCTGCCTGCTCGGCGACGAGGTGGCGCTGCTGCGCTGGTCGAACGATGGACGGCAACTGGGGGCCGCCGACCGGAGCGGGGTGCTGAGCCTGTACGCCCTGTCGGGCTGAGTCCGCGCTAGTTCAGGCGCGTCACATTGCGCGGCGACGGCGTGGGTGCGGCCGGGCCACCGGCCAGTGCGTAGTGACTGAGCAGCAGTTGCAGCGTATGCGACCAGGTGTAGCGCTGCAGTGCGCGCGCCCTGGCGGCCACGCCGAGGGCCGCCACGTCACGATCGAACAGCCCCGCGATGGCGTCCGCCATGCCGCGGGCATCGCGCGGCGGTGCCAGCATGCCGACGCTCTGGTCGACATGTTCCGGTACCGCCCCGGCGCGCACGCCGACCACCGGGCGGCCGCAGGCCAGCGCCTCGATGATCACCAGCCCGAAGGTCTCGCTGCAGCCGGCGTGCACCAGCGCATCGCAGGAGGCGATCCAGGTGGCCAGCTCGACGCTGTCGCGGCGATAGGGGAGCACGGTGATGTTGGCCGCTGGCCTTTCGTGCGCGCCCCCGCCGATGAGCAGCAGGTGATACCGCCTGCCCAGCAGCCGCAGCGCCTCGTGCAGCACGTCGACATTCTTCTCGCTGGAGAATCGCCCGGCGTAAACGAGCAGGCGTGCCTCATCGCCAAGCTGCAGGGTGCGGCGCAGGCCGGGCGAACGGCGGTGGGGCGCAAAGATCGTGGTGTCGACCCCGAGCGGCTGCAGCACGGTGCGCCGCACGCCCATCCGGCCCAGGTTTTCGCACATCAGGCGGCTCGGCGCCATCACCAGGTCGAAGCGGGCGTAGACGTTGCGCAGGTAAGCGCCCAGCGCGCGTTCGGCCGCGCCGCCGAAGCGCCGGCCGACCAGGTGCGGCAGGTTCGAATGACAGAAGGCCACCAGCGGAATGTCCCGCCGCGTGGCGACGCGCGCCGCGCACCAGGCGGGATGAAAGACATCGCCCACCTCGATCAGGTCAGGCTCGAGCGCTTCGAGCATGCGTACCCAGCGCGACGGCGACAGCGGCAGGCGGTAATTGAAGCTGCCGGGCACCCTCCAGCCCGCGATCGTGCTGAGGCCGCCCGGTTGCAGGGTAGTCATGCCGCCGGGAACCAGCAGCGAATGATCATGGGCGCTGTGCGCGCGCAGCCAGGCGTGTTTCGCCGTCAGGTAGCGGCGTACCCCGCCGCTGGTCGGCGAAAAAAACAGTGTGGTGTCTACCAGGCGCATATCCGGTCCAATGGCCGGAACATTGCACCCGCGGCGCCGCGGCGTGTCAAGCCTGGGCGCTGAGGATCTCCGCCGGTTCCAGGGGCAGGCGGATGCGCACGCGCGTGAACTGGCCCCGTTTGGTGGCCACCTGTATCTGGCCGCTCAGGCGCTGGACATTCTCGCGCACGATGCGCATGCCGTGGCCACGCCCCTCGCTTTTCTGCGCCGTGGTGACGCCGGCGTGGAAGATGAGGGTCGAAGCCTGGCGCGGATCGGGTGGTGCGTCAGCCTCGCGGTGGATCAGGCCCGCGGCGCTGGCGGCCTGCAGGATGCTGCCCGCATCCAGACCCTGGCCATCATCCTGGAATACGAGTTCGGCTGGCGCGCCATGGCGGCAGCGGAATTCCACCAGCAGCGCGCCGCTTGCGCTCTTGCCCGTGGCCGTCCGGACGGCCGGCATCTCGATGCCGTGCTCGATGGAATTTCGCAGCAGCTGACTGAGGATGTCGAAAATCGCCGAGGTGCACGCCTCCGGGACCTGTTCGAGCCCGATGATCGCCAGGTCCACGCGCTTGCCGAATTCCACGGTGAGCCGATCGCACAGCTGCCGCAAGGCCAGGGCCAGCCGCGGGGCCTGGCCCTGGGCGCCGCTCGCGCCGTGGTTCGCGCCCGCCGGAGGCGTAAGCAGTCGCGAGCGCCGGCGCCGCGGGCGCTGCGCCAGCAGCGGGATCCCGGTGCGCGCCGCGATGGTGGTGAGCGTGAGAAATCCGGCATCGATCAGCACCAGTGCCGGGAGCAGGTCATCGCCCGAAGCAGACTTGCCGGCGGGCGGGTCGGCCAGGGCCGCGAGCGTCTCCTTGAAAAGCCGCGCGAGCGTCGGCAGGGGCAGCGCCTTCGCCCGCTGCAGCAGTTGCGCGTAGCGCGCGCGCAGCAGCGCGAGCGTTTTCAGGTAGGGCTCGCTCTCGCGTACTGGCCGGGCCAGCAGGGCGCGCACGTGGATCAGGGTGCGCGCGGCGACCGCCATGAAGGTGCGTAGCGCAGTGCGGTCGAGGGTCAGCAGCTCGAGCAGCACGGCGTGCTCCTCGCGCAGCTGCTGCAGCTCCCGCTGTGGAGCCTCGGCGGCGTTCATGTCAGGCGGCACGGACCGCTCCGGGTGCGGGCAGGGCATCGAGCGCCGCCAGCAGCGCGCCCGCATCGGCATAGCGGTCGTCGCGCCCCCGCGCCATCAGCCGGGCGATGACCGGCTCGAACGCGGAAAGCTCTGCCGGGAGCGGCGGGCGCTCGCCGCTGACATGCTGCTGCATCAATTCAATGGCGGTGAAGGCCGTGTAGGGCTTGCGGCCGGTGAGCATTTCGTAGAACACCACGCCGAGCGCGTACAGGTCGCTGCGCGCGTCGAGCGTGCGGCCCTGCACCTGCTCGGGGCTCATGTAGTAAGGGGAGCCACGCAACACGCCGATCGCCGTGTTGCTGGTGTTCGAATCCACGCGCTTGGCCAGGCCGAAGTCGATCAGCACGGTGCCGCCGTCGGGCCGCAGCATGATGTTCGGTGGCTTCAGGTCGCGGTGCAGGAGGCCCGCGCTGTGCACGACGCGCAGGGCACTGGCGATGCGCCGCACATAGCCCACCGCGGTGGCGCCGTCCAGGGGGTGGAGCATGCGCTGCTTCAGGTCGCCGCAGGGAAAGTATTCCATGGCCAGGTATTCGCGGCCCTCGTGCACCCCATAGTCGTAGATGTCGACGATCGCCGGATCGCGCAGCGCCGCGATCGCCTTGTATTCCTGGGCGAACTGCGGCTGCCCGGTGGGGCCGCCCGGCTGGGGCTGGCCGATCTTCAGCGCCACGGGCCGGCGCAGCGTCGCGCTCTCGGCCAGCCAGACGCGGGCGCGCGCCGAGCGCCCAAGCTCACGCAACAGGGTGTAATTGGGCACTTCCAGCTCCGCCGCCGGACGCTGGTGGTGCACCGCGCCGGCAATGGCACGGCGGCGCGCACGCCGCCGGCTGGCGTGGATGACCTTGCGGAGCGTGCGGCCGAGCTGCTGGGCGTCCAGCAGGTCGCTCGGCAGGTATTCGGCGGCGCCGAGCCGGATGGCGCGCACGGCACTGAGCTCATTGCCGTGGGCGGCGACGACGATCAGCGGCGGCAGGGTGCGTTCGTGGCGCAGCAGACGCAGCCACTCGGCACCTTCGCTGTATTCCTGCCGCGAATGGCCGAACCAGGCGCACAGCAGGGCGGCGTCGTAGTTGCGCGTGGTGATGGTATCGAGACGCTGCTGGAACTGCTGCAGGTCCAGGCAGGGCGGGTCGGCTTCGGGCCACAGGGACTGCAGGTGATGGCGCAACCACTGGCGCTGTTTTTCATCCTTCCCGGCGATCACAATCCGTGGCGTCAAACGCGCTCTCCGTGCAGGCCAGTGCACGCGATCCGGGCACTGCGGGCGCTGCGCGCCCGATGGCGGAGAACTTTACGATCTCTGGCGCCGCGCGGACCCTCCGGCCCGGCATTCTGTGATGCAGGTGCGAGGTGGCCGCGGCGATCTGTGACGCAGCTCACTCGTTGCCCCCCGAGGCACCGCGCCGCTCGATATCATGCCGGCAGCGGAGTGCAGATAGATAATGAGCGAGCTTCCATGACGCGCGTGACCTGCATCGAGCCCGATGGCAATCCGGTGAGCGTGGAGATGCGCGACGGCTGGAGCCTGATGCAGGGCGCCGTGTCGCAGGGCGTGCAGGGCATCGAGGCGCAATGCGGGGGCGCGTGTTCCTGTGCCACCTGCCACTGCTACGTCGATCCGGCGTGGTACGCGCGACTCCCGGCACCGGGAGAAGCCGAATCCCTGATGCTGACCAATGTCGCCGCGGAACAGCGGCCGACCAGCCGCCTGTCGTGCCAGATCCGCATCGAGCCGGGTCTGGATGGGCTCGTGGTCGCGTTTCCAGAGCGACAAAGCTAAGCTTTCTCGATGTCAGCGCCCGTCGTCATCGTCGGCGCAGGCCAGGCCGGCCTGCAGATTGCCGAATCGCTTCGCCAGGAGAAATTCGACGGGCCGATCGTGCTGCTCGGCACCGAGCCGCACGCGCCCTACAACCGGCCACCGCTCTCGAAGAAGTGGCTGCTGGAGCGGCCGGACATCGCCACCCTGGCGATCCGCGGGCCCGAGGCGCTGCAGCGGCGCCACATCGAGCTGCAGCCGCGCTGCACGGTGACGGCGATCGATCGCGGCGCGCGCGAGGTGCGCTGTGCCGACGGCCGAAGCTTCGCCTACGGTGGCCTGGCGCTCGCGACCGGTGCAGCGCTGCGCACGCTGCCGCTGCCCGGCGTGCAGCTGCAGAACGTCTTTTGCCTGCGCACCATCGAGGATGCGCAGGCGATTTCCGCCGCGCTCGAATCCTGCGCCGCGCAGGCGGCGCCGCTGGTGGTCATCGGCGGCGGCTTCATCGGGCTGGAAGTGGCCGCCACCGCGTGCAAGCGCGGCGTCGCCGTGACGGTGCTGGAGTCCCTCGGCCGGCTGATGTCCAGGGTGGTGGCGCCCATCGTGTCCGAGGCGGCAGCGCGCGTGCATCGTGCCCACGGCGTGGAGCTGCACTTCGGGGTGCAGATCTCGGAGCTGCTGGGTGCGGACGGCGCCGTGCGGGCGGTGCGCTGCGCGGATGGGAGCGAATATCCGGCCGGCTGCGTCGTGATCGGCGTCGGCATCCATCCCGAGGACCGGCTGGCGCGCGCGGCGGGGCTGGAGTGCGATCGCGGCATCGTCGTCGATGAGTGCTCGCGCACCTCGGACCCGCTGATCGTGGCCGCCGGCGATTGCTGCGCGCGCCGCCGCGCCGACGGCAGCCTGCTGCGGCTCGAATCGGTGCAGAACGCCGTCGAGCAGGGCAAGTCGGCCGCCGCCGCGCTCCTCGGGCGGCCGCGCGCCTTTGCCGCAGCGCCCTGGTTCTGGTCCGATCAGTTCGACATCAAGCTGCAGATGGTGGGCCTAAGCCACGGCTACGACCAGGTGGTGACGCGTGGCGACCTGGAGCGACCGGCGTTCTCGGCCTTTTATTTCCGCGCCGGCCGGCTGATCGCGGTGGATTCGCTCAATCGCATCCCGGATCACATGCAGGGACGCAAGCTCCTGGATCACGGCATCTCGCCCACCCCGGAGCAGCTCAACACGCCGGGATTTGAGCTCACCAGCCTGCTGCAGGCCTGACCCTTAAGAGCGCCGGTCACTCGCGCCCGAGCAGAAACTCCGTGCCGCGGTAGTCCAGCACCACGCCTTCGCGCGTGATCTGCGCGACGTGCACCCCCTCGGGCGTGGTATCGCCTTCGTGCACCTTGTGCATGTTGATGAAGGCATATCGGTCGGCAGGCTTGGTGGCGAACACGTGCAGATCCAGGCGCAGCGGCGGGAGCGTGGCGGCAAGTTCCGCGTAGTGGCGCAGTCCCGCGCGCTCGGCGTTCGGCGCCGCGCCCGCCGCCGGCGCCACGGCCGGCTCCAGATCCGCCGGATTGATGCTGCCAGCGCCGTCGGGCATCTCCGGCCGTGCTGCGGGCGATGCCCCTCGCGATGCTGCGGGCGAGGCTGCCGGCGGTGCCGCGGCCGCTACGCCCGGCGCGGGTGGAGCGGGCCCCGG
Organism: Steroidobacteraceae bacterium; assembly: GCA_035300345.1. Classification (GTDB taxonomy): domain Bacteria; phylum Pseudomonadota; class Gammaproteobacteria; order Steroidobacterales; family Steroidobacteraceae; genus FEN-1191. Next base: position 27,380 of record DATGVM010000024.1, read on the forward strand.
CCGTGCCACGACACCGGGGACGGCGCCGGATGGTGTCGGCGCGAGGGTTGCCGACGTGCGGGTCTGTGGCGCCGAGGCGCCGGAGCGCGACAGCAGCCAGGCCACCACGCCGAAGTTGACCAGCAGCAGCACGCCGATCGTGACGGCCCATAGCGGGGGCCGGCGCGAAGGCCGCACGATGCGCGCCTCCAGCAATGCCGGGCCGGAGTGCCGCTGGCGCTCGGATTCGGATTTCTTCAGGGCGTCGAGTATGAATGACATCAGTCAGGGCCCAGCTGCAGCAGGGGTGTGCCCGGCGCGGCGAGCCGCGCATCGAGCAGCAATTGTGTCTCCACGCCGGCGATTCCATCAACCGCCAGGTGATGCTGGCGCTGGAAGTCCTCGACCAACTTGCTTAAGTCCGCATCGAAACGGGCGCTGCCGTCACTGGCGGCGTTGGCGTCAGCGGCAGCATTGGCACTGCCCGCGGCCGCGCCAGCCACCTGCAGCAGCTGGGAGCGCAGCGCGCGCACCGCCGCTCCGTGCATGCCGGGACGCAGCTGCACCACGGGAGAGAAGGCTGGATGCCACAGCAGCAGGCAGTCCCCGAACCAGTGCTGTGACAGCTCCGCGATCCCGATCTTCACGCTGCGCGCGCCAATCTGCAGCTGTACGCTCTGCGCGCCGATGCCGTTGAGCAGCAGCTGGTAGCCGGCGCCGTCGTTTCCTTCAAGCAGCAGGACGGCCGGGCGGCGCAAGTCGCGCAACTGCGCCAGCGAACTGCGCAGGCTCACGCACTCCAGTCCCTGCGCGTGGGCCTGCGCGCAGCCGTCGGTGGCGCCGGGCACCTCGCTGCCGCCCCACAGCTTCAGCAGGCCGGAAAAGGCCCATTCCGCGCTGACCTCATCGCCCGAGCGCTTCAGCACCTCCTCCAGACGGGGCAGCGCGGGCACCGCCGCTGCGGCGGTCCCGACTCTGGCGGCAACCGGCACGGCCGCCGGAAGGGCGGCCCAGGGCCTCAGGCGCAACAGTGCCGCGCTGGCGGCGAGCGCCGCCACCAGCAGCAGCGAGCCTGCTGCGGGCAGCAGCCAGGCCGGAGCGACGCGCCGCCCGAACACTTCGCCGGCCGCGCGGCGCACCAGCGCGGTCCCGGCCTCATGCGCATCCTGGGTGTAGGCGCCCAGCAGCGCGCGATCGCAGATGATGTTGATCAGGCGCGGCACCCCGGCGCTGAGGCGATGCACTTCGCGCAGGGCGCCGGGCGTGAAGATCTCACGTGTCGCGCCCGCGATGCGCAGCCGGTGGCGCACATAGGCCGCGGTTTCCTCTCCGGCCAGCGGCAGCAGGTGATAGCGGGCGGTGATGCGTTGCGCCAGCTGGCGCAACTCGGTCCGGTTCAGCAGCGCACGCAGTTCCGGCTGTCCGATGAGGATGATCTGCAGGAGCTTCTGCGACTCGGTTTCCAGGTTGGTCAGCAGCCGCACCTGCTCGAGCACTTCGGTGTCGAGGTTCTGTGCTTCATCGACGATGAGCACCACCCGGCGCCCGGCGGCGTGCGCCTGCAGCAGGTAGCCATTCAGCCGGTCGATGAGCAGCTTGACGCTGGCGTTGGCGCCGTCGGCCAGAGCGACGCCCAGCTCCTCGCAGATGGTCTGCAGGAAATCGCGCGGCGAAAGCCGCGGGTTCACGATCAGGGCGATCTCGGCCTGCGCCGGCGCACGCACCAGCAGGGAGCGGATGGTCGTGGTCTTGCCGGTGCCCACTTCGCCGGTCAGCTGGATGAAGCCTCCGGCGTCGTTGATGCCGTACACCAGGTGCGCCAAAGCGTCGGCGTGCTGCGCGCCGAGGTAGAGGTAGCGCGGATCGGGCGTGATGGCGAAGGGCTTGTCGGCCAGGCCGAAGAAGGCGACGTACATGAAAGCGGCTGCGTTTAGCCCGCCGGCGGGGCAATTCCGCGGCGCGTGCCCAGCTCATCGGCGCTGAATTCATCGACATTGATGAGCTTCATCACCAGCCGGTCGTAGTCGCGCAGCGCCGCCGCCTCGGCATCGGAGATGATGCCGAGGGACAGCCCGGCATCGATCTGCCCGGGCAGTTCAAGCGCGCTGATGCGCCCGGTCTTGACGCCCTCGACCCGCAGCTTCTTCTCGATCAGTTCGGCCGCCGGGGCCAGTTCCAGCGCCTGCTGGAGCTGTCCGAGCGGGTTGCCGCTGTGCAGCTCGCGATAGATTCCGCTGGCCAGCCGGTCGCGCGCTTCACCCGGCTCCTGCATCAGGGCCGCGACCTGGCGCCCGAGCCGGTCGCTGGGCGCGAAATAGGTGCGTCCGCGCGGAAAAATGAACAATCGCATCAGCGCGGCCATCGAGCGCACGGGGAAATTGCGCAGCACCCCGTGCAGCTGCTCCTGCGCCTGGTAGAGCAGCTCCCGGCAGCACCATTCCACCAGGGGCAGGTCGGCGGCCGGGCGGCCCTGGTCCTCGTGATGCTTGAGCACCATCGAGGCGAGGTACATGGAGGAGAGCACGTCGCCGAGCCGTGCCGAGATATTCTCCTTCTTCTTCAGATAGCCGCCGAGGGTCAGCATGGCCACGTCGGTGGCGAAAGCGAAGGAGGCGCTGAAGCGCTCGATGTGCTGGTAATAACGGCGCGCCGGCCCGGAGTCGGGCACGCTCTCGAAGCGCGCGAACGTGAGGGCCATCACCAGCGAACGCGCCGCGTTCGAGATCGTGAAACCGATGTGGCCGAAGAGCGCGCGGTCGAACTCATCCACGCCGCGCGCGCGGTCCGGATCATGCGCCGCGCGCATCTCGCGCAGCACGTAGGGGTGGCAGCGGATCGCGCCCTGGCCGAAGATGATCAGGCTCCGCGTCAGGATGTTCGCGCCTTCCACGGTGATCGCGATCGGTATCGACTGGTAGCCGCGGCCGAGGTAATTGCGTGGCCCGAGCATGATGCCCTTGCCGCCGTGCACGTCCATGGCGTCGTTGGCGACACGCCGGCCCATCTCGGTGATGTGGTACTTGAGGATGCCGGCCGGCACGGCGGGGCGCGCGCCCGAATCGATGGCGGCCGCCGTGACGCTGCGCGCCGCGTCCATGATGTAGGTGTGGCCGGCCATGCGTGCGATCACCTGCTCGACACCCTCGAACTTGCCGACCGGCATGTTGAACTGGCGGCGGACGCGGGCGTAGGCGCCGCTGGCGTAGACGGCGGCCTTGGCCCCGCCCGTGGCGTTCGAGGGCAGCGAAATGCAGCGGCCCACCGAGAGCTGCTCGACCAGCATGCGCCAGCCCTGGCCGGCCATTTTCGGCCCGCCGATGATGCAGTCGAGCGGGGCGAACACGTCGCGGCCGCGCACCGGCCCGTTCTGGAACGGGATGTTCAGCGGGAAATGCCGCGTGCCGATCTCGATGCCCGGCGTGTCGCGCTGGAGCAGCGCGCAGGTGATGCCAAGGTCAGCCTCCCCGCCCAGCAGCCGGTCCGGATCGAACATGCGGAAGGCCAGGCCGATCACCGTGGCGACGGGCGCCAGCGTGATGTAGCGCTTGGAGAAATTGAAGCGCAGGCCCAGCACTTCCTGGCCCTGCCAGGGGCCGCGGCAGACGATGCCGGTGTCCGGGATGGAGGCGGCATCGGAGCCCACGCGCGGTCCGGTGAGTGCGAAGCAGGGAATATCGATGCCGCGCGCCAGCCGCGGCAGGTAGTGGTTCTTCTGCTCCTCGGTGCCGTAGTGGTTCAGCAGTTCGGCCGGTCCCAGCGAATTGGGCACCGCGACCGTCGAGGCGCAGGTGACGCTGCGGCTCGCCAGCTTCACCAGCACGCAGGAATGCGCGTAGGCCGAGAACTGCAGCCCGCCATGCTGCTTGCTGATGATCATCGCGAAGAAGCCGCGCGATTTGAGGAACTCCCACACCGCCGGTGGCAGATCGCCGCGCCGGTGGGTGATATCGAAATCGTCGAGCATCCGGCACAACTCTTCACAGGGACCGTCGAGAAAGGCCTGCTCCTCGGCCGAGAGGCGCGCCGGCGGATTGGCGCTCAGTTTGGCCCAGTCGGGGTTGCCGCTGAACAGTTCGCCGTCCCACCAGACCGTGCCGGCCTCCAGCGCCTCACGCTCGGTATCCGACATCACCGGCAGCAGGCGCAGGTAGGCGCGCAGGAACGGCCGGCTGATCAGCGCCCGGCGCAGCGGCCGGACGTTGAGCAGCCACAGCATCGCCAGCAGCAGCCAGAGCGTGCCCTGCCACAGGCCCCCCGGCTTGCCCCACCACAGGTAGAGCGCCAGCAGCGCCGTGAAGCTCAGCGTGTAGATCAGCAGCGGCAGGCGGCGGTAGGCGAGGTAGATCACCACCAGCACGAACAGGGTTGTGATGAACGCGCCCCACATGCGCTCAATACTAGCCCGCGCGCCCGCGCCGCGCGAGCCGGCGAAACCGCCGAACCCTAGCCCAGCAGTTCCTTCACGCCGTCGCGTTCCTCGCGCAGTTCGGCTTCCGTCGCGGCCATCTTGCCGCGGCTGAACTCGTCGATGTCCAGGCCCTGCACGATCTGGTACTGGCCGTTGCGGCAGGTCACGGGATAGGAATAGATGATGCCCTCGCGGATGCCGTAGCTGCCGTCGGCGGCGACGCTCATGCTGGTCCAGTCGCCCTCGGCCGTGCCCTGGAACCAGGTGCGCATGTGATCGAAGGCCGCGGAAGCGGCGGACGCCGCCGAGGAAGAACCGCGCGCCTTGATCACGGCCGCACCGCGCTGCTGCACCGTCGGGATGAAGGTCTGCTCGATCCAGGCCTGATCCACCAGGTCCCGCGCATTCCGGTCCTTCACCAGGCTGTGGCGCAGGTCGGGATACTGCGTGGAAGAGTGATTGCCCCAGACCGTCATGCGGCGAATGTCGCTGACGTGCGTGCCGGTCTGCTGCGCAAGCTGCGCGAGGGCGCGATTGTGATCGAGGCGTGTCATCGCCGTGAAAGCACTGGCGGGCAGCTGCGGGGCGTTGCTGCGCGCGATCAGTGCATTGGTGTTGGCCGGATTGCCGACGACCAGCACGCGCACCTTGCGGTCGGCGGCCTCATTGAGTGCGCGGCCCTGCGCGGAAAAGATCTGCGCGTTCGCGAGCAGCAGATCCTTGCGCTCCATGCCCGGCCCGCGCGGACGTGCACCCACGAGCATCGCCGCGTGACAATCGCGGAACGCGAGCTTCGCATCGTCAGTCGCGACCGCGCGATTCAGCGCCGGAAACGCGCAGTCGTTGAGCTCCATGAGGATGCCCGAAAGAGCCGGCAGGGCCGCCGTGATTTCCAGCAGCAGCAGATTGACGGGCTGGTCGGCGCCCAGCATCTGGCCCGAGGCCACGCGGAAGGCGAGCGCATAGCCGATCTGGCCGGCTGCGCCAGTAATTGTCACATTCAGGGGTGTTTTCACGGGGGCTCCAGGGGGCGGGGCAGGCCTAAAAGAGCGCTGATTCTAATAGGATTTTCCCTGCGAGCAATCAACTTGAAGAAAACTGTTGAAACAGAAGTAGTGTTGTAGTTATATATAACACTATAGCAACGGGGAAAGCACAGTGCCGACCCCACACCACCTGAAGGAGACTGACATGAACGCGATCATTGAAAACACGGCCAAGTATTTCGTATCCGCCATGCTGGCGACGGTTGCCACCGTCATCGTGGGCAGCGCCGTGGCGGTGTCCGCCGGGACCCCTCCTGCTGCGGATGCCACGCCGCAGACCGATGGCCTGCAGGCCCATGCGCTGGCGGCGACGGTGGCGAAGCAGGTCTGAAGTAATCGGGTCCAGGGGCGAACCTTGGAGTCAGCATGAACCAGCAGTGGGACAACAGCTCACCGATCTACCGGCAATTGCGCGACCGGGTGGTCGCGATGATCCTGGAAGGCGTACTCAAGGAGGGCGACCCACTGCCCTCGGTGCGCAACGTGGCGGCGGAGTTTCGCATCAATCCCCTGACGGTGCTCAAGAGCTACCAGCAACTCGTCGATGAGCAGCTGGTGGAGAAGCGGCGCGGGCTCGGCATGTACGTGAGCGCGGGTGCGTCCGCGGCACTCATGACCGATGAGCGGCGGCGTTTCCTGGAGCAGGAATGGCCGCGTGTCCGTGCCACCATTGCCCGCCTGGGACTGAAGAGCGAAGAACTGCTGCGCTTGCCGGCGGCCGGAGCGCCCACGAAGGATCCTTCATGAGCACGGTTATCGATGCCAGGGGACTGGCGAAGCACTACGGAGCGGTACGCGCCCTCGACGGCACCAGCTTCAGGGTCGACGCGGGCCGCATCGTCGGGCTCATCGGCCGGAACGGTGCGGGCAAGACCACCGCCCTGAAAGCCATCCTCGGGCTCACGCAGTGCGGCGGCGAGCTGCGGGTGCTCGATATGGACCCGCGAAGCCAGCGCGACGCGCTGATGCAGCAGGTCTGCTTCATCGCCGACACGGCGGTGTTGCCCCGCTGGCTGCGCGTGGACTGCGCGGTCGATTTCATGGCCGGCCTGCATCCGCGCTTCAAGCGCGAGCGCGCCCTCGAATTCCTGGCGCGCACCACCATCCGCGCCACCAGCCGCATCGGCGAGCTGTCCAAGGGCATGGTCACGCAGCTCCACCTGGCGCTGATCCTGGCGATCGATGCGCGGCTGCTGGTGCTGGACGAGCCGACGCTCGGCCTCGATCTGCTGTACCGCCGGCAGTTCTACGACACGCTGCTGAACGACTATTTCGATCACGACCGCACCATCCTTTTGACCACGCACCAGGTGGAAGAGGTGGAAAACCTGCTCACCGACGTGCTGTTCATCGACCAGGGCCGCATCGTGCTCGACAGCACCGTCGAGGAGCTGGGCACGCGCTTTGCGCAGCTGCAGGTCGCCCCGGCACAACTGGCTGCAGCGCGCGCGCTCGGCCCCATGCACGAGCGCGAACTGATGGGCCGCTACGTGCTGCTGTTCGAGAACCGCGAACGGGCCGCGCTCGAGCCGCTCGGCGAAGTGGGGACACCGAGCGTCGCGGACCTGTTCGTCGCGCGAGTCCAGGGAGCCGCGTCATGAAGGCCTTCACCATGCTGTTGCGCCGCGAACTGTGGGAACACCGGATGCTGTGGATCACGCCGGCGCTCATCGCCGCGGTGCTGTTCCTGACCATGCAGATCTTCGCGGGCCATGCGCACTTCGGCTTCGCCGGACGCGCCGTCGATGGCGACATGCCGCCCGGTGCAGCCTTCGAGCTGTTCGTGCTGGCGACCGCCGTGCCTTTCTACCTGGCCGCCGCGATCATGGCCGTCATCTTCCTGCTCGATTGCCTGTACGCGGACCGGCGCGACCGCAGCATCCTGTTCTGGAAATCGCTCCCGGTCGCCGATTACACCGTGGTGCTGTCCAAGCTGGCGACCGGGCTGCTGGTCATTCCGCTCGGCGCCTGGATCGCGGCCACCGTCACCTCGCTGGCACTCGGGCTGAGCGTGGAGCTGCGCCATGCCCTGGGCTTCGGCGGGGGCTCGACGCTGCCCCATTGGGGCGGGCTGCCGCGCTGGGAAACGCTCGGCTGGCTGCGCGCGCTGGCCTACAGCCTCTATGTCACGCTGGCGGCCATCCTGTGGTACGCGCCCTATGCGGGCTACCTGCTGATGGTGTCGGCCTGGGCCCGGCGCTCCGCCTACGCCTGGGCCCTCATTCCACCGGTGGTGCTGACGATCCTGGAGGGACTGCTGTTCCACAGCGCCCACTTCGTGCATCTGATCCAGCGGCGCTTCGACGAGCTCATGCAGCTGGCCTTCAGCCGCTTCGGGGACAGCGATATGTGGCTGACGCTCGGCCCGGGCGCGCCCACGGGCGCCGGTGGCTCGAACCAGGGGCTACCCCTGCAGCCCGATCCGATGGCGCTCCTCGGCAGTCCGGCCCTGTGGAGCGGCCTGCTGGTGGCGGCGCTGTTCGTCTGGGCCGCCATCGTCCTGCGACGGCGCGGTGACGCCCAATAAAAAGGCGATTGCCCGGCGCGCCGCCCATAGACTGCCTCTATCGCACCCATGCAATCTGCCCATTGGTGGCCCCTGCGCCCGGGCGGCACAATGCGCCCACACCCGCTTCAGCGGGTCCGACAAGGAGGCCGCCATGCACCCGACCCGCAATGACCTGCCCGCCCGCAGCCGCGCGCGGCTCGAAAAACTGCTCAACCAGCGACTCGCCGACGCGCTCGATCTGGAGGCCGCCTCGAAGCAGGCGCACTGGAACGTCAGGGGCCCGAATTTCATCGCCCTGCACGAGCTGTTCGACCGACTGCACGACAACGTCGAGGAGCAGGTCGACTCGCTGGCCGAGCGCATCACGGCCCTCGGCGGCACGGCGCTCGGCACGGTGGGCGCCGCGGCGCGCGGCAGCTCGCTCGCTCCCTATCCGGAGAACATCAGCGCCGGACCGGCGCACCTCGCGGCGCTGGCCGATCGCCTGGCCGACTTCGGAAAGAAGGTGCGCCTGGCCATTGCCGTCGCGGCCAAACTGGACGACGCCGACAGCGCGGATCTGTTCACGGAGATCTCGCGCGACGCTGACAAGTACCTCTGGTTCCTCGAGGCACACCTGCACGCGACCGGCTAGCAGGGACGGGCGGCGCGCGGCGCCGATCTATGGCGAGGACGAGGGTGCTGTTAGCATGCCCGCTGCCTGACACCAGGCATCCGGGGGTTCGGTGTACTGCACTTCCCAGCGCCACGCCGATCAGGTCGAGCTCGTGCTCCATGGGCCATGGCGGGCCGCGCAGCTGGTGCCAATCCAGGCGGAACTGGCGGGCGTGCCGCTGGCCGGAGTCCGGGAGCTGCAACTGCGCGTCGCCGACGCCCACTTTGATCTGTCCGGGACCTGGCTGCTGCATGACTATCTGGCCACCGCCGCCGCCGCGGGCGTTGCGGCCCGATTCGATGGGCCGCCGCCGGCGGCCCTGGCCCTGATCAGGCGGACCCTCAAGAGCGGCGAGGAGGGGACCGAGGAGGCCCTCGTGTTGCGGGCGGGCTGGCTCGATCCGGCCTTGGCGGTCGAGGGCCTCGGGCGCCGGACGGTCAGCGGCTGGCGCCTGTTTGAATCCCTGCTCAGTTTCCTGGGCCACGTGAGTTTCGGCTTCGCGCGCACCGGCGCGCATCTGAAACGCTGGCGCCCGACCTCCATAGCCCGGCACGTGTTCGACACCGGCATCACCGCGATCCCGATCGTGGCGCTGATCGGCTTCCTGATCGCGGTGATCCTGGCCTACATGGGCGCCCAGCAGCTGCGCAAGTTCGGGGCCGACATCTTCGTGGTCGACCTCGTTACCATCGGCGTGCTGCGCGAACTGGGCGTGCTGCTGACCGCGATCATCGTCGCCGGCCGTTCCGGCAGTGCCTTCGCCGCCGAGATCGGCGCCATGAAGCTCAATGAGGAAATCGACGCGCTGCAGGCCATCGGAGTGGACCCCATCGAGGTGCTGGTGCTGCCACGGCTCCTGGGCCTGGTGATCGCCTTGCCGCTGCTGACGGTGATCGCCGATGCCATCGGCCTGGTGGGTGGCGGGCTGCTGTGCCGGACGCTGCTGGGCATGCCCCTGGCGCAGTACCTCAACCGCGCCAACGAGGCCATCGCGCCCACCACCTTCTGGGTCGGGCTGGTGAAGGCGCCGGTATTTGCGGTGCTGATCGCGCTCGCCGGCACCTGGTGCGGACTGCGGGTGCGCGGCTCCTCGCGCGAGCTGGGGCGCCTCACCACCCTGGCGGTGGTGCAGGCCATCTTCTTCGTGATCCTCGCCGATGCCCTGTTCGCCGTGCTGTTCATGGAGCTGGACGTCTGATGGCGACCATCGTCGAAGTGCGCGGGCTGGTGAACCAGTTCGGGCGGCAGGTCGTGCACCGGGACCTGGACATGAGCGTCGAGGAAGGCGAGGTGTTCGGCATCGTCGGCGGTTCGGGCTCCGGCAAGTCGGTGCTACTGCGCACCATCCTCGGCTTGCAGGCCCCCCGGGCGGGCCGCGTGCTGCTGGGCGGGCGCGATGTGACACGGCTCAAGCCCCCCGAGCTGCGCGAAGTCAAGGCGGACTACGGCGTGACCTTCCAGCACGGCGCGCTGTTCAGCTCGCTCACGGTGCTGCAGAACGTGCAGTTGCCGATGCTCGAGCACCTGCAGCTGCCGCGCCGGATGCTCGATGAGCTGGCGCTGCTGAAGCTCCGGCTGGTGGGCCTCGGCACCGACGCGGCGCAAAAGTACCCCGCGCAGCTGTCGGGCGGCATGATCAAGCGCGCGGCGCTGGCGCGCGCGCTGGCGCTCGATCCGCGGCTGCTGTTCCTCGATGAACCGACCTCGGGGCTCGATCCGATCGGCGCGCAGGCCTTCGACGAGCTCGTGGTCCAGCTGCAGCGCGAGCTGGCGCTGACGGTGGTCATGATCACGCACGACCTGGACACCCTGTTCGGCACCTGCACGCGCGTGGGCGTGCTGGTCGAAGGGCGCATGATCAGCGATACGCTGGAGGGCATCGTCCGCAATCCGCAGCCATGGATTCATGCATACTTCCAGGGCGCGCGGGCGCGGCAGCGGGAGGCGCAGCATGGAGCGTGAGGCCAATTACGTCGCAGTGGGCGCCTTCGTGCTGCTGATCGCGGTCATGGCGGCGCTGTTCGTCTACTGGTACAGCGACGGGCGCGATCAGCGCAGCTACGCCCGCTACGAGATCTATTTCGACGGCAGCGTCAGCGGCCTGTCCGAGGGCGGGCAGGTGCGCTACCTGGGCGTCGACGTCGGGCGCGTGGTGCGCATCCGGCTCGACCGGCGCGCCGCCGATCGCGTGCAGGTCATCGTCGACATCGATTCCAGCGCGCCGATTTCCGAGCAGACCCTGGCCGAGCTGTCGCTCCAGGGGGTGACGGGGCTCCTGTACATCGACCTGCAGCAGCTGCACCCCGGTGCGCAGACCGAGCCGCTGATGCGCCCGGTCCAGAGCGAGGACTATCCGGTGATCCGCTCGGTACATTCCAATTTCGACCTGTTCCTCAGCAGCCTGCCTGTGCTCGCGGCGCACGCCGGCGAGCTGGCGACGCGTGCCAACCGGCTGCTCTCGGATGAGAACATCGCCGCCCTGACGCGCCTGGCCTCCAGCCTGGAACGCGCCGGCAGCGCCCTGCCGCAGGCGGCGCGCGATGCCGGAGCGCTGATCGCCGAGCTGCGCAGCGCGACCGCCGAGAGCCGCGAGGTCATCGCGCAGGTGCGCGCGGCTTCGGCCAGCGCGGCACCCGACCTGGCCGCGTCGATGGCGCGCCTGCGCGTCACGGCCGATCACCTGGCGGCGGCCAGCGAGCAGCTGGACGGTGTCCTGACCGAGAACCGCGGCGCCCTGCGCGGCTTCATGCAGCAGGGGCTCCCGCAGGTCGAGGCGCTGGTGCGCGACAGCCGCGATGCGGCCCGCGAGTTCCAGCAGCTCTCGAAGAGCCTGCGTGAGAATCCCTCCCAGCTGCTGTATCAGCCGGCCAGTTCCGGCGTGGAGATTCCGCGATGAGAATCCGAGCGGCATTGGCCGCCGCAATCGCTGCCCTGCTGGCGGGTTGCGCCGGGTTGCACAGTGGCGAGCGGGCCGATCAGGTGTATACGCTGGAAACCGCCGCGCCGGCGCAGTCACCGGCCGCCGCGGACGAGCCGGTCGCCATCGGCATGAACGGAGTGCGGCCGACACTCCAGCTGCTGCGGCCGCTCGCGGCGCCGGGGCTCGACACCGACCGGATCGCCCTGGTGCGCAACGTTTCGCAGCTGGACTTCTACGCCGCGAGCCGCTGGCCGGCGCCGCTCCCCGAGGTGCTGCAATCGCTCGCGGTCAACGCCCTGCGCGCCTCGGGCCACTATCGGGCCGTGCAGTCCGAAGGCACGGCGGTGGCCGCCGATGAAGTGCTGCAAATCGAGATCCGCCGCTGCCAGGCTGAATACGGCGGTGGCGGCGATGCCGTGGTGCACGTGCAGCTGGTGGCGACCCTCGGGCTGCGCGCCGAGCGCAGTCTCGTGGCCAGCGTCGAGGCCGAAAGTGTCGCGCCGGTCGCGGAAAATCGGCTGCAGGCGGTGATCGCCGCCTATCGCATTGCCGTCGGCGAGGCGCTCGGCCAGCTGGTCGTGCGCTTGCCGTAGGGAGCCGCGCCGATCGCGGTGCTGTAAGCTTCGAGACCCCCACTCTCCCGCTGAAGGATAGGTATGCGCCCGTCAATCCTGCGCCTGGCCGCATTGGCTCTCACGATCATCCTTCCCGGCATAAGCCTCGCCCAGACGGATACCGGCGCCAGCCTCGCCGAGCTGCGGCGCATGAGCGCGAGGTTTGCGCTGACCCCACTGGTGGTCAACACGAGCGCTTTGTCGAGCGGCGATCGCAAGGCGCTGGTCAAGCTGATCGAGGCGGCGCGCATCATCGATGAGCTCTACCTGGATCAGGTCTGGAGGGGCAACGCCGCCGAGCAGGCGCGCCTGCTCGCCGATCACAGCCCGCTCGGGCGCGCACGATTGCATTACTTCCTGTTCGACAAGGGACCCTGGTCGCAGCTCGATGATTTCAAGGCCTTCGTGCCCGGTGTACCGGGCCGCAAGCCCCTCGGCGCCGCGTTTTATCCGGAGGATATGAGCGCCGCGGACTTCGAGGCCTGGGTGGCGACGCTGCCCGCGGCGGAGGCGGAGCAGGCCAAGGGTTTCTACAGCGTGATCAGGCCCGGGAAAGGCTGCGCCACGGCCCGATGCTTTCAAAGCGTGCCCTACAGCGAGGCGTACCAGGATCGGCTGAGCCGGATTGGCACGCGGTTGCGCGAAGCGGCGGCGCTCACGGGCAACGCCAGCCTGCGGCGTTTCCTCACGACCCGCGCCGATGCCTTCGCCAGCGATGACTACTACGAAAGCGATGTGGCCTGGATGGATCTCGATGCGCCGCTGGATATCACCATCGGACCCTACGAGACCTACACCGATGAGCTGTTCGGCTACAAGGCGGCCTTCGAGGCCTTCGTCAACATCCGCGACGATCGTGAGACCGCCAAGCTGGGCTTCTTCAGCGCCCACCTGCAGGAACTGGAGGACAACCTGCCGGAGGACCCGCAGTATCGAAGTCCAAAGCTGGGAGCGCTATCGCCCATCCGCGTGGTCAACCAGGTGATCAGCGCGGGCGACGGCGCCCACGGTGTCGCGACCGCCGCCTACAACCTGCCCAATGACGACCGCGTGGTGCAGGAGAAGGGCAGCAAGCGCGTGATGCTGAAAAATGTTCAGGAAGCCAAGTTCAGGAAGACCCTGGTGCCGATCGGGGAACGGGTCCTGACAGCGCCGACACGCAGGTACTTGAGCTTCGACTGGTTCTTCACCCACATCCTCGCGCACGAACTCATGCACGGCCTGGGGCCTCACCAGATCACCGTGGACCATCGCACCACGAATCCGCGCCTGGAACTGAAGAGCCTCTTCTCGCCCATCGAGGAGGCCAAGGCCGACGTCACGGGCCTGTGGGGCCTGCAGTACATGCTCGATCACGCCAAAGCCCTGGGGCTCGAGCAGGTGATCGCCGTGGGCCCTGACTCGGAGCGCCAGCTTTACAGCACCTACCTTGCCTCCATGTTTCGCATCCTGAGATTTGGCCAGACCGACGCGCATGGCCGCGGCATGGCGCTGCAGATCAATTTCCTGCTCGACCACGGCGCCCTGCACACGAGCGGCGGCGGTCAGTTCGAGATCGACTACGCGAGGATCAAGGACGCCTTCCGCGATCTTGACCACGCGCTGCTCACGGTGGAAGCCCAGGGCGATGCCGCGGGCGCCCAGCGGCTGCTGGACAGCGGCGCCCTGCGTCCCGAAGTCCGGGCCGCGCTGGAGCGCCTGGCCGACCTGCCGACCGACATCGAGCCGCAGCTCGTCACGGCAGAGGCGATTGCGCCCCTGCCGAAGTAGGGGCTGGCCCCTCAGTGCAACACCTGCTCCAGGAAGGCCGCGACATCGGCCCGCTCCGCGGCCGTATCATCGAGCGAGTCGTTGAAGTGCCCCGCATCGCCGTTGGTCCTGAACCAGATGGGTTTGCCGCTGGCTGAGGCGGCGCGCAGGCGGGCACCGAACTTGCCGCTCCCCCAGGTCGGCACGCGGCTGTCATTCAGCCCCACCGCCAGCAGGACCGCCGGGTAGCGCACGCCCTTGTGCACCCGCTGATAGGGGTCCATCGCCGCCAGCGCCTTGAGTCCCGGCGCCGTGCGCGGGTCGCCGAATTCGGCGATCTGGTTGGCGCCGTTGGCACCGGCGAGCAGGCGGACGGGATTGAGCATGCCCGCATGGATCACCGCCGCACCAAAATCCCCCGGTGCGCGGGTGATGGCCCCGCCGACCAGGGCCCCGCCCGCGCTGGCACCAGAGGCGGCCGTGCGCAGAGGGGTGGTCAGCCCCATCTTCACCAGCTGCCCGGCACAGGCAATGAAGTCTTCCACGCCCCGCTCCTTGTGCGGTGGCTTGCCCGCGAGCCACCAGGCATTGCCTTTCTCGCCACCCCCACGCACGTGCGCAATCGCGTAGACATGTCCGGCCTTCACCCACTCGAGGTTCAGCGGGTCAAAGTAGGGCTGCTGACTGATGCCGTAGCCGCCGTAGCCATCGACGATGGCCAGATGCGATCGGTCCCTGGCCGCATCGCTCCGGGCGATGATGGTCAACGGCACCTCCGTGCCGTCCGCACTCCGGGCCACGGTTTCGGTCGCCACGATGCCGCTGTAGTCGCCGGGGGAGCTCGCTCCCAGCTTCAGATCCGTCAGCTTGCCGGTCAGCGGATCGAAGGCATAGGCGATGCGGGGCGTGGTCCAACCCTGCAGGGTGAAGAGCAGGCCATCCTCGGTCGGCCGTGCCGACATGAGAAAGGCGGCGCCCGCGAAGGGCATCGCAATGGCCTCGGGCGCATCGCCACCGTGTGGAAGCCGGACAAAAGAGTCGACGCCCACCTTCATCTGCCGCACATAGAGCGCATCGTGCGCCGAGGCCAGCCCGGTGAGCACGGTATCCAGAGCTTCCGGCACGAGAACACGGGCCTGCGACAGTGTCGCGGGCTTCCGAGACAGGTCCAGGGCCAGGATACGGCCGTTGGGGGCGCCCTTCATCGAGAGCAGATAAAGGGTGGAGCCGTGCAGATCGTAGGCCTGCACCTGATCGGCATAGTCCACGATGCATTGCCAGGGCGCCTCCGCGCTCAGGGCCATCGACTTGGGGGCGATGCAGATCCGTTCCTCCTGGCGAGCCCCGCCGGCGATCGCCGCCGCCTGGTCCGAGTCCGCGCTCGCGTCGATAAAGGGAAATTCCTGCGGCAGGAGCGGCAGGCGGGCACTGCCGCCCGAGGCCAGGATGATCGGATCGTCCTGCACCGGCTGGCCCAGGCGATGCACCCGAACCCGCATATTCGTGACCGGATCACCCCCGGCCGTGTCTTCCCTGGGCGCCATCTGGGTGTAGGTGTAGCCACTGCCATCGGGCAACCACGTGACCGGCAGCTCGCCCCAGATGCGCTCGAGCAGGTCGGCTTGGGCGGCGCCGGTGGCGGTATCCAGCAGGGTCACCTGCGTGACCTCATCGCCGCCATGATCCACGTTCACGGCGATGAGTGTGCCATCCGGTGAGGGACTGTATTCCGTGATCGTTGCGGTGCTCGCCGCGCTTCCGGGAGGGTTGGGATCGAGCAGCACATGCTCCGCGCCCTGCCGATCGCGCACCATCAGCACGCCGGGCCGGCCGCCGGCGGTACGGAGGAAAAATATCCGGCCGGCCACGCGGCGCTGCAGCCGGTTGATCGTCGCCGCGCCGCTGGCCGCCTTGAGCCGGACACGCCACGACTGGAGCGAGGGCAGCGCATCGAGCTGGCGGCGCGTGTACTGGCCCTGCAAGCTGAGCCAGGCCGCGAACTCCGGATTCTGGGCACCCTCCATCCAGCGGTAGGGATCCGGGAGTGTCAGCCCGAACAGCCGATCCACCTCCGGCACCGTGCGGGTCGCCGGCGGACGCTCCGCCGCAGGGATTGCGCTACCCAGCGCCAGGCTCGCGGCCAGCAGGCCCGTTGCTACCTTGTTCATGTGGCGTTTCTCCTCAGGGACGTCAGGGCATCGTCACCAGTTCCTCGGCCGAGGTCGGGTGGATGGCCACCGTGTCGTCAAAATCGCGCTTGGTGGCGCCCATGCGCACCGCGACGGCGAAGCCCTGCATCATTTCATCGGCGCCAGCGCCGATCACGTGAACGCCGGCGACGCGCTCCTCGGCGCCCACGGTCACGAGCTTCATCAGCGTCCTGGGCTTGCGCGTGGTCATGGCGTGATACAGCGGCACGAAGCCGGTGGAATGGACCTTCACCTCCGCGCCATGACGGCGGCGCGCCTCGGCCTCCGTGAGCCCGACGGTGCCGATCGGCGGGTGGCTGAAGATCACGGTCGGGATGTTTTCGTAGTCGAGGCGGCGCTCCTTCTGCCCGCCGAACAGCCGGTCGGCGAGCCGGCGGCCGGCCGCGATCGCCACCGGCGTGAGCTGCGCACGCCCGGTGGCATCGCCGATCGCGTAGATGCCGGACACATTGGTCTCCTGGAAAGGGTCGGTGTGAATGAAGCCCTGGGCATCGCGCAGCACGCGCACCGCCTCGAGGCCCAGTCCGGCGACCGAGGCGTTGCGGCCGACGGCCCATAGGACGGTGTCGAAGGGGCCGGCCCGCCGGCCATCGGCCAGCTGGATGCTGATTTGCCCCTGCGCGTCGCGCGCCAGCGCGGTCGGCGTGGCCTTGAACAGGTGCTCGATGCCTTCCTCGCGCATGATCTCGCGCAGCTGCTCGCCGAGGAAGGGATCAAAGGCCCGGAGCAGCTGCTCGCTGCGCGCCAGCACCGTGGTGTAGCTGCCCAGCGCGGAGAACAGAGCCGCCAGCTCCACGGCGATGTAGCCGCTGCCCACGATCGCGACGGCGGCCGGGAGTGCCGGCAGCGCGAAGAAATCGTCCGAAGTGATGCCCAGCTCCGCGCCCGGAACCGCCGGCACCACGGCCTGCCCGCCCGTGGCCAGGACGATATGCGGGGCGCGATAGTGGTGGCCGTCGGCCAGCACGTCGGGCCGGGCGGTGAACCTGGCGCGGGCGCGCAGCAGCATGACGCCGCTGCGCTCGAGATTGGCGGCGTAGATGTCGTTGAGCCGCGCAATGTAGGCATCGCGCTTGTGCCGCAGGAGCGCCCAGTCGTGACCGTTGAGCGTCAGGTCAAAGCCGTAGTCGTGGGCGTCGTGGGCCGCGTGGGCGAGCTGCGCGGCATTCCAGGTGATTTTCTTGGGCACGCAGCCCACGTTCACGCAGGTGCCGCCGAGCCGGTGCGATTCGATCAGCAGCGTCCGCGCTCCATATCCCGCCGCCCGCTGCGCGCAGGCCAGGCCGCCGCTGCCGCCGCCGATGACGATGAGATCGTAATCTGTGACCATGGTCCGCCTCCTGCCCGGGGCGGCGGGTTCCCATCCTGGCCCGGCTCTGGCACTCTTGCCAGATGCCACCCGCCACCAGCACGGCCGCCGTGCCCGCCCCTGCGCTCAATCCACTGCTCGCCGACTCGACGCTCCCTCTGTTCCCGGACATCCGCCCCGAGCACATCGAGCCGGCGCTGGCGGAAGTGCTGGGTGAGTGCCGCGCACGCCTCGCCGAGATCGCCCGGCTCGCGGAACCGAGCTTCGCGAGCGTGGTGTTGCCGCTGGAGGAGCTGCGTCACCGCCTGGCCCGCACCTGGTCCCCGATCGGGCATCTTAACGGAGTGATGAATTCCGAGGCGCTGCGCGCGGCCTACAATGCCTGCCTGCCGCTGCTGTCAGAGTACTACACGGATCTGTCGCAGAGCGAACCGCTGTACCACTCCTACCTGCACATCCGCAACCGCGAGGGCGCGCGGCTCGATGCCGTGCAGCTCGCGGTGCTGGAGCGCGCGCTGCACGATTTCCGCCAGGCGGGCGTGGCACTCGACGGGGAACGCAAGCTCCGTTTCAAGAGCATCATGAGCGAGCTGGCGCAGCTGCAGGCGAAGTTCGAGGAAAATGTGCTCGACGCGACCAATGCCTGGTCGTACGCCGTCACCGATGAGGCGCAGCTGGCGGGCGTCAACGCCGGCATCGTGGCCCAGGCCGCGCAGCGGGCGCGCGATACGGGCGTGGACGGCTGGATTTTCGGCCTCGATCAGCCGACCTATGTCGCGGTGGTCACGGACGCGGACTCCGCGGCGCTGCGCCGCGTGTTCTACGAAGCCTGGTCCACGCGCGCCTCGGACCAGGGACCGGGCGCGGGGCGCTTCGACAATACCGCCGTCATGGAAGGCATCCTGCGCTTGCGTCATGAGGCGGCGCGGCTGCTCGATTACCCCTCCTACGCCCAGTACGCCCTCGCCGATCGCATGGCCAGCGGCGTACCGGAAGTCACCTCCTTCCTGATGCGGCTTGCCGGCGCCGCGCGCGAGCAGGCCAAAGCCGAACTGGCGGAACTCGAGGCCTACGCCGGGCGGCCGCTCGAGGCCTGGGACCTGAGCTACTACTCCGAGCGCCTGCAGCAGAGCCGTTTCCAGGTCTCGCAGGAGGAGCTGCGCGATTACCTGCCACTGCCGCGGGTGCTGGCCACGCTGTTCGAGGTGGCCGAACGCCTCTACGGCGTGCAGCTGCGCGAACGGAGCGGCGTGCCGGTGTGGCACGCGGACGTGCGCTATTTCGAGGTGCTCTCGCCCGGCGGCGCGCCGCTGGCGAGCTTCTACCTCGACGCCTGCGCGCGCGCCAACAAGCGGAGCGGTGCCTGGATGGACGACTGCGTGGGCCGCAAGCAGCTCAACGGCGAGCTGACCCTGCCGGTCGCCTTCCTGGTCTGCAATTCGCTGCCGCCGCAGGGCGAGCGGCCGGCGCTCCTGACGCACGATGACGTGGTGACGCTGTTCCATGAATTTGGCCACGGCCTGCACCACATGCTCACGCGCATCGGCTATCCGAGCGTGGCGGGGATCAACGGGGTCGCCTGGGACGCGGTCGAACTGCCGAGCCAGTTCATGGAAAACTACGCCTGGCTGCCCGAGGTGCTGGCGCGTCTGGGCGCGCATGTCAAGAGTGGCGAGCCGCTCTCCGAAGCGAAACAGCTCCAGCTGATCGCCACCCGCAGCTTCCATGCCGGGCTCCATACGCTCCGCCAGGTGGAGTTCGCGCTCTTCGACATGCGAATGCACGCCGAGTACGACCCGCAGCGCGGCGCGCACATCTACCCCCTGCTCGCCGAGGTGCGCGCGGCGGTCGCGGTCACGCGCGTGCCCGACTGGAACCGCTACCCGCACAGCTTCACGCACATCTTTGCCGGCGGATACGCCGCCGGCTACTACAGCTACAAGTGGGCCGAGGTGCTGGCCGCGGATGCCTTCGCGGCGTTCCGGGGACCCGGTGCCTTCGACCGGGCCACGGCGCAGCGCTTCCTCGACAGCATTCTCTCCCGCGGCGGGAGCCGCAAGGCGCTCGAGGCCTTCATCGAGTTCCGTGGCCGCGAGCCGGACATCGGGCCGCTCCTGGAGCTGCACGGCATCGCCGCGTATCCGCAGTGCGCATCGCCACCTGGAATGTAAACTCCCTCCGGGTGCGGCTGCCGCAGCTGCTCGAGTGGCTGGCCGGCAGCGCACCGGACGTCCTCGCACTCCAGGAAACCAAGCTCACCGACGAGGCCTTCCCCACCGACGAGTTGCAGGCGGCGGGTTACCACAGCGTCTGCAGCGGCCAGAAGACCTATAACGGGGTGGCCATCCTGGCGCGCCGCGCGCCCACGGACCTCGTGCGCGACATGCCCGGCTACGATGATCCGCAGCGCCGGGTGCTGGCCGCCAGCATCGGCGCGGTGCGCGTGATCGACCTGTACGTGCCCAACGGCCAGAGCGTGGGATCGGACAAGTATCACTACAAGCTGGGCTGGCTGCGCGCGCTGCGCAAGTGGCTGCGCGCCGAGCTGGCCGCGCACGTGCAGCTGGTCGTGCTCGGTGACTTCAACATCGCGCCCGAGGATCGCGACGTGCATGACCCGGCGGCCTGGGCCGGCTCGGTGCAGGTCAGCGCCGAGGAGCGCGAAGCGCTGCGCGACACCCTGGCCCTGGGGCTCAGTGACCTGTTCCGGCGCTTCGAGCAGCCGCCGCAGTCCTTCAGCTGGTGGGACTATCGCGCCGGCGCGTTTCGCCGCAATCACGGGCTGCGCATCGACCTGGTGCTGGCCTCCGCGGCGCTGGCGGAGCGCTGCACGGCCTGCCTGATCGACCGGGAGCCGCGCCGCGTGGAGCGCGCTTCCGACCATACGCCGGTCGTCGCCAGCTTCGATATTTAGGTAAATGCGCGGCGCGACGGGGTCCCGGGCTCCGCGGCCCGGGATTGAACTGTGCGGCAGGTCGCTGGAAGCCGCTGGCCGCCTGGCCTAGACTGAATGTTCCGTGGCGCAGGGCGCAGTTGAGCGGCGGTCCACGGCAGGAAGACATTCCGGCATGGTCAACAGCAGGCGCAGCGATTTTGACATCACCAACACGGTACGGGTGAGTTCTCCTCCGGCCGTCCTGCACGCGATCGAGCAATTGTTCGCCGGCACCTGGCCGGGTGTGCCGACCGACGCGCTGCGCCGCGCGGTGACCCAGTTCGACGAGATGTTTTCGGGCCGCATGCCCGGCTACGCGGGCGTTGACACCCTCTACCACGATCGCCAGCACACCCTGGACGTGACGCTGACCATGGCCCGCATCTGCGCCGGCTACGAACGGCAGGTCGAGCCGCTGTGGAAGCTGGGCGCCGATCGCGCCATGGCCGGCGTGATCATGGCCCTGTTCCACGACGTCGGCTATCTGCGGCGCAGCAGCGATACCGCGCAGCGCAACGGCGCCGAGTTCACCCGCACACATGTCAGCCGCGGCGTCGAGTTCCTGCGTGGCTACCTGCCGCAACTCGAGCTCGGCCACTGGGTCGGGGTCGCAAGCCAGGTGCTGCATTTCACCGGCTACGAGAAACCGTTCAGCGAACTGGTGCTGGACGATGCGCGCGACCTGCGCCTGGGGCACCTGCTCGGCACCGCCGACATGATCACGCAGATGGCGGATCGCTGCTACCTGGAAAAATGCCGCGACCGGCTGTACCCCGAATTCGTGCTCGGCGGCATGGCACTGCCGCTCGAGAATGCCAGCGCCGAACAGGTCCGCTACGCCTCGGGCCTCGATCTGCTGCGCCAGACGCCGCAGTTCGCCGCCGAGACGCGCGCGAAGCGGCTGGACGGTGAATTCAACCGCGCCTACCGGTACCTGGAAATCCTTTTCGACGGCCGCAATCCCTACCTCGAGTCCATCGAGCGCAACCTCAAGTTTCTCGAGCAGGTGCTGCGCAGCGAGAGCTGGCGGCTGCTGCGCCGCAATCCACCGCTCTATGCCGCGGACCCGGATGCGCTCGCGCAGGTGCGGGGCCAGATGCTCAGTCTGTTCAAGCGGGCCTGGCTGCGCGACTGAGCGCCGCTGCGGCCAGCGCCGCGGGTGGCGCGCTGGCCACCGCGCTCACGTAGCGATCGAAAATCCGCGGCAGCGCGTCGCTGACGCTTTTCCAACCGAACAAGGCGCTGCCCGCGAGCGCCGCGCGCAACAGCTCCGGATGCATCGCCGCCTGTGCCGGGACGGCGATCGGGGCAAAACTGTAGTGCCAGGGTTCCGGCTGCACCCCGCCGCGATCGAGGTCATAGGGCCGGAAAAAACCGTAATCGTGCGCATGATGGTCAAGCCACGCGGAAAGCGGCGCGTAGCATCCGCCGGCGGCGTAGTGCGCCCCCAGCAGCTCCACCGGCGCGCCGGCCGGCCGGGCCGCCTGAATAACCAGGTCGCAGTCGCTCCCCCAGTGATGGCGGCTGGCCCCCGGGAGCGCGGACCAGATGAGGATCGCTGCGACGCGTGCGGGCTCGTCCATGGTGTCCGCCGCCAGTGGTTGCCCGGCCCGATCGAGGAGCGGGCGCGCGCCGCTGAACTTGTCGTTCCAGATGGAGAGCTGGCGGGCAAAATCGCGGAATCCCGAGGCGGGCATAAGATCGATACCGGCCTGGGCGGCGGCGGCGCGCATCGCCTGCAGGGCCGCGGCGGCCTGCGGGTGCAGCCGGCAGCGCAATTCAGGCCATTCGCGTACATGTGTGCTGGCGCGACCCGTCAGTTCCAGGCCTGAAAGCGGCACGGGCGGCGTGGCGGCAATGGCGGTCGGCGCGTCCATCGGGCATGATTCTATGCTGTCTTGGGGCCGAGTTACCGCCGGGATCCTCAGCAGATGCCACACCAGTCCAGACTGCAGGCGACCACCCGCTATACCACGGCGGTGGCGCTGGCGCTCGCCCTGATCGCCTGGGTGTACTACGCGGATTTCCGGCCTTCGCTGCCCGCACCGCTCCTGGTGACGGCGGCGCTGCTGACGGTGGCGGGCATGGCGATGCTGGCATTCTGGTCCTGGAGCGCGCGCCAGCGCATGCAGGAAGGCATTGAACAGCTGATTGGCGCGGCGGAACGCCTGAGCCGGAGCGAATTCTCGCAACCCGTGGCCAGCAGCCTGACCGGCCACCTGGGGCTCCTGCAGCGCGCCTTCGAGCGCATGCGCATCGCGCTCCATGACACCACCTACAGCCGCGACTACCTGCACAGCGTCCTCAACAGCATGAGCGACAGCGTGTTCGTCGCCGCGCCCGACGGCGCCATCCGCATCGTCAATGACGCCGCGCAGCGGCTGACCGGCTACAGCGCCGATGAACTGTCCGGCATGAGCATCGCCTCGCTCCTCGCCGCGACCGTGGAGGACGGGGCCGATCCTCTGGTGGCGGCGCGCGAGGCCGGCGAAACCGTGCTGCGTACGCGCGCCGGCCAGACCATTCCGGTGTCGTTCGTGGTCTCCACCGTGGCCACGGCCGCCGAGCAGTTCGCCGGCGACATCTACGTGGCGCGCGATATCACGGAACGCAAGCGCGCCGAGCGGCGCATCCGCTACCTCGCGCGCTATGACGCCCTGACCAAGATTCCCAACCGCATGCAGTTCCAGCACCTGCTGCAGCAGGCCATCGCGCGCGGGCGGCGCCTCGGGCTGGGCGTGGCGCTGCTGTACATCGACATGGATCGCTTCAAGGAAGTGAACGACACCTTTGGCCACGCCTCGGGCGACCGGGTGCTCGAGCTGCTCACCGAGCGCCTGACGCGCGCGCTCAGCAGCGACACGGTGATCGGCCGCCTCGCCGGGGACGAGTTTGCATTGTTCGTCGACGGGCTGGGCACCAATGGCGAGGAAGCCGGCGAGCAGGTGGCGCAACTGGCGCGCACCGTGCTTGACACCGTCGGCGCCGCGTTCCACGTCAGCCAGCAGGAAGTGGTCCTGACGGTGAGCATCGGCGTGGCCTTCTGCCCGCGCGATGCCGACAACGTGATCGACCTGATCCGCAACGCCGATGCGGCCATGTATTACTCCAAGCAGAACGGCGGCAACACCTTCGCGTTCTATTCGCAGGAGATGAACGCCGCGGCGGTCGAGCGGCTGATGCTCAAGAGCAAGCTGCGGCGCGCCGTGGAGCGCGACGAGTTCGTGGTGCAATACCAGCCCAAGGTCGACCTGCAGGACGGCCGCATCGTCGGGGCCGAGGCGCTGCTGCGCTGGCGCCTGCCCGGGCATGGCGACATCCCGCCGTCGCAGTTCATCCCGATCGCCGAGGAGAACGATCTCATCAGCGCCATCGGCGCCTGGGTACTGGAGCGCGTCTGCATCGATTTCAAGATGCTGCGCGGCGTGGTCAGCAATCCGGGCCGCATTTCCCTGAATCTCTCGCTCAAGCAGCTGCGACACGCCGGATTCATACTCAACTGCCGCTCCCTGTTCGAGCGTCATAAAGTCCCGCCGCAGAGCCTCGAGCTCGAAATCACCGAGACGACCCTGATGGCCGACCCGCGCCGCACGGTGCAGATGCTTGATCAGCTCGCGGCCATCGGCCTGCACCTGTCCATCGACGACTTCGGCACCGGCTACTCCTCGCTCTCTGCGCTGCAGCAGTTCCCGATCGGTACGCTCAAGATCGACCAGTCCTTCGTGCGCGACGTCGCCGATGATCCGGCCGACGCGACGCTGGTGCGAACGATCATCGACATGGGCCACGGCCTGGGACTGAAGGTCGTGGCCGAAGGCGTCGAGCTGCAGCGCCAGGTGCCGTTCCTGCGCAAATGGGACTGTGATCTGGCGCAGGGCCGCCTCTTCGGCGAGGCGGTGGGCATCCAGGAACTGAAGGCGCAGCTGCTCGCCCAGCAGGCTGGCCAGCCCGCCTTCGCCTCGATCATCGCCGCGGCCTCCGACGCCGTGCTCAGCGCCTGAACGGCTATCAGGACAGGCCGAGATTCCCGGCCGCGAATCCCCAGTCGATCAGCTTGCCAAGCACGGCGTTCACGTAGTCGGCGCGGCGATTCTGGTAGTCCAGATAGTAGGCGTGCTCCCACACGTCGATGGTCAGGAGCGGTTTCTGGCCGGCGTGGAGCGGTGAATCGGCGTTGCCGGTCTTGGTGACCGCGAGCTTGTCGCCATCCTGCACGAGCCAGGCCCAGCCGCTGCCGAACTGGGTGGTGGCCGCGGTCAGCAATTCCTTGCGACAGGCATCGACGCTGCCGAAGGCGGCCTCAATCCGCTGCTTCAGGGCGGCGGGCGGCTCGCCACCGCCCTGGGCCCTGAGACTGCGCCAGTAGAAACTGTGATTCCAGTGCTGCGCGGCGTTGTTGTAGACGGCGGTGCGCTCCGCGACGCCGTAGGTCGCGGCGATGATCGCCTCGAGCTTCATGTCGGCATAGGGCGTGCCCGCCACCGCCTTGTTGAGATTGTCGACGTAGGCCTGGTGATGCTTGCCGTGGTGGATGCCGAGCGTGTTGGCGGAGATCAGAGGGTCCAGTGCGTTCTCGGCGTAGGGCAGAGGGGGCAGGCTGAAGGGGCCGGCGGGCGCCTGTGGCGCTGCCGCCGCCGCGGGCGATTCGGCGGCGCGTGCCAGGCCGCCGCGGCCGAATGCGGCGACCGCGGCCGTGGCCAGCAGCAGGTCGCGGCGGTTGAGGCGAGTGGGGTGTGCGAAGGGCTCCTCGGTCTTCATGGGTAGGGTGCTCGCTTTTTGAAGGGGTCCCTAAGATGCTACCCGGCCGGACCGCCCGGAGCAAAGGGTGCGGCGTACTGGCGCGGCGGCTCATTCAGCTCATTGAGATAGTCGCGGCGCGCGGCCGGCGCGAGACCCGCCCAGTCGATTTTCTGCAGCCAGGTGCGGCGCAGTTCGCCATCGCGCACCGTCACGGTCCGCCCGCGCGGCCGTCCGGGCTGCGCGGCCAGCGCCCGGGTGCGACCGCGGCGCAGCAGCTCCAGCACGGCGCGCGCGACCGTCGCGCTGCGCGGCAGCGCGCTGTGCTCGCAGCGCACGTAGTAATTGCAGCCACCGGGCAAGTGCGCGGACTGCAGCGGCACGGTGCCATCGCCGGCGTTGCTGATGTCGTAGTGGAACTCATCGCCCGCGAGATGCACTCCGGTCACGGTGCGTTGCTGGGTGCCGGCAATGGCGATGCAGCGTTCATCGGGCCTCGGCAGCGCGGCGAGGAAGGCACGCCCCTCCTGCAGCAGGTGCGGGTCCGGGCGCGGACCGCTGGACGGCCAGTTGCCGATGTCGAACAGATCCTCGGGCTGCGCGCCGCCAGGACCCGGCACCATCTGGTGGATGCTGGGAAAAGTATTGAACACATCGGCGGACAGGGCTTCCGCGTCGTGCACCCGATCCAGCGCGGCGAGCCGCCGCACCACCGGATAGGTGCCGCGCAGGGCCTGCACCGCGCCATAGGATCCACCGTGCGGCGTGCCGAGCGTGATGAGGCGGCGCAGGCGCGCCAGGTCCGCCGCGCCAAGCGCGCTGCGCGCGATCAGCCCGCCCATGCTGTGAGCGACAATCAGGAGCGACTCGGCCGGATCGGCGCGCAGGCGGGCGAGGAAGCTGGCACTGAGATCGCTGAGGTTCAGCCGCCAGTCGTAGTCATGCATGTGCACCGTGAACCCGGCAGCACGCAGCCGCAATTGCAGGGCCAGGTAACTGAAGGGCAGGGCGCCGAGCGGGACGAGGCCCGTGGCCTCTGGAAGCCGCAGCCGGTACAGGCCGCCTTCCATCACATCCTGCGGGTCGAGCCAGATCAGGTCGGCCGGGTTGGCGCCGGTGGGCAGCAGGCCCAGCTGCGTGCCCATGATGCCGGGCAGCAGGTACACGCTCTCCCCTTCACGGCGCCGCGCACGCTGGGCGGCACGCGCCAGGCCTGTGAGCAGCGCGTAGTCGGTGGCGCCGAACATCGCGCTGAGCTCGCGGCGCGCCGCGCCCGTGGCCAGCAGCAGGCACAGCTCCTCGTTGCTGTGCCACAGCCGGTCGTAGATCGAGAATCCGCTCCCGGCTGCGAGGCTCATGCGTGGCGTCCGATGCCGCTGTGGCGCACCAGCAGCTCGCAGAAGGCCTTGATGGCCGGGGCGCGCGCGCTGCTGTGCCGCCAGAGGGCTCCGATGCGGCGCGTCGGCGTCGGCTTCACCAGCGACAGCAGCCGCAGGCCCGAGGCCGCGCCGTAGGCGCCGCGGCAGGCGAGTGCGGGCAGCAGCGTGACACCGGCACCGGCGGACACCATCTGGCGCAACGTCTCGAGGCTGGTGGCGCGGAAGTCCGCACGTTCCTGGGCACGCGAGCGCGCGCACACGGCGAGAGCCTGCTCGCGCAGGCAATGGCCGTCCTCGAGCAGCAGCAGCGTGTCCTCGCCCAGCTCGCCGATCTGCACCTGGCGGCGCGTCGCGAGGCGGTGGCTCTCGGGCACCGCGAGCAGGAAGGGCTCCTCGTACAGTGGGCGGGACTCGAGGCCATCGAGATCAACGGGCAGCGCGAGGATACCCAGGTCGATGCCGCCGGCGCGCAGCTGCTCGAGCATCGGCCCGGTCTGGTATTCGTAGAGCATGAGATTGAGGCGCGGCAGGGACTTGCGCATCTGCGCCATGATCTGCGGCAACAGATAGGGCCCGACGGTCGGGAGCGTGGCCACGCGCAGGCGCCCGGCCAGCGGGTCGCGCCAGGCGTGCGCGAGCCGCACGATCTCATCGCTGGTGGCGATGATCTGCTGCGCGCGCGCGGCGATGGCGGCTCCCGCCTCGGTGAGCGTGACGTGCCGCGGCTGGCGCTCGATGAGCTGCACGCCCAGGTAGGCCTCGAGCTTGCGCAGCTGCGCCGACAGCGTGGGCTGGCTGACGAAGCAGGCGGTGGCGGCCCGGCCGAAGTGACGGGTCGCAGCCAGCGCGCTCAGGTAGCGCAGGTCCTTGAGTTTGAGGTCAGCCATGGCCATCCATATACGCCATCTATCCTAATCATAAAGATAATCGATTGGAACAATGCCGGCCCTCCTGCCACAGTGGCCGTCAGGATCAGCAGCCCCACCGACATCAAGGAGTTTGCACATGTTGGGCCTAGGACAGAAATTTCCGCAGTATTCCCTCACTGGCGTGGTCTCGGCCGATCCGGCGCGGGCTTTCGAGACCATCGACAGTGCGCAGCTGGCCGGCAAGTGGCAGGTGCTGTTCTTCTGGCCCATGGATTTCACCTTCGTGTGCCCGACGGAGATTGCCGCCTTCGGCGCCCTGGCGCGCGAATTCGCCGAGCGCAATGCGCAACTGCTCGGCGCCAGCGTCGACAGCGAATACGTGCACCTGGCCTGGCGCCAGGCCCGGGAAGAACTGCGGGGGCTGGCCTTCCCGATGCTCGCCGACGTGCGGCGCGAGCTCAGCAGCGCGCTCGGTATCCTGGACCCGCAGGCCGGCGTGGCGCAACGCGCCACCTACATCGTGGACCCGCAGGGCGTGATCCGCTTCGCCTATGCGACCGACCTGAACGTGGGCCGCAACCCGCAGGAGGTGCTGCGCGTGCTCGACGCGCTGCAGACCGAGGAGCTGTGCCCCTGCAACTGGCAGCCGGGCGACGCGACCCTCAAGGCGGCCTGAACGGCGGCCGGCCGAGCTTTAAGGAGTCCAAGCCCATGAGTCTGGAGGAAATTCGCGCCAGCATCCCCGAGTATGCGCGTGACCTGCGCCTCAACCTCGGCAGCGTGCTCAGCCCGGCCGGCGCACCGGGATTGAGCGAGGCGCAGATCTGGGTGATCGCGCTGGCGGCCGCCCTGGCGGCGCGCAACGCGCGCTTCGCACGCCAGCTCGAGGAACTGGCCGCCGCGCAGCTGCAGCCCGCGCAGCTCCAGGCCTCGCACGCGGCCGCGGCGATCATGGGCATGAACAACGTCTACTACCGCTTCCTGCATCTGGTCGGGGACAGCGAGTACCAGCGGATGCCGGCGCGCCTGCGCATGAACGTGATCGCCAGTCCGGGCATCGACAGGGTGGACTTCGAACTCGCCTCGCTCGCGGTCTCGGCGATCAATGCCTGCGGCATGTGCATCAGCGCGCACGAGCAGACGCTGCGCCAGCACGGCGCAACGCGCGAGCAGGTCCACAGCGCCGTGCGGATTGCCGCCACAGTCCATGCCGTCGCGGGAGTGCTCGAGCACCAGCAGGCCGCTTGAAGGCGCCCGGGGCACGAGATTCGCGCCTCGGCCACGCCTTAGCTACGATGGGTGCGCTGACCGCGGAGCAGCCGTGCAGATATTGCTGGTCGAAGACGACGTCGAGGCCGCCGGCCACGTGGGCAACGGCTTGCGCGAGGCCGGCTATGCCGTGCACCACTGCGCCGACGGCCAGACGGGATTCGCGGCCGCGCGTGCCGCACGCTACGACCTGCTGATCGTCGATCGCATGCTGCCGCACATGGATGGCCTGAGCATCGTGGCCAGGCTGCGGCTCGAGAGCGTGCCGACTCCGGTGCTGCTGCTGAGCGCGCTGGGCACCATCGATGATCGCGTCGAAGGCCTGCGTGCCGGCGGCGATGACTACCTGGTCAAGCCTTTTGCCTTTGCCGAGCTGCTGGCGCGCGTCGAGGCCCTGCTGCGGCGGGCGGCGGGTGAGGGCCAGCAGCTGGGCGTGCTGCGTGTCGCGGACCTCGAGATCAACGTGATAGCCCGGCGCGTCACGCGCGCCGGCCGGGGCATCGATCTGACCGCCAAGGAATTCCAGCTGCTCGACTTCCTGGTGCGCCGTGCCGGCCAGGTGGTCACGCGCACCATGCTGCTCGAGTCGGTGTGGAACCTGCACTTCGATCCGCAGACCAACCTCATCGACGTGCACATCAGCCGGCTGCGCCAGGCCATCGACCGCGAATTCAACCCACCGCTCCTGCACACCATCCGCGGCGTGGGCTACAGCATCCGCGCTCCCGGGCGGGAGGCGTGAAGATGCCGAGCTTCCTGTCCTCCTCCGCGCGACTGGCGCTCTGGTACCTGTGCGGTGCGGGCCTGGGCATCAGCGCCCTGCTGTGGAGTACCTACCTGCTCACGCAACGGGCGATGGAGCGCCAGGTTGACCTGGTGGTCGAGACGGAGATCGAATCACTGCGCGAGGACTACCGCGGCGGCGGGATCGCGCGCCTGATCGAGGTGCTCGACCAGCGCGACGATGACTGGGGTCGACTGGGCGCGGCGTATCTGCTGATGGACCGGGAGGGCAACCAGCTGGCCGGCAACCTCTCCTCGTGGCCCAAGGAGTTCGCCGCCACGGGCGCCTGGCTCGAGTTTGACATCCGCGCCAGCGAACGTGGCCATGCGGTCGATCATCCGGTGCGGGCGACGGTGGTCACCCTCGACGGCAACCGCCTGCTCGTGGGTACGGATGTGTCGGAGCGGCGCCGCTTCACCGCGCGCCTGCGCAGCACCACTTACCGGGGGATGGGCCTCACCGTCGCCTTCATGGCGCTCACTGGACTGTGGTTCAGCCGGCGGGTCGCCGCGCGGGTGCGTGCGGTCGCGCAGGCCTGCAAGCGCATCATCTCGGGGGATCTGACCCGCCGCCTGCCGCTGGAGCGCAATGCGGACGAATTCGACCAGCTGGCGAGCGCGGTGAACGGGATGCTCGACCGCGTCGAGCAGCAGACCGCGATCGTGCACGTCACCTTCAACAGCGCGGCGCACGATCTGCGCGCGCCGCTGTTTCGCATGCGGGCCCGGCTCGAGGCGGCCCTGGCCACCGCGACGGCGGGCGGTGCGGGTGACAAGGGCCCGGCCGCCGCCGCCGCGATGCGCGCCACCATCGATGACCTGGAGCGCGTGCAGCGCACGCTCGCCACGCTGCTGCAGATCGCCCAGGCTGAAGCGGGCGGCAACAACGCGACCCGGGAGCGCGTCGATCTGGCGCAGATGGTGCGCGAACTCGGTGAACTGTATGAACCGGAAGCACGGGAACGGGGGCTGACGCTGAAGGTGCAGGCCGACTCGCCCGCGCTGCTGAGCGCCCACCAGCAGCTGCTCGCGCAGCTGGTGACGAACCTGCTGGAAAACGCCCTCAAGTACGTGCCGTCGGGCGGCGGCATCCGGATCGAGGTCGCCGCGGCCGAGGCCCTGGTCCGCCTCACCGTCAGCGATGACGGACCGGGCATACCCACCGCCCTGCATGCGGAAATGCTGCTGCCGTTTCGCCGCCAGGTGCGCGACGCGGCGGCGCCGGGCAGCGGCCTGGGCCTGAGCCTGGTCGCGGCCGTGGTGCGCCTGCATCAGGGCACGCTCGAAACGCTCGATGCGGCGCCCGGGCTGATCGTGCGCTGCAGTTTCCCGGCCCTGGGACCGGCGATGGAGGCCAGTCATGCCTGAACCACGGACAGGGATAGGCAGGCTATGGCGGAGCGCGTGCGCGCCCCGGCGGGGCGCAGGGCTGGTATTCGGAGCGCTGGCACTGCTGGCCGGCGGCAGCGCCGCGGCCTGGCAGGCCCGTGACGACGAAGCGCGGATGATTTCCCTTCCCCGTCCGCCGCAGCGCGTGGTCAGCCTCTCGCCCGGCGCGACCGCCATGCTGTTTGCCGCCGGCGGCGGCGCGCGCGTCGTCGGGACGCCGGATTTTTCCGTGGAACCGGAGGCCGCGCGTGCGATCGCGCGCATCGGGGACAGCCATGGCTTCGATCTGGAGCGCATCCTGGCGCTGCATCCGGATCTCATCGTCGCCTGGACCGCAGGATTCTCGGAAGCCCAGCTGTTGCCTTTCGAGCGCGCGGGCCTCGCGGTCTACCGCCACCGGGTCACGCGCCTCGCCGATCTGCCGACCGCGATCGAACGCCTGGGCGACATGCTGGACACGCGGGCGACGGCGCAGCGGGCGGCCGACGAGCTGCGCCGTCGCATCGGGGCACTGCAGTCGCGTTACCGGCGCGCGCGCGCGCCGCGCCTCCTGGTGCAGGTGTGGGACCGGCCCGTCTACACGATCGGCGGGGAGCAGCTCATCGATGATGCGGTCGCGCTCTGTGGCTACGACAATGTCTACCGCGAGCTGCACGACGCTGCGCCAGCCGTGTCACTGGAATCGATCGTGGCGCGCGACCCGGAAGTGATCCTGGCGGTGGCCGCGGACGAGGCCACGGCGCAGGAATGGATGCGGCGCTGGCAGGCTTTCCCCTCCATGAGCGCCGTGCGCCACGGCCGGCTGCTCAGCTTCGTCGATGCGCGCCTGAGCCGCCTGGGGCCCGAGGTCGTGGATGCCACCGAGGCACTGTGCGCGCGCCTCAGCGCCACCACGCCGTAGGCGCCGCGCCGGACTCAGGATCGCTTGACCTCCCCGGCGGGCCATGGCCATACTGCCCCGGTATGCACAAGACAGCCCTTTCCGCCCCGATTCGCTGGTGGTGGCCCGGCTCCTGATTCCGGAGTGGGCCTGCGGCTGTTTTCGACCAAGTTTCCATAGTTACCGAACACCAGACCCATCTCCGGCCTATACCGGGATGGGTCTTTTTTTGGACGCAGGTTATTGAATGAAACCGCCCTTCGATATCGCCGGTGATCTCGATACGCCGGTGTCGGCGTTCGCGAAGCTGGCGTCATTCCAGCCGCGCTTCCTGCTCGAAAGCGTGGAAGGGGGCGAGCGGCTGGGCCGCTATTCATTCATCGGCTTCGGTGCGGCCCTCGAGGTGCGGCTCGATGAGCACAGTTTCATGATCGGTGCGCGCTCACTCCCCCTGCCGCGCTCCGCCGCCGAACTGCTGGCCGGGCTGCGCGAGGCGCTGGCGGCCGCACCGAGGCCGCTGCCGGAACTGGGCACTGTGCCGCTGGCGGGCGGACTGGTCGGCTACACCTCCTACGACGTGGTGCGCTATTTCGAACGGCTCCCGCGGCAGGCCGCGCGCCTGCCGAATCCGCCGCCGCTCCTGCACTACGTAGCGCCGCAATCGCTCCTGGTGTTCGACCATCTCACCCGCGCCATCGCCCTGCTGCATGCCGGGAGTGAAGCCGAGCGCGCCTCGCTGCGCCGTGAAGTGGTCCGCGCGCTGCGCGGGCCGATGCCGGCCACTGGTGCGCGCGGCGGCACTCACGCACCGCCCACGGCCGCATTGAACCGCGACGCCTACCTGGCCGGCGTGCGCCGTGCGCAGGAACATATCGCGGCCGGCGACGTCTACCAGCTGGTGCTGTCGTCGCGATTTTCCGGGCGTCACGATCTCGATCCCTTCCAGACCTATCGCGCGCTGCGGCTGCTGAACCCTTCGCCTTATATGTTCTATTGCCATTTCGGCGAGCTGGACGTGGTCGGCAGTTCGCCCGAAGCCCTCGTCAAGCTGGGCGGCGGCCGCGCCGAGCTGCGGCCGATCGCCGGCACGCGGCCGCGCTCGGGCGAGGCCACGCTCGACGCGTTGCACGAGGCGCAGCTGCTGGCCGATCCGAAGGAAAATGCCGAGCACGTCATGCTGGTCGATCTTGCGCGCAATGACCTGGGGCGCGTCGCGCAGGCGGGCAGCGTGCAGGTCGATCCGTTCCGCGCCATCGAACGCTACAGTCATGTGATGCATATCGTGAGCGGGGTGCACGGGCGGCTGGCGCCCGGCCGCGATGCCTTCGACCTGTTCGCCGCCGCCTTTCCCGCCGGCACGCTGGTGGGAGCGCCCAAGGTCCGGGCGATGGAGATCATCGAGGAACTCGAGCCGTTGCGCCGCGGGCTCTACGGCGGCACGGTCGGGTACTTCGGCGCACGCGGCGACATGGACCAGGCGATCACCATCCGGAGCCTCGTGTTCCAGGGCGATGAGTACAGCTACCAGGCGGGTGCCGGCATCGTGGCCGACAGCCGGCCGGAGGCCGAGTACGAGGAGGTGCTCGCCAAGAGCGCCTCGGCGGTACAGGCGCTGCAGGTCGCCGAGGAGGGGCTGTGATGGCCCGCCTGCTGCTGATCGACAATTACGACTCCTTTACCTATAACCTGGTGCAGGCCTTTCTGGTGCTGGGCGCGGAGGTCGTCGTGCACCGCAATGATGCGCTCGACGTGGCCGCGGCCGAGGCGCTGGGGCCGACGCATCTGTGCATCTCGCCCGGTCCGGGCACACCGCGCCAGGCGGGCGTCTCCATCGCGATGATCCGCGCCTTCGCCGGCCGCATTCCCGTCCTCGGGGTCTGCCTGGGCCACCAGGCCATCGCCGAGGCTTTCGGCGGCGAGGTGGTGCGCGCACAGCGCCTGATGCACGGCAAGACCTCGCCCATCGAGCATGACGGACAGGGCGTATTTGCCGGGATCGTCACACCCTGCGAAGTCGGCCGGTATCATTCGCTGATCGCCGCGCCCGGGTCCCTGCCCGCCGAGCTCACGGTCACGGCGCGCACGGCGGAGGGCGAGATCATGGGGCTGCGGCACAGGACTCATAACGTGGAAGGCGTACAGTTCCATCCCGAGAGCGTGCTCACGCCGCAGGGGCCGGCGATGATGGCCAACTTCCTGGCGGCGCGCGGCGCCTAGCGGACAGCGACATGGCAGAGCGCCTCAACGACACACTCGATCGACTGCTGGACGGCCAGAATCTCACCGAGCGCGAATCCGGCGAGCTGCTGGCGGCGCTGGCGGTGCCGGAGATCTCGCCGGCGCTGGCCGGCGCGCTGCTCGCGGCGCTGCGGGCCAAGGGGGTGACCGCAGCCGAGTTGCGCGGTCTGGCCGGCGGGATGCGGGCGCTGGCGCGCCGGCCGCGCCTGCCCCCGGCACTGCGCGCCATCGACATCGTCGGCACCGGCGGCGACCGCTCCGGGAGCCTGAACCTGTCCACCGGCGCGGCCCTGCTCGCCGCCAGCTGCGGCGTCTGCGTCGTCAAGCACGGGAATCGCGCCATCTCCAGCCGTGCCGGCAGTGCCGACGTGCTCGAGGCGCTGGGCCTCCGATTGCCGCTCGATGAAGCGCGCGCCGGCGAATGCCTCGCGGCCACCGGCTTCACCTACCTGTACGCGCCGCACTACCATCCTGCGATGAAGAATCTCGCACCGGTGCGCGCCGCCCTGGGCGTGCGTACCGTGTTCAACATCCTGGGGCCGCTGACCAATCCGGCCGAGCCGCCTTTCCACCTGATCGGCGCCTTCGATGTGCCGACCGCCGAGCTGATCGCCCAGGCGCTCGCCGGGATGAACATCGAGCGGGCCATGGTGATCCATGGCGCCGAGGGCTGGGATGAACCCACGCCCTGCGGGCCGTTCACGGTGTTCGACGTGCGGGGCGGCACCGTCAGCCGCGAGCAGCGCTCACCAGGCGACTATGGCCTGGCGCAGTGCGCGAGTGCCGACCTGGCCGGCGGCGATGCGCCCCACAACGCGCAGCTCCTGCGGCGGGCGCTGTCGGGCGAGGAGCGCGGCGCGACGCGCGATGCGCTGCTGCTCGGTGCCGCACTGGCGCTCGAGGTGACGGGGATCGAACCCGCACCGCGCCTCGCCGTGGCGCAGGCGGCCGCGGCCATCGATTCCGGCGCCGCCACCAATCTCCTGGCAAAGCTGGCGCAGTTCGGCGTCGCGGGCCGCGCTTAAGCACGCGCCATGGAAGAAGCCCCAGACGGAATCGATTTCCTGCCCGCCATGGCCGCGGCCAGCCGTGCGCGGGTCGAGGTGGCGCGCGCGGCGCTGGATGAGGCCGAGTTGCGGGCTCGTGCCCAGGACAGCGCCGTGCCCCCGCGCCTGCTGCTGTCCTCGCGGCGCTTCGATCTGATCGCCGAGGTCAAGTTGCGCTCGCCCGCGGGCGGGCAGCTGCGCGCAGGCAGCGAGAGCAGCGTGCTGGCGCGCGTTGCCGGCTATGCCGAGGCGGGCGCCGCGGCGGTATCGGTGCTGACCGAGCCCAGCCGCTTCGATGGCTCGATGCGGCACCTGGAACTGGCGGTGCGTGCGCTGGCCGGCCGCATTCCGGCGATGCGCAAGGATTTTCTCGTCGACCCCTATCAGATCCTGGAGACGCGGCTGGCCGGTGCCGGCGGCGTGCTGCTGATCCTGCGCATGCTCCAGGATGCCCAGATCGGTGCGCTGCTCGAGTGCGCCCTGGAACTGAAGCTGTTCGTGCTGCTGGAGGCCTTCGACGAGGCGGACATCGCGCGGGCGAGCGCGCTGGTGAACCAGTACCGCAGCGCGGGCCAGTTGCTGGTCGGGCTCAACTGCCGCGACCTGCACACACTCAAGGTCGTGCCCGGCCGGCTCGAGCAGCTGGCGCGTACGCTGCCCGACAGCGTGCCGCGCGTCGCCGAGAGCGGTGTCGCCACGGCGGCGGATGCCGGCCACGTCGCCATCGCCGGGTATGAGGTCGCGCTGGTCGGCACTTCGCTGATGCAGGCGCTGGAGCCGCTGGAGCTGGTGCGCTCGATGCTGAGCGCGGGGCGCAAAGAGCGCGCCCGGCGGTCATGACCGGGTGGATCAAAATCTGCGGCATGACCACCGTGGAGGCGGTGAACGCGGCGCTGCAGGCCGGCGTGGACGCGATCGGATTCGTGTTCGCGCCCTCGCCACGGCGGGTGTCGCCGGAGCGCGCCGCGGAACTGGCGCGCACGGTGCGCCAGCAGCTGACCTGCGTGGCCGTCACGCAGCATCCGGGGCAGCAGGAGATCGATGCGATCGTGCAGGAGTTTCATCCTGACCTGCTGCAGACGGACATCGATGATCTGGCGCGGCTGCACCTGCCGCGCCGCCTGGCGCGCCTGCCCGTGGTCCGCGCTCCGGACGCACCGCTCGCCGACTACCCGGTGCGGATCCTGTACGAGGGCGCCCGCAGCGGGAGTGGCGAAGCCGGCGACTGGGCGCAGGCCGCGGCGCTCGCCCGGCAGACCCGGCTGGTACTGGCGGGCGGGCTGCACGCCGGCAACGTCGCTGCGGCGATTCGCGCCGTGCGGCCCTTCGGGGTGGATACCTCCAGCGGCGTGGAGACACGGCCGGGACTGAAGAGCGCGGATAAGATTTCCGAATTTGTGCAGGCCGCAAGACGGGCCTTCGGCGAGATTGAAGCATGAATGCCGACATCGACGCCGCCGAGAGCGAGCGCCTGCTGGCGCAGCTCATCGCCGGTGAATTCCCGGATTCACAGGGCCGCTATGGACCTTTTGGCGGACGCTACGTCCCCGAGACCCTGGTGCCGGCCCACGAGCGGCTCGAGGAGGGCGTGCGGCGCTGGCTGGGCGATGCACAATTCCAGGCGGAGCTGCGGCAGGAACTGCACGACTGGGTGGGCCGGCCGACGGCGCTCACACACGCGGTGCAGCTCTCGCGCCGCTGGGGCGCCGATCTGTGGCTCAAGCGCGAAGATCTCGCGCACACCGGTGCTCACAAGATCAACAACGCGCTCGGCCAGGCGCTGCTGGCGCGGCGCCTCGGGGCAAAGCGCGTGGTGGCCGAGACCGGCGCGGGCCAGCACGGCGTGGCGAGTGCCGCGGCCTGCGCGCGCGTCGGACTGCCCTGCACGGTCTACATGGGCGCGGTGGACATGGAACGCCAGGCGCCCAACGTCGGGCGCATGCGCCTGCTGGGCGCCACGGTGATCAGCGTCACGAGCGGAGATCGCACGCTGCGTGCCGCGATCGATGAGGCGATGCGCGACTGGGTCACCGATCCGACCAACACCTATTACCTGCTGGGCTCGGCGGTCGGTGCGCACCCCTACCCATACCTGGTGCGCGAACTCCAATGCATCATCGGGCGCGAGGCGCGCAAGCAGCTGCAGGCGCAGGCTGGCGGGCTACCGGACGTGGTCATCGCCTGCGTGGGCGGAGGCTCGAACTCGATCGGCATCATGCATCCCTTCATCGCCGATCGCACCGTCGCGATCGTTGGCATCGAGGCGGGTGGGCGCGGCGCGGGCCTGGGGGAGAATGCGGCCACCTTGAGCCATGGGCGTCCCGGGGTGCTGCACGGGAGCTACTCGATGCTGCTGCAGGATGATGACGGACAGATCCAGGAGACCCATTCGGTCTCCGCGGGCCTGGATTATCCGGGCGTGGGCCCGGAGCACGCCCTGCTGCGCGCCTGTGGGCGCGTGCAGTACCAGACCGCCAGCGATGCCGAGGCGCTCGCCGCGGTGCGCGAATGCTGTGAATGCGAGGGGATACTGCCGGCGCTGGAAAGCGCGCACGCCCTGGCCGGGGCGCGGCGCTGGGCGGCGGCGCACCCGGGCGAGCGGATGCTGCTCGGTCTTTCCGGGCGCGGCGACAAGGACATGCTCACGCTCACGCAGACCCTGCTGGCCGCCGCCCCCGGTGGGGCGAGCTGATGCGGCCGCACGAGCGCATTGCCGCGGCGATTCGCGCCGCCGCGGCGCAGGGCGAGCCGGCCCTGGTGGCCTTTCTCACCGGCGGCTATCCGCGTCGCGATCGGTTCCGCGAGCATCTGGCCGCGGTCGCCGCGGGTGCCGACGTGGTGGAGATCGGCGTGCCCTTCACCGATCCGATGGCCGACGGCATGACCATCCAGCGCTCCAGCCGTGCGGCACTCAGCCAGGGCGTCAGCCTGCAGTGGATCCTGGACGAGCTGACGGCCATGCGGCGGCCGGACAAGCCGCTGCTGCTGATGAGCTACCTCAACCCGCTGCTGAGCTACGGCTTCGAGCGCCTCGCCGCGGCCTGCGGGCCGGCCGGCGTGTGCGGATTCATCGTGCCGGATCTGCCGCTCGATGAGAGCGGCGCCCTGCGTGCCGCACTGGATCCTCAGGGCCTCGCGCTGGTGCAGATGGTCACGCCGGTCACGCCGGCCGCGCGGCTGGCGAAGCTGTGTGCGGCCAGCCAGGGCTTCGTCTATGCCGTGACCATGACGGGCACGACCGGCAAGTCGGTCGAACTGGACACCGGCATGCTGGAGTATCTCAAGCGCGTGCGCGCGGCCGCGACGGTGCCGGTGTGCGCGGGCTTCGGCATCCGCTCGCGCGGGCAGGTCGAGCGGCTGCGCGGTTGCGTCGACGGCGTCGTGATCGGCTCGGCGCTCGTCGAGGTGCTGGAGCGCGGCGAATCAGCGCCGGCCTGGCTGGCGATGCTGCGCTCGCCGGCGCGGTGAGCGCATGCCGATGCTCACGATCGCGCCCCGGTTCTGCGGTCCACCCGGCACCGCCAACGGCGGCTACGCCTCGGGAATGCTGGCGCAGCACGCCCGCCAGACGGTGCGCGTGCGGCTGCTGCGCCCGGTGCCGCTCGGCACACCACTCCAGGTGGAGGTTCGCGACGGCGGCCGGCTGGAAATGCTCCATGAGGGCGGCCTGATCGCCAGCGCCGAGCCGGCCGAGCTGGCGCTCGTGGTGCCGCGCCCGCCCGAGTACCTCGCCGCCCTCGAAGCCTCCCGGCGCTACGTCGGCTTCAGCGACCACGCCTTCCCCGGCTGCTTCGTCTGCGGCCCGGAGCGCGCACGCGGCGATGGCCTGCGCATCTTTGCCGGCCCCTGGAGCGCGGGCCCGGAGAGCGACACGGCGGGCGCGGCCGCGCCGGTGGTTGCGGCGCCCTGGGTCCCCAGCACGGCGCTCGGGCTCGCCGACGGCAAGGTCCGTCCCGAATTCATGTGGGCCGCGCTCGATTGCCCCGGCTACTTTGCCGCGCGCGCCGATCGCGTGGCGATGCTGCTGGGAGAGTTCACGGCGCACGTCGATCGGCGCGTCCACGTCGATGAGCCCTGCGTCGTGATCGGTTGGCGCATCGGCGTCAGCGGCCGGAAATACGAAGTCGGCACGGCGCTGTTCGACGAGGATGGCGAGCTGTGCGCGCGTGCACGCGCGCTGTGGATCGAGCCTCGGACTCCCACGGTCAGCGCGGTGACGTAGCTCCGGCCGACGGCGCTGTCCGCGAGGGCAGCGCCACGCAGACCGCGCCGAGGATCGCGCCAGGCCCCGCCTGCTGGACCAGCACCGCGACATGGGTGGCGGCCGCCGGCATTTCCGAGAGCGCGACGCGCTCATCGAAGCCGCGCCCGAGCCAGGCGCCGAGGGAGCGCTGGCCGAGCACCACATGGCTTTCAACCAGCGTGCGGCCGGCATTTTCCCCGGCGCGCACGACCGTGACGGCCCGCCCGAGGTAGGGGATGAGCGTGACATCGCCGCGCTCAAGGCCTGAACCCGCATCCAGATGCACGCTGAGCGCGCCGCCCTCGAGCGCGAGGCGTACCGGTACCCCCGCGGTTCCCGGATCGTGCAGGGGCAGCGCCCGGATCTCGAGCGGACCCGTCAGTATCCGGCGGCCGTCCACGATCATCTGCGGCGTGCCGATCGTGCCCTGCCGCAGCGCGTCCGCGTACTGCTCCTGGCGCCGGGTCCAGTCGGGCCGCGAGAATGGATCCACCCAACCGAGGGAGTCCCAGTAATCGACGTGGTAGGCCAGGGCCAGGACGTCGGGGCGTGCGGCGAACGCGCTCACGGCCGTCTCGGCGGGCGGGCAGGAACTGCAGCCCTGGGAAGTGAACAGTTCGATCACCAGCGGCCGGCCCGGGCGCGCGCAGTCCTCGGCCTGCAGGAGTGCGGGCAGCACCAGCAGCAGCGGCGCCATCCCGCCGAGGCGCGGCCGGCGACGGCCGGCCCAGGGGTTTGCTGAGTTCATGGGCGCTCCTTCTAGCGTGTCAATGCAGCAGCAGCCATAGGATACCCCCGAGCAGCAGCAGGCCGGCCAGCAGCAGCGCGTCGCGCCGCCGGTGATCGGCTTCGAGCCGCGTGCGCAGCTCATCGAGCGCCGCCCGGTCGACCGGGACTGAAAGCTTGCCGTCCTGGGCGTGTTCGACAAAACGCCTGGCGAGCGCGGGCAGGGCGTTCAGCACCTCGAGCACGTCGGGCAGGCCGCGGCGCAGGTCGCGCAGCACCGTGCGCGCGCTGACCCGCTCGCGCATCCAGGAGCGCAGCACCGGAGCGGCGGTCTTCCAGATATCGAGCTCCGGATAGAGCTGGCGCCCCAGACCCTCGACATTCAGCAGCGTCTTCTGCAGCAGGATCAATTGCGGCTGGATCTGGCCATCGAAGCGCTGCAGCGCCGCGAACAGCCGCAGCAGCACCGTGCCGAAGGAAATTTCGCGCAACGGGCGATCGAAGATCGGCTCGCAGATGGTGCGTACGGCGGATTCCATTTCATCGACGCGCGTGTGCGCCGGCACCCAGCCCGACTGGATGTGCAGCTCGGCGACGCGGCGGTAATCACGGTCGAAGACGGCGAGGAAATTCTCCGCCAGGTAGCGCTGATCGCGCCCGCTAAGCGTGCCGACGATGCCGAAGTCCACCGCGGCATAGCGGGGCTGGGCCGGATCGTCGGTGAGCACGAAGATGTTGCCGGGGTGCATGTCGGCATGGAAGAAATTGTGGCGGAACACCTGGGTGAAGAAGATCTCGACGCCATTTTCCGCCAGGCGGCGGAAATCCGTGCCGCGCGCGCGCAACGTCGCCAGCTCGCCCACCGGCACGCCGCGGATGCGCTCCATCACCATGACCTCGCTGCGGCACAGGTCCCAGTGCACCTCGGGCACGTACAGCAGCGTGGAGCCGGCAAAATTGCGCTTGAGCTGCGAGGCATTGGCGGCCTCGCGCATCAGGTCGAGCTCGTCGATGATCGTCTGGCGGTATTCGTGCACCACCTCGAGGGGCTTGAGCCGGCGCGCCTCCGGCCACCAGCGCTGCGCCAGCGCTGCGAGCGCCTGCATCACTTCCAGGTCGCGGTCGATCTGCGCGCGCATGCCGGGGCGCAACACCTTGACGATCACTTCACGGCCGTCGAGCCGGCGCGCCACGTGCACCTGCGCGATCGAGGCGGCGGCCAGCGGTTCACTCTCGAACTCCGCGAACAGCGCGCTGAGCGGCTGGCGGTAGCTGCGCTCGAGGCTGGCGCGCGCCACGCGGCCCGGAAAGGGCGGCACCCGGTCCTGGAGCCGGGCGAGCTCATCGGCGATATCGGCCGGCAGCAGGTCCCTGCGGGTCGAGACTGCCTGGCCGAATTTCACGAAGATCGGCCCCAGCTCCTCGAGCGCGAGCCGCAGGCGCTCGCCCCGCGTCGTGCCCCGGCGCCGCTGGAACCAGGTCCACGGCGACAGGTAGAACATGAAGCGCAGCGGGCGGTACAGGTGCGTGGCGCGCACATAGTCATCGAAGCCGTGGCGCACCAGCACGCGCTGGATCTCCAGCAGCCGGCCGAGGACGCGCAGCCTCATGCGCGGTTCCCCGGCGCCTCGAGCTGCTCGAGACGGGCGTCCAGCGAGGCCGCGCGCGATTCGGCGCGCTGCAACTGCGTGCGCAACGACTCGACGCCGCCGAGGAAGCCCTCGGCCTCGGCGCGCGACACCAGGTCGCGGCTCTCGTGTGCCAGGTATTCGGCGGAGTTGCGCAGCAGCGTGGCGCCGGCGGCCCGTCCCCAGTCGCTGAGCTGACCCAGGGCGCGCACCGCCAGGTGCGCGTTCATGCGCCCGAGCGCGCGCCCCAGGAGGGTTTCGAAGTCGGGGCGCAGGAGCCGCGCCAGCTCCCGGAACTGCTGCGCCAGCGCCTCATCGCCACTGATGCCGAGGCTGGCGTTGGCCAGTGCTGCATCGAGGTCCCCGTGCGCCAGGGTGAGCAGGGCCAGCGGGCTCCCGCTCACGGTGACATCGGCCGCGGCCTGAGCGGGCGCCTCCAGCACCGGCTCGCAGCGGAGCGAGCCCGCGCCCGCGGTCAGCAACAGCTGTACCGGCATGCCGGTCGCGCTGACCCGCAGGCGCCGCCCCTCGAGCGCCAGGCACAGCGCGCGTGCGCGGGGCGAGGCGGCGACCGCACGGTCCAGCAGCTCGCTGATCGGCACGCCGGACATTCAGTACCGGTAACCGCGATGCACGGCGACGATGCCGCCCATCAGGTTGTGATAGCGGCAATCCTCGAGCCCGGCGTCGCGCAGCATGCCAAGGA
The DNA here is from genome assembly GCA_035300345.1 of Steroidobacteraceae bacterium. Taxonomy (GTDB): domain Bacteria; phylum Pseudomonadota; class Gammaproteobacteria; order Steroidobacterales; family Steroidobacteraceae; genus FEN-1191. The sequence continues at coordinate 69,607 of DATGVM010000024.1, forward strand.
GTGTCTCCTGGTCGGGATGGCGGCGAATCGACTCGGCCAGGTAGCGGTAGCTGTCGGCATCCCCGGTGACCACGCGGCCGAGCAACGGCAGGAACCGGAAGGAGTAGGCGTCGTAGAGTTCGGCCAGGGCCGCCGAGGTGGGTTGGGAGAACTCCAGCACCAGAAGCTGGCCGCCGCCCTTGAGTACACGGCGCATCGCGCCGAGCGCGCGCGGCTTGTCGGTCAGGTTGCGCAGTCCAAAACCGATGGTCACGCAATCGAAGCTGGCGTCCGGAAAGGGCAGGCGCTCCGCGTCGGCCTGTGCGCACAGCACCTGGCTGACCAGGCCTTCATTCAGGAGCCGGTCGCGCCCGGCCTCGAGCATCGCCGCGTTGATATCCGTCAGGACCACGAGGCCGGAGCGGCCCACTTGTCGCGCCAGCCCCACAGCCAGGTCGCCCGTGCCGCCGGCCACATCGAGGACGCGGGCGCCGGGCTTGAGTCCGGTGAGAGAAAGCGCAAAACGCTTCCACAGCCGGTGCGCGCCGCCGGACATCAGATCGTTCATCAGATCGTAGCGGCCGGCGACGGAGTCGAACACCGCACGCACACGCCGGGCCTTGTCTTCCCGGCGTATTTCTTCGTAACCGAAATCAGTCGTCGGTGCTTCGCGGGTATTCAATGGCGGGTTTCCTCGGATCTGCGGCCATTCTATGAGGTCATGTCCGGCACCGTCGGACGGACTGGACCGTGACCGGAGCCGATTTGTATGCGCCGCAGCATGAAAAAACTTGTTGCGAGCCTGTAGCTATTTTGCGTCAGTTGTTTAGAATCCACGCTGGCTGGAGTGGTATGGCGCTCAGCTCGCGGGGGGTCTAAAAAGATTTGGCCGGGGAAATACCCCGGCCTTTCTTTTTTCAGGCCTCGGCTTGCGGCGCCTGCCGCGTGATTCCCGCATGCTTAAGCCGCTGCAGATAGGCGTGCCAGCGCGGCTCCTGCTCCGTGCCCAGTTCATGCAGGTACTTCCAGGTAAACAGCCCCGTGTCATGGCCGTCGTCGAACATCAATCGCACCGCGTAGTGGCCGACCGGTTCGACGGCACGGATGCCGACCGTTTCTTTCCCGGAGATCAGGAGGCCCGCGGCGACACCGTGCCCGGTCACTTCCGCGGAGGGCGAATAGACGCGCAGATACTCCGCGGGCAGCGAAAAACAGGCTCCATCCTCGAAGCGGACCTCCAGCAGACGCGACCTGGTACGCAGGCGAATCTCGACCGGGGCAGGTACACTCATCGCTGAATCCGGCACAGGTGCATGCGCAATGCCTTCCAGAGCGGCTCAATGAATCCTACCGATACCACGAATCCCGACTATTTTCATCGCGTGGTCGATTGCCAGTGGGCCTGCCCGGCCCACACCGACGTGCCCGAATACATCCGCCTGATCGCCCAGGGCCGCTTCACGGATGCCTACCTGCTCAACCGCGACTCCAACGTCTTCCCCGGGATCCTCGGACGCGTCTGCGATAGACCCTGCGAGCCGGCCTGCCGGCGCGGCCGCGTGGATGACAAGCCGGTGGCCATCTGCCGCCTGAAGCGCGTCGCCGCCGACCTCAAGGGCGAACTCGCCGGCCTCGTGCCGCGCGCGCCCTTCGCGCGCAACGGCAAGCGGATCGCCTGCGTCGGTGCCGGACCGGCCTCCCTCACGCTGGCCAATGATCTCGCCCCGCTCGGCTACGAAGTGGTGGTCTTCGAGCGCCTGGCCACCCCGGGTGGCCTGATGCGCAGCAACATCCCCTCCTTCCGCCTGCCGGCCACCGTGATCGATGAGGAAATCGGGCTGATCCTCGACATGGGGGTGGAGGTCAAGCTCGGCCAGGCGGTCGCAAGCCTGCGCAACCTGCTCGAAAAACAGGGTTTCGATGCAGTGTTCATCGGTTCGGGTGCGCCCAAGGGCAAGGAGCTCGAGCTGCCCGGCCGGCACGACACCGATCGCATTCACATCGGCATCGACTGGCTCGAATCGGTGGCCTTCGGCCACCTCGACAAGGTCGGCGAGCAGGTGCTGATCATCGGCGTCGGCAACACCGCCATGGACTGCTGCCGTACGTCACTCCGCCTGGGCGCGAAGCAGGTGAAGGTCATGGCGCGCAAGCCGCGCGGCTTCTTCAAGGCCTCCGACTGGGAACTCGAGGATGCCGAGGCCGAGAACGTCGAGATCGTGGTCAACCGCGCCCCGAAGCGCTTCGTGATCGAGAACGGGCGGCTCACCGGCATGATCTTCGAGAAGATGGACTACGAACTGCGCAACGGAAAAATTGTCTCAGAGCAGGTGAGCGGAGAAGAACTGCTGCCCTGCGACGACGTGATCCTCGCCATCGGCCAGGAAAATGCCTTCCCGTGGATCGAGCGCGACCTGGGCATCGAATTCGACAAATGGAGCGTGCCCAAGGTCGACGCGCAGACATATCAGTCCACGCGGGCGGGCGTCTTCTTCGGCGGCGATGCTGCCTTCGGGCCCAAGAACATCATCTGGGCCGTCGAGCACGGCCACCAGGCGGCCATTTCCGTGCACAACTACCTGCAGGGCAAGACGCTCACCGAGCGGCCGCGCCCGGGCGTCAAGCTCAGCAGCGTCAAGATGGGCGTGCACGAATGGGCCTACGCGAACGAGTACGCCGTGCTGGAGCGGCGGCTGGTGCCGCACGTGTCGCTGAAGGAGCGCTTCAAGAAAGTCGACATCGAGGTGGAGCTGGGCTTCACTCCGGCGCAGGCCGCGCAGGAAGCGCTACGGTGCCTTAACTGCGACGTGCAGACGGTGTTCGAGGCGAAGCTGTGCATCGAGTGCGACGCCTGCATCGATGTGTGCCCGGTCGACTGCCTGACCATCACCGCCGGGGGCGAGGAGGCGGAGCTGCGCGGGCGCCTGCGCGCGCCGCCGACGCTGCCCAGCCAGCCCCTGTACGTCTCCGCAACATTGCCCCAGACGGGCCGCGTCATGGTCAAGGATGAAAATCTCTGCGTGCATTGTGGATTGTGCGCGGAGCGCTGCCCGACGGCAGCCTGGGATATGCAAAAATCCACGATTCACTGGCCCCACGCCGGAGACAACGAGCCCGCATGTCAGCCGCAACGCCGAATCGCATAAACGATTTCGTCATCAAGATCGCAACGGTCAACGGCACCGGCTCGGCCAGCGCCAACGGCCTGCTGATGAAGGCCGTGTTCCGCAGCGGCGTGCCGGTGGTGGGCAAGAACTATTTCCCCTCCAACATCCAGGGCATGCCTACCTGGTACGAGATCCGCGTGACGCGCGACGGCTATCGCGCGCGCAGCGGCACGGTCGACATCATGGTGGCCCTGAACGCGGAGACCTACGCTCGCGACCTGCAGGAGGTGGTCTCCGGCGGTTATTTCCTCTACGACTCCACCTGGCCGCGCGCCGCGCTCATGAAGCGCGACGACATCACGGTGCTGGGCGTGCCCTTCGCGCGCCTGTGCAACGAGAACTTCCAGGGCGTGCGCACGCGCATCCTGATGAAGAACATCTGCTACGCCGGCGCGCTGGCGGCGCTGTGCGACATCGATCTGGACGTGATCCGCGCGATGCTCGCCGAGACCTATGCGAAGAAACCCAAGCTGGTCGACAGCAACATGCTGGCGATCCAGCTCGGCTACGACTACGCGCGCGCGAACCTGCCCTGTCCGCTGCCGCTGCGCGTCGAGAAGATGGACGCCACGCGCGGCCAGATCATCATCGACGGCAATACCGCGGCGGGCCTGGGCTGCATCTACGCCGGCGCCACGGTGGGCGCCTGGTATCCGATCACGCCCTCGACCTCGCTGATGGACGCCTTCAAGATGTTCGGCGATCGCCTGCGCGTTGACCCGGCCACCGGGCGCAAGAACTACATGATGATCCAGGCCGAGGACGAGCTGGCCTCGATCGGCATGGTGATCGGTGCCAACTGGAACGGCGCGCGCGCCTTCACCGCTACCTCGGGCCCGGGTCTGTCGCTGATGCAGGAGTTCCTTGGCCTGGCCTACTACACCGAGACGCCCACCGTGCTGTTCGATGTGCAGCGCGTGGGCCCCTCCACCGGCATGCCGACCCGCACGCAGCAGGCCGATATCCGCGCGGCCGCCTACGCCTCGCACGGCGACACGCGCCAGGTGTGCATCTATCCGGCCAATCCGGAGGAATGCTTCCAGTTCGCGCTCCAGGCCTTCGACCTGGCCGAGCGGCTGCAGACGCCGGTGCTGGTGCTGTCTGATATCGACATCGGCATGAACGACTGGATGTGCCCGGAATTCAAGTGGGACGAGAACTACGTGCCCGATCGCGGCAAGGTGCTCGACGCCGAACAGCTCGCCGGGATGGAGAAGTTCTGGCGCTATTACGATCACGACAACGACGGCATTCCGCAGCGCACGATTCCCGGCGTGAGTTCGCGTGGCGCCTACTTCGCGCGCGGTTCGGGCCACAACCAGTACGGCGGCTACACCGAGGACTCGCGCGACTACCAGCTGGTGCTCGACCGGCTGCGCAAGAAATGGCTGACCGCAGCGCGGCTGGTGCCGGCGGCCGTGATCGAGTCGGCCGGCCAGGAGCTCGGCATCGTCACGGTGGGCAGTGGCGATGCGCCGGTGCGCGAGGCCATCGCGCGCCTGCGGAGCCAGGGCGTGCATCTGGATTTCATGCGCGTGCGCGGCTTTCCCTTCGGCGAGGAGGTGGAGCGCTTCCTCAATGAGCACAAGCAGAATTTCATCGTGGAACAGAATCGCGACGCGCAGCTGCGGGGCCTGCTGACACTCGAGACCGGCGTGGAGAAAAGCCGCCTGCGCTCCATCCTGCACTACAACGGCATGCCGCTGGCGGCCGGCTACGTGGTGGCGGGCGTCATGTCCGCGGTCCAGGACCAGGCACGCCCGGCGGCGCAGCTGGTGCGGCCATGAGCTTCATGAGCAAGCCGAAGGTCGCGCATCCCGACCTGCCGAAGAATGCCCTCGGGCTCACGCGCCGCAATTACGAGGGCGCGAACTCCACGCTCTGCGCCGGCTGCGGGCACGATTCGATCACGGCCGCCATCATCGAGGCCTGCTGGGCCAATGCCGTCGAGCCGCGCAACCTGGTCAAGCTCTCCGGCATCGGCTGCTCCTCGAAGACCACGGCCTATTTCGTCGCCGGCGCGCACGGCTTCAACTCGGTGCACGGCCGCATGCCCTCGGTCGCCACCGGCGCCAATGCCGCGAATCGCCAGCTGCTGTATCTGGGCGTTTCCGGTGACGGCGACACGCTCTCGATCGGCATCGGGCAGTTCATTCATGCGATCCGCCGCAACCTGAACATGGTGTACATCATCGAGAACAACGGCGTGTACGGCCTCACCAAGGGACAGTTCTCGGCCTCCGCGGACGTCGGGTCCACCGCCAAGAAGGGCGAGGTGAACAACCAGGCGCCGATCGATCCGGTGCAGCTGGCCCTGACGCTGGGCGCCTCGTTCGTGGCGCGCAGTTTCTCCGGCGACAAGCCGCAGCTGGTGCCGCTGATCCAGGCGGCGATGCATCACAAGGGATTCGCGCTCATCGACGTGCTCTCGCCCTGCGTCACCTTCAACGACCATGAGGGCTCGACCCGCAGCTACCAGTACAGCCGCGAGCACTACGACGAGGCCGTGCACACCGACTTCGTGCCGCCGAGCGCCGACATCAGCGTGGAGTACGGGCCGGGCGAGGCGCTGCCGGTGACGATGCACGACGGGAGCCGCATCGTGCTGCGCAAGATCGACAAGGACTACGACCCGATCAACCGCGGCAACGCGCTGGCGCGCATCCGCGAGCGGCTGCGCGAGAACGAGTACCTGACGGGTCTGCTGCACATCAGCACCGGCCAGCCCGAATTCCACGAGCTGAACGCCACGCCCGACGTGCCGCTCAACGAGCTGCCGTACGCGGTGCTGAATCCGGGCGCGGCGGCGCTGAGCAAGGTGCTGGCCCGTTATCGCTGAGGGCTCCCACGCCGATCGACCCTGTTGCCTGGGGCGCTGGCTGCTCGTGGCCACCGGACTGTGTGCCCCGCTGCTCGCGGCAACACCCGCGCCGAGCGCGCCCCTCGAATCCGTGCTGCGTGGCATCTCGGAGGACATGCAGGAGCTGGGCGCGGGCCACTACCTGATGGGCGATGCCGAGGCTGACTTCGGCGATGCCGACGAGCGGCCTGTCCACCCCGTCAGCGTGCCTCCCTTTAAGATCGCGCGCCATGCGGTGACCTTCGCCCAATACGACCGCTACACCGATGCGACGCGCCGGCCGCGCGCCGATGACGCCGGCTGGGGACGCGGCCAGCGCCCGGTCATCCACGTCAGCTGGGAAGACACGCAGGCATTTGTCCGCTGGCTCAACGAGCGCAGTGGACTGCATTACCGCCTGCCGACCGAGGCGGAATGGGAATACGCAGCGCGCGCGGGCAGCGCGGCGCACTTCCCATGGGGTGAGAGCTATGAACCGGCCCTGGCGAACGGTGCCGGCACCACGGGCGCGGACCGCTATGAGCACACGGCCCCCGTCGGCCGCTTTCCTGCCAACGCCTGGGGCCTGTACGACATGATCGGCAATGTCGAGCAATGGGTCGCCGACTGCTACCGCGAGTCCTATGCCGGGGCACCCCAGGATGGTTCGGCGGTGGAGGGCGAGCCCTGCACGCAGCGCGTGCGCCGCGGCGGCTCCTGGGGCCTCGCGCCCTGGTTCCTGCGCGCCGACTATCGCAACAGCGCCGATCCCCGCCGGCACTCGGACGCCATCGGCTTCAGGCTGGCGCGCGATGAGTGAGGGGCGGTGCGCGCTGGCGGCCCTGTTGCTGGCCCTGCTGGCGCCGGTGTCCCGCGGCGGGGACTGGATGGGCCCGCTCTCGATCGTGAACGAGCCGCTGATCGCCGGGCGCGAAGTGCAGCTGGACGCGCGTGGCCGGCTCCTGCCCTGGCCCTATGCGGACGATCCTGGCCGTTCCTATGATTCGCAGCTGCGCGCGCAGTGGGTCCTGCTCCGTGGCCTGTTCGGGCGCATGCCCTATTTCCACTGCTGCTTCCAGCTCGATCCGGTGAGCCTCGAGCCCATCGCCGACCCGAACTGGGCCAACTCCACCGCCTACCTGCGCGGCATGATGATCGGCTTCGTCGAGCGCCTTTATCCCTACACCGGCGATGAGCGCCTGCTGGGCTACGTCAAGGAATTCGTCGACTACGAACTCGATCACGGGCTCACCCCCGCCGGCTACCAGTGGGCCGGCGTGCCCTATCCCTCCGCCGATCCCGGCGCGGCCGACTACAGGGGCTGGAGCGCGCGTGGCTCGGATTTCGTCGAGCCGCACCTCGTGGGCGAGGATGGCTACGCCTACGTGCGGCTCTACGAGATGAGCGGCAGGGAGAAATATCTCGAGGCTGCCATCCACTTCGCCGACGAGCTGGTGAAGAACTATCAGCCCGGCGATGCGCAGCACTCGCCCTGGCCCGTGCGCTGCCTGGCACGCGATGGCCGGGTCAAAGGAGCCGGGATGGGGCCCTATTCGGCCAACGTACTGGGGCCGATATCGCTGTTCGACGAGCTGGTGCGCATCGGGCGCGGCGATGTGCGCGGCTACCAGCGCACGCGTGCGGCCGCCTGGCAGTGGCTCGCGCAGTATCCGCTGCAGAACAATGTCTGGGTCGGCTATTTCGAGGACGTGGCCCCGAGCTTCGGGAACATGAACAACGTCATCCCGCTGGAGCTGGCCCGCTACGTGCTGATGCATCCGGAACTCGACGCCCGATGGCGGACGCATTCTCGCCAGCTGATCGGCTGGGTCCGCAGCAACACGCGCTGGCCGAAGTACCGCGTGCATGGCGCCTTTGTGACCACCGAGCAGGGCAACGGCCGCAGCTTCTGCTGCAACAAACCGAACCAGTGCTGCGACAGCCATACGGCGCGGCTCGCCGCCGTCGAGGCGCTGTACTACGCGCGCACCCGCGATGGGCGTATGCGCGAGGAAGCCTTCCGCTCCCTGAACTGGGTGAGCTATTTCCAGGGACTGCCGGGGCAGGCCCACGCGCCCTTCGGCAACCAGTGGTGGTTCAACGACGAATTTACCGACGGCCCGCGGCGCCTGATGGAGGCGCTGTGGGCTGTTCCCGAATGGGCACCCCGCGACGAGTCGCACCTGCTGGGCTCCAGTTCGGCCGTCACGCGGATCGAGTACAGCTCGGGGCGCGTGAGTTATTCGACTTTCGATGCGGAGGCCCAGGACGTCCTGCGCCTCGATTTCCGCCCCACGAGCGTGCGCGCCGGTACGCACTGGCTCCGCCCCGCGCGTGACCCGTCGGCCGAAGGCTATCGCTACGAGCCGGCGAGCGGCGTGCTGCGCATCCGCCGACGCGCCGGCGCCGCCGTCGAGGTGCGGGGCGAGGGCGGAGGGGCGCCGAGCCTGATCGTGAGCTTCGACGATCCGCACCGGCCCGCAGGCTCGCCGCTCCAGGGCGAGTATCCGGCCTCACTCATCGAGTGGGCGCCGGGCGCCTGGCAAATTGGCGCCCCGGCTGGCCCTTTCGGCACCTTTCACCTGGTCTCCGTCGACGGGTCGGGAGCCGGCTCGTTCCGCTTTCTCACCCCGAGCCTGCTCGTGGGCATCGATGCCTTCAATCCGGGACCGCAGCGTGTCGAGGTCCGCATGCAGTGCCGCGACGGGCCGGCGTACCGCGCCGCGCTGCCGGCGGGCCGGGTGCGGAGGCTCAAGACCGGATGGCTCGAGCCCTGCAGCGAGGTGAGCGTGGCACTGTCCGGCGCCACCGGCCCCGTGCATTTCGACAACCTGGCCTACGCGGAAGCCGCGCCGCGCTGAGTGTGGCACCGGATTGCCGGGCCGGGCCGGAGTCACTAGACTCTCGGCCCGTCGTCAACGCTCAAGGAGAAATCGAGTGGGCAAGGGTGATCGCAAGACGCGCCGCGGCAAGATCTACGCGGGTTCTTTCGGGAAGCTGCGTCCGAAGGATCCGGCGAAGGCCAAGGCCAGGGCGCAGGCCAGCAAGGGCTCCACCCGGATCAAGCCCGCCGCGAGAAAATAGCGCGGGGACGTGCGCGCCTGCGGCTACAGAATGTAGCGGCTGAGGTCCTCGTCCTTCGCCAGGCTGGCGAGGTGCGCATCCACATAGGTGGCATCGATGCGCAGCTGCGCGCCGCGATGCTCGCTCGCCTCGAAGGAAATCACTTCCAGGAGCCGCTCCATCACGGTGTGCAGGCGCCGTGCGCCGATGTTCTCGGTGCGCTCGTTCACATGGTGGGCGAGCTCGGCGATGCGGCGCACGCCATCCGTGGTGAACTCCAGCTGCACTTCCTCGGTCTGCAGCAGCGCCCGGTACTGCGCGGTCAGCGAGGCGTCGGGCTCGGTAAGGATGCGCACGAACTCCTCGACCTTCAGTGAATCGAGCTCGACGCGGATCGGAAACCGGCCCTGCAGCTCGGGAATCAGGTCCGAGGGCTTGGCCATGTGAAAGGCGCCCGAGGCGATGAACAGCACGTGGTCCGTCTTGATCTGGCCGTACTTGGTGCTCACGGTGCAGCCCTCGACCAGCGGCAGCAGGTCGCGCTGCACGCCTTCGCGCGACACGTCGGCGCCGATGGTCTCCTGGCGGCGGCAGATCTTGTCGAGCTCGTCGATGAAGACGATGCCGTTCTGCTCCGCGTTGGCCAGCGCGCGGGTCTTGAGCTCCTCCTCGTTCACGAGCTTGGAGGCCTCATCGTCGGTGAGGAGCCGCAGGGCCTCGCGGATTTTCACGCGCCGCGGCTTGGTGCGCGCGCCCCCGAGGTTCTGGAACATCGACTGCAGCTGCTGCTGCATCTCCTCCATCCCCGGCGGGGCCATGATCTCCACGCCGGCCGGGAGCGTGCGCAGCTCAATCTCGATCTCGCGTTCGTCGAGCTCGCCGCGCAGCAGGCGCTCGCGGAATTTCTGCCGGGTCTCGGCGTCGCGCGGCTGGACCGGCTCATCGGTGGAAAATCCGGTGAGCTTCGGCTTGGGCAGCAGCGTATCGAGCACGCGTTCCTGCGCGGCGGCGCGCGCCGGCTCGCGCACCCGCGCGACCTCCTGCTCGCGCGTCATCTTGACGGCGACCTCGGCGAGCTCCTTGATGATCGAGTCGACCTCGCGGCCGACGTAGCCGACCTCGGTGAACTTGGTGGCCTCCACTTTCACGAAGGGCGCATTGGCCAGGCGCGCCAGCCGCCGGGCGATCTCGGTCTTGCCAACGCCGGTGGGCCCGATCATCAGGATGTTCTTCGGCGTGATCTCCTGGCGGAGCGGCTCTTCGACCTGCATGCGCCGCCAGCGATTGCGCAGCGCGATGGCGACCGAGCGCTTGGCGGCGCCCTGGCCGATGATGTGCTTGTCCAGCTCCTGGACGATCTGCTGCGGGGTCACGCGCCGAGCTCCTCGATGACCAGATTGCGATTGGTGTAGATGCAGATGTCGGCGGCGATGTTGAGCGCGCGCTCGACGACCGCGTGCGCCGCCAGGTCCGTGTTCTGCAGCAGGGCCAGCGCCGCGGCCTGCGCATAGGGGCCTCCCGAACCGATCGCCGCCAGCTCGTGCTCCGGTTCGATCACATCACCGTTGCCTGAAATCACGAACAGGCTGTCCGGATCGCCGACCAGCAGCAGCGCCTCGAGCCGGCGCAGGTACCGGTCCGCACGCCAGTCCTTGGCCAGTTCGATGGCCGCGCGCGTCAGGTTGCCGAATTTCTCCAGCTTGCCCTCGAAGCGTTCGAACAGCGTGAACGCATCGGCCGTGCCGCCGGCAAATCCCGCCACCACCTTGCCGTTGGCGAGACGCCGCACCTTGCGGGCATTGGCCTTCATGACCGTATTGCCCAGCGTCACCTGGCCGTCACCGCCCAGGGCGATCTCACCCTTGCGGCGCACCGCGAGGATGGTCGTGGCGTGCGGATCGAAGCTCTGGCTCATGGGCCCTGGTCCTTGCCATTCAGGCAGTTAGCTGCGCCGGCGTGCGCGTGGATGTGAACTCTCGTAGATGCGGGCGAGGTGCTGAAAATCAAGGTGGGTGTAGATCTGGGTGCTGCTGATGCTGGCGTGACCCAGCAGCTCCTGCACGGCCCGCAGGTCGCGGCTGGATTCGAGCAGGTGGGTGGCAAAGGAATGCCGGAACAGGTGCGGGTGCACGCCCACGGCGATGCCCTGCGCGCGCGCGCGCCGCGCCACGATCAGCTGCACCGCGCGCGCACCGATCCGCCGGCCGCGCAAGCTGAGGAAAACCGCGCTTTCCCCGGCAGGGGCCAGCGCCGCGCGAGCCCGGAGCCAGCCTTTCAGGGCGCTCACGGCCTGCCGGCCCACCGGCATGATGCGTGCCTTGCTGCCCTTGCCGAGCACGCGCACCGTGCGGTCTTCGAGGTCGAGATCAGTGAGGTTCAGTCCCACCAGCTCGGCGAGCCGCAGGCCCGAGGAATACAGCAACTCCATCATCGCCAGGTCGCGCTGCCCCTGCGGTCCGGTGGCGGGCATGGACAGGAGCCTGCCCATCTGGTCGACGTCCAGCGCGTGGGGCAGGCGCCGCCCCGCCTTGGGCGCGCGGATGTCGAGCGCCGGATTGTGCTGCAACAGACCCTCGCGCATCAGGAAGGAGAAGAAGGTGCGCAGGGCCGACAACCGGCGCTGCACGCTGCGGGGCTTGAGCCCGGCCGCATGGCTGCGCGCGGCGAAAGTGCGCAACTGCTGGCCGTCGAGCCGCGCCCAGTCCGCCACGCCGGCGCGCGTGCACCACTTTGCAAACGCTGCCAGCTCGCGCCGGTAGGCGGACACCGTGTGGGGCGAAAGGCGCCGCTCGGTGGCGAGGTGACGCTCAAAGCGCTCGATCCAGGCGGCTGCGGCGCCCATCGGCTGTTGCGCCCTCAGGGTCGGGTGAGTGAGTCCGCGATCAGCTCGCCCATGCGCGAGAGAAACTCGGTGCTCATGCCCGGATGAAAGCGCTCGCGGTCCAGGCTCCCGAGCGCCAGCAGGCCGGGCGGCCTGAGGGCCGTGAGCGGGATCAGGGCCACCGAACCGATGCCGGCCGCTTCGCTGCCGAAAAGGAATTCGAGCTGGGTGTCACGCACCTGGCCACAGCGCGGGCGTCCGCTGGTGAACAGCGATTCGAAACTGGCAAACACGGCGTCATCGACGGCCACCTGGCGCAGGAACCGGCTCGCCACGTCGGTCGGTGCCGCGCCGCGCAGCACCAGCACGGCATGATAGGCGTCGAAATCCTCGCGCAGGCTGGACTCGATCTGGGTGAGCGCCGCCGCGCGCGTGCTGGTGCCGACCAGGCGGCGCGTGAAGCGATGGATCTTCCCTGCGAGCACGTCATTCGCGCGCGCCACGCGCACGAATTCCGCCAGCTGCTGCTCGAGCGCGGCGTGCCGCTCGCGCAGCACGTCCACCTGCCGCTCGATCAGCGACACCGTCGCGCCGCTGCGTGGATGCAGCAGGCGCAGGCGCGTGAGCAGTTGCGGATGGCGATCGAAGAGATCGGGATGCTGCTGCAGGTATTGCGTGATGGCCTGCTCGTCGAGAGTCGCGGCGCTCAATCCCTGCGCGGTATGGCTCGTCATCGTGTCGATTCCCCTGCTCGTACGGACCTGATTCAGAACTCGGCGTAGCCCGAAAACGCCACTTCGGCCGGACCCGTCAACCAGGCACGCTGGCCCGGCCCGTCCCAGTGTACGCCGAGCCGGCCCCCCGGAACATGCACTTCCACTTCGGCGCCGAGCAGTCCGAGGTTGCGTCCGACCGCGACGGCGGCACAGGCCCCCGTGCCGCAGGCGCGGGTCTCGCCCACGCCGCGTTCGTAGACGCGCAGGCGGATGTGCGCACTGTCGATGATCTGCATGAATCCGACGTTCACCCGCTGCGGAAAGCGCGGATGTGCCTGGAGCGCGGCGCCGATACCGCTCACGTCGGCGTTCTCGACCTCTGCCACACGCAATACCGCGTGCGGATTGCCCATGGATACGGCGCCGAACTCGATGTTCTCGCCGGCCACCTCCATGGAGTAGGTCGCCTCCGCCGCGGACGCCAGGAAGGGCACCCGGGCGGGCTCGAAGTCCGGCGCGCCCAGGTCGACGGCCACGCGCCCGTCGGGGAGCACCCGAGCCTCGATTTCACCGCTGGCACTGCCCATCCGCAGCGCAGCGGAGGCCGGGTCCCGCTCACGCATGCGCAGGTAGCGTGCAATGCAGCGCGCACCATTGCCGCATTGCCCGGCCTCGGAACCGTCCGCGTTGTAGATGCGATAGTAAGTGTGGCTGCCCGCCGAGCGGGGCGGTTCGAGCACCAGGGCCTGATCGAAGCCGACTCCCGTATGGCGGTCAGCCAGCGCGCGCCATTGGGCGCGGCTCGGCAGGACGCCACCGGGCGGCGCTTCGAGGACCAGAAAATCGTTCCCCAGCGCGTGCATTTTGGTGAAGTCGATGCGCACGGGCAGAGGATAGCCGAAAAAAAGCGGCCTTATCGCGCCGCCGCGTTGAGTGCGGCCTCGGCAGCGGCAATCTCGGCCTCGCGCCTGGCAATCGCCTCGCCGATCGGGGGACCCCTGAAGCGGCGATTTTCAAACGCGATCCATACGATGGCGGTCAGCACCAGAAACCCCAGCGTCACCCACAGGGCCGGATCATTGGGCGGCTGCACGCCGATGACGAACAGCAGCACCATCGCCGCGATCGATAGCAGCGCGAACAGCGAATAGCCGCCGCGGCCGATATTCCAGGGCCCCATCTTCGGCCACCGCCGCCCGCCGTAAGCGAACAGGCCGAGGGTGATCGGAATGATGAAGGAGAAGAACAGGAAGATCACGGTGCAGGACACGACGATGGAATACACGGGCGTGTCGCCGATCGAGATCACCGAGGAGCCCCACACGAACAGCACCGAGAGGGCCGAGCCGGCCCAGATCGAGGCATTGGGCGTGCGGTGCCGCGGCGACACCCGCGCCAGCGCCCTCGAAAAGGGCAGGCCGCCGTCCCGCGAGAAGGCGAACATCATGCGCGACAGCGAGGTCACGGTGGCCAGCCCGCACAGCACCTGGGCGATGAAAATCACGGCGTAGGTGACGGCCCTCAGCACTCCCGGCACCTGCTGGTCCAGCGCCCAGAAGAACACGTTCCAGCCCTGGCGCGCGGCGTCGTCCATATTGGGAATCATCAGCACGAAGGCACAGAGAAACAGATAGCCGAACACACCCGACCAGAGGATCGAGGAGACGATGCCCCGGGGCGCGGACAACGCGGCATTGCGGGTCTCTTCCGAGGTGTGGGCCGAAGCGTCGTAGCCGGTGATGGTGTAGACCGGCAGCAGCAGGCCCAGCAAAAACACCCAGGTCCCGGACACGTGCGGCCAGACCGCCGCGGCGCCCGCCGGGGTACCGGAGTAATTCGTGAAGGTCCACAGGCGCGACCACTCGTGGCTCGGCGCATAGGCGAGGCAGACCGCGGTGAGCAGCACCGAGCCGCCGAAGATCAGGTAGCCGGAGAAATCGGTCAGCTTCGCCGTAAGGCCGATGCCGTAGTGATTGATCAGCGCCTGGCCGCCCGTGACGAGGGCGATGAAGCTGATGCGCGCGCCCGTCGTGTCGAGCATGCCGAGCGAGGGCCCAAACGCCCCGAGGAAAAAGTTGTAGGCGCCGACGTTGATCGAGCCCAGCACCGTCACCAGGCCCAGCAGGTTGAACCACGCGGTCAGCCAGCCGGTGAAGCGGTTGCCGAGTATCGAACCCCAGTGATACAGGCCGCCGGCCGTCGGGTAGGCCGAGGCGATCTGCGCCATTGCGAGACCAAACACGCCGGAGACCAGCACCCCGAGAGGCCAGCCGAAGCCGATCGCCGCGCCGCCGCCACCGGAGGTGACCTGTGCCAGAGAATTGATGCCGCCGGCCAGGATGCAGATGATCGAGAAAGAGATCGCGAAATTGGAGAAGCGGCCGAGCCGGCGCGTCAGCTCCTGCGCATACCCCATGTCGTGCAGTACCCGGACGTCATCATCCGTCCCCGCGGCTGCGTCGGAACTGCCTGTGGTCTGCATTTACAGGCGCAGCCGCTCGCGCAGCTCGCTGGCCAGGCGACGGCTCACGGCCAGCCGCTCGTTGACGTCGCGCACCGCGACGTAATACTGGCCGGCCGCGTCCCGCTCGATGGCCGCGATGCATTGGGTATTGACGAGGGCGTTGCGATGCACCCGCACGAAACGCGCGCCGAACTCCTCGGCGAGCGAGCGCAGCGGGTCCTCGATCAGTTCACTCCCGCCCTTGTGGCGCACGGTGGTGTACTTCTGGTCGGCGGCAAAATAATAGACGTCCGACACTGGAATCAGCCGCACCGAATCGCCCAGCCGCGCCGCCACGTGCGTGCGCGGGGCGTGCGCCGGATCCGCCGCGGCGATCCGGGCGACCGGCGCCGCCGCCAGGCGCGCGGCACGCTGCAGCGCCGCGGCCAGCTTTTCGGCGCGCACCGGCTTGAGCAGATACCCGATGGCCTGAGCCTCGAAGGCTTCCACGGCGTAGGCATCGTAGGCGGTCGTGAACACGACTGCGGGCGGTTCCGCCAACAGCGCGACGTGGCGCGCGACCTCGAGACCATTCATGCCCGGCATGCGCACGTCGAGCAGCAGGACGTCGGGGCGCAGTTCTCCGGCCAGGCGCACCGCCTGTTCACCGTTGGCGGCCGTGCCGGCAACTTCGCAATCCGGCAGCTCACCGAGCAAGCGCTGCAGGCGCTCGCGCGCCGGCGCCTCGTCGTCCACCACCAGCACCTGCTGCCTCATAGCGAGGAGATCCGCGTGCTGTCCTCGACGCAGGGGAAGCGCAGGCGCACGATGTATTCATCGCCGATGCGGGACGCCTCGACCGAGGAACGGCCCGGGTAGAGCAATTCCATGCGCTCGCGGATATTCGCGAGCGCAATGCGGTTGCCCGTGTGCACGCTGTCGCCTTCCGCGGGCAGGGGATTGCGCACCGTGAGGCCGATAATGCCGCCCTCGAGCGCACCGCTGATCGTGACGATGCCGCCCGCCGGCCGCGGCTCGATGCCGTGGTAGATGGCGTTTTCGAGCAGCGGCTGCATCAGCAGTCCGGGCACCATGGCGCGCATCGGCAGGTCGGCCACGTCCCAGATCACGTGCAGGCGTTCGCCCAGTCGCAGCTGCTCGATGCGCTGGTAGATGCGCGCGACCTCGAGCTCTTCCTTGAGGGTGATGTTGGTGCGCTTTTCGTTGAGATTGGCGCGGAACAGGTCGGCCAGGTCCTGCACCGCCTCCTCGGCCAGACCCGGATCGGAGCGCGTCAGCGAGGCGATGGTGTTCATGCTGTTGAAGAGAAAATGCGGGCGGATGCGCGCCTGCAGCGCGTGCACGCGGGCGCGGGCCTGCAGCTCGACATTGCGGCGCCATTCCCCCGAGACGTAGAAGTAGCGCAGCGCGAGGGCCGCGACGATCGCGCCGATGCCGAGATTTGCGGCAAAGAAGCGTCCAGGCGCCTCCGGCAGCAGCAGGTTGGTGGCGCGCACGCCGAGCAGCGCGCTGCTGCCGAGCCACAGCACGGCGGCCGAGATCAGCGCGATGACCGCCAGCACGCTGGCCAACGCCAGGCCGCTCGCCAGCGGGATCGGCAATTCCAGCAGGCGGCGTCGCAGCAGGCAGAGCGCGGTGGCGCTGCCCATGCCGATCCACAGCAGGAACAGCGAATTGCGCGCCAGCTCCAGCCAGAAGCTCATGGCGGTGCCCTGGCGGGCCACGGTCAGCACCACCGCGGTCAGCGTGACGATGAGCACGACGGCGAGCACCGCGCGGGCGGCGCAGAAGTCCGGGAGGTTGAGGGATTTGGGTTGGAGCGCCGCCCCGGCGATGGCGAGCGGTGGTTGAGCGAGAGCGTCGCCGGGTTCCCCGCTCACCGCGGACCTGTCTTCGGCGCCGCGAACAGGGCCGCCTTGAGGCGGAACAACGCGGATACGTCCTCGTCGCCGTGACCGGCGGCGATCAGCAGGGCGTATTCGCGCAGCGCGGCCTCGATCACCGGCAGCTCGGCACCCTTGGCACGGGCCATCTCCCGGCAGATGTTCAGATCCTTCTGATGCAATCGGATGCGGAACCCGGCCGGATAGGCACCGCGTTCCATGAACGGTCCGCGGTGGGCCAGGTACCAGTTGCCAGCCGCACCGCGCCCGAGTGTCTCGATCACCTTGTCGAGCGCCAGACCCTGTGAGGCGGCAAACGCCAGCGCCTCGGCGTCGGCCCGAATGATGCCCGCGACCATGATCTGGTTCGTGGCCTTGGCCGCCTGGCCGGCGCCGTGCGGACCGAAATGCGTGATGGTGGTGCCCATGGCCTGCAACACGGGGCGGGCGCGCTCGAGCACCGGCGCCTCGCCGCCCACCATGATCGCGAGGGTGCCGCGCGCGGCGCCCTCGACGCCGCCACTGACGGGTGCGTCGAGAAAATCGACGCCGCGCCCCGCCAGCTGCGCCGCGGCCGCGCGCGCCGTATCTGCGCCGGCAGTGGTGCAATCGATGACGAGGCTGCCAGGCTGCAGGTCCGGCGCAACAGCGGCAACGACCGCGAGCACGTCCTGGTCGGCCGAGACGCAGACCACCAATGTCTCGCACTCACGCGCCAGGAGCGCGGCCGTGGCAGGCGCGGCGCAGCCGAGTTCCGCGGCCAGCTGCTGCGCCTTGGCGGCGTCGCGGTTCCAGACTCCGGTCAGGAGCCCGGCGCGATGAAGATTGCGCGCCATGGAACTGCCCATCGCGCCCAGTCCGATGAACCCCGTACGCATCAGTGCTTGGTCCCCGCTAAGGCGCGGTCAATGTAACAGGCGGGTGGCGCCCGGTGCGAGCGCGGACGATTGAAGCCATGCCGAGGGACCTGAAGTGAGGGGGCTCAGGACGCCGAGTTGCCGCAGCTGCGCTCCACCTCGAGGCGGGCATTGAGCCGGGCCTGGTCGGCTTCCGCATCGGTGAGGTATTCGCGCTCGCCGGCGGCGTTCAAGCGATACACGCGGCGCGCCTCCACGGACTTCTGGTATTTTTCCCTGGCCTGCTTGCACTGCTCGGCGCGGGCCGTGCCCACGTCTTTCTGCACGGCCGTGCGCGAGGCGTCCAGGCTGAGCCGGGCATTGGCGCCGGCATCCATGGGCATGGTGGAATTCGAAGACGGTGCCGGAACGGCGCTCTGCGGCTGCGGGGCGGACGAGGTGCGTATCAGCGTCGCGCCTGGGCTCCAGCGGTCGCTGCAGTCGCGGCCCTGGTTGTTGCAAAAGATATCGCCGGCGCCAGCGGCACCAATGCCGGCCAGGCCCGCAATGATCAGGAACAAGCTGCTCCGATACCGCATTAATCCCACTCCCGCACGATCGCAAGAGTATCAGGAATGCAGGCCGCTACAAGCGTGCGGTGTGTCACAAAAAGGCCCCGATCGCCTCGCAGCGGCCGGGGCCGATTCGCAATCGGAGTACTGGAGCCTATTCTATGCGTTCGCCATGCATGGCGATGTCCAGGCCTTCGCGTTCCTCATCGGAGCTGACCCGCAGGCCGATCGTCAGGTCGATCACCTTTAGAATAATCAGGCTGGCGACGAAGCCGTAGATCAGCGTGGTTCCGACGCCCCACAGCTGCGTCGCGACCGAGCCGTCCACGCCGCTGATTTCGCGGCTCACCAGGGCCCCGGTGAGCAGGGCGCCGACGATGCCGCCGACACAATGCACGCCGAAGGCGTCCAGCGAGTCATCGTAACCCAGGGCCTTCTTGAGCGAGGTGGACGCGACAAAGCACAGCACGCCTGCGGCCACGCCGATGACGACCGAAGCGGTGGGGCCGACGAAGCCCGAGGCGGGTGTGATCGCGACCAGTCCCGCCACGGCGCCCGAAGCGATGCCCAGCACGCTGGGCTTACCCTTTGCGGCCCATTCCGCGAACATCCAGGCCAGCGCGGCGGCGGCGGTGGCAATTTGAGTCGCCGTCATTGCCATGCCGGCGCGCCCGTCCGAGGCCACCGCCGAACCCGCGTTGAAGCCAAACCAGCCCACCCACAGGAGCGAGGCTCCGATCACCGTCAGGGTCAGGTTGTGCGGGGCCATCGATTCCCGCCCCAGGCCCTGGCGCTTGCCCAGCATCAGCGCCGTGGCCAGGCCGGCAATGCCGGCGTTGATGTGCACCACGGTGCCGCCCGCGAAATCGAGCACGCCCTTGGCCGCCAGCCAGCCTGAGGGTTCCCACACCATGTGCGCAATGGGGCAATAGACCACCAGCAGCCAGATGGCCATGAACCACATCATGGCCGAGAACTTCATGCGCTCGGCAAAGGAACCACAGATCAAAGCCGGCGTGATGATGGCGAAGGTCAGCTGGAACATCGCAAACACCGTCTCGGGGATGGTGGTCGCGATGTGCGAGACGCTGGTCTTGCCGGCCTCCTTCAGGTAGCTGACCGTGTTCAGGAGCGAGTGGGCCCAGCCGCCCAGGAACGGGGTCGTGCCGGGCGTGAAAGCCAGCGAGTAGCCCACCAGCCACCACAGCACGGTGACCAGGCAGGTGATGGCGAAGCTTTGCATGAGCGTCGCCAGCACGTTTTTCTTGCGGACCATGCCGCCGTAGAACAGGGCCAGGCCCGGAATCGTCATCATCAGCACCAGGGCAGTCGAGGTGAGCATCCAGGCGGTGTCGCCCGAACTGATCTTGTCATTGCTCACCAGGAAAGGCTCGGTGGGTGCCGCGGGGGCGGCCGGTGCAGCGGCGGGCGCGGCCGCCGGCGTGGCGGCCGGCGCGGCTTCATCGGCCACGGCCTTCACGGCGTGCAGGGGTCCGAGCGCCAGCAACAGCCAGGCGAGCGCGGCGGCAAGTGCCCGCCCGTCCAGTCCGCGTATTTTTCTCGACACTTCAATGCGCATGTGTGCGACTCCCAGCTTCAGTTTCATGTGGCGGCCGTGCCGATTTCACCGGTCCGGATCCGGATTGCCTGTTCGAGATGTCCGACAAAAATGCGGCCGTCACCGGGCCGCGTCGTACGCGACACATTGGCGATCGCTTCCACCACCGGCTCCGCAACCGCAGCGTCGACGGCAATCTCGACTTTGTTGCGTGGTCCGTATTCCATTTCATGCACCTCTGTCACGGTCACGCCCTGTACGCCCAACTGGGCGATCGCGTTGCGCAATTCGTCCAGCTTGAAGGGCCGGACAATCGCCGTAATGAGTTTCATCAAAGCGTTTCTCGACGATCCGACCCTGAATCCCGTATTCCGGTCATGCGAGGGTGCGCGTATCCTTCCGTAAGCCGCGAAGGGCGCCGCAGCCTATGTGCAGAATCCGTGCCATGGCGAGCGGTCGGCAAATCAGGCCCGGGCGGGCCCGGCTCGGGCCCCGTTGCACCAATGTAGACGGTGGGTCGGGCCGGACGCGCAGTTTCAGAGCACGGGATGCTCGAGGGGTGGCTATGGAAGGAATGCAGATGGATGAAATGGCGCGGCGCTTCGTCGCCGGACTTCCGGCCGCGCTCGGCAGCATGCGCGCCGATCTCGAGGCGAATTTCCGCGCGGTGCTGCAAGGCGCCGCAGGCCGGCTTGACCTGACTTCGCGCAGCGAGTTCGACGTGCAGGCCAAGGTGCTGGAACGTTCGCGTGAGCGCATCGCCCAGCTCGAGGCGCGCCTCGGGGCACTCGAAGAGCGCCTGCAGCAGCTGCAGCAATCCCTCCCACCCGTGTCGGACTGATCCCGCCGCCGCATTCGAGGAAGGACGGGTGGGAGTCGCGCAGGTCCTGAGTCGCGCGCAGCTCGGACTTGACGCACCACTGGTGCAGATCGAGGCCCATCTGGGCCGTGGCCTGCCCGGGTTCAGCATCGTCGGCCTGCCCGCGCCCGTGGTGCGCGAGAGCCGGGAGCGGGTGCGCTCCGCGATCCTCAACGCCGGCTACGAGTTTCCGCCGGGGCGTATCACCGTCAACCTGGCCCCGGTGGAACTCGCGAAGGAAGGTGGGCGCTACGACCTGCCCGTGGCACTCGCCCTGCTGCTGGCCAGCGGGCAGCTGCGCCTGCGCGCCGATCTCAAGCCCGAGTGCTACGGCGAGCTGGGCCTGGGCGGCGAGCTGCGACCGGTGCGCGGCCTGTTGCTGGCTGCGGCGCACGCCGCCCGGGCCGGGCACGATCTGATCGTGCCGGCCGCCGATCTGGCGGAGGTCCGGCTCGCACGCCACCGTCGCGCCTTCGGCTTTCAGGGCCTCGCGGCAGTCTGTTCCTTCCTGGCGGGTGCGCCCCAGGAAATGGAAATCAGCCCGGCCAGGGATCCCGTATTAATGCTTGATACGGAACAATACCTGTCTCTGGAGGATGTAAAGGGCCAATGGCGCGCCAAAAGGGCGCTCGCGATCGCCGCCGCCGGTGGCCACAGCCTGCTCATGGTCGGCCCGCCAGGCAGCGGGAAGAGCATGCTGGCGGCGAGGTTACCGGGCCTGCTCCCACCGCTCACCGAGGCGGAAGCGATGGAAGTGGCGGGTATCGCCTCGATCAGTGCGCAGGGCTTCGATCCCGCGCGCTGGGGACAGCGGCCTTTTCGTGCGCCGCACCACGCGGCTTCGGCCAATGCCATCATCGGCGGCGGGTCGCGACTTCGGGCCGGTGAGATCAGCCTGGCTCACCACGGCGTGCTGTTCATGGACGAGCTGCCCGAATTCGACCGGCGCGTGCTCGAGGCCCTGCGTGAGCCGCTGGAAACGGGTGCCATCCACCTGGCCCGCACTTCGGGCCGCCTGGAGCTGCCGGCGGAATTTCAGCTGGTGGCCGCCATGAATCCCTGCCCCTGCGGTTATCAAGGCGACGACACGCGCAGTTGCCGCTGCGGCCCGCGCCGGATCCAGCGCTACCGCGACCGCATCTCCGGTCCACTCCTCGATCGCCTCGATCTGCAGATCGAGGTGCCGCGCGTCGAGCTGCCCGAATTGCGCGCGGGACACGCCGGGGAACCTCCAAGTCTGCCGCCCGGGGACAGCGCCGTGTCGATCGCCGCGGCGGTGCACGAAGCGCGCGCCCGCCAGCTCGGGCGCCAGAACTGCTGCAACGCGCGGCTCGATCATGCCGGAATCAACGCCCACTGCCGCGCCCGGCCCGCCGCCCTGCGCCTGCTCGAGCAGGTCGCGACGCGCTTTGGCTTGTCCGCTCGGGCCTATCACCGCCTGCTGAAGGTCGCCCGCACGATCGCCGACCTGCAGGCAGCGGCCCTGATCACGCCCGAACATATCGGAGAAGCGGCGAGCCTGCGGCTGGCCGCGCCGCTGGATGGCGCTACTGGCCCCTGGATACCAGGTAATCCACGCCCTTCTTGATCAGATCATCCGTCAGGTCCGTACGGCCGCCCTTCGCGGGCATCACGCCGGCCGAGCCGGTGAATCCCTTGAGGGCATGCTCGTAGAGCAGGGCCCGGCCCCTGGCAATGCGCGGCGCCCAGGCCGCGTGATCGCCGAATTTCGGTGCCCCCAGGAGTCCCGTGGCGTGACAGGTATGGCATACCGCTTCGTACAGGGCCGGGCCATCCTTGGGCACGGCGAACTCGATGGCCGGTCCCTGCGGCGCGGCCTCGATCTTCAGGGCGGAATTGTCCTTTCCCGCGACGGCCTCGCGCACGAAAGGCCTGACGCGCTCTTCAGTGCTGGCCGCGAATCGGGGATCGGCGTACTCGTCCCGGACCTGCGTGCGATCCCCCACCAGGCGCGCCAGCGCGAAGATCATCAGGGCGACCACGATCAGCAGGGCGATGACCATGCTGAAGGTGTTGAAGAAATGCGTGTCCTGCTTGCTCACGGGCGATCCGATTCGCGACGGCGATGTGACCCTGTAATTATAGCGATTGAACTATTGGCGCGCCCGGCGGGATTCGAACCCACGACCTGCAGCTTCGGAGGCTGCCACTCTATCCATCTGAGCTACGGGCGCGGCGGCGCGCAAGATTACCCGAAGAGCGCTTCCACCGCGACCGGCCGGCTGCGCTCCGATGTCCGCCGGCCGCAAGCGGCGGCCTAGAGCCATCCCCGCCGCTTGAAAATCACGTAGGGGATCACAGCCGAGGCCACCATCAGCCCAATGGCCGCCGCGAAGCCCCAGGATTCGTGCAGCCAGGGGATGTGTTCGAAATTCATGCCGTAGACGGTGCCGATCACCGAGGGTGGCAGCAGGAATACCGTGACCACCGAGAAGATCTTGAGGATGTTGTTCTGGTCGATGTTGATCATGCCCAGCGTGGCATCGAGGATGAAGGACACATTGGTGCCGAGAAATGAGGCGTGATCGCTCAGGGCGATCACGTCGCGCGACAGCGTTCGCAGCCGGCTGCGCACTTCATTGGCCAGGTTCGCGACGGCGGCCTGCTGGACGAAGGCCAGCGCCCGGCCCAGGCTCACCAGACTCTCGCGGGTCTTGGCGATCAACTCGCCGCTCTGGCCGACCCGCTCCAGCACCACCCGGAAATCGCGCCCGCCGCCGCGCCGGCGGCCGAAGGGCCGCGTGAAGACCTCGGCGGAAATCGCGTCCAGGTCGGCGCTCACGCGCTCGACCACGTCGGCCACCCGGTTGATGATCGCCTCGATGAGTCCGGCCAGGATCGCCGGCCCGGAGTTGCAGGTGGCCGCGTGGCGCTCGGCATAGCTGATGTAGCGGCGGAAAGGGAGCGGGTCAGTATAGCGATTGGTGATCAGGCGGCCGTCTTTGAGTATGAAGGTGATCTGCGAGTTCTGCGGCAGATCGGTGTCGAGCTTGGTGACGATGGTCGACGTCAGGTAGACCGCGCCTGCTTCTTCGTAGAGGCGGTTCGAGGATTCGATCTCACGCATCTCCTCGCGCGTGGGCACGTCGACGCCGCACTGCGCTTCCACCGCCTGCTCTTCCGCGGGCGTCGGTTCGAACAGATCAATCCAGAGCACGCTGGCCAGCGTGTCGGAGGCCACGCTTACCAG
Organism: Steroidobacteraceae bacterium; assembly: GCA_035300345.1. GTDB lineage: Bacteria > Pseudomonadota > Gammaproteobacteria > Steroidobacterales > Steroidobacteraceae > FEN-1191. Next base: position 93,575 of record DATGVM010000024.1, read on the forward strand.
GCCGGCGCCCTGCAATGCGTAGCGGTTCAGCATCTGCAGCGGTGGTGCGAACTTCGGGGCCTGGCGGAGCTGGGCTACCGGCTCTTTTCGCTGGCGGCGAGGTCGTTGACGATGTTGATCAACGCGTCATGGCTGCCGCCCGCCATGGTGACGTCGGTCACGTACTTGCCGTTGATGATCATCAGCGGTACGCCCTCCACCTTGTAGCGGTGCACCAGGTCATCGGCCTTCTGCAGGTTGGTCTGCACGGTGAAGGAGTTGTAGGCGTTGGTGAAGTCACTCGCGCTGACGCCGTGCGCCGTGGCGAACTTGACCTGCGCGGCCAGCGACTCGTTTTCATCGCCCTGGGCAAACATGTAGTTCTTGCGCTCCTGCATTTCCGCGAACACCTCGCTGTGCAGGGCCTCCTCCTTGCCGAGCGCTTCGAGCGTATAGAACAGGCGCGCGTGCGAGCGGTGCACCTCGCCCCAGGTGACGGGCACGCGCCTGAAATCGATCCAGGCGGGCTTGCTCTTGCGCCAGTTCTCCAGGTAAGGGTCGAGGGCGTAGCAGTGCGGGCAGGCGTACCAGAACACCTCGACGACCTCGACCTTGCCGGGCGGGGAGTCGGTCGGCTGTGCTGGCACCAGCGGCCGGTAGTTCGTGCCGGCGACCCACTTGCCTGCGGGCAGCTGGCCTGCGGGCGCGAGCGGTGCAGCCCGTTCCAGCTTCGATTCCCCGCTGGTTTCCGCCGTCGCCACCTTGGAGGACTCCGAAGTGGTCGTGGTGGTAGTGGATGCGGCGGGCGCCTGCGTGGCCGCCGGTGCCGGCGCGACCGCCGTCGCGGGCGCGCCCGTGGCCGTGCCCGGTGGTGGCGCGTTGGTTTTCGAGCAGGCCACCAGCGCCAGCAGGGCCACGCTCAGCAGGATCGAAGCTTTTTTCATATCAGCGCATGCCCTGGATGTAGGAGGCAAGATCACGCATGTCTGGGTCTGTGAGCCGTGTTGCGATCGTGTGCATGATCACGGCGGTGTCGCCGCCGCGGCTCGCGCCCTTCTCGTTTTTCGAGTAACGCACGTCGGCGCTGTAGGCGTTCAGCTGTTTGATCAGGTACACGGATTGCTGGGCGCGCAGTGCCGGGTAGCCTGCGGCCGGATTGCCGTGTCCGAGCGGTCCGTGGCAGGCCGCGCAGGCCGGAATGCCGCGCGTGCGATCGCCACTGCGGTACAGCCGCTGGCCGGCCTGCCAGTAGGAAGGGTCTGCTTCGAGTCCGGTCGGCGACTGTTGCGAGTAGTAGGCGGCGACATCCTCGATGTCCTGGTCGCCGAGCGTGCTGGCCATCGCCGGCATCATCGCGGCGTCGACGTCTCCCGTCTTGCCGGTGCGGCCGCCATCGTGCAGCAGGTGCAGCTGGTGCTCGATGTAGGCGGCGTTCTGGCCCGCGAGGCTGGGAAATTCGGGATTGCTGCTGTTGCCATTCGGGCCGTGGCAGGCCAGGCAGGTGGCCGACTTGGCCGCTCCGGCTTCCGCCGAACCCATCGACCAGGAAGTGGATGCGGCCAGCAGTGCGAGCGCGCAGCAGCCGAGGCGGATTGTCACGGTCATGAGGATATCCGTTCCGATAATGCGAGGAATTGTACACTAGGAAGTTCGCCAGGCATTCCAACCCGCGGCCATTGCCGCGAATCCAAAGGCACCCGTACCGTGAGCCAGTACCCGCACGCGGCCCTGATTCTGAGCGCCGCAGACGCCCGTCAGTTCCCCCAGGACGGCGGCGCTGAAGTCGCTTTTGCGGGACGCTCGAACGCGGGCAAGTCGAGCGCCATTAACGCAATCACCGGCCGGCGGGCGCTGGCGCGAGTCAGCAAGTCGCCGGGCCGCACCCGACTGTTGAATTTTTTCGAACTGCTGCCGGGCCGCCGCATCGTCGATCTGCCCGGCTACGGATACGCGACGGCGAGCGCGGCGGAACGGGCCAGCTGGCCACCGATGATCGCGGCGCTGGCCCGACGCAGTTCGCTCAAGGGCCTGTTCCTGATCGTCGATAGCCGCCGCGGGCTGCTCGAGGGGGATACCGGCCTGATCGCCTGGGCGCAGGACGCGGGGCGGCCGGTGCATGTGCTGCTGACAAAGTGTGACAAATTGAAGCGCGCGGAACTCGCCAGGACCCTGATGGCCGTGCGCCAGGGGCTGGCGAATAGCGCCACCTTGCAGGCGTTTTCGGCCGTCGCCGGCACGGGTCTGGAGGAGGCACGACGCCAACTGGATCATTGGCTTAAATAAAAAGCCCTGGTGGCCATCGATTTTGGGGGGATAGGCCACCAGGGCAGAGGAACCCGCTTAGGGAGGGAAGCGGGGAGCGTTTATGGCGCTCACGAAAGTTTGGAGAGCGCCGTCCTGCATTAGTTCCCCCGGGCGGGGGCAAAATTCAACGCACCTGGGGGTAATTTGTGCCGTGCGGGCCTAGTGCGCTTCGTCCCAGTTACGGCCCTGGCCCACGTCGACCTTCAGCGGCACCCGAAGTTCCGCGGCGGCGGCCATCATTGCACGCACGCGCTCGGTCGCGACGCCAGCGAAATCGGCGCGCACTTCGAGCACCAGTTCATCGTGCACCTGCATCATGAGCCGCGCCGCGGTGCCTGGCTCCTGGCACCAGGCGTCCACGGCCAGCATCGCCCGCTTGATGATGTCGGCTGCCGTTCCCTGCATCGGTGCATTGATGGCACTGCGTTCCGAATACTGCTGCAGCTGCCGGTTTCGCGAGCCGATGTCCGGCAGATACAGGCGTCGCCCGTAAACAGTTTCGACGTAGCCTTCGCGACGGGCGCGCTCGCGCGTGCTGTCCATGTACTGGCGTACCCCGGGATACCGGGCGAAATAGCGCTCGACGTATTCGGCCGCGGCGCTGCGAGCGATGCCGAGCTGGCGCGCGAGGCCAAAGGCCGACATGCCGTAGATCAGCCCGAAGTTGATCGCCTTGGCGGAACGGCGCTGTTCGGCGCTGACTTCAGCGGGGGCGACACCGAACACCTCCGCCGCCGTGGCCTGGTGGATGTCGAGGTCGGCCGCGAAGGCACGCAGCAGCCCCTCGTCGCCCGACAGGTGCGCCATGATGCGCAGCTCGATCTGCGAGTAGTCGGCCGCCAGCAGCAGGTGGCCCGGCGGCGCGATGAAGGCCTGGCGGATGCGCCGCCCTTCGGGACTGCGCACCGGGATGTTCTGCAGATTCGGGTCTGTGGAAGACAGTCGTCCGGTGGCGGCCACGGCCTGGTGATACGAGGTGTGGACGCGCCCGGTGGTCGGGTCGATCTGCTCGGGAAGTTTTTCCGTATAGGTCGAGCGCAGTTTCGCCAGCGCGCGGTATTCGAGGATCAGCTTCGGCAGCGGATAGTCGGCGGCGAGTTCTTCGAGCACATCTTCGGCGGTCGAAGGTTGCCCGGTCGGAGTCTTGCGCAGTACCGGCAGCTGCTGTTTCTCGAACAGGATCTGCTGCAGCTGCTTCGGTGATTCGAGGTTGAAATCCTGTCCGGCCACGCGCTGCGCCTCGAGGCCGAGTTCCTTGAGCCGCGCGGCCAGCTCATGACTCTGCTGCTGCAGCATGGCGCGGTCGATGAGCACGCCGCCGCGCTCCATGCGTTGCAGCACCGGCACCAGCGGCTGCTCGATTTCCAGGTACAGCTTCGCCAGCGCCGGGATGGCCTCGAGCCGCGGCCACAACTCGCGGTGCAGGCGCAGCGTGATGTCGGCGTCCTCGGCGGAATATTCCGCCGCGCTCTCCACGCTCACCTGGTCGAAACTGATCTGCTTGGCGCCCTTGCCGGCTACATCCTCGAAATGAATGGTGCGCACGCCGAGGTAGCGGGCCGCCATCGAATCCATGTCGTGCCGCGTCGCGGTGCTGTCCAGCACGTAGGATTCCAGCATGGTGTCGAAGCGCTGGCCGCGCAGGGCAATGCCGTGGTTCTGCAGCACGTGCATGTCGAATTTCATGTGTGCGCCGACCTTGGCGTGCGCTTCATCCTCGAGCAGCGGCCGGAGCGCCTCCAGCACGCGCTTGCGGTCCAGCTGCGCGGGTGCGCCGGCGTAACTGTGCGCCAGCGGAATGTAGGCGCCGTGGCCGGGCTCGATGCAGAAGGAGACACCGACAATCTGTGCCTGCATGTAGTCGAGCCCGGTGGTCTCGGTGTCGAAGGCGAACAATGCGGCTCGTTCCAGCCGCTCGCACCAGCCGAGGAACTGGGTCCAGTCGGAGATCATGGTGTAGTGGCGCTCGAGCGGGTCCGCACCTGCGGGCGGGGCGGGGGACTCGGCCGGCCCTGCGGTCTGCGCTGCGGCGGGCGCAGAGGCTGAGGGTGCGGCCGTCCTGGCGCCGCCGCCGCCGGCGACGCCGCCATCGAGCTGGCGCAGGAATGAGCGCATCTCGAGCCGCGTGTACAGCTCGCGCAGTGCGGCCGTGTCCGCCGGGCGGGGGGTGAGCGCCGCCTCGTCCCGCGGCAGTTCCACGTCGCAGCGTATGGTGGCGAGCCGCCGCGAAAGCGCGACGGTGTCGGTGCCGGCACGCAGATTCTCCCCCACCTTGCCGCTGATTTCGGCGGCGTGCTGGAGCAGCGCATCGAGCGTGCCGTAGGCATTGAGCCACTTGGCGGCGGTCTTGGGCCCCACCTTGTCGACGCCGGGAATGTTGTCCGAGCTGTCCCCGACCAGCGCGAGATAATCGATGATCTGTTCCGGATAAACATCGAACTTGGCTTTCACGCCGTCGCGATCCAGCAGCGTGTCGCTCATCGTGTTGATCAGCGTGATGCGCTCATTCACGAGCTGCGCCATGTCCTTGTCACCCGTCGAGATCAGCACCTGCTCGCCATTCGCCGCGGCGCGCTGCGCGAGCGTGCCGATCACATCGTCAGCTTCGACACCGGTGATGCGCAGCAACGGCAGGCCCATCGCGCTCACCGCGGCGTGGAGCGGTTCGATCTGCGCGCGCAGGTCGTCGGGCATCGCCGGCCGGTGCGCCTTGTATTCGGCGAACAGCTCGTCCCGGAAGGTCTTGCCCGGCGCGTCGAACACCACCGCCACGCGCGCCTTGGGGTAGTCGCGCAGGAGCTTCTGCAGCATGTTGAGCACGCCGTGCACCGCCCCGGTCGGTTCACCGCGCGAGTTGCTGAGCGGCGGCAAGGCGTGAAAGGCCCGATAGAGATAGGAAGAGCCATCGACGAGCAGCAGATCCGGACTGGCGGTCATGGGCGATGGGCTCCGCCGTCAGCGGGCGCTGGCGGGATCCGGGTTGCTGGGCGTCTTGCGCTGCGTGGCCTCGTCGTACGCGGGCGCAGCGGGCGCGTCGCTCGCGGCAGGCGCGGAAGGCGTGGCGGGCGCGTCAGTCGCAGCGGGTGCGGTGGGTGTAGCGGCCGCGCCGGGAGCGTCATTTGTCGCGGGTGCGACTGGCGCGGCCGGTGTGGCGCCGCCCGCTGGTGCCGGGACGATTTGCGGCGGGGCATCGGGCAGATACAGCGCGCCCTTCTGGCCGCAGCCGGCGCTGATGAGCAGCACGCCTAGCAGGGCTCCCAGCCGGGCGCTCATGGTCCCGCCGCCTGCGTGCCGGTCGGCCGGGGCATGGCTCGGTGCTCACGCAGCGCTATCCAGCCACGTATCACGCGGTAGGCGACCCACAGGCCAACGACGCAGAACCCGGCGATCACGATGAAGATGCCTATCACGATCAGGGTGAGCAGCCCGCCGACGAGGAGTGTGATCGCGATCCACAGCAGCGCCCGCCAGAAGGTGCGGATCTGCCAGTCGAAGTGCGTCTCGAGCCAGGTGCCGTGCGCCTCGGCGCGGCGCGCATAGTTCATGATCACCGCGATGAGCGAGGGAACGCCAAACAGAAAGCGGCCGGCGATGCTGGAGCTGGTCAATACGCCGGTGAGCACCGCGCTGGCGTGCAGCGCATAGATGATGTGCGCGTAGGTGATAAGCCCGGCATCGGGCTGACGCTCGGTGGTGGCCCCGGCAGTGTCTGGCATGCTTGCAGCCTCACTTTCCGCCAGCGGTGAACCTGGCCGCGATACGCCGGTAGGCCTCGCGAAACGGCAGGCCTTCCCGCACGACCAGCGCATTGGCCTCGGCGGCGGCATGCACGGCCGGATCCATTTTCACGCGCTCCGGCCGGAATTGCAGCGCGTCGAGGGCGGGCACGATGATATCCAGGCTTTGTCCACACAGGTCGATGCCGCGGAACAGCGGCGCCTTGAGCAGCTGCAGGTCGCGCTGGTAACCGGAGGGGAGCTTTGCGCACAGCGACAGGGCCTCTATCAGGCAAGCCAGTGCGCCCGCCGCGCGGCCGCGCAGCAGTTCGAAGACGTCCGGGTTGCGCTTCTGCGGCATGATCGAGGAGCCGGTCGTGTAAGCCTCCGGCAGGTCCACGAAAGCGAATTCCTGGGTGTAGAACAGCAGCAGGTCGGTGGCGAGGCGGCCCAGGTCCTGCATCAGCAGTGTCGTCTCGAACAGCAGCTGGGCCTCGGCCTTGCCGCGCGAGAGCTGCACCGCGGTCACCGGTTCCTGCGTGGAATCGAAACCGAGCGCGCGCGTGGTGGCGTGGCGATCGAGCGGGAGACCGGGTGTGCCGTAACCGGCCGCCGACCCCAGTGGATTGCGGCCAGCGCGGCGCTGCACCGCGTGCAGCCCCTCCGCATCGTCGCGAATTTCGGCCGCGTAGCCGCCCGCCCACAACGCCACTGAACTGGGCATGGCCTGCTGCATGTGCGTGTAGCCGGGAAGCACGATCGTGCCCTGGCGCTGCGAAAGCCGTTCGAGCGCGGCGGCGACCGCCTCGGCGCCAGCGGCCAGCTGCGCCAACGCCTCACGCATGTACAGGCGCAGGGCGGCGAGCACCTGGTCGTTGCGCGAGCGGCCCAGGTGAATGCGCGCCCCGGCCGCGCCGATGCTGGCGGTCAGGTGCTTTTCGAGCGCGGTCTGGCCGTCCTCGTCGACAAGCTCGATGCGCCACTCGCCGCGCGCGTGTGCCGCGCCGAGCGCGGCGAGTCCCGCGCAGATCGCTTTGGCGTCGGCGGCGCTGATCAGGCCCTGCGCCTGCAGCATCTGCGCGTGGGCGATGGAGGCACGCACGTCGTAGGACACCAGCCGTTCATCGAGCGCGTGGTCCTCGCCGGCGGTGAATTGCAGCACGCGCTCATCGAGCGGCGCGCCCTTGTCCCACAGTCTGCTCATGCGGCCTCGAAGCAACCTCGAACCATGATAGTCCGGCGGCGTGCCGATCCGAAACCGACATCACCGAGCCACGCCGGCAGGCGCGCAAGCCTCACTCTAGAGTCCGTTGCCAGCGGAGGACTCCTGCTCCGCGGGCGTCAGCGCCTTGATGTCCGCAACGACCAGCGTGCCCGTGCCCTCGTTAGTGAAGACCTCCGCCAGGATGCTGTCGGGCGCACTGTAGCCGATCACGTGGACGCGCCGCACCCCGCCGCGGACTGCATCTTCGATCGCCCTGGCCTTTGGCAGCATGCCATCGGCGATCTTGCCCTGCTCGCGCAGGCGCGCCAGGCCGGGCAGGTCGGTGTAGGAGATCACCGAACCTGGATCGGTGAGATCCTCCAGGATGCCCGGCGCGCCGGTGCACAGGATGAGTTTCTCAGCCTGCAGCGCGGCACCGATCGCCGCCGCCACCGTGTCAGCGTTGATGTTCAGCAGCTGCCCGCTGGCGTCGGCCGAGAGTGGTGAAATCACCGGCATCAATCCGGCGTCGAGGTGCTTGCGGATCACGTTCGTGTCAATGCGATCGATGTCGCCGACAAGGCCGAAGTCGACGGTTTCCGTGTCGTTCGGCTGGAGCCGCACCGGTGGGCGGCGATGCGCCTGCACGAGGCCGGCGTCGACGCCGGAAAGCCCGACCGCGTCGATCTGCAGCTCGCGGCAGATCGCGAGTATCCGCGTGTTGATCAGCCCGTTGAGCACCATCGAGGTCGCGTCGATCGTTTTCTCGTCGGTGATCCGCCGCCCCTGCACCATGCGCGTGGGCGCGCCCATCGCCGCGCTGACGGCGGTCAGCTGCGGGCCGCCTCCGTGCACCATCACCACGCGTATGCCCAGATAATGGAGGATCGCGATCTGTTCGATCAGTGCGCGGGTGAGCTCGGCATCGCCGAAGACCCCACCGCCTGCCTTGATGACGAAAATCCGCCCCTTGTACAGGCGGATGTACGGGGCCGCGCCACGCAGCGCGCGTATGGTGACCACCTGGTCGGCTCGATGCAGTTTCATGATGAAGCGGAACTCCAGCGCTACGGTAAGCGATTGATGGGCGATCGGACGTGGCGGGTCATTGCCTGAGCATGCGGTGCAGCACCGCCATCTGCGCCGGCAGGCGGTTGTAGGCCTGGCGCAGCACCAAGCTGCGCGGGCCGTCGAGCACCTCGTCCGCGATCGCGCAATTGCGGCGCACGGGCAGGCAATGCATCACCCTGCAATCAGGAGCGCTGCGCGCAAACCACTCGGAGCGCACGCACCAGCTCTTGAGGCCACCGCGCAGCTCCCGGTCGGCCTCGGCATCGCCATAGTGCGCGGTGCTGCCCCACTCCTTCGCGTACAACACATGGGCGCCCTCGAGGGCGGCCTGGCGGTCCGTCGTCTCGCTCACGCTGCCGCCGCTTGCCGCCGCGGCCGCACGCGCCCGTTCCATGATCACCGGCGGCAACGCAAACCCTTCCGGACGCAGCACGACGACCTCCATGCCGCGCATCGCCGCCATGTGCACGGTGGCCGCGGGAACCGCCAGGGGCAGGGCCCGCGGATGCATCACCCAGCTCAGCACGAAGCGGCGCCGGCCCGCACCGGGCAGTTCATCGAGCGTTTTCCAGTCGGCGAGGGCCTGGCAGGGATGATTGATCGCCGATTCGAGATTGATGAGCGGCGGGTCGATGAGTGCGGCCATCGCCGCAAACCGGCGGTCCGCCAGATCCTCGGTCAGGTCCTCACCGTCGGCGAAGGCGCGGATGCCCAGCGCATCGCAGTAGGAGGCGAGCACTGGCAGGCCTTCGCGGATGTGCTCGGCGGCGGCGCCGTCCATCACCACGCCATCACGCCGCTCCAGCTGCCAGCTGCCCTGTCCCGGCGTGATGACGAAAGAGGAACCCCCGAGGCGCGCCATGCCGGACTGGAACGAGGCGAGCGTCCGGAGCGATGGGTTCAGGAACAGGAGCCCGAGCACCTTGCCGAGCAGGGCCTGCGGCTCGGGCCGTTCCTCCAGCCGGCGGGCGAGGGCGATCAATTCGCGCACTGCAGGGGTGCCCAGCTCGGCGAGATCGACAAAGCGCTTCACCGCGTCAGGTCCAGCCGGCCGCGGGCGCCGTAAGGCCGGTCTCCTGCGCAAGTCCGAGCAGGCGGTTCAGCCACTGGATCGCGCCCCCGGCGGCACCCTTGTTCAGGTTGTCGAGGACGCTCATCACCGCCACCGTGCGCCCGTCGCTGGCGACGCCGAGGCGCGCATAGTTGCTGGCGATGACTTCCTTGAGGCGCGGCGGGGCGTCGCTGACGCTCACGAAAGGGGAGTGCGCGTAATACGCACTCAGCTGTGCGAGCAGTTGGGGCCGTCCCGCCGGCCGCTTCAGCACCGCCTGCACCGTGGTATGGATGCCACGGGCGAACGGACCGGAATGCGGCACGAAGGCAAACTGCGCCTGCACGCCGGCGGCGGCCTGCGCGCAGGCCGTCACCTCCGCGGCATGGCGATGCGCCAGCGGGTTGTAGGCGTACAGATCGCTGTGCCGCGTCGGATGGTGCGTGCCCTCGGTCGGCCTGCGGCCCGATCCGGTGCTGCCGGTCACGGCCGACACGAATAGCTGCGGCTCGATGAGATCAAGGGCCAGCAGGGGCACGGAGGCCAGCAGGATGGCGGTGGCGAAGCAGCCGGGGTGCGCAACATGGGGCGTGCGGATCGTGCCCAGGTGTTCCGGCACGGCGCAGCTGAACTGTGCGAGGCGCCCTGGCGCAGCGTGCGGGTGCTGATACACGGCCTCGAATTGTGCCGCGGTTGCATAGCGGAAATCCGCCGAGATATCCACCACGCGCGGCGTGTTGCCGGCCTGTTCCGCGACCGTGAGGAGCGAGTCGATGAGCCCGGCCGAGACCCCGTGCGGTGCGGCTCCGAGCACCGCGGGTGCTCGCTCGCGGCGCATGAGCGCGGCGATCTGCTCCTGTGACTGGAAGCGCGTGGCGGGAAAGGCGGCCGACAGGTGCGGGAAGGCTCCCGCCACCGATTCGCCGGGGCTCCCGTCCGAGAGGATCCCCGCCAGCTCGAGTTGCGGGTGGGCGGCGATGAGCCGCAGCAGTTCGCCGGCCACCAGGCCTGTGCCGCCGAGCACGATGGTCGGTACGCGATGCAAGGGCTACTCGCTGACGCCGACGACCCGGGCGCGCACACCGAGGCCCACCGCCTCGATGAGGGCGTCACCCAGCGCAGCCGGATTGCTGATCGCGTTGCAGGCGGGCACCTTCAGCTGCTGCTCGATGATGTCGATGCCGACCTGGTTGTCGGTGGACGGCCCGGTCACCATGCACGGTTCGATGTGGAAGCGCTCGCGCAGCAGCTTCACTCCACCCCAGGCCGCGACCGGATCGTTCGCCGACAGCACCACGCCGGTGAGCGCGCGGCGGATGTCCGTGCAGGCCAGTATGGCGTCGACCCCATAGGTGCCGAGCAGGCCGTCGCCGAGTTCGAACACGATCACGTCGGGCTTGCCCGTGGCCAGCTCGCTCAGCATCGTGCGGGTGAGCGCCGGACCGGTGCGCGGGGAGGTCGTGACGATACCCAGGTCCGTGAAGATCATGGTCTTGCGCGCCCCGGCGTCCTCGAAGGCCATGATGTCACGCCGCAGCGAGACACCGGTCGCCTTGAACGCGTCGACCACGAGGCCGCGATGACGCATGCGCGCGACGATGGCCGCTGCCGCGGCCGTCTTGCCCGCCTCCATGCAGGTGCCCGCGAGCGCCACCACCGGCACGCCGCGCGCCTCGAGCACCGCCTCGTAGTTGAGCGGGCGGAAGCCCACCCGCGCCGGTATGCCGATGCGCTCGCCCAGGTACGGAAACTGCAGCACCACGCCCAGCACGCGGCAGTCGAAGGGCTTGCCCTTGTCCGGGGTGGCTGAATCGCACACGCCCATGACCCCGCCGATGTTGAGCATCTGGATGACATCGCCGGGCCGGAGCGATTCGGGCACATGCCCCGAATAGCCGAACAGGGCCTTGCGCGGCCCGAGCGCGCCCACCACCACGTCCCCTTTGGCGACCTTGGCCATCCGCCCGCTGGTCAGCTCGAGGGTGTTGTAGTTCGACTTGTTGTTGAGGATCTCGGCGACGACCACCACGCCCTCTTCGGCGATGATCTCATCGGCGATGCGCAGCTCGTGGCCGAGCGTGCAGGCCTGCGTGATCGAGGCAATCTTGTCGACGACGACGGTCTTCATCACGATGCAGCTCCCGGAGCCTGCGGCGCAGCCCGTTCGCCGGCGCGGCGGTGAAAGACGCCGGTCAGGGCCACGATCCTGGAAAATCCCAGCGCATCGGTGGGCGTCCATTCGCCCGCCGATTCGCCGTACACGCCCTTCGAGGCGCTCATCAGGGAGTAGGGGGATTCAACGCCCTCGACGAACACCGAGCCGGGCCGGAACAGCAGGTGCACCACGCCCGTCACGCGCTGCTGCGAGGACAGGAGCAGCGCCTCGATATCGCGGCACACCGGATCGAGCAGCTGCCCCTCGTGCACCCAGTCCCCATAGGAGAGGGCGACGCCCTCCTTGATGCGTTGCTGCCGCGGCGTGAGCACCAGCTTCTCGAGTTCACGATGGGCGTTGAGCAGCACCTCGGCCGCGGGGGCTTCGAAGGCCACCCGTCCCTTGGTGCCGATGATGGTGTCGCCCAGGTGGATGCCGCGGCCGATGCCGAAGGGCGCGGCGAGTGCCTCGAGGCGCTCGATGAGCTCCACCGGAGCGAGCGCCTTGCCGTCCAGGCCTGCAGGAAGGCCCTGCTCGAAACGCAGGCTGTGATGCTGCGGCAAGGCGGGCTGCGTGAAGGCGTCCTTCGAGAGCACCCAGGCGCTCTCCGGAATGCTGCCCCTGGAAGTGAGCGTCTCGGCGCCGCCGATGGTCACGCCCCAGAGGCCGCGATTGGTGGAGTAGGCCGCGCCGTAAGGCGGCACCGGGAGCCCGCGCGCGCGCAGGTACTCCAGCTCTTCCTGGCGCCGGAAGGCGCGGTCGCGCACCGGCGCGATAATTTCCAGCTCCGGCGCCAGCGTGCGCAAGGCCACCTCGAAGCGCACCTGGTCGTTGCCGGCCGCAGTGCAGCCATGGGCAATCGAATCGGAGCCCAGCCGGCGCGCCATCAGGGCGATGGTCTGCGCCTGCATCACGCGCTCGGCGCCGACGCACAGCGGATACAGCTGCCCGCGGCGCACGTTGCCCATAACCAGGAAACGCAGCACCTGCTCGAAATAGTCGCTGCGCGCGTCGATCTGGTGGTGCTCGATGGCGCCGAGGGCCAGGGAGCGCTCGCGCAGCGCGCGTGCCGCCGCGGCGTCGATGCCGCCGGTATCGACGGTGACCGTGATGACCGGCCGCTGGTAGTGCTCGGCGATCCAGGGCACCAGGAAGGAGGTGTCGAGGCCGCCCGAATAGGCGAGGACGATGGGCTTTGCGCCCGCAAGCGTGCTCATCGCCCCTCCTAGGCGCCGAAGTGCTGGCGCAGGCGCGCGAGCAGGCGCTGCTGGGCGCGCGGGTCGGCGGTGGCGATGAAAATCGTGTCGTCGCCGGAAATCGTGCCCACCACCTCGGGCCACTCCGCCTTGTCGAGTGCGACCGCGACGCTCTGCGCCGCGCCGGTGCTGGTGCGCAGCACGGTCAGGGAGGCGCCGGCCGGGCGCGCCGAGCGCACGAAGGGCGCGAGGCTCCCGAGGTTGCCGTGCGCGTGCGCGCTCTCGGGCGGCGGCGGCAGGTAGCGGCCGCTGGCCTTGAGCACGCCCAGCTCGCGCAGGTCACGGCTCACCGAGGACTGGGTGACGGCGAAGCCGCGCTTCTTCAGCAGCTGCGTGAGCTCCGCCTGCCGGCGCACGATGCCATTGCCGAGAATGCTCAGGATGGCGTCGCGCCGCTCGTGCTGGTGGTGGTCGGTCAGCATCGGGGTGCATGCATAAACATGCATGTATTGTGCATAAATATGCGCGGTGGTCAAGGGCCGGGCCAGGCTACCAGGGCCGGAAACGGCTCCGGCGCCACGCTTGACGCTCGGGAAAACGCCTGCATAAGATTCCACCCCTGCCCGGGGGAGTCCGATGCGCGACACCGGCGCATTTCACCGGGCAGCTGGAGACCGAGCCATGAGCGCAAAGCACAAGGTCGTTTCACATGAACAGTGGCTGGCGGCTCGGCAGGCGCTGCTGGTACGCGAGAAGGCGTTCACCCGCGAGCGCGAGGCGCTCAGCCAGGCGCGGCGCGACCTGCCCTGGGACGCCGTGAGCGCCGAGTACCGCTTCGAGGGACCGGACGGCAGCGAGTCGCTGGCGGACCTGTTCGCCGGCCGCAGCCAGCTCATCGTCTATCATTTCATGTTTGCGCCCGACGGGGACGCGGGCTGCAGGCATTGCTCTTTCTGGGCCGACAATTTTGATCCCGTCATCGTCCATCTCAATCACCGCGACGTGAGCATGGTGGCAATCTCCCGCGCGCCCTACGCCAAGCTCGCGGCCTACCGGCGCAGGATGGGATGGACCTTCAAGTGGGTGTCCTCGGGACAGAACGCCTTCAATTTCGACTACCAGGTGTCCTTTACCCCCGCCGAGCTGGCGAGCAAGCGCGTGCACTACAACTACACGACGCAGGATGCCGGACCCCCGGATCGCGAAGGCGTCAGTGTCTTCTTCCGGGACGAGTCGGGAAAGATTTTCCACACCTACTCCAGCTTTGCCCGCGGCATCGATATCCTCAACACCGCCTACCACTATCTGGACCTGGTGCCGAAGGGGCGCGACGAGCACGGGCGCAACCAGTTCTGGGTGCAGCGCCGTGACGAGTACGCCGCCCTGAGCGTTGCACCCCCCGGCGGCGCTCAGTAACTTAGGAGCGCGGACCTGCGCGCTCAACCGACCTCCGGCGGACCTTTCATGTACACCCTTTATTACTCCCCCGGCACCGCCAGCCTGGTGGCGCACCTGGCGCTGCTCGAGACCGGCGCGCCCTACGAGCTCAAGCTCGTCGATTTTTCCAAGCACCAGCAGCGCAGCGCGGAGTACCTGCGCCTCAATCCCCTGGGGCGGGTTCCCACGCTGCTGATCGACGGGCAGCCCTATATGGAATCGGGCGCGCTGCTGATGATCATCGCCGACCGGCATCCGGAGGCCCGCCTGGCGCCGCCACCGGGCAGCGTGCAGCGCCTGGCCTGGTACCAGTGGATCGTGTACCTGAGCAATGCGCTGGGAGCGAGCTATCGCTACTGGTTTTATCCACCCGACCTCGGTGCCAGCGAACAGTCACCGCCGGTGCGCGCGGCGCTGCAGGCGCGCATCGAAGCGGCATGGACGCGGCTTGACGCGCAGCTCTCGGCCAGCGGCCCCTACCTGCTGGGCGCGGAATTCTCCGCGGCGGACCTGCTGCTGATCATGTACATGCGCTGGTCGCGGAATATGCCGCGCACGGCGCTCGAATGGCCCTCGCTGCGCAACTTCGCCACGCTCCTGCGCGCACGCGCGAGCTGGCAGCGGCTGTGCGAAATCGAGCAGCTCAGCGAGTGGCGCTCCTGAAGGGCAGGCGGCGCCAGCACATCCTCAAAAGAGCGAGCGGCATCAGCCACTTAATGCCCCGCGCGGGGCCCAGTATTGCCAGCTGGCGCGCGCTAGTGGATATTCGTCGCGCTTAGGCGATGCCGCACGCAGCGTGCCGGCCCAATAACACCTTCGATCGCCCCCAGGGGAGCCGAATAATGAAGCCGGAAGAGGTACGAAGCGCTGCACAGGCGCGCGCCATCGTCGAGGAGCGCGGCCTGGAACACGTCAAGGTGGGCATCTTCGACAATGACGGGTTGCTGCGCGGCAAGTACATCGATCGCGACAAGTTTTTTGGGGCGCTCGACAAGGGCTTCGGCATGTGCGACGTGGTGCTGGGCTGGGATTCGAACGACCAGCAGTACGACAACGTCCGCTTCACGGGCTGGCATACCGCCTACCCCGACGCCATGGTGCGATTGCTCCCCGAGACCTGCCGGAGCCTGCCCTTCGAGGGCAATATGCTGCTCTTCCTCGGGGAATTCTCCGGCCGGGCCGAGCAGGTCTGTCCGCGCGCGGCGCTGCGGCGCGTGCTCAAGCGCGCGGCGGACCATGGTTACGCCCTGGCGGCGGCCGCGGAGTTCGAGTTCTTCGTATTCAGCGAGACGCCGGACAGCGTGCGCGAGAAGGGCTATCGCGGCCTGAGGAACATGACTCCGGGCTACTTCGGCTATTCCATGCTGCGCAGCTCGGTGCACTCGGAGCTCTACCAGGCCCTGCTGCTGCAGTCCGCGCAGATGCGTACACCCATCGAAGGGTTGCACACCGAGACCGGGCCGGGCGTGATGGAAGCGGCGCTGCACTACTGCGAGGCGCTCGAGGCGGCCGATCGCGCCGCGATCTTCAAGACGTTCACCAAGGTGCTGGCGCAGCGGCGTGGCCTGATGGCGACCTTCATGGCGAAATGGTCGCAGCAGATGCCGGGCCAGAGCGGCCACCTGCACATGTCGATGACGCGCAGGGACGGCACGCCGGCCTTCTACGACGAGCACAAGCCGCACACGATGTCGGACGAATTGCGCTGGTTCGTCGGCGGCCAGCAGGCCCTGATGCCCGAACTCCTGGCGATGGTGGCCTCAACCGTCAACAGCTATTCGCGGCTCGTGCCCGGCTACTGGGCGCCGACTTCGGCGACCTGGGGCGTCGAAAATCGCACCTGCGCGCTGCGGGTGATCCAGGGCGGCCCGAAGAGCCAGCGCGTGGAATACCGTATTGCCGCCGCCGACATCAATCCCTACCTGGCGATCGCCGCGGCGGTCGGTTCCGGCCTGTGGGGCATCGAGCAGCGCATCGAGCCGGACGAACCGATCACCGGCAATGCCTACGATCGCAAGCTCCCGGCCAGGCGCCAGCTGCCGCGCACGCTCACCGACGCGGCGGCGCAGTTCGCGCGCTCCAAGGCGGCACAGGAACTGTTCGGTGCGCCCTTCGTCGAACACTTTGCCGCCAGCCGCGAGTGGGAAGAGCGCGAGTTCCGGCGCGCCGTCACCGACTGGGAGCTGGCGCGCTACTTCGAGATCATCTGATGATGAAGACCATCAGCCCGGTCGACGGACGCGTGTACGTCGAACGCGAGGCGGCGACGCCGACGCAGATCGAAACGGCCCTGCTGCGCGCGCGCGCGGCGCAGCCGCTGTGGCGCAGCGTGCCGCTGGCCGAGCGCGCGGCGATCATGGAGCGCTTTTGCGCCGCCTTCGAGGCGCAGGGCGCCGAGATCGCCACCGAACTGAGCTGGCAGATGGGCCGGCCGAGCCGCTATGCGCCCAATGAAGTGCGCGGCATGCTGGAGCGCGCGCGGCATATGGCGGCCATTGCGGGCGGCGCGCTTGCCGACATCGATGCCGGGCCGAAGCCGGGCTTCCGCCGCTTCGTGCGCCGCGAGCCGCTCGGTGTCGTATTCGTGGTCGCGGCCTGGAATTACCCCTACCTGATTGCGGTCAACAGCGTGGTGCCGGCGCTGCTGGCCGGCAACGCCGTGGTGCTGAAGCACTCGGCACAGACGCCGCTGTGCGGGGAGCGCTACGCCGAGTGCTTCGCCGCCGCAGGACTCCCCGCCGGCGTATTCCAGGTGCTGCATCTGGAGCACGCCGGCACCGAGCGCGTGATCCGCGATCCGCGCATCGATTTCGTGGCCTTCACCGGTTCGGTGGCCGGCGGCCACGCCGTGCAACGGGTGGCGGCGGAGCGCTTCGTCGGTGTCGGCCTGGAGCTCGGCGGCTGCGATCCGGTCTATGTGCGCCACGACGCGGACCTGCCGCACGCCATCGAGAACATCGTCGACGGCGCGTTCTTCAATTCCGGCCAGTCCTGCTGTGGCCTGCAGCGCATCTACGTGCACGAGAGCGTCTATGAGCGCTTCGCCGCGGGCTGTACCGCGCTGGTCGAGCAGTACCGGCTCGGAGACCCGCTCGATGCGGCCACCACCTTAGGTCCGCTGGTGCGCACCAGCGCCGCCGATGCCGTACGCGCACAGCTGCGCGCTTCGATGGAAGCGGGCGCGCGCGCGATGATCGATGAGCGAGCGTTTCCCGCCAGCAAACCAGGAACGCCCTACCTGGCACCGCAGCTGCTGCTCGATGCGCCGGCCGAATCGGTGGTGATGCGCGAGGAGATTTTCGGGCCGGTCGCCGGCATCATGAAGGTGCACTCGGATGACCAGGCCGTGGCCCTGATGAACGACAGTGCCTTCGGCCTCACCGCCGCGGTGTGGACGGGCGATGAGGCGGCGGCGCTGGCTCTCGGGCAGCGGGTGCAGACCGGCACCTGGTTCATGAACCGCTGCGACTACCTCGATCCGGCCCTGGCCTGGGTCGGCGTCAAGGATTCGGGGCGCGGCTGTACGCTGTCGGTGGTCGGCTACGAGCACCTGACGCGGCCGAAATCATTTCATCTGCGGGTGAAGACATGAATGCCGTCCTCAAAGCCAACTGGAATTATCCGACGCGCGTCTGGGCGGGCCCCGGACGCATCGCCGAGCTGGGTGCCGCCTGCGCCATGCTCGGCATCAAGCGCCCGCTCCTGGTGACCGACGAAGGCCTGCGCGACGCCCCGATGGTGCGCCAGGCGCGTGCGCTGGTGCCCGGGACCGCCGTGTTCGCGGACGTGCGTGGCAATCCGGTGGCCGCCAATATCGAGGCCGGCCTGCTCGCCTATCGCGGCGGCGGGCACGACGGCGTGATCGCCTTCGGTGGCGGCTCGGCGCTCGACGCCGGCAAA
This sequence comes from Steroidobacteraceae bacterium, assembly GCA_035300345.1. Lineage (GTDB taxonomy): Bacteria > Pseudomonadota > Gammaproteobacteria > Steroidobacterales > Steroidobacteraceae > FEN-1191. The sequence continues at coordinate 111,588 of DATGVM010000024.1, forward strand.
GTGATCGCCTTCATGTCCGGGCAGACCCGCCCCATGTGGGATTTCGAGGACATCGGCGATTGGTGGACGCGGGCCGATGAGCGCGGCATCGCGCCGGTGGTCGCCGTGCCGACCACGGCGGGCACCGGGTCCGAAGTGGGCCGGGCCGGCGTCGTCATCAACGAGGCCACGCACCAGAAGAAGATCATCTTTCATCCGAAGATGATGCCCGGTGTCGTCATCAGCGATCCGGAGCTCACCGTCGGCCTGCCACCCGGCGTCACCGCGGCGACTGGCATGGACGCTTTCGTGCACTGTTTCGAGGCCTATTGCGCGCCGGGCTTTCACCCGCTGGCCGACGGCGTTGCGCTCGAAGGCATGCGTCTGATCCAGACCTATCTGCCGCGGGCCTGCGAGAACGGCAAGGACATCGAGGCCCGATCGCGCATGCTGGCGGCGGCGAGCATGGGCGCGACCGCTTTCCAGAAGGGCCTGGGCGCCGTGCACGCCATCGCGCATCCGGTGGGCGTGTTCTTCAACACGCACCACGGATTGACCAACGCAATCATCCTGCCCTACGTCATCGTGCACAACCGGCCCGCCATCGAGCCGCAGCTGCGCGTGCTCGCGCGAGCCCTCGATCTTGCCGGCGAGCCGTTCGCGGCCTTCTTCGACTGGGTGCTCGAGTTCCGCCGGCGCCTGCGCATTCCGCACACGCTCGCCGAGATCGGCGTGAGGCTCGACGATCCGGAAACGATCGGTCGCGAGGCTTCGCTCGATCCGACCGCGGGCAGCAATCCGCTGCCCACCGATGCCGCCACCTACGCCCGGCTGTTCCGTTCGGCGGTCAAGGGCGATCTTAAGCTGGCGGGTTGAGCCATGACACGCCCGCGCGTCCTGGTGATCGACGGCAACCGCGCCGCCACGCGCGAGCAGCAGGTCGCGGCGGGCGGTCACCCTACCGGAGAGGGTTACGCGGAGGTGCTGCAGCGGCTGGCGCCGCTCGACTGCGACATCGCGCGCCCGGCCGACGGCGAGGTGAAGCTGCCTGCGGGCGTGACGCTCGCCGACTACGATGGCGTCGCCATCACCGGCTCGGCGCTCAACGTGTACGAGGGCGGCCCGAACATCGAGCGGCAGCTCGCGCTGGCGAGCGCCGTGTTCGAGAGCGGCGCACCCTTTTTCGGCAGCTGCTGGGGCCTGCAGATCGCGGTGACGGTGGCGGGCGGCCGCGTGCGCCCCAATCCTCTCGGGCGCGAATTCGGATTTGCGCGGCGGATCACTCTCAATCAGGCGGGCCGTGAGCATGCGATGTTCGAGGGCAAGCCGCCGGTGTTCGAGGCGGTCACGGTGCATCGCGATGACATCGCGCAGCTGCCGGCAGGAGCCGTGGAGCTGGCGCGCAGCGACATGGGCCTGCAGGCGGTGGAACTGCGCCACGGCCGCGGCCTGTTCTGGGGCGTGCAGTATCACCCGGAATACAGCTACGCCGAGATCGCAGCGACCACGCTGCGCTATGCGCCGGTGTTGCTCGAGGAACAGCTGTTCACGGGGCGCACGGAGCTGGACGGATTCGTCGCCGACCTCAGGGCGCTACAGCTCAATCCGCGCGATCGGCGCCTCGCCTGGAAGCATGGCCTGGGGCCGGCCATGCAGGAGGAGCAGCTGAAGCTCGCGGAGTTGCGCAACTGGCTGGCGCTGCGGGTCATTCCCTGGTTCCAGCGCCGCCATTGAGCCTGTCGCAGTTCGCATTGATCGGGCTGGCCGGCTTCGCTACCGGCGCGGTCAATGCGCTGGCCGGCGGCGGCAGTCTCATCAGTTTCCCGGTGCTGCTGGCGATGGGGGTGCCACCGCTCAGCGCGAACGTGACCAACACGATCGGGCTGTGCCCCGGGTATCTCGGTGCCGCGCTCGCGCAGCGCCGCGATCTGCACCACCAGGCCGCCCGCCTGTACGTGCTGCTGCCCATCGCCGTGGCCTGCAGCGTCGGCGGCGCGCTGCTGCTGCTGCATACCGGAGAGCAGGCCTTCGGCCGCGCCGTGCCCTGGCTGATCCTGGGCGCCTGCGTATTGCTGAGCGTGCAGCAGCGGCTGCGCGGCTGGCTCGAGAGGCGGGAAGCGGCGCGGGCGGGGGTGTCCTTAGCCCTGGCGCTGCCGCTCGTCGGCGCCGCCAATGTCTACGGCGGGTATTTTGGCGCCGGCGCGAGCGTGATCGTGCTGGCCGCGCTGGGGCTGTCCTACACCGACACGCTGCCGCGCCTGAACGCGCTCAAGCAGGCGCTGTCCCTGGCCACGAATTGCGCCGCGGCGCTGCTGTTCGCCGTGAGCGGACCGGTGCACTGGCGCATCGTTCCGGTGCTGGCCGCGGGGGCGCTCGTGGGCGGCGCGTGGGGCGGGCGCCTGGGCCGGCGGCTCTCACCCCCGCTCCTCCGGCGCGTGGTCGTCGTACTCGGACTGATCGTGGCCGCAATCTACCTGTGGAGGGCGCGCTGATCTCGCGGGCGCCGCCCGACGGGCGTACTATTGCGCTCGCAGATGATGAACTCCGGCTACACGCTGTTCGAGACACCGATCGGCCGCTGCGCCGTGGCCTGGAGCCCGGTCGGCATCGTTGCGCTGCAGCTGCCCGAGCGCCATGACGCGGCGACCGTCGCGCGTCTGCGGCGCCGTAACCCGGGAGTGGCGCGGCGCGAACCGCCCGCGCCGGTGCGCCGCGCGATTGCCTCAATCCAGCGCCTGCTCGACGGGGCGGGGACGGAGTTGTCGGGAATCGCCCTGGACCTGAGCGGGGTCAGCCCGTTTCAGCGGCGCGTGTACCAGGCGGCGCGCGCCATACCTGCGGGCCGGACGCTGAGCTACGGAGCGCTTGCCGCGCAGCTGGGCCAGCCTGGGGCGGCGCGCGCGATCGGACGGGCGATGGGGAGCAACCCCGTGCCGATTATCGTGCCCTGTCATCGGGTACTGGCCGCGGGCGGCAAGGCGGGCGGCTTTTCCGCGCACGGCGGCGTGGCCACGAAATTCGCGCTGCTGCGGGCCGAGGGTGCCGCGGTGCCGGAGATGTCAGCCCGGGGCTGAATGGGCCGCGGTCTGGGTCTGCACCTGGCCCAGCGCCGGCCGGAACTGCACACTGACCGCGCTCTCGAGGTGAGCCATCGTGCTCACCAGGCGGATGCCCGCGTCCTTCAGAAATTCGCCGATGAAGGCCTGCAGTCCATCGCAGCGTGCGCGCGAGCCGTCCCCGTCTTCCGACTGCGCCACCAGGCGCGCCTGCCAATGCTGGGCGCGCCGATCGGCGGCGCTCAGTTCCCGCAAGGCGCGCGTCAGGAGCGAGAGATTCCCGGACAGCGTGTTGTCGGTCAGGTTCGGATCGCGCGATTGCCCGGGCGCGGCGAGACGCAGGTGCAGCATCGCGCCACACTCGCCGACCGCGTCGTACAGGCACACCACCATCGAGCTGTGCAGCTGTGCGCACAGCAACACATCCTCGGAGGTGATGCGGTAATCGTCGGCAGCCACCTGGAGCTCTGGTGTGCTCATCGGCATATTGTCGCCGATCCGGCGCGGCGGCGCATGCCGGGTCGGTCACAGTACTGACCCGCAGGGGCGCTCTGCTAGCATGCGAGCGGTCATGCTCGAACAACAGCACACGCATCGCGTGGCCGTCGAGGCCGACTTGCCCGCCATTGTTGCGATATACAATGAGACGATCGCGTCACGCCTGGTGACCGCCGATCTGGAGCCGGTGAGCATTGACAGCCGGCGCGCCTGGTTTGCCGATCATCGCCGCGCGACGCGCCCGTTGTGGGTGGTGGAGCAGCAGGACGCGACTGTCGCCTGGCTCAGTTTCAGCTCTTTCTATGGACGCCCGGCGTACGAGGGCACCGCCGAGGTGAGCGTCTACGTCGCCGGGCGCGCCCGCCGCAGAGGCATCGCCACGCACCTGCTGTGCGCCGCAGCGGCGGCCGCTCCGCAGCTGGGACTGCGCACGCTCCTTGGTTTCATCTTTGGCCACAATGAGCCGAGCCTGCAGCTGTTCGCGAGGTCCGGCTATGAAAAATGGGGCCGGCTGCCGCGCGTCGCATGGCTCGACGGTGTGGAACGCGATCTGGTGATCGTCGGCCGGCGCATTGCCGGCGCCGCAGGGAGCCAGGCGTGAAGAAGTCGCGGCTGGAGGCCTTCAGCGACGGCGTGCTCGCCATCATCATCACCATCATGGTGCTGGAGCTCAGGGTTCCGCTGGAACCGACGCTCCCCGCGCTGCTGCCCCTGTGGCCCAAGATCCTCAGTTACGCCATGAGCTTCGTGTTCATCGGCATTTACTGGAACAACCACCATCACCTGTGGCACGTCGTCGAACGCGTCAACGGCACGGTGCTGTGGGCGAACCTGCATCTGCTGTTCTGGCTCTCGCTGGTGCCGTTCGTGACCGAATGGATGGGCGAAAACCATTTTGCGGCCGCGCCGGTCGCGGTCTATGGCGTGGTGCTGCTGGGTGCGGGCGGCGCCTACTTCATCATGACGCGGGTACTGCTCGCCAGTCACGCCGCCGATTCTCTGCTGGCACGCGCGCTCGGGAGCGATTTCAAGGGCCGCATCTCCATGGTGATCTACGCCGCGGCGATCGCGGTGGCTTTCCGGCTGCCGTGGCTGGCCGGCGCGCTCTATGGCGCGGTCGCCGTGATCTGGCTGGTGCCCGACCGGCGGATCGAAAGGCTCCTGCCGCGCTAGGGGCCGGGGGCCAGGTGCTCAGGGCGGTTTGGCGCTTGTCGCCACGCCGCGGTGCAGGGCATCCCTGCTGAGCATCAGCTGGAATCCCTGCATGTTGGCCGGGATCACCACCGTCTGCCCCTCATGCTTGGCGAATTCGGCGAGCGCCATGTTGATCTCGTGCTGCAGGTACTCGGCCGTGAGCGAGGCGTTGATGATCTGGTTCGCCTTGGCGATGCCCTGGGCCTTGGCGACCTCGATATCCGCCTCCTTGGATGCGATCTCCACCTCGATCTTCTTGGCCTCCAGTTTCTTCTGGTTCTGAACCGCCAGCTGGATGGATTGCTCGATCGACGGATCGGTGTTGAGGGCGCGCACGACGACGCGCTGGATCGAAAATACGCCTGGGTCCTTCGCGTCCAGTCGCGCCTGCAGCAGCTTGAGCACCGAATCCTGCAGGATCTCGCGCTCCTTGTGCAGCAGGAGCGAGTCGATGCCGGCGACCACTTCGTAGACGGCGCCGCGCGCTTCGCGCCAGACGACTCCGTAGGCGGGGTAGAACACGCCCTGCGGTCCGCGCTCCTCGGTCGCGGCGTACTTGATCGTCAGGTCGGCGATCTTGTCCTGAGCCGCCTTGTAGAACACCGTGACGTCGAGTTCGCGGAGCGAGAGGTTGTCCGCCGCCTTGGGCGTCAGGTCGGTCAGGTCGAAGGAATTCTCCTTGGCGGAGAACTGCCGCACCTCGGTGATGAAGGGCAGTCGCAGGTGCAGGCCGGGACCGACCTCCTCGAGATCGACGGTGCCGAGCGTCTTGACGACGCCGACATTGCCTGAATCGATGGTATAGAAAGAGGTATAGAGCAGCGCCGCGATGGCGACGAGCGCCAGCCACGGCAATCGCCGGAACCAGCCTGGCACACTCTCACCCGCGCCCTGTGCTGCTTTGCTGAAAATGCTCCCGGCCATGACACCCCCCTTTGTTTCGTGCCGTCCGCCGCCTAGCGTTCGATAGTGTAGACCAGGTCGGCGCTGCGCTCGGTGCCGGCCTCGCTCTTGATCGTCCAGTGATCGCCGATGGTGTAGCGCATCTTGATGGTGTTGATCGCTTCCACGACACTGATGCCGTAACTCACGTACAGGCGCGGCGACAGGTAACGGCCGAGCACCAGTGAAGTGTCGTTGTTCAGGTCGGATTCCACGCTGACGTCGTCGAGCCCGACCTTGCCGCCGAATTGCTGGAACAGCAGCGCGCTGCCCTGCAGCAGCATGTTGTTGCGTGCGGCAAGGTTGCGCTGGCCGGTGTCGCTGGTGTTCTGCACGCTCTCGAGCGAGCCGCCGGCCAGCAGCAGCGAGACGATCTGGGCCTGGGCCACGGGCGGATCCGAAAAGAACGTCATGCGCGGCTGGCGTAGGGTGCCGCGCACATTCACGCCGGCGGTAATGTCGGGGAATTTCTTGATGGCACGCAGGTCGATGGCCGGGTCATTGAGCGGGCCATTGCTGTAGAGCAGGCGCCCGTGTTCGACATCGAGCCTGCGCCCGTAGGCGGTGTACTTGCCTTCCTCGACCTGCAGCTCGCCCGTGGCGCGGTTGAAGCCGGTGTCGTCGGCGATGCTGCGCAGGCTCCCGCTCAGGCGGCCGGCGAGGCCCAGCGTATCGATGGTGACGCGCTCGCCGAGGCGCAGCGTCAGGTCGCTGTAGACCTGGAAGCCCTCGCCACGTGACGGCCGCTTGGACGAAACAATCACTTCATCGCTGGAGGTGCGCGCGGCGTTGGCGAGCTGATCCGGGCGTTGCAGCCGGGCGTAGGGCAGGGTCACCGTGCCGGTCACGTCGATGCGCCGGCCGCTGAACTTCATGTACACGTCGGGCGAGGCCTGCACGCGTGCCTCCGGGATGTTGACGATCCGCAGGTTGTCTCCGGCGAGGTGCAGGTGTCCGTAGGGCAGGGCATTGCGCCACGCCATCTCGCCGTCGAAGCGCGCGTGACCATCGCTGCCGGCGTTCGCGCTGCCGTCCATGAGCAGCACGGTGTCCCTGAGGCGGGCGGAAAAATTCAGGTCGCGCAACGCCAGGTTGATCTGGTAGGCATCGACTTCGGCGTCGCTGACCTTCAGTTCGCCATTCAGGGCCGGCGCCGCCGGCGTACCGGCGATCGTCAGGTCTGCCGCCAGCCGGCCGCTGACCCGGTCGACCTGCGCGACGTAGGAGTCGATGAAGCCCAGCGACTGGGTCTGCAGCTGCAACTCACCGCTGAGCGGCCAGTCGCGCCAGCGCGGCGCAGCGTGGCGCGCCGCAATCCGCCCGGTGATGCCACCGGCGGCGCCGGCGTCGAGGGCCACGCTCCCGGTCAGTCCGGCCGCGTCGAGGCTCGCCTCGACCCTGCCGCCGCCCAGGCTGAAGGATTCAACGCGGCCGCCGCTGAGGTGATGGTGCAGACTCGCCTCTGCGAGCGTGGCCTTGAGTTCGCCCAACCAGCTGGCCGCCGGCGTGGATTCGGCGTGCGCCTCCAGCGACACCTTGCCCTCGAAGTCCGTGTCGCTGCTGAGGCTGGCGGTGAGAGCGCGCAGCGGCACGTTGACGGCGCTGAGGGCGAACTGGCTCTGGCCTGCGTGCTGCGAGCCGCTCGCGCAAAACGTGGACTGCGTGTCGTGGAGGCACAGGCGTTCCAGGCGCAGCTCATCGCCTTGCAGGGTGGCGACCAGCTGGGCCGGCGCGGCCAGCGAGAGCTGCAGGTCCGCCCCGTCGCTGAACCTGAATTCACCGAAGGTCGCGCTCCATCGCCCATCGGCGAAGCCCGCCGTGCCGGCGGTCTGCGCGGTGTAGGGCGGGGCGCCGAGCTGCAGGCTGAATCGGTGGGCGGCCGCCGTTCCGGTGGTCGTGTAGCGCAGCTCCTCGATCGCCTGCACTCCGTACTGCAGCCCGCCCAGTTCCACGCGGGCGTCGGCGCGGCCGTTGGCGCGCGGATCGAAATTGATGTCCGCACTGAGCTCGTGGAGCCGCAGGCCGGCATAGGCCAGATCGCCGCCGCTGAGCTTCGCCTGCACAATCGGATTGTGTGCATCGCCACCCAGGTAGCCTGCCGCCTTGAGCTGGCCGTGTGCGCCGTCACTCAGCAAGGACAGATCGGGGGCGTCGATGGCGAAGTGCAAATCCGCTCGGCCGCCGATCCGCCCGTCGGCTTCCAGGCGGGTTGCGCCGAGCTGCAGCTGCACCTGCTGGAGCAGCCAGTCCTCTCCGGTGAGCGCCACGCCCGCGCGGCCACTCACGCGCCGGCCGCGGATGTTGCCGCCAAGTTCGGTGATGGCGGCCTGCAGCGTGCCGCCGTGCCCGTAGCCCTGTCCGGAAGCGCTCAGCTGGAAATTGAGGTGCCCGGCCACACCCGGGCGCAGTGCAGCGACGTTCATGGCACGCATGCTGCCGGCCAGCGACCAGCGTTCGGCCGGCGACCAGTGCGCCTCGCCATGCAGTTGCGCCTGGCCGCCGTAGGCGGCCAGCGTGGCGCCGGCAATGGTGAGGCCGTCATGGGCGAGCGAGCCGGTGGCATGAAAGTGCGCGGAGGGCTGGTCAAACAGCTGTGCGTCCCCATCGGCCTCCAGCGCAAAGGGGCGCAGGCCGCTGAGGGAGTAGTTTCCAGCGGCGCTGCGCACCGGCGCGGTCGCATCCGCGAGGGGCCAGCGAAAATTGCTCCACTGGCCGTGCAGCTCCAGGCGCGGCCCGCCGTCCGCGGTGTCGATGCGGCCGCTCCCCTGAAGCTGCGCCCCGGAGGCCCGGTGCGTAATGGTGGCGTGGACGATGTCGAGCATCCGCGCGGCGTAGCGGGCCGCGAAGTCCACGGCCAGCGGCCCGGAGCTCAGGCCCGGAGGATCGAGCTCACCCTGCGCGCGAAAGCCGTCGCGATCTCCGTTGAGCAGCAGCGAGCCATGGACGGCACCGAGGGCATTGCCTGCTCCCCAGCGCTTAAGTTCGAATCCACGCAGCTGTGATTGGCCCTGCCAGTGCCACTCGCTGCTCAGCGCCAGCGCCTCGCCGTGAAAATCCGCGTTGAAGGGCGCGAGTAGCAGGCCGCTGATGGCCAGGCGATCGATATTGCCGTCGATCTGCGCGTTGCCCAGCCAGGCGGGCTGTCCCTGGACCTCCATGCTCAGGCGTACCATCCCGTTCATGGCGACCGGATCGGCTGCCAGGACGCTGCCGACGGCGTGCACCTCAAAGCTGCCATAGCGCAGCGCGCCGTCGAGGATGCGGATCTCGTGGTTGCCGATCAGCGCCGTCCCCTGCAGCTGATCGCCCGCCACGCTCGAGCCGCCGGGTGCGATCACTTCGGCGTGGCCGATGTGCACACGATCGGCCTGGATGTTGAGCAGGCCCACCAGGAAGTGCGGTTTCCACGGCGGCCCTCCGGGCTGATGGGGCCACACCTGCACCTTCACGTCGCCGATGTCCGCGTACGTCACCCGTATCGTCTGCCACAGCAGCGGCAGGAGCGCGGCGCGGCCATCGACACGCAGGGCGGTGACGCGCACGCGTTGATGGTCCACCACGACCTTGTCGACGTGCAGCCCACCGTGCAGGGTGCCGCGTGCGCCGATGATCGTGAGCGTCACGGGCCCCAGGCGCCGGTTCGCCACCCACACCAGCCGCTGCAGGCCGCTGGTCGTCCAGCCAAAGTAATAGACCGCCCCGGCCACCACCAGCAGCAGCGCCGCCAGTGACATCCACGAGGTGTGAAACAGGCGCCGCATCATAGTTTCGGCGAGATATTCAGGTGCAGCCGGGCGCCGGGAAGGGAGTCGAAGCCAGGGGCGCGCAGCGCCTTGGCGACGTCGATGCCCACCGTGATCACCGACAGGCGCCAGCGGAAGCCCACACCCACGGACAGCGCCAGCGGGTCACCCAGGCGATCGAAGGCGTTGCCGGCATCGCTGAAGGCGGCGATACCCAGATTGTGCGGCAGGTCGCGTTCGACTTCGACCGTGCCCGTGAGCAGGTGACGTCCGCCGACGCGCTCCGACACGAAGCGGTCGTAGGGCAGGCCAGCGCTGTCGATGCCCACCTGCTCCACGGTACGGAGCGGCGACAGATCGTCGAGGCCGAAGCCGCGCACGCTGCGGTCACCACCGGCAAAGAAGCGGTAGGCGGCGGGCAGGTCGCCGAAATCCTTTACTGCGCTGACGCCGACCTCGCCGCGCAGCAACAGGTGCCACACGGGGCTGAGGTTGATCACCCGCTCGCTGCGCAGATCCAGTCGCAGGAAGCTGGACTTGGCGCCCAGGGCGCTGACCGATCCGTCGAGGTGGGCGTAGAGCGAGCGCGAGAACAGATCCTCGCCCAGGTACCCTTCGGGAATCGCGGCTATGGTGATGCTGGGCACGATCAGATTGTCGAGCTTGCGGTTGTCGATGGCGTCGCTGGTGACATCATGAGTGAGCTTGGCCGCGAACACACGCTGCCAGTGGCCCGTGCTCTCGGTGATGCTGGGGGCGAAGGAGACTTCGCGCGTGTCGATCTGGCTGCTGCTCACCGTGAAACCCGGATTGGGGGTGAGCTCGCGCGTGTAGACATTGCTGGCGATCTGCTGCGTCTGGTCGAGAAACTGCAGCGAGAATTTTTCCAGCACCGGGTCGCCGAAGGGAATGTCATAGCGCCCGTTGATGTTCTGGGTGGTCTGCGAGGCCTGGATCTGTACCCGCAGCCGGTGGCCGCGGTCATTGACGCGCGGGTTCAGCCAGCTGATGGTGCCACGCGCCCCGGTGTCGGTGCCGTAGCCGGCCCCGAAGGAGTAGCCGTTGCGTGCGGCCGTCGCCGTGATCTTGATGGGCACGATATGCGCGACGCGGTCCGGTGTGCCGGGCTGCACTTCCACGCTGGAGAAGAACTGGCTGTCATCGAGCGCAAACTGTGTCCGCAGCCGCTTGATTTCGTCGTAAGGCTCGCCTTCGTGGTAGCGCAGGTAGCGGCGGATCTGCGTCGCGCGTATCGCCGTCTGTTCGATGGTGGTGGCCCCGAAATAATAGCGTTCCCCCGTCTCCAGCTCGAGAAAGACGCTGGCGCGGTGCGCCGCCGGATCGACCTGCAGTTCGCTGCGCAACAGGCGCGCGTCGAGATAGCCGTAGGTGGCCGCCGCCAGCTGCAGATCCGATTTGACCTTCTCGTATGCGGCATGCTCGAGCCGTTCACCCTGGCGCAGCGAGGGCGCGGCGGCGATGCGCACGAACACGGGGTCGCTGGCACCGGCGCCGTGCACGATCACTCTGACCGTATCGAGCCGCACCGGCTCGCCCGGGGCGATGTTGATCTGCACGTGCCAGTTGCGCTGGTTGTCCATCGGTGTGAGCGTGGCGCTGACCGTCGGATCGTAATAGCCATAGGGGCGCAGTGCGTCGCGCACCTCGCCGTCCACGCGCCGGTACAGGCGCGCAACCGCGTCCGGCTCGATGCGGTCGCGGTCCTTGTAGCGCTCCAGGCTGAGCAGCGCCAGCACGTTGCGGCGCAGTTCGCTGTCGACACCGTTGACCTCGATGCGGATCGCGGCCCACGCCGGAGTGGCCGCGGCGCCCAACAGCAGCAGGGCCAGCGCCGGCAGCCCGGCGAGGCCGCCCAGGCCGGTCCAGCGCAACAACAGTCCCATTATTTTGAGAGTGGCCGTACGGCCCATGGTTCCCTAGGCGGCATCCAGTTTTGCGCCGGTTGTCCGCAGGTACCAGGTGTCGATCAGGCGGCGCGCGATCGTGTAGGGCGGCGGCAGCACGCTCGCGCCCGCCGTGCCGAGCTCCGCCGCCGTGAACCAGCGCGCATGCTCCAGCTCCCCGTCGAGTCTGATCGGTGCTGCGCTGTCGGCCGAAGCGTGGAATCCGAGCATCAGGGAAGAAGGGAAAGGCCAGGGTTGCGAGGCGACGTAACTGACGGCGTGCACGCGTACACCCGCTTCCTCGTAGACCTCGCGGGCAACCGTGTCCTCCAGGCTCTCGCCGGGCTCGACGAAGCCGGCCAGCGTGGAATAGCGGCCCGCCGGCCAGCCGTGCTGCCGACCCAGCAGCGCCCGATCGCCATCGTTCACCAGCACGATGATGGCCGGGTCGATGCGCGGAAAGAACTCGGCGCCGCATTCGCTGCTGGTGCACTTGAGACTGTGACCTGCGCTGCGCGCCCTGCTCGGTGCCCCGCACACGCCGCAGTGGCGGTGGCGGGCGCGCCAGATCAGGAGCGCGCGGGCACAGGCCAGGACCGCCGCCTCCGGCTCCGGCAGTTCCGTCAGGAGCGGGCGCAGTTCCGCCAGCTGCGTGCCGGCCGGAAAACCCGTGGCATCGGCGAGCGCATCGATCAGCACGCAGCGCGCTCCGCGGAACCATCCCAGTAACACCAGCTGGTCGGGCTCGCTCGAACTGACCAGCGGATGAGCGCGGTCCAGAAAGGCAATGCGCGTCTCGGGACTGCGCCGCACGAGGTGCTGGGTGCCGCAGGAGACCAGAAATTGCGTCCCGGGTTCAGCGAGCGCCTGTGCCACCCAGCCCTCATCGGCGCGCGATTCGGAGCGCCGCTCCAGCCAGGCGCCGCTGAAGGGATTCTCGAAGCGCTGGTTCGTCATCGGGCGGCCCTGTGCATGGCCCGATCTTAGCAGTTGGCCGAGACCCGCCTCTATGGAAACCCGGTGCCCGCCAGCCGGCTGCGGCGCGCGCGATTGCGGGCCGCAGCGGGTCCGTCCGCGCCATCGCCCTCGGAGCAACGTACGCAGCGCAACGGCCGCAGCGCGTAAGGGTCGGTGACCAGCAGCACGCCGCAGCCGGGGCAGCCGCCGCAGCGCAGCTCCTGGCCGCGGCCGAGCGTTTCCACGAGCAGCACGGCGTGCTCGAAGCTGATCGCCGGCACGCCCACGAGGCTGCGGTAGATCTCGTAGGCCTGGCAGAGCGCCGCCGCGCGGGTCACTCCCGCCGGCGGCCGTGTCCCGTGCCCGCCGTCGAGCAATCCGAGCAGGCAGCAGATGCTCGCGAGCGCGGCCGCCTCCTGCCGCAGCCGGGCGGTACGCATGAAGAACGCGGATTGGCGCGGCGATTTGCCGCGATGGCGCGCCACGCAGCGGCCGCCGTCCTGCAGATAGGCGCGATAGAGCTTGCGGATCCGATCGTCCGTGAGCCCGGTCCACTGGCGCGTGGTGTGGGTGCGGGCTTCGTAGCGGATGAAGTGCATGGCGATGTCGAGTCGCAAGCGGTCGCGGCTGTAGCGGTCGTCGGAAATTCGCACGGCTCCCTCCTGCCAGTGTTTCGGCCGGTCGTCAGAATTGGGTAAAATATCCCAAATTGACGGCTGGTGTCCAAGCCCCCGGCGCGCCGAATATGTCGCCGAAACGCGGAGTAACTCATGCCCGAACTGCAATACCTCGACACCAGGCTGAGCTGCAGCTGGGATGCCTCGCTCCTGGCGCCGATCTGCGAGCTCAACAGCGAGGTACTCGAAGCCATGTTCGGCGCGACGGCGCACGCGGGGGCCGCCGGCCATGGCCCGAGCCTGCAGTGGCGCTGGCGGGAGCTGGGCGAGCCGGCGCGGCTGCGGGTGGCGCACTGCCCCTACCTGCTGCTGGACGCCGGCTTTGCCGCGGCCGAGACCTGGGCGGGATTGCGGCGCGCCGGCGTGCATGAAGCGGCCCCGGCAACCACGGCGCCGGAGGGCCGGGCGGCGCTGCCCGCCTCTCTCATCCGTCGCGTCCTGCATTTCGCCTGGCATCTGGCGCGCTGCAACGCGCCGGGCGCCCGCATCGCGCTGGGCATGAGCGCCGAGTGCGTCACGGCCGTGGCGCGCTGCCGGCTCGTCGACCTGGAGGCGCTCGCGGAACACCGCCCGGCCTGGATCCGGCCCCGCTGGGCCGATCTGCCCGGGTTGTGGCAGGCCTGGCTGGAGACGGCCGCCCTCGAATCGCCGCGTCCGCTCGAACGCCTGCAACTGTGGGGCCTGCAGGCCCTCGCCGCCGAAGTGATCGCGCGCCGCCCCCCGGTAAAGTACCCGGTGGAAACTTGCCCGGACTGGCCCTAATATCGCCCGGAGTGTCGTGAACAAGTATTCCAAGTCATTGTCGGGGGAGATCAGTATGGTTCGTGCAGGATTGAAATTGCTGGCTGCCGCCGTGCTGGCCGGCACGGCGATGACAGGCGGCGCACAGGCGGGCGAAAAAGACACCAAGGCGCCGGAGATCCCGACCTGCGACAAGAAGATTGGCACGCTCGCCGTGACCGAACCTGAAAATCGCTGGTGGGAGAAGTTTCAGCTCGAGTCGCCCGAGGCCCTGATCAAGGTGTTTGTGTCGCAGTCCAAGTGTTTCACGCTGGTCGACCGGGGCAAGGGCCTGGCGGCGGCCGAAAAGGAGCGGGCACTGGCCGGTGGCGGGGAGATGCGCGGCGGTTCCAACATCGGCAAGGGCCAGATGAAGGCGGCCGACTACGTGCTGGTTCCGGACATCGTCAACCAGAATGCCAATTCCGGCGGCAAGCACTTCGGCGCTATCCTCGGTGGCCTGGTGCCCGGGCTCGGCGGCGTGCTGCTCGGTGGCATCAGCCTCAAGAGCAAGACGGCGGATGTGGTGCTGACCCTGACCGACGTGCGTTCCACCGAGCAGATTTCCCTGCAGCAGGGCCACGCGAAAAAAACTGATCTGGGCTGGGGCGCCGGCGGGGGCGCCGGCTTCTTCGGCGGGTTCGCGGCCGGTGGCGCCAGCAGCTACGCCAATACCGAGATCGGCCAGATCGTCACCATGGCCTACCTCGACGCCTATGCGAAGCTGGTCAACGACGTCAAGCAGATCCAGCCCGATGCCAAGGCCAACAACGTCTCGCAATCGGTGTCCATGTCCAAGCCCGGCAAGCTGTACGAGCAGGCCAACCTGAAATCCAAGGTGGTGCGCGACCTGGACCCGGGCATGACGCTGTATCCGACCGGCGATAAAGAAGGCATCTGGTGGAAGGTGACCGACGAGCTGGGCAACGAAGGGTGGGTGCCGTCGAGCCTGTTCCAGCTGGCCCGGTAGGCCGCGCGCGGCAGGCGCCTCCCGCAGCAATGCCCGCGCTGTCCGTTCGCGGTCTGACGAAGACCTATCGCAATGGCGTGCAGGCGCTGCGCGGCGTCGACCTGGATGTCGAGAAGGGCGATTTCTTTGCGCTGCTGGGACCGAACGGCGCGGGCAAGACCACGCTGATCGGCATCATCACCTCGCTGGTCAACAAGAGCGCCGGTACCGCCAGCGTATTCGGCTACGACCTCGATACCCAGCTCGAGCGCGCGAAATCCTGCATCGGTGTGGTCCCGCAGGAGCTGAACTTCAACCAGTTCGAGAGCCCGTACACGATCGTCGTCAACCAGGCGGGCTTCTACGGCATCCCGCGGGCCGAGGCGCGCGTGCGGGCCGAGAAGTACCTGCGCCAGCTGCAGCTGTGGGACAAGCGCAACGGTATCGCCCGCGGCCTGTCGGGCGGCATGAAGCGGCGCCTGATGATCGCGCGCGCACTGATGCATGAACCGCGCCTGCTGGTGCTGGACGAGCCATCGGCGGGCGTCGACATCGAGGTGCGCCGCTCGATGTGGGAGTTCCTGCAGGATATCAACGCGCGTGGCACCACGATTATACTCACCACGCACTATCTCGAGGAGGCCGAGACTCTGTGCCGCAACATCGCGATCATCGACCGGGGGCAGATCGTCGAGTCAGACCGGATGAGTAACCTGCTGCGTGGACTGCACATCGAGACTTTCGTGCTGAATGTGCGCACGCCGCTGGCGGTGGCGCCGCGCCTCGCCGGCTATGAGATCACGCTGGTCGATGAGACCACTCTGGAGGCCGCCGTGTCCAGCGAGCAGGGACTGAACGGCCTGTTCGCGCAACTCGCGACGGCCGGCATCGATGTGGTGTCGATGCGCAACAAGGTCAACCGCCTCGAAGAGGTGTTCATGCAGCTGGTCGAGAACCGGGGCCACGGTGGCTGAGTTCAGCGCCACTCCGGGTGCCGGTGCGGTCACCGCAGGCCCCGACGATTCGCTGCACGCCGCACGCTGGACCGGCTTCAGCACCATCGTGATCCGCGAGTACGGGCGCATCGTGCGCATCTGGGGCCAGACCCTGGTGCCTTCGGCGATGACGGCGATCCTGTACTTCGTGATCTTCGGCAGCCTGATCGGCCGGCGCGTCGGCCAGATGGGCGGCTTCGATTACATGCAATACATCGCGCCCGGGCTGATCATGATGTCGGTCATCACGAATTCCTACGGCAATGTGGTCGCCTCCTTCTTCGGCGCCAAGTTCGGCAAGCACGTCGAGGAACTGCTGGTCTCGCCGCTCCCCAACTGGATCATCGTCGCCGGCTACGCCGCCGGTGGACTGCTGCGCGGGCTGATGGTAGGCGCGGTGGTCACCCTGGTGTCGCTGGTCTTCGCGCGCCTGCCGGTGCAACACCTGGTGGTGCTGGTCGCGGCCGTGCTGCTGACCTCGCTCATCTTCTCCCTGGGCGGCCTCATCAACGCCGTGTTCGCCAAGAATTTCGACCAGGTCAACTGGATCCCGACCTTCGTGCTCACGCCGCTCACCTACTTCGGCGGCGTGTTCTACTCGGTGGCGATGCTGCCGCCCTGGGCGCGTGCGCTCTCGCATGCCAATCCGATCCTTCACATGGTCAACGCCTTCCGCTTCGGCTTTCTCGGAGTCAGCGATGTGAGCGTGGCCGGCGCCTTCGCAATCATGGCGACGCTGGCGGCGGCGCTGTTTCTCCTGGCACTCACGCTCATGAATCGCGGCGTCGGGATCCGCGACTGAAACTTACGGAGACTTCCATGCAAGACGCACTGGTCACCACCGCCCTGACTTTGCCCGGTTACCGGATCGTCAAGACGCTCGGAGTGGTCCGCGGCATTACGGTGCGCTCGCGCTCCATCTTCGGCAACTTCGCCGGCGGCCTGCAGTCCCTGTTCGGCGGCAACATCACGATCTACACCAACCTCTGCGAGCAGACCCGCGCGGAGACCTACCGGCTGATGTGCGAGCACGCCAAGATCAAGGGCGCGAACGGGATCATCTCGATGCGCTACGACACCACCGAGATCATGGCCGGGCTCACCGAGGTGCTCTGCTACGGGACCGCCGTGGTCGTCGAAGCGGACGGCGGCGCGGCGACATAAGGCCCGCGCGGGCCTCAGGTGTCATACAACCGTCATCGCGCGGTCACATCGCCGTAGTATCGCGGGCGCACCATCCGGTGGATGAATCGTGCCCAGCACGTGCTTGCCCGCTTTGACGACGCCGAGTACCGGCTGTGCCGCGGACTGAATCGCGCGGCGGACTGGCCCGGTGTGCTGCCGCTCATGCGCATCGCCAGCCGCCTGGGCGATGGACTGCTCTGGTACCTGCTGCTCATCGCCCTGCCGCTGCTCTACGGTGGCGCCGCGATCCGGCCGGTGCTGATCATGGCCGCCACCGGGCTCGCCGGACTCCTCATTTACCGGCGGCTCAAGGCCACACTGGTGCGCGAGCGTCCCTTCATCCGCCATCCGGGCATCACTCAGGCGATGCCGCCGCTCGATCGCTACAGCTTCCCCTCCGGTCACACGCTGCACGCCGTCTGCTACAGCGCCCAGGCCGTGGCGCATTTCCCGGAACTGGCCTGGCTGCTGGTACCGGCGGCCTCATTGATCGCACTGTCGCGTGTGGTGCTCGGCCTGCATTACCCCACGGATGTCTGCGCCGGCGCCGCCATCGGCGCGCTGCTCGCACTCTGCGGCCTGGCGCTGGGGTAAGCTGGCGCGATGCGGGTACTGTTCATTTCCGACGTCTATTTTCCGCGCGTCAACGGCGTCTCGACCTCGATCGCGACCTTTCGCGCCGATCTGGGCGGCGCCGGCGTGGACACGACACTGGTGGTGCCGCAGTACGGCGAGGTGCCCGTCGCGAGCGACACCGCTGCCATCGTACGCGTGCCTTCGAGGCCGGTGCCGCGCGATCACGAGGACCGCCTCATGCGCTGGGGCGCACTGCGGCGCGCCTTGCATGCCCTCGGGAAACAGCACTTCGACCTGGTGCACGTGCACACGCCGTTCCTGGCGCACTACGCCGGCGTCCGCTTCGCGCGCACCGCCGGCATCCCGGTGGTCGAGACCTACCACACCTACTTCGAGGAATACCTGCATCACTACGTGCCGCTGCTGCCGCGCGCGCTGGGCAGGCAGCTGGCCCGTTCCCTCACGCGCTCGCAGTGTGCCCAGGTGGACGCGCTGGTCGCGCCCTCGGGCGCGATGCAGGAGATGCTCGAATCCATCGGCGTGCGCACACCGGTGACGGTGATTCCCACGGGTCTGCCCGCCGAACGCTTCGTGCGTGGAGATGCCCTGCGCTTCCGGGCCGGGCAGGCGATCCCGGCCGGCCGGCCGCTGGTGCTGTACGTCGGGCGCGTTGCGCACGAAAAAAATATCGGCTTCCTGATCGACTGCTTCGTGGAGGTGCGGCGGGCCCGCCCAGATGCGTTGCTGGTGATCGCGGGAGAAGGTCCGGCGCGTGAGGCGCTCAAGGCGCAGGCCGAGCGCCTGGGACTGGCGCGCGACGTGGTCTTCGTCGGCTACCTCGATCGCGCCGGTGCGCTGGCCGACTGCTACGCGGCCGCCGCGGTGTTCGTGTTCGCATCGCGCACCGAGACGCAGGGGCTGGTGCTGCTCGAAGCCATGGCACAGGGCTGCCCCGTGGTATCGACCGCCCACCTGGGGACCGCATCAATCCTGCAGGGCGGCTGCGGGGCCTGGGTGGTGCCGGAGGAGCGCGCCGCCTTCGCGCACGCCGTGATCGACACCCTGGATGATCCGCAGCGCGCCGCCCGCTACGGCGCGCAGGCCCGCGAGTATGCGCAGCGCTGGAGTTCGCGGCAGATGGCGCAGCGCATGCGTGATTTCTATGCCGGCCAATCTGTCCAGGCTAAGATCCCGTCGCCGGCAATGAGTCCGGTGGTCCTGCGGGAGAGGCATGAGAGCAACAGCTGAGCCGGGTCGCGCGCCCGCCCGCAGCATCCCTTGAGCCACGCGCCGCCAGCGGCGGGGCAGCCGGTTCCCGACACGCGCTTCCGGCCGGCGCGCTGGCTGCGCAACCGGCACCTGCAATCCATCCTGCCGAGCCTGCCACCGCGGCGCTACTGGACCCGCTGGCGCGCCCGCGCGCTGCTCGCCGGCGCGGAACCCTGGCTACTCGATTGCGGCGAGGGCGTGCGGCTTAAGGCCTGGCACAGCCCGGGCAGCGGCGCGCGCGAGCGTACCGCCGTGCTGCTGCACGGCTGGGAGGGCCGCGCCGATTCCTGCTACGTGTTGTCCATGGGCGCGCGGCTGCAGCGCGCGGGCTATGGCATCGTGCGCCTGGTGCTGCGTGACCACGACTCCACGCAGGCACTGAACCGCGGCCTGTTTCATTCCTGCCGCCTGAGCGACGTCACGGGTGCGTTGCGCGCCATCGCCGCACGCTGCGGCGCCACGCCGCTGTACCTGGCGGGTTTTTCCCTCGGCGGCAACTTCCTGCTGCGCGCCTGCGCCGAGCCTGCGCTCCCGGCGACGATCGCGGCCGTGGTGGCCATATGCCCGGTACTCGATCCCGACCACACGCTGCGCGCCATGGAGAGCGGCTGGCCGGTCTACCAGCGTTACTTCGTGCGCCGCTGGTCGCGGTCACTGCGCCACAAACAGCGCCGCTGGCCGGGCGACTACAACTTCGCGGAGCTGCTGCGCTCGGGTGACCTGCGCCGGATGACCGACGTGCTGGTGCGCGAATGCACGGAGTTTCCGGAGCTGGCCTGCTATCTCGACGGCTACGCGATCACCGGTGCGCGCCTGCTGCCGCTGCGCGTGCCCGCCCGCATCCTCGCCGCCAGCGACGATCCGATCATTCCTGCCGCCGATCTGTCGCGGCTGGCGCCAACCCCGCTGCTGCGCGTCTCGCGCTGCGAGCAGGGCGGGCACTGCGGTTTTCTGACCAGCCTGTACGCCAGCGCCTATTGCGATGAGTTTGCGCTGGAGCAGTTCGAGGCGCTCCAGCGCCTCTAGGGGGGCCGCGGCGGGGAATTCCCCGGCCTCAGGCGGAGTGCAGTTCCAGTTGATCCGTGCGCGCGCGCGCCGGGCGCGCCGGGAGCGACGCTGCAATCATCGCCAGCGCGCGAGCCGAGACCGCGCGCCAGGTCGTGAGCTTGCCGCCGTAGACCGACAGCAGGCGGGGGCGCACGGCACGATCGGTCGTCAGCAGTGTTTCGCGTGAACGGTGAAAGGCGTGCCCTTCGCCCGCCGGCAGCACCCGCAGACCCGCGAAACTCGCCACCGGCGGTGCCAGCGCGGCGTCGCGAAAGCGCGGGAAGTAATGACGCAGCACTTCCTGCAGGTAGTGGACCTCGTGTGCGCCGGGGGCGACGGTCGCCGGATCGCCGCGGAAACGCACCTCGGTCGTGCCCACCAGGAGCTTGCCGCGCCAGGGCATCACGAATATCGCCCGGCCGTCGCGCGGACTTTCCACGTAATACACTCCGGCCTGCGGCGCTCCCTCGTACACCAGGTGCGAGCCCTGCACGAGTTCGAGTGCGGGTACGGCGGCCTTCGGCTCGATGCACCGCGCCAGCGCGCCGGCCCAGGCGCCGGCGGCATTCACGAGCACCCCGGCCTCGCACTCCTGTTCGGCGCCCGCGTGGCGGAAGCGGACCTGCACCGCCTCCTGGCCCAGGGTGGCGCCCAGGAACTGGGCCGGCAGCGCCAGTTCCGCGCCGAGGGACTGCGCCGAGCGCATCACCGCGGCGGTCAGCAAGGCGTCGTCGGTCTGCGCGTCGTGGTACCAGAACACCTGCTCCAGATCCTGCGTGGCGAGACCATCGAGCTGCGCCCACTGCGCGCGCGGCACGGTGCCGAAGTGCGTGCTGGCATCGCGGCCGCCGAGCAGGGCGTACAGCGACAGGCCGATGCGCAGCTGCCAGGGACGGCGGCGCGTGTGGCGATAAACCGGGATGTAGAACTTCTGCAGCTGCACCAGAGTGGGGGCCAGCCGCAGCATCAGCCGGCGTTCGTGCAGGCTCTCGCGCACCAGCCGTACCTGGCCCGATTCCAGGTAACGCAGGCCGCCGTGAATCAGCTTGCTGGAGCGGCTCGAGGAGCCCGCCGCGATCGCGCTCTGCTCGAGCACCAGCGCCGAATGTCCGGCGGCCGCGGCGGCCTGCGCCACGCCGGCGCCGTGGATGCCGGCCCCGACGATCACGACGTCCCAGCGGCGGATCATTGCGCGGTACGCAGTCCGCGCAGCGCGTTGGACATCTCCCGCACGGCCATGGTTCCGACGTAGTCCGCGCCCCGCTCCGCCAGGTTCATGGCCAGCGGCAGCGTGGCGACATCGTAGATCACCCAGCGCCACGGACCCTGCCACAGCCGCTCGCCGGCCGGGAGCTTGCGGTGGTCGCAGAACAGGAACTGCGGCTGGAGGGCCTCATACTTCAGCCGGCTGTGATTGTCATACTCGGTCAGCCCCCAGCCGATGGGCGCGTCCCCGAGGCGCCGGGCGCGATGAATCGCGGCGAGGTCGGAGGAGATCAGCACGCACTGCGAGCGCCAGGGCCGCGTGACCTCCAGGACCTGCGAGACCACGTGATCGTGTCCGAACTGGATCAGGCTCGCCTGCTTGATGTCGATGAACAGGGTGATTTCCGGGCGGCCGGCCAGGAACCCCAGCACCTCGCGCAGCGCGGGCACTTTCAGGCCGCTGTAGCGATCGCCGAAACGCTGCGGTTCGCTCGCCTCGAGCCGGGCCAGGTCGGCGGCATCGTGGTCAAACACGCTGCCGGGGAGTCCCGTGGTACGCAGCAGCAGGTGATCGTGGATCACCATGGGTATGCCGTCGCGGCTCAGGTGCACGTCGAGTTCCAGGAAGCGCACGCCCAGCTCCAGGGCCGATTGAAACGCCGGCAGGGTATTTTCCGGATATTCCGCCGCGTTGCCGCGGTGCGCCACCAGGTGAATGAGCCGTTCCGAAGTCACGCTAACGTCCGCCTCCTGTCGCTGGTGGCAGACGCCGCGGACGCTGCCGGATGAGCTGCGCCTGTGCCACGATCCAATAGCCCGGGCTCACTGATCCGGGCGCCGAATTATAGCGAGGCTGGTGGCATGAAACCTGAGACCCGGGCCTCAGCGCGACTGGCCGCACGGGTGCTGATGCCGCTGCTGGCTTCCTCCTGCGGCGGGGGCGGGAGTCTGGCCAATGCGCCCCCGCCACCCGGCGTGACGCTGGCGGTGTCGCGGGTGTTTCCCGCCCTGAGCTTCGCCTCGCCGGTCGGCATGCTGCAGGCGCCCGGGGACGCCAACCGCTGGTTCGTCATCGAGCAGACCGGGCGGATCAAGGTCTTTGTCAACCAGGCCGGCGCCGGCGCCACCAGCGATTTCCTCGATATCTCGGGCCGCATCGCCTGCTGCGGGGAGATGGGGTTGCTGGGCGTGGCCTTCCATCCGCAGTTTCCGTCCGATCCGCGCGTCTATGTTTCGTACACGGCCTACGAGGGCGCGCAGCTGGTCTCGCGGCTGACGGAGTACCGGAGCCGCGACGGCGGGGCGACGCTCGATCCGGCCAGCGAGCTGGTCCTGCTGCACGTCAACCAGCCCGAGACCAATCACAACGGCGGGAATATCCTGTTCGGGCCGGACGGTTTCCTGTACCTGGGCCTCGGCGATGGCGGCGGCGGGGGTGACATGCATGGCACCATCGGCAACGGCCAGGACCAAAATACGCTGCTCGGCAAGCTGCTGCGCATCGACGTGAACGCCGGAGTCCTGCCCTACGGGATACCCGCCGGCAATCCCAACGCCGCCAACCCCCTGTGTGGCGCCGGCGGCACCGGCTTGACGGCCTGCGCCGAGATCTACGCCTGGGGACTGCGCAATCCCTGGCGCTACAGTTTCGACCGCAACGGCGCGCTGTGGATCGCCGACGTGGGGCAGGACAGCTGGGAGGAGATCGATCGCATCAGCGCGCCGGCCAACCTGGGCTGGCGCTGCCGCGAGGGCGCGCGCCCCTACAACGCCATCTGCGGGGCCGGCACGGGGCTGACCGAACCGGTCGCGGAATACGGCCACAATCCGGACGAGGCGATCACGGGAGGATTCGTGTACCGGGGCAGCAAACACCCCGCGATCGCGGGCGAGTACCTGTTCGGGGACTACGTCAGCGGCAGGCTGTTTCACATCAGCGGCGCGACCAGCGCGGCTTCCACGCTGGAAGTCACCACCGGCGATCCGAGCGGCATCTCGCCCTCCGCCTTCGGGGAGGACCTGAATGGCGAGCTTTACCTGGTCGACTATGCGGGCGGCGGCCTGTACGAACTCGCGGTCACGCCCTGAATTCGGGGCGGCGCCTAGGGTTCCGCCGTGGCCGCTCGCTTCTCCACGAATTCCACGATCGGCTCGCTTCCGGTGCAGACCATCTCGCCATCGATCATCGCACCGCTGGCGACCGCGATGCGCCGGGCGCTGATGCGGCAGTGCAGCCGGGCGCTGGCGCCAATTTCCAGCTTGTCCTCGACCGTGAGGACGCCGATCACCGTGCCGGCAATCACGGCCCGCTGGGCGTTGAGTTCCCCTTCCCAGCTGGCACCGGTGGAAATGGCCACTTCGCCGCCGATGCGACCGTTGCCCCGCACCGCGCCGTTGACGAGCAGCGCACCCTCGGTGTTGATATCGCCGACGAGTTGCGTGTGCTGGGCGATCAGCGAGGGCGTGGAGCCCAGGCGATCGAGGAGCCGGCGGCGAGGCGGTTCGGACATGCTGTTACAATATCCGACTTGGTCAGGGAGGAAAGGATGAGCAAGTCTCAGATTGCGTTGCTGGTGTTGCTGACCGCCGTCAGCTTTGGCATCGCCGGCTGCAGCCACGTGGGCGATGACTGGAAAGCGGCGCAGGCGGCCGACACCACCGAGGCCTACCAGGATTTCCTGCGCCAGCATCCCGACAGCGAGTATGGCGTTCCGGCCCAGGAGCGCATCAAGCAGCTCGCCGAAGACCGGGACTGGCAGCAGGCTTCCAAGATCGACACGCTCGATGCCTACCAGCAGTTCGTCGCGACCCACGCCGACGGCAAGTGGGCGCAGGAAGCACGGGTCAGGATCGAGAACTTCCAGCTCACCGCAAATGGGTCCAGTCCGGCCGGTGCGCCGGCCGGTGCCGCCGCCGCAAGACCGCCGCCGCCGGCCGGCGGGCCCGTCGCCGCGCCCGCCAAGCCCGCGGCCAAACCTGCGGCCAAAGCCGCCGCGGCGAGCAAGGGCAAGCCGGCCGCCGGGCACCTGGTGCAGTTGGGTGCCTACAATTCGAAAGCCCACGCCGAGGCGGCCTGGGCCAAGATCAGCGGCCGCTTCGCCAAGCAGCTCAAGTCCCTGAAGCCGCATTACGCCGTGGTCCAAAAAACCAGGTCGCAGCCGGTGGTACGCCTGCAAGTGGGGCTGGACAGCGCCGAACACGCGCGCGCGCTGTGCGCGTCACTGAAGCAAGGGGCCCAGCCCTGCATACCGGTCGGCTGAAGCCGCGGCATGAAAGGTGAACCGACGCCTGCCAGTGCCGCGCGACGGACGGCCCACTGGCTGCGCGCCGCGCTGTGCGCCGCCGCGCTGCTGCCCCCGGCCCCGGCCCTGGCCACGGCCGCTGCACCGCCTGCGCCCATGAGTTTCGCAGCCGCCGGCGATGCGATTCGCACCCGCACCCTGGCCAACGGCCTGCAGGTCATCGTCTGGCCCGATCATCGGGTGCCCAGCGTCGCGCTGTTCAACTGGGTGCACGTGGGCAGCCGCAACGAAGGCACGGGGACCACCGGGCTGGCGCATTTCTTTGAACACATGATGTTCAAGGGCACCAGCCGCCGGCCCGAGGGCGAGTTCGATCGCCTGCTGGAGGCGAATGGCGCCCGCAACAACGCCTCGACCTCGCAGGATGTCACGATCTACCAGGACTGGTTTCCGCGCTCCGCGCTCGAACTGGTGTTCGATCTCGAGAGCGACCGGCTCGCCAACCTGTCGTTCGAGCCCCAGAGCGTGGAGAAGGAGCGCGAAGTGGTGTATTCCGAGCGCCGGCTGCGCATCGAAGACAGCAATCCGGCCTTCCTGGATGAGCAGGTGCAGGCCACAGCTTTCCTCGCCCATCCCTACCGCATCCCGACCATCGGCTGGCCCTCGGACATCAAGTCCTGGACGCTCGATGACCTGCAGGGCTTCTATCATCGCTGGTACGCGCCAAATAACTGCACCCTGGTGCTGGTCGGCGATGTGGATCCGGAACAGGTCTTTGCCCTGGCGGAGAAATATTACGGGCCGATCCCGCGCGGTCCGGCGGCGCAGCCGGTGCGTACCGTCGAGCCGGAGCAGACTGGAGAGCGCCGTTTCACCATCGAGCGCAACGGCCAGAACCCGCTGGTGCAGATCGCCTGGCACGCCGTCTCGGCGGACGATGCGCGCGCACCGGCCCTGAACCTGCTGCAGACCATACTCACCGGCGGCGATGCCTCGCGCCTGCACCGGCTGCTGGTGGAGGACCGGAAGCTCGCGGTCGAGGTCGACAGCGGCTGGTCGGAGGGCTTCGATCCGAATACCTACTCTGTATATGCGACCCTGGCGGAGGGGGCATCACCGGCTGAGTTCGAGCAGGCCCTGTACGCCGAGCTCGCCCATCTGCTCGAGGCGGGCGTCACGCCCGCCGAGCTGAGCCGCGCGCGCAACCAGGTGGCGGCCGCCTTCTGGCGCGGCGTCTCGACGCTGGACGGCAAGGCGCGCCTGCTGGGCGAGTATGGGGTGCTGCATGGGGACTACCGCAAGCTGTTCGCGGCGCCCGAGGCCTACGAGCGGGTGAGCGCCGCCGAGGTCCTGGCCGTCGCGCGCGACGTCTTCAAGCCTCAGCAACGCACCGTCGGCATACTGCTGCCGCGCACCGGCGTGGAGCACTAGGCGTTGCGGGCGAAACTCATGGTTGCACTCACCCTCCTGGCCGCTGTCAGTGGCGCCGCCGCCCAGTCGGGCGAGAACCTCAACGTGCCGGTGCCGGAGCATCAACGGCTCACGCTGCCCAATGGCCTGCGCCTGATTCTCGTGCCCCGCCACGATATTCCCCTGGTGGCCTTCGATCTGCTGCTGCGCGGTGGCGCGCGCCTCGATCCGCCCGGCCGCGCGGGCACCGCCACGCTCGCGGCGGACCTGCTCACGCACGGCGCCGGCGCGCGCGACGCCTATGCCTTCGCCGATGCCGTGGAGGGCGCGGGCGGATTCTTTGATGCCGAGGCGCGCGAGGAGGCCATCCAGGTGCGCGGCCAGTTCCTGGCGCGCGACAGCCATCTGATGCTGGAGTTGCTGGGTGATGCCGTGCTGCGGCCGCATTTTGCGCCAGAAGAGCTTGAGAACCTGCGCACCCGGCGCATCGAGGGCCTCAAGGCCGGCAAGGCGTCCGCGCCGCAATCGCTCCTGCCCAGCTATGGCCGCGCGCTGCTGTTCGCCGGTCATCCTTACGGCCGCCCTGTGGGCGGTAGCGAGAAAAGCCTGGCACAGATCACGCGGGCCGAGCTCAGTGCGTACTACGCCGCCCAGACCGGGGCCGATCGCGCCACCCTGGTGATCGCCGGTGACTTCGATCCGGCGCGCATCAGCAAGGAGGTCGCCACGGTCTTTGGCGCCTGGCCGCGTGCGGCCGCCAGGCTGCCGCCGCTGCCGGAAACGGTACCGGTACTCGGCCGGCGGGTGCTGCTCGTCGATGCGCCCGGTTCGGCCCAGACCTACCTGTGGCTGGGGAATGTGGGCGTGCCGCGGCGCTACCCGCAGCGGGCGGCGCTCAACATCAGCAGCACCGCCTTCGGTGGGAGCTTCGGTTCCATGCTCAACCAGGAGCTGCGGGTCAAGGCGGGCCTGAGCTACGACGCCAGCGCCAGCTTCACCCGCGGCACGGTGGCCGGCGAGTTTGCAATCAGCAGCTTCACGCAAACGGAGAACACCGCGCGCGCGGTGGAGTTGGCCCTGGCAACGCTCGCGCGCCTGCGGCATGACGGACTTCCGCCCGAACGCATGGACTCGGCGCGCAATTACCTGCTTGGCCAGTACCCCTTGGCCCTCGAGACTGTGACCGACTGGGCCGTTACCTTTGCGGAGCTCGATCTGTATGACCTGCCCGAAAGCTACGTCGGCGAATTCGGGACGGCACTCGCCAGGGTCGATGCAGCCGCGATCCGCGCGGTCATCGCCGAGGCTTATCCTTCCGCCGAGGATCTCGACATCGTGCTGATCGGCGATGCGGCGCGCATCCGCGATGCCGCCGCGAAATTCGGGCCGGTCACTGTGATGCCGCTCGCGGCCCCGGATTTCTCGCCGGCCGTTGCAACGCGCTGAGCGCGTTCAGGTCTTTGCAGGGCGCATCCGCTCCAGCAGTCGTTCGATCACCACGAAGAACAGCGGGATCAGGAAAATACCCAGGAAAGTGCCCGCCACCATGCCGCCGACGACGCCGGTGCCGATGGCGCGCTGTGCGCCGGCGCCCGCGCCAGTGGCAAGTGCGAGCGGCAGTACGCCGAGGCCGAAGGCGAGCGAGGTCATGAGGATCGGGCGCAGCCGGTCATGGACCGCGTGCAGCGCGGCCTCCACCGCCCCCATGCCCTGGTCGAGATATTCCTTGGCGAATTCGACGATCAGGATGGCATTCTTGCTGGCCAGCCCCACGGTGGTCAGCACGGCGACCTGGAAATAAATGTCGCGTGCCAGGCCGGCCAGGCTCGTGGCCAGCACCGCACCGATGATGCCCAGCGGTACGGCGAGCAGGATCGCCACTGGAATCGACCAGCTCTCATAGAGCGCGGCCAGGCAGAGGAACACGACCACCAGCGAGAGCGTGTAAAGCTCGGGGGTCTGCGCGCCGGCGGCGCGCTCCTCGTAGGACTGGCCGGTCCACTCGACGCTGAAGCCCCGGGGCAGCTGGCCCACCAGATGCTCCACTTCCTTCATCGCTACGCCTGAACTGACGCCGGGGGCCGCCTCGCCATTAATGTTCACAGCCGATACGCCGTTGTAGCGTTCCAGGCGTGGTGAGCCGTATTCCCAGCTGGTGCGCGTGAAGGCCGAGACCGGCACCATGCCGCCGCTCGCATTGCGCACATACCAGCGGTTGAAGTCCGAGGGCAGCATGCGAAAGGGCGCGTCGCTCTGCAGGTAGACGCGTTTGACGCGGCCGCCGTCGACGAAGTCGTCGATATACCGGCCGCCCCAGGCGATGCCGAGCGTGTCGTTGACGTCCGCCATGTTCACGCCCAGGGTGCCGACCCGCTCAGGGTCGATGTCGAGCCGGAACTGCGGCGCATCTTCCTGTCCGTTGGGGCGCACATTCGCGAGCAGCTTGCTCTGGGAGACCATTCCCAGGAACTGGTTGCGCGCCTGGATGAGCGCGGCGTGGCCCTGGCCGCTGTCGTCCTTGAGGTAGAAATCAAAGCCCGCGGAATTACCGAGCGAATTGACCGGCGGCGGCGCGAAGGCGAATGCGAAGGCGTCGTTGATGCCGCTCAGGCCCATGTAGGCGCGCCGGCTGACGGTCTGCGCCTTGAGGGCAGAGCCGGGGCGATCCTTCCAGTCCTTGAGCAGCACAAAGCCGAAGCCGGAATTCTGGCCACCGCCGCCGAAGCCGTAGCCCGTAACCGTGAAGATGGATTTGACCGACGCCTGTTCCTTGTGCAGGAAATAATCTTCGACCTGCGCCAGCGCCTTGACCGTGCGCGCCACCGTGGCGCCGACCGGCGCCTGCACCGCGGCGAACAGGTAGCCCTGGTCCTCGTCGGGCAGGAAGGCGGTCGGCAGGCGCAGGAACAGCACGATCATGATCGCCACGATCGCGCCGTACACCAGCATCATCCGGCCGGTGCGGCGCACGATGCGCCCGACCACGCTCTGCACACGCAGGTTGGTGGCGTTGAACCCGCGATTGAAGTTGCCGAGGAAGCCGGTCGTTGGACCATGGGTGCCGGGCGGGATGGGTTTGAGCAGCGTGGCGCACAGCGCCGGCGTCAGGCACAGGGCCACGATCACCGAGAGCACCATGGCCGAGACGATGGTGATCGAGAACTGGCGGTAGATCACGCCGGTCGAGCCCTGGAGGAAGGCCATCGGCAGGAACACCGCGGCCAGCACGGTGGCGATGCCAATCAGGGCGCCGGTGATCTGGTCCATGGAGCGCCGCGTCGCCTCGACGGGCGAGAGGCCCTGCTCGCGCATCAACCGCTCGACGTTTTCCACCACGACGATGGCATCGTCCACCAGCAATCCGATCGCCAGCACCACCGCGAACATGGTCAGCATGTTGATCGAGTAGCCGAAGACCGCCAGCACACCGAAGGTGCCGAGCAGCACCACCGGCACGGCGATCGTCGGAATCAGCGTGGCACGGAGATTTTGCAGGAACAGGTACATCACCAGTACCACCAGACCGACGGCCTCGGACAGCGTCTTGACGACCTCCTTGATCGACTCGCGCACGAACGGCGTCGTGTCGTAGGGATAAAAAGCCTTCAGGCCGTGCGGGAAGCCCGGCTCGAGCTGATGAATGGTGTCCTCGACGATGCGCACGGTGCTCAGTGCATTGGCGTTGGTCGCCAGCGTCACGCCCAGGCCACTGGCCGGTCCGCCGTTGTAGCGGGCCGTAAACGTGTAATCCGAGGAACCCCGCTCGACGCGCGCGACATCCCCGAGGCGCAGGGTCGAGCCGCTGCCATTGGTGCGCAAGGCGATGGCCCGGAACTGCTCCGGAGTCTGCAAGCGGCCCTGCGAGATGATGGTGGCGTTGAGCTGCTGCCCGGGGACCGAGGGCAGATCGCCGAGCTGGCCGACCGAGACCTGCGCGTTCTGCGAGCGCACGGCGGCAATGATGTCGCTCGGCTGGAGGGAATAGGTCTTGAGCTTGTCCGGGTCGAGCCAGATGCGCATGGCGTACTTGGAGCCGAACAGTTGCACGTTGCCCACGCCGGGCAGGCGGTTGAGGCGCTCGACGACGTTGGTGGCCAGATAGTCGGCCACGTCGACCGGCCGCATGCTGCCGTCTTCGGAGATAAAGCCGATGCCCATCAGGAAGTTCGCATTCTGCTTGGTGACGTTCAGGCCGTACTGCTGCACGATTCCCGGCAGGAGCGGGGTGATCAGCTGCAGCTTGTTCTGCGCCTGGACCTGGGCAATGTCCGGGTTGGTCCCGCTCGCGAAGGTCAATGTGATATTGACGCCGCCATAGGAGTCGCTGGTCGAGGACATGTAGATCAGGCCGTCGAGCCCGGACATGGCCTGCTCGATGATCTGCGTGACCGACTCCTCCGCGGTGCGCGCGGCCGCGCCCGGATACACGGCGCTGATGGTCACCGCGGGCGGGGCGATGATCGGGTACTGCGAGATTGGCAGCCGGGTGATCGAGATGATGCCCGTGATGCTGATGATCAGCGCAATGACCCAGGCGACGATCGGCCGGTCGATGAAAAAGCGCGACAGCGACATGGGCCGGGCGCCTCAGGGGGCCGCGGCAGGGGCCGCCGCCGCGGTGGGCGCGGCGCCCGCTTCGCTCGGCTCCACCGGCATTCCCGGCTGCGCCTTCTGCAGGCCCTCGACGATCACACGATCGCCGGGATGGAGGCCATCCTCCACCAGCCACTGATCGCCGATCGCGCGCGAGACCCGCACCGCGCGCGGCTCGACTTTATTGCCCGCGCCGACGATGAGCGCCGTGGCCTGGCCCGTGGCGTCGCGCGTCAGGCCGACCTGTGGCGCGAGCAGGGCGTCGGCGCGGACGCCCTGGCTGATGATCGCCTTGACGTACATGCCCGGGAGCAGAGTGCGCGTCGGGTTCGGCACCAGGATGCGCATCAGGAGGCTCCCGGTCGCTTCATCGATGGTGACGTCCTCGAACTGCAGCGTGCCCTCCGCGCCGTAGTCGCTGCCATTTTCGAGCAGGATCTTCGCCGGAGTGCCCGCGCCGCCGGCCTTGAGCTTGCCGGCCACGATGTCCTGCTTGAGTGCCAGCCATTCGCCGCTGGACTGGCTGACGTCCACATAGATAGGGTCGAGCTGCTGCACGGTGGCCAGCGCCTGGGTCTGGTTGGCCGTCACGAGGGCCCCCTGGGTGACCGAAGACTTGCCGATGCGCCCGGTGATCGGCGAGGTGATCTTGGTGAATCCCAGGTTCACGCGGGCACTGGCCACCGCGGCCTCGGCCGAGGCGACGCTGGCCTCGGCCTGGCGCAGTTCGGCGATCGTCGTCTCGTTGTCCTGCTCGCTGACGGCATCGATCTTGCGCAGCTCCCCGGAGCGGTGCTCCCTGAGCTGGGCCGCCTCGAGCGTCGCCCGCGCATTCTTCAGGGAGGCCGCGGCACCGTCGTACTGCGCCTGGTAGGTGCGGTCATCCAGCTCGTAGAGCACCTGGCCGGCCGTCACGGCCCCACCTTCGGTGAACCGCCGCCGGTTGACGATGCCGGTCACCTGGGGCCGGACCTCGGCGACGAGAAAGGCACTGGTGTGGCCCGGCAGTTCGCGCGTCAGCGTCACCGACTGCGCGCGCAGGGTGACCACCTTGACGGGGGCGGGCGGGTAGCCGCCGCCGGGATTGTGCGACCCGCTGCAGCCCGCGAGCGCTGCGGCACCCAGCAGCGCCAGGGCCGTCGCGGGGATAAATATCTGCTTGGGTGCGCGCATGAAGCGATTCCCTTCGGCTGCCGTGGGGGGGTGGTTGCGGACCAGCGGTGTCCGCTATTGATGGAGCTCAGACTCAAAATTTTAGGCGGCCCGACACCCGCGGCGCAAGCCATGAGCTTACACGGCAGGGTGTATGTCGCAGGCATTGACCCCGGAGCGCTGGGCAGTAATATCGGGGGCACACGACGGAGCGGTGATTCAGGCGCGCCTCACCGCACGTCTCCGGGCTTTCGAAGGGTTGTCCCCGGCTGGCGGGGGCCAGGGGCTGGCTGTCGCTTCCAACGCGGCGGCGGCGCGCTTTGGGTGTCCGGAACAGAGGAATCATGGCCGAGAAGCAAGCCCGACTGGGTCCGCCGCCACGGCAGGGCCTGTATGACCCGCGCTTTGAGCATGAGGCCTGTGGCGTCGGCTTTGTGGTCGACATCAAGGGCCGCAAATCCCATCGCATCGTGCAGCAGGCCATCGAGGTGCTGCGCAACCTCGATCATCGCGGCGCCAGCGGCTGTGAGGCGAACACCGGTGATGGCGCCGGCGTCCTGGTGCAGATGCCGCACCGCTTCCTCACCGAGGCCTGCCGCAAGGCGCGCATCGCCCTGCCCGAGGCGGGCCAGTACGGCTGCGGCCTGGTGTTCCTGCCCCGCAATCCCACCAAGCGCCGCAAGCTCGAGGAGCAGTTCAGCCACATCGTCCAGTCCACCGGCCTCACCCTGCTGGGCTGGCGCTCGGTGCCCACCG
Source organism: Steroidobacteraceae bacterium (assembly GCA_035300345.1). Taxonomy (GTDB): domain Bacteria; phylum Pseudomonadota; class Gammaproteobacteria; order Steroidobacterales; family Steroidobacteraceae; genus FEN-1191. Next base: position 143,698 of record DATGVM010000024.1, read on the forward strand.
ACAATTCGACGCTCGGAGAAACCGCGCGCGCCAGCGAGCCCTTCATCCGCCAGGTGTTCATCGGGCGGCCGCCCGAGCTGGTCGACGACCTGGCCTTCGAGCGGCTCCTGTACGTGGTGCGCAAGCGCGCCTACAGCGAGATTCGCACCTCGACCATCGATGGGGCCGAATACTGGTACGTCGCCAGCCTCTCCTACAAGACCCTGGTGTACAAGGGCATGCTGCTGACCGAGCAGCTGGCGCGCTATTTTCCCGACCTGCAGAATCCCGCGCTGGAATCGGCCCTCGCGCTGGTGCATTCGCGCTTCAGCACCAATACCTTTCCGAGCTGGGACCGCGCCCACCCGTATCGCTACATCGCGCACAACGGCGAGATCAATACCGTGCGCGGCAATATCAACTGGATCAAGGCGCGCGAGGGCCTGTTCGAGTCGGCGCTGTTCGGCGAGCACATGCGCGAGCTCCTGCCGGTGGTCAACCCGAACGGCAGCGACTCGGCGATGTTCGACAACACGCTGGAGCTGCTGGTGCTGGCGGGCCGCTCGCTCCCGCACGCGATGATGATGATGATTCCCGAGCCGTGGTCGGCGCACGAGAGCATGGACGATGCGCTGCGCGCCTTCTACCAGTACCACTCCTGCCTGATGGAGTCCTGGGACGGCCCGGCCGCGATCGCCTTCACCGACGGCAGGCAGATCGGCGCGCTGCTGGACCGCAACGGCCTGCGACCCTCGCGCTACTACGTCACCCGCGATGATCTCGTGGTGCTCGCCTCCGAGGTCGGGGTGCTGGAGATTCCGCCGCAGGACGTGGTGCGCAAGGGCCGCCTGCAGCCCGGGCGCATGTTCCTGGTCGACACCGAACAGGGCCGCATCATCGAAGACGAGGAGATCAAGCGCACCATCGCGCTCGAGCGGCCCTACCGCCAGTGGCTCGATGAGCACCTGGTCACGCTCGAGCAGCTGCCGCCGGCCGGGGAACTGCCGAAGGTCGATCACGACACGCTGGTACAGCGCCAGATCGCCTTTGGCTACACCTTCGAGGACCAGCGCCTGCTGATCGATCCGATGGGGCGGAACGGCGTCGAGGCCGTGGGTTCGATGGGTGATGACACGCCGCTGGCCGCGCTCTCCGCCAGGCCGCGGCTGCTGTACGACTACTTCAAGCAGCTGTTCGCGCAGGTCACCAATCCGCCGATCGATTGCATCCGCGAGGAGCTCATCACCTCGAGCGAAATGCTGATCGGCGCCGAAGGCAATCTCCTGCAGCCGCGTCCCGCCGATTGCCGCCAGCTCCAGCTCAGCGGGCCGGTGCTCACCAACGAGGACCTGGCGCGCCTGCGCCGCATGGATCTGCCGGGCCTGAAGGTCGGGGTGCTGCCGATGCTGTTCCGCGTGACGCGCGGCGAGGTCGGCCTGCTCAAGTCGATGGAAGAACTGCGCATCATGGCGCGGCGCATGATCGAGGAGGACGACGTCAGCGTCCTGATCCTCAGCGACCGGGGCATCAACCGCGACTTCGCTCCCGTGCCGGCACTGCTGGCCGTGGCCGGACTCCACCATTACCTGATCCGCGAGGGCATGCGTACCCGCGTCAGCCTGGTGCTCGAGACCGGCGAGGCGCGCGAGGTGCATCATTTTGCGCTGCTGATCGGCTACGGCTGCAGCGCGGTCAATCCCTACCTGGCCTTCGAGACCATGGACGGCATGATCGGCGACGGGCTGCTGAGCAATGTCGATCACCAGCTGGCCTGCAAGAACTTCGTCAAGGCGGCGGCCAAGGGCGTGATCAAGGTGGCCTCCAAGATGGGCATCTCGGCCATCCAGAGCTATCACGGCGCGCAGGTGTTCGAGGCGGTGGGCCTGCGCCAGGACCTCATCGATGACTATTTCACCGGCACGTCCTCGCGCATCGGCGGCATCGGCATCGAGGTGGTGGCGAAGGAAGTGCTGATGCGCCATGGCGCCGCCTTCGCACCCCGCGGCGCCGAGGCCGAGCCGCTCCCGGCCGGCGGGCGCTACCAGTGGCGTGCCGACGGCGAGTTCCACCTGTTCAACCCCGAATCGATCCACCGCCTGCAGAAGGCCGTGCGCACCGCGAGCTATGCGACCTATAAGTCCTACGCGCAGCTGATCAACGACCAGTCGCGGCAGCTGTGCACGCTGCGCGGCCTGCTCGATCTGAAGTGCGGCGAGGCGGTGCCGATCGAGGAAGTCGAGCCGGTCGAGACGCTGATGAAGCGCTTCAAGACCGGTGCGATGTCCTACGGATCGATCAGCCAGGAGGCGCACGAGACCCTCGCGATTGCCATGAACCGCATCGGCGGCAAGAGCAACACCGGAGAGGGGGGCGAGGACCCGGAGCGCTACCGGCCACTGCCGAACGGTGATTCGAAAAACTCGGCCATCAAGCAGGTGGCGTCGGGACGTTTCGGCGTCACCAGCGACTACCTGCTCAGCGCGCGCGAACTGCAGATCAAGATGGCGCAGGGCGCCAAGCCTGGCGAAGGCGGGCAGCTGCCGGGCAACAAGGTCTATCCGTGGATTGCGCGGACAAGGCACACCACCGCCGGAGTCGGCCTGATCTCGCCGCCGCCGCATCACGACATCTATTCGATCGAGGACCTGGCGGAACTGATTCACGACCTGAAGAATGCCAATCGCGCGGCCCGCATCAGCGTCAAGCTGGTCGCCGAAGTGGGCGTGGGCACGATCGCCGCGGGCGTCTCCAAGGCGCACGCGGACGTGGTGCTGATCAGCGGCTGCGATGGCGGGACTGGTGCCGCTCCGCAAACCTCGATCGCGCACTCCGGCCTGCCCTGGGAGCTCGGGCTCGCCGAGGCGCACCAGACCCTGGTGCTCAATAACCTGCGCAGCCGCATCGTCGTCGAGACCGACGGCCAGCTCAAGACCGGGCGCGATGTGATCATCGCCGCACTCCTGGGCGCCGAGGAATTCGGCTTCGCCACCGCGCCGCTGGTCTCGGTGGGCTGCATCCTGATGCGCGTGTGCCACCTGAATACCTGCCCGGTGGGCGTCGCCACGCAGGATCCGCGCCTGCGCGAGCGCTTTGCCGGCAAGCCTGAGCACGTGGTGAATTTCATGCGTTTCATCGCGCAGGACATGCGCGAGTTGATGGCGCAGCTGGGCTTTCGCAGCGTCAATGAGATGGTGGGCAGAGTCGATCGGCTCGAGCCGCGCAAGGCCATTGATCACTGGAAGGCGCGTGGCTTCGATTTCAGCAATATCCTGTACCAGCCGGACGTGGGCGAGGAGGTCGGGCGCTACTGCAGCACGGCCCAGGAACACGGCCTGGAAGGATCGCTGGACCTCACCACCCTGCTCGCCCTGTGCGCGCCGGCCATCGAGCGCGGGGAGCGCGTGAGCGCCGAGCTGCCGATCCGCAACACCAACCGCGTCGTGGGCACGATCACCGGGAGCGAAGTCACGCGCCGCCATGGGGCCAAGGGGCTGCCGGCCGACACGATCCACCTGCGGTTCAAGGGCTCGGCGGGGCAGAGCTTCGGCGCCTTCCTGCCGCCGGGCATGACGCTGCAGCTGGAAGGCGATGGCAACGACTACGTGGGCAAGGGCCTGTCGGGCGGCAAGCTCATCATCCACCCGCCCGCCGGCTCGGGCTTCGTTGCGGCGGACAACATCATCGTCGGCAATGTTGCGCTCTACGGTGCGACGCGGGGCGAGGCCTACATCTGCGGCATGGCGGGCGAGCGCTTCGCCGTGCGCAACAGCGGCGCCGACGCCGTGGTCGAGGCCGTGGGTGACCACGGCTGCGAGTACATGACCGGCGGGCGCGTCGTGGTGCTCGGCCGCACTGGCCGCAATTTTGGCGCTGGCATGTCCGGCGGCATCGCCTACGTGCTCGACGAGCAGGGTGATTTCGCGCGCCGCGTCAATATGCAGATGGTCGGCGTCGAGCCGCTCGCGGAGCCCGAGGAAATCGCGGCGGTGCGCGCACTGATCGAGCGGCACGCACAGTACACCGGCAGCGCGCGCGCCGCCGCGGTGCTGGCGCAGTGGACGCAGCTGGCGGGGCGGTTCGTGCGGGTGATCCCCAAGGACTACAAGCGCGTGCTTGCCTGCGTGCGCCGCGCGCACGAGCAGGGGCTGTCGGGCGAGGAGGCGATCATGGCCGCCTTCGAGGAAAACGCCCGCGACCTGGCCCGCGTCGGCGGCAACTGAGCGGCGGGCATCATGGGCAAGCCGACGGGTTTCATCGAGTACCTGCGCGAGCTGCCGGTCGATCGCACGCCGACGGAGCGGGTGCGCGACTGGGGCGAATTCCATCACCACATGGAAGAGCGGCACCTGCGCCAGCAGGGCGCGCGCTGCATGGATTGCGGCGTGCCCTTCTGCCAGACCGGCAAGCTCATCAGCGGCATGGCTTCGGGCTGCCCCGTCAACAACCTGATCCCGGAGTGGAATGACCTGGTGTACCGGGGGCTGTGGCGCGAAGCGCTCGATCGGTTGCACCTCACCAACAATTTTCCCGAGTTCACCGGCCGCGTGTGCCCGGCGCCCTGCGAAGGCTCCTGCGTGCTCGGCCTGAACGCGCCGCCGGTGACGATCAAGTCGCTGGAGAACGCCATCATCGATAAGGGGTTCGAGTCCGGCTGGGTGGTGCCCCAGCCGCCGCCGCTGCGCACCGGCCGGAAGGTGGTGATCATCGGCTCCGGTCCGGCCGGCCTCGCCGCCGCGGCGCAGCTCAATGGCGCCGGCCACAGCGTCACGGTGCTCGAACGTGCCGATCGGCCCGGGGGCCTGCTGATGTACGGCATCCCGAACATGAAACTCGACAAGCGCGCAGTGGTCCTGCGCCGCATCGAACTGCTCGAGCGCGAAGGCGTCAAGTTCCTGTGCAACGCCAATGTCGGCGAGAACGTCGAGGCGCGACTCCTGCAGCGGGATTTCGATGCCGTGGTGCTGTGCACCGGCGCCACGCAGCCGCGCGACCTGCCGGTGGCGGGTCGGGAGCTGGCGGGCGTGCACTTCGCGATGGACTATCTCACCGCCAGCACGCAAGCACTGCTCGACGGCGGCGCGGAGGCGACACCCATTCACGCGCGCGGCCTCGACGTGGTGGTCATCGGCGGCGGCGACACCGGCACGGACTGCGTCGGCACCGCGATGCGCCAGGGCTGCCGGAGCCTGGTGCAGATCGAGATCCTGCCGCGTCCGCCCGAGGAGCGCGCGGCCGACAATCCCTGGCCGGAATGGCCGAAGGTCTACAAGCTCGACTACGGCCAGGAAGAGGCTGCGGCGCGCTTCGGCGCCGATCCGCGCAGCTACTCGACCACGGTCAGGAAATTCATCACCGGCAAGGGTGGGGCGCTGACGGCGCTGGAGACGGTCGCGATCAGGTGGGACCAGAACGGCGACGGGCAGTACCGTGCCGTGGAGCTGCCGGGCAGTGAGCGCACGTTCCCGGCGCAGCTGGCGCTGCTGGCGATGGGCTTCCTCGGCCCCGAGCAGGGGCTGGCGAAGGAACTCGGCGCGGAGCTGGATGCGCGCGGCAACGTGCGCGCGGAGCACGGTCGCTATGCGACCAGCATCAAGGGCCTGTTCGCGGCCGGCGACTGCCGCCGCGGGCAGAGCCTGGTGGTCTGGGCCATCAACGAAGGTCGCGGCGCGGCGCGCGAGTGCGACCGCTTCCTGATGGGGCGCACCCGCCTGCCTTGAGCAGGCTAGGCCAGGTGTTCCATGGGGCTATCGGCGAGGTGTTCCGTCCAGGGATGCCGCGTTGTCTCCCAGACCGAAATCCTCGGGGCGGGGTAGGCGGGATCGGCGAACATCCCGAGTGCGACGGCAATGTATTCGGGATAGGCGGCGAGCTGCCAGTAGACGGTCGAGCCGCAGCCCGGGCAGAAATGGAAACTCACGTGGTTGCCGCTGTCGGCCGAGCGCATGTACACGGTGCTCTCGCCCTCGATGCGCACCTGGTCGCGGTGAAACCTGGACTGCGCGCCAAACGGTGCGCCGGTGCGGCGCTGGCAGGCGAGGCAATGGCAGATCGAGATCCTGACCGCTTCGCCGTTGCAGGTGACGCGCAGCTTTCCGCAGCTGCATGCTGCAATTCTGCTGGCCATGCTCTCTCATCTCCGGCAGCGCGGCGGGCGGCTGCGCGGATAATCTAGTACGATAGCTGCGGTACTGCCAGTGACCCGTGGCGCCGCAGCCGCCGCGGCCGACGGGAGGAATTCGTGGCCGGACTGTATTTCGAAGAGTTTCGCGTCGGGCAGTTATTCCGTCACGCGATTCGCCGCACCGTGACGGAAGCGGACAACGTCTTCTTCAGCGCGCTCACGCACAACCCCGCCGCGCTCCACCTGGACGAGGAGTACTGCCGCACCCACAGCGAATTCGGCCAGCGGGTCGTCAACAGCGCCTTCACCCTCGGCCTCATGGTCGGCGTTTCGGTCGGCGACACCACGCTCGGCACGACGGTGGCGAACCTGGGCTGGGACGAGGTGCGCTTTCCGAAGCCTCTGTTTCACGGCGACACCGTGCACTGCGAGTCCGAGGTCCTCGAGCTGCGTGACAGCCGCTCGCGGCCCGGCAACGGGATCGTGGTGTTCCAGCATCGCGCCTTCAATCAGCGCGACGAGCTGGTCGCGGTCTGCAAGCGCTCGGCGCTGATGCTGCGGCGGCCGGCACCGTGAGGGCACGCTCGCTGCTGTTCGTGCCGGGCGACAGCGATCGCAAACTGGCCAAGTGCCTGGGCGCCGGGGCCGACCTCGTGATCCTCGATCTCGAGGACTCGGTGGCGGCAGCCCAGAAGGCGGCCGCCAGAGAGCGCGTGCGCGAATTCCTGGGCGCCCACCCCGAGCGCAGCGCGACGCAGCTGTGGGTGCGCATCAATGCGCTCGAGTCGGCCGAGGCGCGGGCCGACCTGGCCGCGCTCAGCGGCAGCCGCCCGGACGGCATTGTGCAGCCCAAGGTCCGCGGGCCCGAAGATGTGCTGGCCCTTGCCGCCCGGCTCGAGTCGCTCGAGCGCAGCAGCGGCCTCGGCGCCGGGGCGGTGCGCCTGCTGCCGGTGGCGACGGAAACACCCGCGGCGGTCTTCAGCCTCGGGGGCTACGCGCGCTGCGGCCCGCGCCTGTTCGGCCTGACCTGGGGCGCCGAGGACCTCAGCACGGCGATCGGTGCCACCGCCAACAAGGAGGCATCCGGGCAGTGGAGCGCGCCCTACCAGGTGGTGCGTGCGCTCTGCCTGTTCGGCGCGCACGCGGCGGGCGTCGCGGCCATCGACACCCTGTACGCCGACTTCCGCGATGCGGCCGGATTGCGCGCCGCCTGTGCGCTTTCAAGTCGCGACGGCTTCAGCGGCAAGCTCGCGATTCATCCCGAGCAGGTTCCGATCATCAACGAATGCTTTGCGCCGAGCGCCGCCGAGATCGCAGCGGCCCGGGAAATCGTCGCGCTGTTTGGCGCCAATCCCGGTGTCGCCGCCCTGCAGCTCGGTGGACAGATGCTCGACCTGCCGCATCTGCGCCAGGCGGAACGAACGCTGGCGCGCGCGGGCTTGGGCCCGGCGCGGTAAAGCGGCGGAACGATCGCAGATGCGCGTGCCGGGGCTCACCGCCTGCATCATCACGCGCAACGAGGCCGGGCGCATCGGCGATTGCCTCGCTTCCGTGAGTTTCTGCGACGAGATCGTGGTGGTCGATGCGCACTCCAGCGATGCGACGCGCGAGATTGCGGCGCGGCTCGGCGCGCGGGTGATCGAGCGCGACTGGCCCGGCTACCGCTCGCAGAAGCAGTACGCCACGGACGCCGCGACGCACGACTGGGTGCTGAGCGTCGACGCCGACGAGCGTGTCACCCCAGGTCTCCGTGCCCAGATCGAGTCGCTCCGTGACGGTGGCTTCGCCGGGGCGCGCGGCTGGTCGATTCCCCGCCTGACCGAATACTTCGGCCGCTTCCTCCGGCACGGCAATGCCTGGCCTGACCGGCACATCCGCCTCTACGACCGGCGCGCCGCGCGCTGGACGGGTTACGAAGTGCACGAGAAGATCGCGGTGAGCGGGCCCGTGGGTGCGCTCAGCGCGCCGCTCGAGCATTTCGCCTACCGCGACCTCGATGATCAGCTGGGCCGGCTCGACCGCTACGCCTCGCTGATGGCCGTACAGATGCACGCCACCGGGCGCCGCTGCGGCCTGCTCTCCGTGCTGCTGAATCCGGCGTGGCGCCTGCTGCGCGGGCTGCTCATCAAGGGCGGCCTGCTCGACGGCTGGCGCGGCTGGCTGTTCCACATCGTCGAGGCCGGCTACGTGCGGCGCAAATACCTGCGCCTGTGGGCATTGTCACGCGGCCTGAAGCTGGATCAGCGCCAGGGTCCATAGGGGAGGCGGCGGCGGTTCATTCGCGGTACAGCAGCGCGCTCGAGCGCGCCTCGATCCAGGCCCGTTCCTCCGGTACCGCCATCGCATCGAGATCAGCGGCGCTCGAATCGTCCGCCTCGATCCATTGCCGCAGCCGCGGTCCGCCGCTGATCACGTCGAAGGGCAGGCGCGTGTGCTCGTATTCGTAAGGGAAATCGCGCCACAGCGCGGCTTCCGGCTGCAGCTCGTGCCGTGCCTTCAGCAGCGCCGCGATGACCCGCCAGGGCCGGAAGGCCTCGTGTCGATAGGCGTCGGCGTCGACGTGCAGCTGGATGCCGTTGCACAGCTGGCCCGCGTGCTTGTGAAAGGTGGGCTCGAACCAGCACTCGCGCAGGCGCACGCCGTGCAGCCAGTCCGGCGCGAACTGGCGCAGCCAGCGCAGCAGCGCCTGGGCGTTGCCGTCCGGTGCGCCCACCATCTCGAGCGGCCGGGTGGTGCCGCGGCCTTCCGACAGCGTCGTGCCCTCGATGAGCACGGTGCCGGGATAGCAGCGCGTCATCGACAGGCTGGCCGCGTTCGGACTCGGATTGATCCAGGAACGCTCCGCCAGCGGCCAACCGAAGCCGGGCGCGGCGCCGCTGCTCCAGCCGTGCATCTCGATGACCTGCAGATCGACCTCCAGCCTGAAGGCGGCGACGAACCAGCGCGCCAGTTCCCCCATGGTCAGACCGTGCCGCATCGGCAGCGCGCCGGCGCCGACGAAACTCTCCCAGCCCGGCTCGAGCCGCAGCCCCTCGACGGGCCGGCCGGCGGGATTCGGGCGATCGAGGATCCACACCGCCTTGCCTTGCGCGGCGCAGTCCTGGAGCAGATAGCGGAGCGTGGTGATGAAGGTATAGACGCGGCAGCCGATGTCCTGCAGGTCGATCAGCAGCACATCGAAGCAGTCCATCATCGCCGGCGTCGGCCGGCGCACCTGCCCGTAGAGGCTGAACACCGGAATGCCGTGCACCGGATCTTCGAAATCGGGCGACTCGATCATGTTGTCCTGCTTGTCGCCGCGCAGTCCGTGCTGGGGGCCGAATGCGGCGCTCAGGCGCAGCCCGGGCAGCGCGGCGATGGCATCGAGTGAATGAACCAGCCCCGCGGTCACCGAGGCCGGATGCGCCAGCAACGCGAGCCGGCGACCGACGAGCGGGCGGCGCAGCTCCGGTTCGGAGATCAGGCGGTCGATGCCGAATTTCATATGCCTTCGGCCCGCGGCAGCGAGGCGGCGCGGTGCGCCTGCAGCGGCACGCAAAAGCTGGCGCGATCGTGGAAATCCGGGCGTGCGCCCGAATGATGCGCCGCCCAGTACGTCAGCGCGCCATCCTCGTCCTCGATTACCGCCGCCAGATTGAGCCACCAGGCCACAGTGCTTCCGCCGCTGGCCGCCACGTCGGGAGCGGCGGCGAACTCGGCCTGCGCGCGCAGGCGCCAGTGGCCGGAATCCACGCTGAGGGTGCTGACAAGAACGCGCGCCACTTCGAGTTCGCGGCCCCCGCTGCGATAGTCGCTGAAGGCCCAGGCCGCCCAGTCGCCGCTGGGCGCAAAGTTGAATTCCAGATAGCCGGTGTCGGCATCGCGCCCTGCGAAGAGCTCGAAGCAGGTGTGCTGCCACAGGTCTTTACGGCGTCGCGCTGCCGCAGCGGCGGGCGCGAGACGGAGCCGCGCCAGATCGCCGCGCACGTCGAACTCAACCGCGAGGCGGCCGCCGGGTTCGAGTGTCGCCCTGGCGTGGAGCGAGCGCAGCGGACCGGGACCGCATGCCGGATGCGGCGCCAGCGCGATCGCGCCCGGCGCCAGATCGCGCGGGCCGGAAACAGCGGGTTCAGGAGTCGGCACAGCGCGCAACGCTACGCAATTGCCCGTGGCAGCGCAATTCAGGGCGTCTCATTGCTGACCGGAATGGCCTCCGCGAGCGCCACCGCCGCTCGCGTGTCGCGCTGGTAGGTCCAGGGCTGCACCTGCAGCCGCTCGAACAGCACTCGCAGCAGCTGGTCCTGGCGGCGCCGGGCTTCGGGCACCGGGATACCGTGATTCAGGATCGCGAAATAGACCGTACCGTGGTCGCGGCTGCGCAGCGCGCCGATCAGCGCGCTGGCACCGTAGTCGCCGAAGGTGCCGGTCTTGCCCACCACACAACCGGATTCCCCGGCGCCATTCAGGCGGTCCTGCAGTGTGCCAGGATCGAATCCGGCGACCGGCAGCACATCGACCAGCCGGTGATCGCTGAGCCGCAATTCCTCCTCGAGCGCCCGCAGGATCTTCACGGCCGCGCGCGGGCTGAGCCGATTGCGCGGATAGGTGCCGGCGCCGTCGCCCAGCGTGATCTCGGCCCGCATGCTCGCGGGCACCACCGAACGGGCCTGCTCCTGCACCGTGGCCGCGCCGCCGGCCGCATCCGCGAGCGGCTTGAACACATTGTTGGAGTAGTCATTCAGTGCCTTGACCAGCGACAGCAGCGGCTGCGAGCGATGAGCGATGAGCGGGCGCAGGGCCGCCGGCTCCGGCGCAGCGCCCTGCGGCGCGGGCGGTCCCACTTCAAATTGCAGGGCGGCCGGCGCCGATGAAGAGCCACCGGGAGAAATGTCCGGGAGCGCGCGCACGGCTTCCCAGGCGGACGGCGGGGCCTGGCCGGACAGGGCCGCACGGAGCCGAGCCTCGGCCGCCTCGCCCTGCCAGTTGAAGATCAGGGTGCCGCGCACGAGGAGTCTGCCGGCAACCCGATGGACGCCGAGTTCATTGAGGCGCGCGGCGACCAGCAAGGCGTTCTCATCGACAAAGAAGGGATCGCCACCGCCATCGACGATCAGGTCGCCTTCGAGCAGGCCGTCCTGCACGGTGCCGGCGGCAGAAAAAGTGGTGGTGAAGCGGTAGCCGGGGCCGAGCCGGCGCAACAGGGCGAGCGTGGTGGGCACCTTTGATACCGAGGCCGGGTGCACGGGCCGGCGCGCGGCCTGCGCGAGCAGGATCTCGCCGTCGCCCGCTTCCACATAGACACCCTGCTCCGCACCCAGGATCGTCCGTGCCGCGCCCGCCAGATCGCTGAAGTCACGTGCGATCGCGCAACCGCTGGCGAGCAGCAGCAACGCGACCACGAGGGTGGGCTGCGCGCGCGCGGGCATCAGGGCGGGACTGCGCAAGAATTTCACCGGGGAGGATGTGCCGGACTGACGCGAGTACACTAGCTGTGAAGTCTCAGGACGTTATTCCTGGTTGAGTAGTTGCCCATTCGGGGGTCTCCGATGAAGCTTGTGGTTACCAGGCCTCAAGTGACAAAGGAGTCCCGAATGGACGTGCATAAGAATGCTCGGCTGACGGTTTT
>DATGVM010000025.1:0-46840 GCA_035300345.1 Steroidobacteraceae bacterium
CCCAGGCTACGCACCTCACCGTCGGACTCTGCTACCGCCACCGCAATCGTCTCGGCATGGACATCCAATCCCACAAATCGTAGGTTATTCATGGCCGGCTCCTGTTCGTATGCGGCTCTGCGCCGCGGTTCTTCCCGATCCACAGCGTAACCCGCGAGCTGCGAATCGGGAGCCGGTCGTTCCATTGTGACTAGGGAGGTCAAACGCGCAAATTCTGCGCGTCCCTGCATCCAAACCGGCCGCGCGGTTGTGCGTGGTGCTGGCCTATCAGGAGGGGATGAGCCACAGTGACATCGGCGCCATCACCTCGCTACCGCTCGGCACCGTGAAATCTCACCTGGCGCGCGGGGCTTCCCGGTTGCGACGGGGCTGCTGGCGTACCTGACTCCCTGGGTGGTCAGCCTCTCCCTTATACTCGGGGACTGGTTTAGAACGGACCTCGCGGCACCGTCGACCTGGGTGCTGTCGCTGCCGCTGGCCGTCTGGATTTGGCGCCGGTCGCGTCTCCTGGCCTGAAACGGCGCCGAGAGGAGGACGACATGAATATCGGGGTGATCGGGTCCGGGACGGTGGCACAGACTCTGGCGGCCGGCTTCATCAGGCATGGCCACTCCACGATGATGGGAACGCGGGATCAGGGCAAACTGGAGGAATGGGCCGCGGCGAATCCGCAGGCCAGGCTGGGCAGTCCGGACGAGGCGGCGGCATTTGCGGAGGTCGTGGTGCTCGCGGTCAAGGGGAGCGCGGCCTGGGCCGTGGTGCGGTTCATAGGCGCGGCCCCGCTGGAGGCGAAGGTTGTCATCGATGCAACCAACCCCATCGCGGACCTGCCGCCCGAAAACGGGCTGTTGCGGTTCTTTACGACCCTGGATCGCTCACTGATGGAGGAACTGCAACAGGAATGCCCTGGCGCCCGCTTCGTCAAAGCCTTCAACTCAGTGGGGTCGGTCAGAATGGTGAACCCGCAGTATCCGGGCGGAAAGCCGACCATGTTCATCTGCGGGAATGATGCCGCCGCCAAGCAGACGGTGACCGATATCCTCGGCCAGTTCGGCTGGGAGACGGCGGACATGGGTGGCGTTGAAGCGGCCCGGGTCATCGAGCCCCTGTGCATACTCTGGTGCATCCCCGGGCTGCTGCGGAACGAGTGGACGCACGCCTTCAAGTTGCTGAAGTAGGCCTGCCGTTATGAAATTGCGATACAGGATTCTCGGCGGCGTTGGAGCGGTCCTGGTTGTTGCGCTCCTGTGCCTCGCAGTCGCTATGAGCCACGACTCTGCCTGCGGCGCGGCGCCCGCGCTCGCGGCGAATGCGCCCACGATGCAAGCGATTGTTTCCCGCTGCTATGGCCCGCCGGAGGTGCTCAGGCTGGAGGCCATCGCCAAGCCGGTCCCTAAGGCCGACGAACTGCTGGTCCGGGTGCACGCCGCTTCCGTCAATCCGCTCGACTGGCATTACATGCGGGGCAAGCCCTACCTCGTGCGCCTGGAAGCCGGCATGGGCGCGCCGGAGGTGCCGCGGCTGGGCGTCGATTTTGCCGGAACGGTCGAGGCGGTCGGCAGCAGCGTCACCCGGTTCAAGCCGGGCGACGAGGTGTTCGGCGGAAGGACAGGGGCCTTCGCCGAGTATGTAACCATCCGCGAGAGCCGCAACGTGGTGCTGAAGCCCGCCAGCGTCAGCTTTGAACAGGCGGCGGCGATTCCCATCGCCGCCATCACCGCACTGCAGGCCCTGCGCGACAAGGGGCACCTAAAGCCGGGGCAGAAGGTCCTGGTCAACGGAGCTTCGGGTGGCGTAGGGACCTTCGCCGTGCAGATCGCGAAGGCCTTCGGTGCCGAAGTGACCGGCGTGTGCAGCACGAGAAATCTCGCGCTGGTCCAGTCGCTCGGCGCGGATCATGTCGTGGACTACACGCGCGAGGACTTCACTAAAGGGAGCGAGCGCTACGACCTGATCGTCGATGCGGTCGGGACGCACTCGCTGCTGGAATACCGGCGCGTCCTCAATCCCAAGGGGGCCCTGGTCATGGTCGGCAGTACGAACCTGGGCAACTGGGTTGGGTTCCTGATCACGCCGGTCGATGCCATCATCCTCTCGCATCTCGTCAGCCAGAAGTTCATCCCGTTCCTGGCGGAACTGAATCCGCAGGACCTGTCGATCCTGGGCGAGCTCATGCAGAGCGGGAAAATGACGGCGGTCATCGACCGGCGGTACAGCCTGAAGGAGCTCCCGGCGGCCATGCGCTACGTCGAGGCCGGCCACGCCCGCGGCAAGGTCGTCATCGCCGTCGAGTGAACAACGGGATCCGAATGCAGACCATGATGTGCAGTGACTAAATGCGCGTCATCCTCGGTCTCGTTCTGCTTTGGGTCGGCGCCCTTGGCGTCGGGGCATTCTTATTCGGCTTCTCCGAATATTGGCTATTGGGGGTGCCCAAGTGGCAGAGCGCACGGTGGGAGGATTTGCTCTTGGCCAGCGGCATGAGTGTGGTCGGTGCCGTCCTGACTGGAAATCCAGCGTATCTGCTGAAGACAGGCGCCAGAGGAATGGTGCTGATCTTGACGCTCCTCGTAGGGGTCGTGTTCCTGACCGTCTCTCTGCTGTATTTTCCCAAGCTGGTTTGGACATGGCGTGGGGCGCTGGCGATTGTGCTGGTCGGCATCTATGCAGGGATGCGAGTGAGCATGTGGCGAAGGAAGAAGAGGGCTTTTTAGAAACCAGGCGCGGCGACGCGCCGGACCTCTACGTATGAACTAGCGGAGCCCGGCCTGGCTGGTCAGGTACACGGCGTAGGTGCCCAGCCAGTGGCCGCCCTCGTAGTGTTCACCCGTCACGGCGGGCAAGGCGGCTTGGCCGTGCCGTGCGGCCGCATCCAGCAGGACCGCGATGCGCCGGTCTCCCGCCCTGAGGCCGTGCGCGATGCCCTCGAGCATCCAGGCGCGACTCAGGTTCAGTCCATCGATATGCGCGAGTTTGGGATCGGAGCGATCGGTCACGACCGCAGCCGGTAACCAGGCCTCGCCGGTGTGATGGAGAATTCCCGGCAGGAATTTCGACAGCCAGCGGCTGAATTCCCCGGGCCCGAGCACGCGGCGCATGAAGTCCGCTTCGGCCAGGCAGGGCGAGAGGAAATCCTCCCCGGAAGGCTCATAGCCCAGCGGGCAATCGCGGTCCTTGACATAGAAGCGCTGCGCGGCCTCGCTAAGCAATGCGCGCATCTGCGCGTCACCGGCGACGCCGGCCCAGTCCCAGATCAGTCCGAAGGAAAAGGCGGTCTGGTCATGCTCGCCGATCCGGATGGGATAGTGGAGCTTCGGCAGCCAACTCTTGATGCGCGCCGCGGCCTCGGCCTCGAGTGGTGCGAGGGTGCTGGACCACTGCTGGGCCTGCGGGTCCTGCCACTCGCGCAGCTCGGCCGACAGTTGCAGTAGCCAGGAAAGGCCGTAGGGACGTTCGAAGGAGGTACGGCCTTCCTGAGAGAGATAGGCCACTTCGCCTGCCATGTTCTCGGCGGTGAAGCTGCGGGCCAGTTCTGCGCGCGCCGCCGCGGCGAACGGTGCGTCCGGAAACAGGCGCAGGAGACGCACCAGCAGCCAGTGGCCGTGGACGTCCGAGTGCCAGTCATAGCAGCCGTAGAAGGCAGGCGTCAGCAGATGCGGGGGACGCGCATCCGCATCGCTGGCCATGGAATGACTGATGTGACTGGGATACTCGTCGTGCAGGCACTTGAGCGCCAGGGCCGCAAACCCCGCAGCCACCCGCGTGTCCAGCGCCGCGAGCGGCGGGGACGGCGCGGCCTGGCCGGGCATTGCGGCCGCCGCGAGAAGCATCGAGCTCAGGAGTGCCACCGTGCGCATTGCCGATACTCCTTCAGGCGCCAGCCGCCGCGCGAATGCCCGGATCATAAACGAGGCCCTGGAGATTTGAGAGCAAGATTCGGATAGCGCCTGGCGCGTGGATCCGGACAATCTGCCTCACCCAAGGACGAGGATTCAAAGATGAGCTTTCAGATCTCCGGACTGCCGGCCTCCCAGTTCACGCCCCTGTTCGCACTTGGCGATGACGAACTCGCCGCGCGCGGCGTCTTCCGCATGCGGGCGGACAAGCAGCCGGGCTTTCCATGCCGCGTGAGCCTGCGCGATGCGGCTGTAGGCGAGACCGTACTGCTGCTGAACTACGAACACCTGCCGGTCGCGGGCCCGTATCGCTCCAGCCACGCGATCTTCGTGCGCCAGGAGGCGAGCGACGCGCGCCTGGAGGTCAACGAGATTCCAGAGGTCCTGCGGATCCGGTTGCTGTCGTTGCGCTCCTTTGACCACAGTGGAATGATGATCGACGCCGATGTGGTACCGGGCCAGGAGCTGGCCGACGCGATCCACCGGATGCTCGGTCAGGGTCCGGGTGCGTACCTCCACGTCCACAACGCCAAACGCGGATGTTTCGCCGCGCGGGTGGACCGGGCGTAGCCGAGGAAGGGACGTGTCCGGAATTGTGCTCCGCCACTGCGGCACTCAGACAGCCTGGTACGCAACATAGAGGACGGCCAGACCGAGCAGCAGGCACAAGGGTGCGAAGACGGTCGTGTCCAGGCGGGCGAAGTGTGTTCCCCTGACGGTCTTGAAGAAACCCACAAGGCGAAAATCCCCTACGGCCCGAGCGACGAACGTCGCACTAAGCCCAAAGGCCAGGAACCGAAACACGCCCCTGAAGCCGCCAGCCTCAAACAGGCCTCCGGCAATGGCTACTACAGTAGCGGCAAAAAAGAGCGCTGCCGCAACTCCCAGTGTTCCAGCTCGCGAGGGGATGAAGGCGCGCTGACCGTTGATCTCCGGGACAGCAACGGACTTGCCCACCCGTCCACCCAGCGCCCAGTACACATGCATCAGTCCCAGTGCCGCCATTGCGGCGGTGACCAGTCGAGCGACGACTATCGCCATGATGTCCAAGGTCCAGGTTGAGCGGCCGGCCGCGGCGCCTTCATGTGTGCGTAGGGCTCAGAATGATCCGCGAGCCATAGTAAAGCGCGTCACGGTCCACCCGAACGCATAGTTGGGCTGCACATTCAGTTCGCTTTCTCCGCACGACATTTCAGGGCCTGCGCTTCCTGGCTGAGATAATTGCGCGTGAGGGCACCGAACACGACACCAAGCAGCGCGCCCATCAACCCATTGAACTCAAAGCGCAAATTGACTTGAGAAGCGTTGACGCCCCTGCTTTCAATGACGTGGTCCGCCACCAGCTCCGTTCCCGGTGACTTGGCACGCCACTCAAATCGGCGACCCGTTTCGACGGCGCTCACCGTCCAGACTGTTGGTCGCAACTTCGGTTGCGTCACTCGATAGCGACGCCCTACCTGGAGAGGCGCTTCGCGCAAGGGTTCAACGCTGCTCACAGTCGGCATCCATCGCGACCAGGTCTCTACATTCGAGAGCAGGGCCCACACCCGCTCAGTGGACGCCTGAATGTCAGTGCTGGTCTCGTAGGTCGCCATAGCTCGTGCGGCCTAACGCTTGGGGCGCGCGCCCCGGCATCGAACGCAGCCACAATCGGGACACAGGAGAGCACAGCTGATGGCTGCGAGGCGCACCCACCAGGGCTCGCGCCGTGCACGTCTCCACTCTGATTCAGGCGTAGGGTCCTGGTCGCCGTCCCTTAGGCGCATTGATTTCCCTCCACGGTCGGAGCTGCTCGCGGACTCGAAAGAATGAAGTCCGAATGGGAACTAGGTGGGCGCTGTCGCCGCGATCGGCACGTTCGGCCGGCGTGCGAGCTTGAAGCCCTCGTAGACCGCGATGGCGTAGAAGAGCAGGTCCATAGGACTGAAACTCGCCTGCAGCAGTTCGATGGACAGGCTGGGACTGGTCAGCGCACGTCCGACGATCGCCATGAGCGGCACGCTTTGATCAGTGGCAAGAAATCCGCAGGCGGACAGGAGATTGCCGAGCAGACAGCCGATGAGCGCCAGAGCGCCGCCAACCAGGCTGTAGCTCATCTCGCTGCCCTTGCCGGCGGCGCGCACCGTCCAGCCCACCAGGAACCCGACGCCGATCGCCATGAAGCCGATCTGATACTTGGTAGTGACCGTGATGACGGCCCAAATCACCGCACCGACAATCGCGGCGGCGAGTCCGGCCACAACCGCGAGCGTCAGGTTTGGCGTGACGTGTGTGAGCGGCATCGCGGCGACGGTATCGTTGTTATCCGGCATGGATTCTCTCCCCTTTTGAGTGGTTCCCGACGCAGGCGTTGTTCTGCGGCACGCACAACGATGCTACTGGGCAAGGGTTATACCCCACCAGGAGGGGCTTGGCACTAGCGCCTGGCAAAGGCCGGTGCGCAGGAGCAAAGTCGTTGACTCCCCGGCACGGCGGGACGAGGATCAGTTTCCGCGTCCGCATACAGCTCACAAGGCGTTACAGCGCGCCAAGAGGACGCCTGGAGGACCCACATCGGGGTTCGCCCGCGGCCGAGGCAACGAGGATGGATGGGATGAGATCGCTCTGTTCGATATTGTGTTGTGTGTTGCTGGTCGCCACGGCGCGGGCTGCGCCACCACTGGAAGTCTACGGCGGACTCCCGGGTGTAGAGCTTGTGAGTCTGTCTCCGTCCGGTGACAAGTATGCCTTGGTGGCCGTCGTGGGCGAGACGCGAAAACTGGTGGTGCTGAATCATGACGGTCAGGTTCTGTCTGCCGCCTCCGCGGGCGCTGCCAAAGTGAGGCAGATTCGCTGGGCGGGAGCCGATCACCTGCTGGTCGTCATAGATACGACGTTCAAGGCGCCGTTGGTATTCCGTCAGGATTACGAACTCTCCACGGTCATCAATGTCGATCTGGTCAAACGCAAGGCGACGGCGATCTTTGAACACATGCAATCAGTGGCGAACGCGGTGTTTGGTGTCTACGGAATCGCCCAGGTCAATGAACACCTGTATGGCTATTTTGGTGGCATCAGCTATGAGCACTCAAGCACCGGGGAATACTTCTTCACGCATGGGTATTCGGATCTTTACCGGGTGGATCTGGACACCGCGGAGACCACTCGCGAGGCACTGGGCGATGAGACGAGGCGGCACTGGGTGCTATCGCCTGACGGTACCGTGCTGGCGCACTCCGAGTATCTTGACCAGAGCGGCAGTTGGCGCCTGTTCGCGGGAGCGAACCACGGCAAGGCGTTGCTGGAGCGGGCCGATTCGCAGGGCAATGTCGGTATTGTCGGGCTGGGGCGGAGCGGTGGAACGGTCCTGGTGGCGGACGACGCCGGTAACCGGGACCTGGTGGAGGAGGTCTCCATTGCAGACGGCCGGACGGAAGAGTTGTTTCGGGATCTGACCGTGCAGGAGTACCTCTACGATCGGGACTCGATGCAGCTGATCGGCGCGCTGACGCAGGAGGAGCCGAGGGCGTTCTTTTTCGACCCAGCACTGCTGGCACGCTTCAAGGGTGCGCGCAAGGCCTTTCCTGGCCTCAATGTCGAATTGGTCTCTTACAGCCGGAACATGGATCGGCTGATCGTCAAGACGGACGGCGGCACAGACTCCGGAACGTACTGGCTGGTGGATATCGCTTCCGGAAAAGCCGATCCTATCGCGCGACCCTATCCGCTGATCCGGGACGCCGACGTGGGTGAGACGCGGCGCATTCACTACGCGGCGAGTGACGGGGTGCCGATCGAAGCGATTCTTACGCTGCCGCCCGGGCATGAGGCCAAGGATCTCCCGCTGGTGGTCATGCCGCACGGTGGTCCCATCGGCGTGAATGATGAAATCGGGTTTGATTGGTGGGCACAGGCCTACGCGTCGCGGGGTTACGCGGTCCTGCAGCCGAACTTTCGTGGCTCCTCCGGATACGGCCGCGAGTTCCGCCTGGCGGGGTATGGCCAATGGGGCCGCAAGATGCAAACCGATTTGTCGGATGGAGTCGAGGCGCTGGCCAAGGACGGCACCATTGATCCAAAGCGCGTGTGCATCGTCGGAGGGAGCTACGGCGGCTATGCGGCACTCGCCGGGGTCACGCTTCAGAAGGGCATCTATCGCTGTGCGGTATCGGTGGCCGGGCCGGCCGATTTTCGGAAGTTCTTTGCCTGGCAAACGGAGCGGCACGGCGACAAGAGCGACGCCACGCGCTACTGGCGTGCCGTCCTGGGCGCCGACAAAGAGGGCAATGCCGTCATGGCGAGCCTCTCACCGGCCCTTGCGGCAGCGCAGGCCGATGCACCGATCTTGCTGATCCATGGCAAGGACGACACCGTCGTGCCGATTGAACAGAGTGAGTCCATGGCTGCGGCGCTCAAGCGCGCCGGAAAGCCCTACGAGTACCAGATCATGAAGGGCGAGGATCACTGGCTGTCGCGCGAGGAAACGCGGATCGCGATGCTGAAGGCCGCGGTATCGTTCGTACAGAAGTACAACCCGGCGGAGAGGCCGCAAGGCCAGTAGGGGCCGGTTCGGATGGGATTGTTACAGTGATGCGGATCAGGGCGATGCGCAGGCGCTGCGGCGCGCAGGACATCGACAGGAGAGTTGAGGTGAGGATTTTCGGTATCGGTTGCCTGTTGTGCCTGGGTCTTTCGCAGGCCCTGGCGGGGGACCCGCGATGGCTGGTGGATGCGCGCGCCCAAGAGGGGCGATTGATTACACCGCAGGTGGTGACCAGCGACGACCAGCAGGTCAGCTTTGCGGTCCCCATCGCCTTGTCGGGAAAGCTGCAGGCGGATGAGAAGTCCTATACGGCCAATTTCACCCTGGGTCCCCAGGCGATTGCCCGCTGCGAAATTCTGAAGGACGCCTTCAATGTCGCCGCCATGATCCGCGAGGCCGCGCGGGTGACGTTCTCGAAGGTCATCGAGCCGAGCCAGGGCAAGATCGAATACCGCGGCGTAGTCGGCATCGATGCGGGGGTCGCCGGCGCGGTGCCCTTTTTGAGCGCCTCCTGGGTGTATCGGGTGCATGGCGGCAAGGGCGCGAGGCTCGGCGCGCTGCGCCAGTATGCCGCGAGCCAATCGGGCCACAATGTCTACTGCGCTCTCAATAATCTGGGCTACACCAGGACGTTCAACACAATCGCACAGGCCCTCATCGAGTCGCTCAAGTCCCGGGGCGATGAGGAGGTGCCCTACTACAGTGAAGTCAGCGTGGCGTCGATGGGCGACAGACGGATCGGGTTCGACGCGCTCGAGCTGCGTCGCGACAAGGATGGCGATACCAAAGCGGTGGAGACGAACGTGCTCCTGATCGCCGTCACGCCCGACACGCTGCGTGCGCAGGATGCCGTTCATCTGGAATGGGTCCATCCCGATGGGACCCTGATCAACGGCAAGCACGTGATCGCGAGCAATGGGGAAATAGACATGGATCTCGCGCTCAAGAGGGGCGAGGGCGAGAGCTGGCTCGTGCAGGGCCGTTTCAAGGGCAAGGACGTGAAGGAGACCATCTCCGGCGGTTCGCCGAGCACCTGGCTCTCGCAGACCAACCTGGTGCGTGCCCTGTTGGCCAGGGCGGAGCCGGTGGGCGCCGAGACCTCGGAAAGCAGCTGGCTCGCTTCAGATCCTGGGCGTTTTACCGACGAATCCCTCAGAGTCACAGCCGCTGTCGATCCCAACAGCTTCAGCGTGCGCCAGGCCGCCGGCGGTGAGATCGTGGATCTTGTGGTCGATCGGGGAACCGGCCAGGCGAGGCAGGGCACCATGCAGCTGGGCCCGGAGTCGCTCAAGATTGATCGCGTCTTTGTGCAGGGATCGCCCTAGGTTCGTGGCGACTCGTCCCAGGCGGCATCGGGCGGCCCTCCTCGCGCTGTGGCTCCTCGGCGGAGTCTGCGTTGCGCCGGAATGTGGTGCTCAGAGTCTGTTTGAAATCCCGACGACCTCATCCACCGCACTGTCGGTGCCCGATGATCAGCCGCTCGCCATCGCCCTTCAGGTCCGCGACCCGGCGGCTCTGGCCCAGGTGCTGGGCGTCGCAACGCCGCCGGCGGGCAGCACGCGGCTGACCTATGTGATGGACGGCTATCCCGTCATTCATGGACCCGCATCGCGCAGCTGGCTCGAATCGACCTTTGTGATCGACTTCCGCGAACCGAGCGTGGCGGAAGTCAGCGCCGAGTTGGCGAAGAGCGTGGGGAATTCACCGCCGGCGGCGGTGACACCGGCGGCGATTGTGCAGTTCGTCTCGGGGTTGATGAAGGGATCCCAGAATCGCGGCTTCGACATCGCCTCTGAAGTGGCCGTTCGCCGGGAAGGAGACTGCACCGAGTACGCCGTGCTCACCGCGGCGCTGGCGCGCGGCGCCGGCATCCCGGCCAGGGTCGTGCTGGGTCTTGCGCTGGTTCGCCGCGGCTCCAGTTACATGGCTTATGGACATGCCTGGGCCGAGCTGCAGACGGCGGGACGATGGATTGTCGCGGACTCCGCCCTCGCCAGGATGAAGAATCCGGTGCGCTACCTGCCCTTTGGGGTGCTTGAAAACGAAGGGATGGGATTCGAGCTCGATGTGGCGCGCCTGACGCCGGTGTGGGTGCAGCGCATCGAGGTGTTGGGTAAGCCACGGGCCGCTGTGGATTAGTGGCCGAGGAGAAATCAGATGAAAGCATACCTTCAGGGGATGGTGCTGGGCATCCTGGCCCTGGGCGGACCTGCGGCGCTGGCCTGGAACGCGGAAGGCCACCAGACGGTAGGGGCGATTGCGGATTCGCTCCTGGCGGGGACGCATGCCGGCAAGGAGGTCAGCAAGATTCTCGGTAGTGGCGAAACCCTGCAGCTTGCGGCGCTATGGGCCGACTGCGCCAAGGGCGTGGTGAAAAATAAAAAGACCGGGGTTTATCACTACGTCGTCAGCCCGAAATTCAAGGTCTGCGCGCCATTCGAGTCGGCGGCCGGACAGAAGGCCATGGTGAGCTTTGCGAAGCGCAACTGGGAGCAGTGCAGGCCGGCGGCGGACGAGGAGATCTGTCACAAGCAATATCACTATGCCGACGTGGCGATTGAGCGGAACGCTTACGCCAGGACCGAGACAGGGACGAGCGATCACGATGTGGTGAGCGCGATCAATGCGGCGATCGCAGTGCTCAAGGGCGGTTCGGCGCCGGCGCCATTTAATTTTGCCAGCAGGAAAGAGGCGCTGCGCGTCCTGGCCCATTACGTGGGTGATGTGCACCAGCCGCTCCATGTGGGGGCGATATACCTCAGCACGACCGGCCAGGAAGTGGATCCGGACTCCGGGACTTTCGATCACGCGACGAAGACTCGTGGCGGGAACCTGATCCAGGATGGAACCAGCGGACTGCACCATGAATGGGACGAGATACCGGCGGCCTTGCAGATTCCCTCTTTCCTGCCGGACGGCGTTGCGGCGGCGAAGCTGGTGCCCGTCACCCCCGGGGCCGTGCCTACCTGGGCGGCGCAGTGGGCGACGGACACCGTGATAGCCAGTCACACGGCGTTTCAGGGCTTGACCTTTGGGGCGGAGATCGACCCTGGGAAGAAGCAGGCGCACTGGCCGGCGGCAGCACCCGTCGATTACGCGGCGGTGCGCGCCACGCTGCAGAAAACGCAGCTCGTGAAAGGGAGTGCGCGGCTGGCGCAATTGCTGGAGGCCCTGTGGCCCTGATATTCCAGGATGGGGCAAGCGCTGGCGTGTCGACCGCGGGCGTCCACCAACGCCCGCGCGACGATTCAGGCGACTAGGCGGTCTTGGACTCCTTGTTCTGCTCCATCCAGACCAGCGCCGCCTCTACATCGGACAAGTCACCCGCGCTCAAGCCGGGTATCCGGCCGCCCGCGGCCGTGGTCTTCTGGCGCTCGAGCTCCGCGTGCGACTGGGCGTGGATCCAGACGAGGCCGCGGCGAACTCGCGAGGTGAATTTCTGCTGCTTCTCTTCGGTCATGATGCTCCTCACTTGATGGACTGTGTCGACCGCGCGCAAAGTGTGCGCCGCCAGGAACTGAGTGAGAGGCAGGGCGGATTGCCAATGCTGCAATCCGCCCTGAATCGCTCAATGAGCATGCCCCGTGTTCTGAACGTCGAGGTCATCGACGGGGTGCGCAGACTAACGGAAGCGACCCCATCCGCAATCAAGCGGAAATAAGCCTACGTGGAACGCCACCCTTACGCAACCCCGGGCAGAAATCGGGCGCCATCGCGGCTTCGCATGCATCATCGGTGCACTGCGGGCCAGCGACTGCCAAATGCCCAACGGGGCTTTGGCACATCGACAGGAGTACAGTTGCGGCCCTATGCGCCGCGACGTTGCAGTGCCGCGGCGTGTACCGCGGCAAGAGGACGGGGAGTGCACCAATGAACACCAGAGTGCTTCAGGGACGGTACTGGCAGTTGAACCCCTGAGGGGCTGGAAGACAATGTGCGCGATAGGCTGATCTGATTGCCTGGGGCAGTCGCCCATGAAGCACATCCTCTACTGCGCCGACGGCACCTGGTATGGGCCGGGAGAAGCAGGGGCTCCTGATGCCTCGGACATTGACGGCAGCGTGAGTCGCGAAGCGGCCCTCGGCAACGCCAGCAATGTGCTGAAGCTGTTCAGTAACCTGGCCGGGTCGGTCACGGCTGCGACGGCAGCGCTGCCCAATGAGCAGGAGAAGGAACTTGGCGAAGGCGCCGGCGGCCGGGCGCAGGCGGCAAAGTACATGCACGGGGTGGGGGACTCGCCCAATCTCGTCATCAAGGCCCTGGGCGGCGCGTTCGGATACGGCGTCATTGCGCGCATCGTGCGCGGCTACACCTACCTCTCGCGCCAGTATGTACCCGGGGATGCGATACACATCGTGGGATTTTCGCGCGGAGCGTACACGGCACGCGCGCTCGCCGGGATGATCTGCGCCGTGGGGCTCCTCGATACGACGCGCTACGATCCGGCGGACAGGTTTTCCGCCTACGTCCGCGGGCATGGCGCGTGGCTCAGGGCTCGCGGCGTGGTGATCGGTGGCGGGGGCCGGATCGCGCGCTGGTTCACGGGCCTGGTCCACAGTGCCGAG
This sequence comes from Steroidobacteraceae bacterium, assembly GCA_035300345.1. Classification (GTDB taxonomy): domain Bacteria; phylum Pseudomonadota; class Gammaproteobacteria; order Steroidobacterales; family Steroidobacteraceae; genus FEN-1191. Next base: position 12,984 of record DATGVM010000025.1, read on the forward strand.
CTCTTCGTCTCCAGAATCCTGTTCAGGCGCGGCGATTTTATCTCGAACATACCCGTGCAGTCGGTGGCGGTGTGGGAAACGGTGGGCGCAATGGGACTGCCGCTCTACATCCAGGGCCAGCGCCGGGACGCTTTCAGCTTTGTGGATACGAGGCTCAGTCCCCAGGTCGCGCACGGCTTCCATGCCATGGCGCTCGATGAGCGGCGCCGGGATTTTCCGGTGACGCGCTGGGATGAGCGCGCCGGCATCGAGCAGGTGTGGTTCGCCGGGTCCCATTCCGACGTGGGCGGCGGCTACCCGGCCGCCGAGTGCGGGCTGTCGGATCTGGCGCTCGACTGGATGATGGCGAATCTCGCGGCACGGGGCGTGCGCTTCGGCGCGCCGCTGGCGTATAGGCCCGACCTGACGCATTACACGCAGGACTTTCACCGGCCCTGGGAGGCGCCGCCGTTCAACATAGACCCGGGGCCACGGGTGCCGCGGCAGAACGACGCCTACTCGAGGACGCTGCAGGCGCGGTGGACTGCGTGTACGCCCTATCAGGAATGCTGGCCCGCCGGGTTTGGGGCGTATCGACTCGTCTGAGCGGCCCGATCAGCCGCTCTTCAGTTGCTCGAGTTCCGTGGTGCGCCAGCCGCTGCGCAGTCCCCAGAAATAAAACACCAGGGCCGCGGCGGCAATGCTGAGTTGATCCCAGCCGTAGCTGAGATAGTCGCGGCCGCCAAATTCCCGGCTGCCGCCCCACGATAGACAGGTGATGGTGATCAGGTAGGCAATCAGCCACCACGCGGCCCTGAAGTGCTGGCGGAACGCCGGCCAGCCGATCCGGTTCTGGTAATACAGATACACCGGTAGCGGCAGGATCAGCACCAGCATGATCTGTCCCGTATAGGGCCAGCGCGCCCAGAACAGCATGAGGGTCGCGAGCACGAAGGCGAGCGGGGCAAAAAACGGCAGGCCCGCGACGCGCAGCGGCCGGTGCAACTTCGGTGCGGTGTGACGCAGGACCATGACACTGACCGGCACGACCAGAAAGGTGATGATGGTGGCCACGGAGATCACCGCGGCGAGCTTGCCCCAGCCGCGGAAGAAAAATAGAAACACGAAAGACACCAGCAGGTTGAACCACATCGCGGGACGCGGTATCCCCAGCCGCGGGTGCACGCGGCCGAAAGCTTCAGGCACCGTGCGGCTGCGTTCCATGGCGTAGATCATGCGTGCCGTGGTCGCGGTGTAGGTGCTGCCCGTCCCGCTGGGACTGACGAAGGCGTCCGCGTACAGCAGGATGGCCAGCCAGTTGAGGTTCAGGGCCAGCGCCAGTTGCGCGAACGGCGAACTGTATTCCAGCCCGGCCCAGCCCTCCTGCAGGTGCTCCGGCGCGACGGCGCCCAGGAAGGCCACCTGCAGCAGCAGGTACACCACCGCGCTCAGGGCAATCGATCCAAAGATGGCAATGGGCACGCTGCGGCCGGGCTTGCGGACTTCGCCGGCGAGATTCACGGGGCTTTGAAAGCCGTTGTAGCTGAAGACGATGCCACTGGTCGCGACCGCCGTGAGGATCGATGCGAAATTGCCGATGTGCGGCCCGCCATGGATGCCGACGCGAAAATTGCCCCAATGGAATCCGGTGCACATCAGCGCGATGGCCGTGGCGGCGGGTACGATCAGCTTGAAGAAGGTGATGGCACTGTTGGTGTTGGCGAATACCTTCACGCTCCAGAAATTGACCAGGAAATACACCACCACCAGCGCCGCGGAGATCAAGAGGCCGGGCACCGTCAACTCACCCTGACCGTTGGCGGCATGGAGGTACAGCTCATGCGCCCAGGCCCAGGGCCAGGAACTCATGTATTGCACCGATGCCTCGGCCTCGACCGGTATCACCGACACGATGGCAATCCAGGCCGCCCATCCGGCCACGAACCCGACCAGCGAACCGTGGGAGTAGTGGCCGTAGCGCACGGCGCCGCCGGACTCCGGAAACATCGCGCCGAGCTCGGCATAGGTGATGGCGACACACAGGATGATGCCGGCGCCAATGAGCCAGGAATAGATGGCGCCGGGGCCCGCCAGTTGCGCGGCGCGCCAGGCGCCGAATAACCAGCCCGATCCGATGATCGAGCCCAGGCCCGTGAACATCAGCGCCACGGTGCCAAGCTCGCGCCGGATCGCACTTTCATTGGACATGGCTACTTCCTGTTCTGCACGGGCGAAGCCGCAGGTCTGTCACAGTTCGTGGCTAGGCGCTCCCCCCGAGGATCGACGATAGCTCGAGGGTGCACTGAACGCCATGTGAACTGCAACTCCCGCCAGCGGGCCCGCAGCGCTTTTGCTTCCGGCGACGGTCAAAATCGCGACGCCAGCTCGACGCTGCGCGGTGCCGCCATGCCACCGAAGTGCTCGTCCACGCTCTTCAGCTGTTTCTGCGCGCGGGCCAATTGGCCGTTGGCGATCAGCGACTCCACCGTGTGAAGCCCCGCCTCCAGTTTAGTGTCGATGGCTGACTGGCAGGTGGCCAGTGCCTTCGCCTCCGGTGGAGCGTTACTGGCCAGATTGCCGAGCGCGCGCGCGAGTGCCGCCGGCGCCGCCACTTCGTGATCGGTACGCGGCTGAAGAAAGCTGGTGACATTGAACATGCACCAGCGCCGCATGGAGCGGACGCTCAACAGGTCATCGCTGACATGCGGCTCGTCCCGCTCACCGGTGACATAGACCAGGTGAACGGAGCGTTGAAATGCAAGCAGCAGATCCCTGGGCGGCAGCGGAACCTCGGCCGTGCCGACGGGATCGCTGCCCGCGTTCAGGATTGCGCCGCGAAACAGGTCCGGGTAGCCCAGCGCCAGGCGCAATGCCACGCGCGAACCTCCCGAAAAGCCGGCGATGTACACGCGCTCCGGATCCACCGGGTAGCGTCGCATGATGTTGTAGGCGGCGAGCAGGGCCAGGGGTTCGCGCCGGCCGAGCAGATTCTCATCGTTCCCCGAATGCGCGGCGGTCACGTAGATCACACCGGAGGCATTGAGCACCTCCGCCCACCCTTCAGGTAGGCGCGCCTCCTGCCAGGGCGGAACGAAGACCAGGAGGCCGTAACCCGCCGCGGAGTGCTGCGATGGCAGCTGGACCAGGAATCTCTCCGCGGACAGGTCCACCGGCTGGTCTGCCAGCCGCTTCCCGGAGCGCGACAGCTCCTGCTCCAGCTGCACGGCCGCCAACGGTCTCACCAGGCGCCGCAGCAGCTCCCGATTGCTCGATGGGGCACCGTAGTCAGTAAACACGACCTCACGAAGCGTCTGGCCTTCTGCGAGCGTGCCCGCGGCTGCTATGGGCAGCAAGAAGAACCACGCGCAGCGGGCCACGAGGACCTGGGCCTTGCCGCCGGTGCCTGTGGCAGCGGCCCGAGCGCGCCAGACGCCCACGGCGCAGACCGGACCTCAGATCCAGTAAACGAACACGAACAGGCCCAGCCACACCACGTCGACGAAGTGCCAGTACCAGGACACGGCTTCGAAGGCGAAATGGCGCGTCGGGGTGAAGTGACCGCGGAGCGTACGCAGCCAGATGATCGTGAGCATGATGGCGCCGATCGTCACGTGCAGGCCGTGGAAGCCGGTGAGCATGAAGAACGTCGAGCCGTAGATGCCGGTCGCGAGCTGCAGGCCCCTGTGCACGTAGGCTTCGCCGTACTCGCGCGCCTGGAGCGAAACGAACAGGAAGCCCAGCAGGAAGGTGAGTGCCAGGAAAACCTTGAGCACGCCGCGCTTGCCGGTCTTCAGCCCATAGTGCGCGATGGTGACCGTGACGCCCGAGGTCAGCAGGATCAGCGTGTTCAGTGCCGGCACGCCGAAGGCGGGGATCACCTCGAAGCTGCCGTCCGCGCGTGGCCCGAGCCTCGCCGGTCCGTTGGTGGGCCAGCCGGCATCGTAGTTCTGCCACAGGAAAATCTTGTTGAAGATCTTGACGCCTTCGCCGCCGATCCACGGCACCGAGAGCGTGCGCGCATAGAAGAGCGCGCCGAAGAAGGCCGCGAAGAACATCACCTCGGAGAAGATGAACCAGATCATGCCCATGCGGAAGGAGCGGTCGACGTCCAGGTTGAAGATGCCCTGCTGGTTCTCGCCGATCACGGTACGGAACCAGCCGATGAACATCACGGCCAGCAGTCCCAGGCCCAGCGCGAACACCAGCGGCCCGAACCATTCGTTCAGCCAGGCCGCGACACCCAGCATGGTGGTGAACAGCGCCACCGAACCGATGATCGGCCACGGCGTGCCGTGGGGTATGTAGTACTTGCTGGAATCGACCGGGGCGTGTGACTGCGACATTGGGGGTATCCTGGAAAAGTACGCCCTCAGCGGGCGGCGACGCGGTTCGAGGTATCGTAGAAGGTGTAGCTGAGCGTCACCCGATCGACATTGACCGGCAGCGCGCGGTCAAGGAAAAACCGCACCGGCAGCACGCGCTCCTCGCCGCGCCGGAAGGGCTGGGGACGGAAGCAGAAGCATTCGGTCTTGTGGAACCAGGCGGCGGCCTCGCCCGGCGCGATGTTCGGCACCGCCTGGGCCACGGTGTCATGGCCGGTGAGGTTGTGCGCAACGAAGCTCGTCGCGTACAGCTCCCCGGGATGCACCAGCAGGGTGTTCTGCGAAGGGTGGAATTCCCAGTTGCCGACGGTGGGCAGGGTGGCCACGAATTCCACCGTCACGGTGCGAGACAGGTCCGCGCTCCCGGCCTGCGTCGCGCTCACCGCCTCAATGAGCCGCTTCTGGTCACCAAATCCGGTGACCTCGCAGAGCACGCGATACAGCGGCACCAGCGCGAACCCGAAAGCGAAGCTGCCGGCCGCGAACCCCAGCAGCTTCCAGGTCAGCCGGCGATTCTCGCGCTGCAGCGGGCCGCTCCCGCTCATCCGTGGCTCCGGCTCACCGACATGATGATGAAGCCGACGTAGATCGCGAGCACGAGGAACAGCAGCGTGAAGGCGGTGCGCCGCGCGCCCTTGCGTCGCTGCTGCAGTTCGCTGGCGTTCAATGCCAGCCCTCGTGCTCGGCCCAGTGCTCGGCGCCGTGCTCGATCACGCCGATCGTGGGTGCTTCCTGCCAGGAGTGATAGGCCGGCGGCGAGGGCAGTTCCCACTCCAGGCCGTGCGCGCCTTCCCAGGCCCGATCCGCCGCCTTCTCACCGCTCCGTACGCAGCGCCAGACGATGTACGGGAACAGCAGCTGCGAAACCCCGAAGGCAAAGCCGCCGATCGAGGAGACCATGTTCCAGTCGGTGAACTGCGTGGCGTAATCGGGAACCCGGCGCGGCATGCCGGCGAGGCCGAGGAAATGCTGCGGGAAGAACAGCACGTTGACGAAGATCGCGGACAGCCAGAAATGCCAGGTCGCGAGCTTCAGGTTGTACATGTGGCCGGTCCACTTCGGCAGCCAGTAGTAGATGCCGCCCATGATGCCGAAGATCGCGCCCGGCACCAGCACGTAGTGAAAATGCGCCACCACGAAGTAAGTGTCCTGGTACTGGAAGTCCGCCGGCGCGATCGCCAGCATCAGGCCGGAGAATCCGCCGATCGAGAACAGGAACAGGAAGGCCAGAGCGAACAGCATCGGCGGCTCGAAGCTGAGGGACCCGCGCCACATGGTGGCGCTCCAGTTGAAGACTTTCACGCCGGTGGGAATCGCAATCAGCATGGTCGAGAGCATGAAGAACAGCTCGCCGGCGAGCGGCATGCCCACCGTGAACATGTGATGCGCCCAGACGATGAAGGACAGGAAGGCGATCGAGGCGGTGGCGTAGACCATGGCCTCATAGCCGAACAGCGGCTTGCGGGAGAAGGTCGGGATGATCTCCGAGACGACACCGAAGGCCGGGAGTATGAGGATGTAGACCTCCGGGTGGCCGAAGAACCAGAAGATGTGCTGGAACATCACCGGGTCCCCGCCGCCCGAAGCGCTGAAGAAACTGGTGCCGAAGAAGTGATCGGTCAGCAGCATCGTGACCGAGCCGGCCAGCACCGGCATCACCGCGATCAGCAGGTAGGCCGTGATCAGCCAGGTCCAGACGAACAGGGGCATGCGCAGCAGCGTCATGCCCGGGGCGCGCATGTTCATGATCGTGACGATCACGTTGATGGCGCCCATGATCGAGGAGGCACCCATCAGGTGGATCGCGAAGATCGCCAGCGGGAAGGAATCCCCGCCCTGCAGCACCAGCGGCGGATACAGCGTCCAGCCGCCGGCCGGCGCGCCGCCCGGCACGAAGAAGCCCAGCAGCAGCAGCGTGAAGGCGAAGGGCAGCAGCCAGAAGCTGAAATTGTTCATGCGCGGCAGCGCCATGTCGGGGGCGCCCACCTGCAGCGGGATCATCCAGTTTGCCAGCCCCACCCAGGCCGGCATGATCGCGCCGAAGATCATCGCCAGCGCGTGCATCGTGGTCAGGGAATTGAAGAAGGCGGGATCGAAGAACTGCAGGCCCGGCTTGAACAGTTCCAGGCGTATCGCCATCGCCATCGCGCCGCCCACGAAGAACATGATGCCGGCGAAGACCAGGTACAGCGTGCCGATGTCCTTGTGATTGGTGGTCGACAGCCAGCGCCACATCCCGGAGGGCGGATGATCGTGGCTGTCGTGGGCGTCGGCGTGTGCGGTATAGGCCATGTTGAGGTACTCGCGAAAGAGCTCTGGTAAAGGGATTGGGTGCAGCCGCCCTGCGCTTCAGCCGGTGTGGGCCGGAACGGCGGCGGCGGCGGCACCGGCCGCGGCCGCGGCCGCCGCCGCGGCGGCGCTGGGCTCCGCCGGCTGCTGCAGGGCCTTCTGGGTCTGCATCCAGGCCGCAAAATCGGCCTTGCTGCGCACGTCAATCACGATGGGCATGAAGCCGTGATCGCGCCCGCACAGTTCGGCGCACTGCCCGCGAAACAGGCCGGTCTTGTCGGCGTCGATCTTGAACCAGGCTTCGTTGAGAAAACCGGGAATGGCATCCTTCTTGATGGCCAGCGCCGGCACCCACCAGGAATGGATCACATCCTGTGCGGTCACCAGCAAGCGCACTTTCACACCCGCCGGCACCACCAGCGGGTGATCCACGTTGAGCAGGTAGTTCGGGATCCGGTTCGGATCAAGGCCGGAGCCGAGCTGGCGTGCCGCGTTGCTCGCCCGATCGAGGGTCGAGAGCACCGTGACCCCCGAGCCCACATATTCGTACCCCCATTTCCACTGGTAGCCGGTGATGCGGATGGTGAGCTCGGTGTTGGTGGCATCCTCCGTCTCGATCAGCGTACGGGCGGCGGGCACCGCCATGATGATCAGGATCAGCACCGGCAGTACGGTCCAGATGACCTCGGCCTTGGTGTTATGCACAAGATTGGCGTCGGCCACCGCGCCCTTGGACTTGCGGAAGCGCACGATCGAGAGAATCATCCAGCCGAATACGAAGACCGCGATCGCCACGCACCACCAGTACATCAGCATGTGCAGTTCGTAGACGCGCCGTGAAATCGCGGTGATGCCGGGCGACATGTTCAAGGTCCAGGCGGCATGTGCCGCCGGTGCCGCGAGCCCCAGGACGGCGGCGGCGGTCGCGCAGAGGATTCCGGATTTCTTCATATTCATTAAACGGGCCCTACGGTTTTTCCAGGCTCAACCCGCCAACGGCGGCGATTCGTCCACATTGCCGACTGCGCGCCGCAGGCGCCCCGCCAGCTCGCGCCGGGCCTCTTCCGTCAGGAAGCTCCCCACCTCGAAAGAGCGCCCGTGCGACATGATCAGCAGGCGGCTTGGATGCAACGGGCTGGCGGCGCGGCGCAGTTTAACCTGTGCCCAATGCCTCGGAAATACGATTGACTGTTTCTGTGCCACCCGCGAATCGATCTCGATACGATCGTCCGTGACGGTGATGAGCTCGCCGCGGCCGCGGCGGCGCAGGCTGTGCCACAGCACGGCAGCGAGCAGCGCCATTTCAAGTCCCGCGAAGGGCAATACCGGCCACCAGCCACGCAACGCCATGAGGCCGGCGACGCCAAGGGACGTCGCGCACGCACTGGCATAGAAGTACAGCGCGCCGCGAATCGACAGCGAGCAGTGCGGCGCGAGTCTGATCGTGAGGCTGGCGCTCACAGGCCCGAATCTTAGCGGATGCGCCTTTTCCATCGCAACTCAAGCACTTAGCGCGATGCAGCTGCGCCCCTGAGCGCCAGCAGCAAAGGCAGGGCGCCCGCAAGCAGGCGCGCATCGGCGCTGCGTTCAGGCTGGTGAGGAAGGATTGCGATGGGCGGCGCCTGGAGGAGTTGCTCCAGCGTGCTGCAATTTTCCTTCAGGGCCGCAAAGCCTGGATCGACCTGACTGCCGGCCCAGCCCGCGAAACGACAGCCTGACTCGCGAATCGCCTCGAACGTCAGCCGCGCGTGATTGAGGCAACCCAGTTTCAGTCCCACGATCAGCAGCACCGGGACCTCGAGCGCGCGCGCTACATCGGCCATCGACTCGCGCTCGCTGATGGGTGCGTACCAGCCGCCGGCACCCTCGATCAGGAAGAGCTGATTTCCGGCGGCGATCTGGCGCGCGCCTGCCACGATCACTCCTATATCTATGTGCCGCTTCGCACGCTGCGCCGCAATGTGCGGTGAGACCGCATCGGGTAGGCAGTAGGGGTTCAGAAGCTCATAGGGGGTAACTTGGCCGGTAACATCCGCGATAATGGCGGCATCTGCATTGATCATGCGCCCATCGTGTAATTCTGCACCCGCGGCCACCGGTTTCATGCCGGCGACCCGCAGTCCTGCCGCACGGCCGGCGGCCAGGAACCCTGCGGTCACACGGGTCTTGCCCACTCCGGTGTCGGTCCCGGCGATGAAATAGGAGGCGGGTTCCTGCTGGAGGCCGGTGTCAGGGGTGGTTTTCACAGCGGGATGCTCCGTCGAACACTCAGCGCCGGTGGCGGCGGACGGCGTCCAGGGGAATCGCGGTCTCGCGTCCGCCCGATGAATCATCCCCGCCGTCTGGTTGCGCGCGGCCGGCGAAGGCCGCGCCGCAGATGACTTCCCAGCTCGCTGGCAGCCCCGCCGCCTCGCGCAGCTTTTCATAGGCGGCCGCCATGGCCCGCAGCCGGTGTGGCCCGGTCAGGCTCCGTCGTCGATCGACCGCGGCGTGACGGGCGCCGATCTCACGCAGCTCGTTCATCAGCGCGTACACGTCGGCGTAGTGATGTCGCCGCAGTTCCTGATCCATCACCGGCTCGGACAGTCCGGCCTTCATCAGCGCTTCGCCCAGCTGTGGCATGTCCGTGAAGGCGCTGACGTGACCGAGGGTATCGACGCTGGCCCAGGCGCTGCGCAATTCCTGCAGCGTGGCCGGACCGAAGCTGCTGAACAGCAGCAACCCGCCGGGGCGCAGCACGCGCCGCAGCTGCTCGAACAGTTTCGCCGGCTCCGCGCACCACTGCAGCATCAGGTTGCAGTACACCAGGTCGATCGACTGCGCCGCGAAGGGCAGCGCGCAACCGTCGGCGCAGACGCAATCGTAACGGCGCCAGAAGCGTTGCCGGCGGCGAGCCTCCTGCAGCATGGGGAATACCAGATCGACGGCGATCACCCGTGCGCGCGGAAAACGTGCGCGCAGCGCCGCCGCGCCGCGGCCGGTGCCGGCGCCCAGATCGATGATCACGCGCGGCTCGAGCGAAAAAAACTGCAGGCGCTCCAGTAACTCTGCTCCGACCGCGGACTGCAGGCGCGCGGCCTCGTGGTAGTGCGCGCTCGCCCGGCCGAAGGAGCGCCGCACCGCGGCGCGATCCAGGCGGAATTCAGCGGGCGGAGTCACAGCGCGGGTCCCGCCGCGGTGCGCTCGCCGAGGAAACTGCGCAGTTCCGGCAGCAATCGATCCAGGTGCGACAGGAAGGGCGCGTGGGCAGCGCGCGGGATTTCCAGGTAGCGCGCCTGCGGCAGCAGCGCCGCCAGGGCGGCGCTGCCTGCCGGTGCAGTCACCCGATCGTACTGGCCCGCGATCACGAGCGTCGGAATGTGCATCGCGGCGAGTTGCGCGCGCAGGTCCGTGGCGGCGAGCATCGCCAGGCCGGCCTGCAGCGCCGGCGGTTGCGCCTCGCCGTGCTGCAGCAGTGCGGCGCGGAGCGAGGCGTGTACCGCCGAGGCGTCGCGGCTGCCGCGGACCTGCAGTTCCAGAAAATCGCTGACGGTCCCCCGGTAATCCCTGGCGAGCTGCGCGCGCATCTGCTCGAGCGTCGCGGCCTCGGCGCCATGGGGCCAGTCTTCGCAGCGCAGGAACCGGGGCGAGGTGCCGATCAGCACCAGTCGCGTCACGCGCTCGGGCGCGCGCAGCGCGGCGCGCAGGGCGAGCTGCCCGCCCAGGGACCAGGCGATGAGCGTGGCCTGCGGCGGCATCTGCGCCAGCAAGGCCGACACCGTTTGCACGGCGATCCCTTCCGGGTCGGCCGCTTCGGTACCCGCCACCCAGGGGCTGCGGCCGTGGCCAGGCAGGTCGATGGCGATCGTGCACCACTGATTGCACAGCGCCGCGCGCATCGCGTCAAAGACCCGCAGGTTGGCGGCCCATCCGTGCCAGAACACCAGAGGAGGGCCGTTCCCGCTGCTCTCGAGATGCAGCGCCGGCACCCGGCTCATGGCGAGGGCTCCTCATGCCAGACGCGCGCCAGCGCCGCCAGCAGCTCATCGACATCCGCGGCGCTGTGGGCGGTGGACAGCGTGAGGCGCAGGCGCGCGCTGCCCGCCGGCACCGTGGGCGGGCGGATCGCCGCGACCCAGAATCCGAGCTCGTACAGTGCGCGGCTCAGGCGCAGCGCGCGTGCCGAATCGCCGGCGATGAGCGGCTGGATCGGACTGGTCGAGCCCGTCACGGGCAGCTGCAGCGTGGCCGCGCCCGCGCGGAATTGCGCAATCCTGGCCCGCAGCTGCTCGCGCCGCCAGTCCTCGCGCTGTGCCAGGCGGAGCGCCGCGCTCGCTGCCGCGGCGACGCCAGGGGGGAGCGCCGTGGTGTAGATATAGGTGCGCGCGCGCTGCAGCAGCAGCTCGATCACCGCTTCATCGCCGGCGACGAAGGCGCCAAAGCCGCCGAAGGCCTTGCCCAGCGTCCCGACCAGGAGCGGTGCCGCGCGCGCGTCGAGTCCGGCCAGTTCGAGCGAGCCGCGGCCGCCCTCTCCAAGCACGCCCAGCCCATGCGCATCATCCACCATCAACCAGGCGCGGTGCCGCGCGGCGAGCTCGGCCAGTTCACGGAGCGGCGCCACATCGCCGTCCATGCTGAACAGGCCGTCGGTGGCGATCACCGCGCAGTCATCGCGTTCCGCCAGGACCAGCGCGGCGTTGGCGCCGTCCGCGTGCCGGTAGCGCAGCAATCGCGCACCGGAGAGGCGTGCGCCGTCGATGAGCGAGGCATGATTCAGTCGGTCCTGCAGGACCACCTCGCCGCGCCCGGCGAAGGCGCTGAGCACACCGAGGTTGGCCATGTAGCCGGTGGAGAACAGCAGGGCGCGCTCGCGCCCGGTAAAGGCCGCGAGTTCCGCTTCAAGCTGGTGGTGCGGCGTGCTGTGGCCGGTGACCAGATGCGCCGCGCCGCTCCCGGCGCCAAATTGCGCGCTCGCCGCCTGCAGCGCCGCGATCACCTCCGGGTGCTGCGCCAGCCCCAGGTAATCGTTGCTGCAGAACACCCGTAGCAGCCGCCCGTCCACGAGCACGCGGCTGCCATCACTTGGCGAGGGATAGCGCTCGATGACTCGCCGCTGCCGGCGCTGCGCCGCCGCAGTAAGCGTTGCGAGTGCAGCGCCGATATGTCCGGGGTCGGTGCGCAAGCGCGCCCCTGACTCAGTTCACGGTGGCGGTGGCGTGCGGCGCGGCGGCAGGCGGCTCCGGCCGGATGCCGAGCCGCGCCAGCAGCGCGCGATCGCGCGCCACGTCCGGATTGCCGGTGGTCAGCAGTTTCTCGCCATAGAAAATCGAATTCGCGCCGGCGAGCAGGGCCAGGGCCTGCAGTTCATCGCTCATCGTCTCGCGCCCCGCCGACAGCCGTACCTGGGCGCGCGGCATCATGACGCGCGCCACGGCGATGGTGCGGATGAAATCGAAGGGATCGACCGGCGGCGCCGCAGCGAGCGGCGTGCCCGGCACGCGCACCAGCTGGTTGATCGGCACGCTTTCGGGATGCTCCGGAAGGCTCGCCAGCGTCGTCAGCAACTGGGCGCGGTCACGCTGCGATTCGCCCATGCCGACGATGCCGCCGCAGCAGACATGAAGGCCGGCTTCGCGGATCGCCGTCAGGGTGTCGAGGCGGTCCTGGTAGCGGCGCGTGGTGATGATCTCGGCGTAATACTCCTCGGAGGTGTCGAGGTTGTGGTTGTAGTAGTCGAGGCCCGCCTCTTTCAGCTCGCGCGCCTGCTCTCCGGAGACCATGCCGAGGGTCACGCAGGTCTCGAGTCCGAGCGCGCTCACCTCGCGCACCATCGCCGCGACTTTCTTCAGGTCCTTCGGCTTGGGCGAGCGCCACGCCGCGCCCATGCAGAAGCGCGTGGCGCCGGCCTCGCGCGCCGCGCGGGCGCGCGCGACGACCGCCTCGAGGGGCAACAGCGCCTCGTTGGCGACGCCGGTGTCGAAGCGCACGCTCTGCGGGCAATAGGCGCAGTCTTCCGGGCAGGCCCCCGTCTTGATCGACAGCAGCGTGCTCATCTGCACTTCGCGGGGGTCGTGCCAGGCGCGGTGCACCTGCTGGGCCTGGAACAGGAGATCGGGAAAGGGCAGCGCGAACAGCTGCTCCGCCTCGGCGAGGGTCCAGTCGTAGCGGGGTTCGTGCATACCCTGTCTCCTTATCTACACCCGATCCAGCCCTGTTCCGGCGGCGATTGGGCCGTGCGCCGGTCGCTAAACCGCTGCGATGTTCGCGATCGGGCGGGACACTGTCAACCTGGGCCGGCCTTTTAAGTCGACAATGAACCGCCCAGTTCCCGGGCTGGGCTCCGTTCTTGCACCAGCACAGGGCGTCCGGGGAGGCCCCCTTTCGGTCTGCATGGCCGGCTTGCCCCGCGCGGCGTGACGCTACACTAGGCGTCTCGCATGATCCAAATTCAAACCCGCCAGTTTTGGCAGCAATTCACCCCCAAGTTGATTGTCGTCTGGCGCGAAGGCCAGATCGGACGGCTCTGGCGGGGCGAGCTGCTGGCCGGCCTGACCGTGGCGATCGTCGCATTGCCGCTGGCAATGGCGCTGGGCATCGCCAGCGGCGCCTCACCGAACCAGGGCCTGGTCACGGCGATCGTCGCCGGCCTGCTGATCTCGCTGCTGGGCGGTTCGCGGGTGCAGATCGGCGGCCCCACCGGCGCCTTCGTTGTGATCGTCGCGGGCGTCATCGCGGCGCACGGCTATTCCGGGCTGGTGCTGGCGACATTGCTCGCCGGCCTGCTCCTGGTGGTGGCGGGCTATGCCGGACTCGGCCAGCTGATCCGGTTTGTCCCGATGCCGGTGGTGACGGGCTTCACGGCGGGCATCGCCGTCATCATCGCCTCGAGCCAGGTGGGTGATTTTCTCGGCCTGACCACCGGCAAGCTGCCCGCCGAGTTCATCGCCAAGTGGTCGGCCTACCTTCACGCGCTGCCCACTCTCAGCCCGAGCGCGCTGGCGGTGGGCGGCGGGACGCTGTCGGTGATCATGCTGCTGCGTCGCTTCGCGCCGCAGTGGCCGGCGTATCTGGTCGCGATCCTGCTCGCCGCCACGGCGGTCGCACTGTTTCACCTGCCCGTGGCCACGGTCGGGGAGCGCTTTCCGGCGATGCCGGCCGGGATGCCGATGCCGCAGCTGCCCGCGCTGTCGCTGGCGCTGGTGCAACAGGTGCTGCCCTCGGCCTTCACCATTGCTTTTCTGGCCGGACTCGAAGCCCTGTTGTCCGCCGTCGTGGCCGACGGCATGACGGGTTACAGCCACCGCTCCGGCCAGGAGCTGGTCGGCCAGGGCATCGCCAATATCGCCTCGGCCCTGTTCGGCGGCTTGCCGGCCACGGGCGCGCTGGCACGCACCGCCACGAATGTCCGTGCCGGCGCCCGCACGCCCATCGCGGGCATCTGCCACGCGCTGTTCCTGCTGCTGTTCCTGCTGGTGGCCGGCCGGCTCGTCGCGCAGGTGCCCATGGCCGCGCTGGCGGCAGTGCTGCTGGTGGTCGCCTGGGGCATGAGCGAAGCGGACCGCTTCCATTCATTGCTGGTCATGGATGCGGGAGAGCGCGCCCTGCTGCTGCTGACCTTCGGCCTGACGGTGTTCGTGGACCTGACCGTGGCCATCGGCGTCGGCGTCACGCTCGCCTCGCTCCTGTTCATGGCGCGGATGAGCGAAACGGCCGGACTTCTGCCCGAGGATCTCAGCGTCGACGATCCCGCGCAGCGCGCTGCGCTGCCCCGCGGCGTGGAAGTATTCCGGTTTGCAGGGCCGATGTTCTTTGGGGTCGCCGCAGAGATGCTCGAGGCGCTGCGTCGGTCCGGGCGCACGCCGAAGGCCATTATCCTGCGCATGGATCGCGTGCCCTATATCGATTCGACCGGTGCCACTGCGCTGGAATCCTTCGTCAGCCAGGCGCACGACAACGGCACGAAAATCATGCTGTGCGATTTGCGGCGGCAGCCGGGCCAGTTCCTGGAGAAACTCTGGCCCCGCTTCAGGGGCGCGGAGCGCGTGGACACATTCAGGACGGCATTGGCCCTGATGGCGCCACCGACCTGAGGTGGGTGACGCGGACTCCCGCGGCAGGGGCCCGGCCCCTCAGCGCGCTGGATCGCGGATGCGCTGCGTGAACCACCACAGGTGGCCCTCCGGGTCGGCCGCCCCGTAGCTGCGGTCGGCCCAATACTCCGCGCCGTAGTCGTGGAGCTTGGGCTCGTCGGCGATGCGCGCACCGGCCGCCCGCGCACGTGCGCAGTGCGCGTCGACGTCATCGACGTAGACCAGGAGACTCTGGGTATTGGCCCCGCCGACGCTCACCGGGCTAGCGGCATCGTGGCCGAAGCGCTGCGCGTCGCCGCGGCGTTCCTCGCCGACCATGACGACTGCATCGCCGTAGCTCAGCTCGCTGTGGGCAATGCGGCCGTCTTCCCCTTCGACGCGGAGGCGCACCTCGAAGCCAAAAGCGAGGCAGAGCCAGTCGATCATCACAGCGGCGTTGCGGTAATAGAGGCCGGCCGAGATCCGGGGCCAGCCCTTGGGCGTGGGTTTCATGTCGGCTTACCTCTGGGCAAAGTCCACGATGATGCCCGCGAGCACCACGACGCCGAAGTAGTGGTTGTCGTGAAAGGCCCGCATGCAGCCCGGCGCGTCACGGTTGCGGGCGAGCCATTGCTGGCGGATGAAGCAGCCTGCGCCCACGGCCAGCGCCGTGTAATAGGCGCTGCCCAGCTCGAGCAGCCGTCCCGTGAACAGCAGGGCGAGCAGCACCATGGCCTGCATGGCGCCGACCATCAGCAGGTCGAGATCGCCGAAGGTGATCGCCGAGGATTTCACGCCCACGCGCAGGTCGTCGGCACGGTCTGCCATCGCGTAGAAAGTGTCGTAGACGCCGGCCCACACCACCGTGGCCAGCATCATCACCCAGCCCACGCGCGGCACGGCGCCGAGCTCCGCCGCAAAGGCCATCGGCACGGCCCAGCCAAAACTCAACCCCAGGTACAGCTGCGGCAGCGGGAAGAAGCGCTTCAGCAGCGGATAGCTGAGCGTCAGGACTGCGCCGATGAACGACAGCCGCACCGTCGCCGCGTTCAGCTGCAGCACCAGTAGCAGGGCGAGCGCGACCAGCACCACAAACAGCACCAGCGCCTGGAATGGTGCGATACGGCGTGCGGCCAGGGGCCGGTCGCGGGTGCGGCGCACGTGCGGGTCGATGTCGCGATCGAGCAGATCGTTGATCACGCAGCCCGCGGAGCGCATCAGGACTGCGCCGGCCACGAAGATCGCCAGCAGCCGCGCGTGCGGGTGACCGAGGGACGCCGTCCACAGTGCCCACAGGGTCGGCCACAGCAGCAGCCAGATACCGATGGGACGATCGAGCCGCATGAGCCGGGCGTAGTCCCCGGCCTGCCGCAGCCAGCGGCGGAGCGGTTCCGGCACGCTGTCCGGCGGCGTCGGCGGTTCTGGCGGATCCGGTGTAAAGCTGGTGATCGCCTCGACCGAGGTGGCCCCGGCCTGCAGCTCGAAATCAACCGACTCGGCCATATTGCTCCCCGGCACCCACCCAGCGTGCGATCAAGTGCTCGCTGGCGAGCGGCTCCTGCTGCTGCAACTGCGCCGCAACACGCCGCACCTGCGGCAGCAGGTCGGCATCGCGGATCAGGTCCGCCACGCGCAGCTGCGCCAATCCGGTCTGCCGCGTGCCGAGCAGCTCCCCAGGCCCGCGCAGCTCCAGATCGCGCCGCGCAATCTCGAAGCCGTCGTTGCTCTGCCGCAGCGCCGCCAGCCGCGCGCGCGCCATCTCCGACAGCGGTGCACGATACAGCAATACGCAGCTGCTGGTCTGCGGGCCGCGGCCGACGCGGCCGCGCAGCTGGTGGAGCTGTGCCAGGCCCATGCGCTCGGCATTGTCGATCACCATCACGCTGGCGTTGGGCACATCGACGCCCACTTCGATCACCGTGGTGGCGACCAGCAGCTGGATCTCGCCGGCATTGAAGGCGTGCATCACCGCTTCCTTGCGCGCGGCACTGAGGCGGCCGTGCACCAGGCCTACCCGCAGCTGCGGCAGCGCCTCACTCAGCAGCGCCGCGGATTCCTCGGCGGCCTGGCAGCGCAGCTCCTCGGACTCCTCGATGAGCGCGCAGACCCAGTAGGCCTGGCCGCCGTGGCGGCAGCTCTCCTCGATGCGCGCGACGATCTCGGCGCGGCGCTCTTCCGGCATGACCACGGTGCGCACCGGCTTGCGGCCCGGCGGCAGCTCGTCGATCACCGAAATATCCAGGTCGGCATAGGCGGTCATCGCCAGGGTGCGCGGGATCGGGGTCGCCGTCATGATCAGCTGGTGCGGCAGCCGGTCCTGGCTCTTCTGCCGCAGCTGCAGCCGCTGCTGCACGCCGAAGCGGTGCTGCTCGTCGATGATCGCCAGCGCGAGGGAGGAGAACTTCATGCTCTCCTGGAAGAGGGCGTGCGTGCCCACCACCAGTGGGACCTGTCCGCCGGCGATGGCGGCGAGCGCGGTGCGGCGCGCGCGCGCCGGCTGCGAGCCGGTGACCAGGGCCACCGGAATTTCCAGCGGCGTGAACCAGCCGCTCAGCGTGCGCGCGTGCTGCTCGGCGAGCAGCTCGGTGGGCGCCATCAGCGCCACCTGGTGTCCGGCCCCGAGGGCGAAGGCGGCCGCGGCGGCCGCGACCGCGGTCTTGCCGCAGCCCACGTCGCCCTGCACCAGCCGGGTCATCGGCTGCGCCAGCGCGAGGTCGGCGTTGATCTCGCCCAGCACCCGTGCCTGGGCCGCCGTGAACCGGAAGGGAAATCCGGCCAGCAGGCGTGCTTGCAGTCCGGCGCGGTCGGTGAGTGCCAGCGCGTCGTTCGCCTTGGTGGCGCGGCGCAGCGCCATCAACGAGAGCTGGTGCGCGAGCAGTTCCTCCAGGGCCAGGCGCCGTTGCGCCGGGTGCCGTCCGGCGGCCAGGGTGGCGAGCGCCGTGCCGACGGGCGGCTGGTGCAGGAACTCGAGCGCGGCGCGCAGCCCGGGCAGCTGCAGCTCGCGGCACAGATCGGCGGGCAGGTAGTCGACGAGGGCCGCGGCGCCCGTGGCCACGAAGGCGCGCTCCACCAGGGCGCGCAGCCGCCCCTGCGTGAGCCCTTCGGTGGCCGGATAGATCGGGGTGAGCGTCTGCGGCAAGGGCGCGCCGGCCGCGCCGATGCTGCGGTACTCCGGATGCACGATCTCGAGCCCCAGCGGCCCGCGGCGCACCTCGCCGTGGCAGCGCAGGCGGGTGCCGCGCGCCAGTCCTTCGCGCTGCGCGTTCGAGAAGTGAAAGAACCGCAGCGTGAGCGAACCGCTCCCGTCCCCCAGGCGCACCAGCAGCTGGCGGCGGCGGCGGAACACGACTTCGGCCAGCAGCACCTCGCCCTCGACGAGCGCGTGGCTGCCGGCGAGCAGTGCGCCGATGGGCACGATGCGGGTCCGATCCTCGTAGCGCAACGGCAGCACGAACAGCAGGTCGGTGAGGCTGTGCACGCCGAGGCGCGCCAGGCGCTCGGCCAGCACCGGGCCCACGCCGCGCAGCGTCGCGAGCGCCGGAGGCGTCGTCGCCACGGGCGCCGCAGCCGCCACCGCCGCGGCAGTCGTCGCTGCGGCCGCGTCCGCGCGCCTCAGGCGAGACTGAGTATGCACTCCATCTCGACCCTGGCGCCGCGCGGGAGCGCGGCAACGCCCACCACGGCGCGCGCCGGGTACGGCGCCGTGAAAAAAGTCGCCATGATCTCGTTGACCTTCGGGAAGCAGCTCAGGTCCGTCAGGAAGATCGTCAGCTTGACCACATCCTGCAGCGTGCCGCCCGCCGCCTCGGCGATTGCGCGGAGATTCTCGAACACCCGGCGGATCTCGGCCTCGATGTCGGCGCTGACCAGGATGCCGGTGGCCGGATCGAGGGGGATCTGCCCGGACACATAGACCGTGTCGCCGGCGCGCACCGCCTGCGAATAGGTGCCGATGGCCTGGGGCGCGCGGCGGGTTTCAATGACCGTGCTCATGGCGATGGGGATTCCTTGCTGTGGCTCTGGCCGGCAATTGTACGCACGACGCGCAGCACATCGCTCATCCGCCGCACCTCGCGCACGACCTGCGCCAGGTGATCCCGGTCGCGCACCTCCAGCAGGAAGATCATGCTGGCGGTTTCGGATTCGTGGTGGTCGTAGTTCACGCTGGTGATATTGGTCTGCGTGCCGGAGATGGCCGCCGACACCGCCGCCAGCAGGCCCATGCGATTGACGGCCTCGACGCGGATCTCGGTCAGGAAGAAGCGGCCCTCGCTGGATTGCCAGTTCACCGGCAGCCAGTTCTCGGGATGCTTGCGGTAGTCGGTGACGTTGGCGCAGGTGTCGCGATGGATCACGATGCCGCGCCCGGTGCTGAGGTAGGCGATGATCGGGTCGCCCGGCAGCGGATAGCAGCAATGCGCATAGGCCACCAGCAGGCCCTCGGCGCCGGCGACCGCGAGCGGCGGCGCCTGCGCGGCATCACCGCTTCGCACCTGCCCGCCCGGCAGCAGCCGGCGTGCCACCAGGGGCGCCAGCCGCTCACCCAGGCCGATCTTCTCGAACAGCTCCTCGGTTTCCTTCAGCGCCAGTTCGCTCAGGGCCGCCTGCACGGTGGCGGGCTCGACTTCATCGAGCTTGACGTGGAATTCGGCCAGCGCCTGCTCCAGGAGCCGGCGTCCCAGCTCCACCGCCTCGTGGCGCTTGAGGCTCTTGAGATAGTGGCGGATGCCGCTGCGGGCCTTGGCCGTGACCACGAAATTCACCCAGGCCGGATTGGGCCGGGCGCCCTTGGCGGTGATGATCTGCACCGTCTGGCCGCTGCGCAGCACCGTGCGGAGGGGTGTCAGGCGCCGATCGACCTTGGCGGCGACGCAGCGATTGCCGATGTCGGTGTGCACGGCGAAGGCGAAATCCACCACGGTCGCGCCGCGCGGCAGGCGCAGGATCTCCCCGCGCGGCGTGAACACGTAGACCTTGTCCGGAAACAGGTCCACCTTGACGCTCTCGATGAATTCCTCCGAGCTGCCGCTCTCCTGCATCTGCATCAGGTGCGTGAGCCAGGTGCGGGCGCGTTCCTGCTGTGCCGAGCCCTCGCTGGTGTCCTCCTTGTACTTCCAGTGGGCGGCGATTCCCGATTCCGCGACCTGGTCCATGTCCTCGGTGCGGATCTGCACTTCGATGGGCACGGCGTTGGGTCCGAACAGCGTGGTGTGGAGCGACTGATAGCCGTTGACGCGCGGGATGGCGACGTAGTCCTTGAAGCGTCCCGGCATCGGCTTGTAGACGTTGTGCACCACGCCGATCGCGCGATAGCAGGTGTCGACGGTGTCGACGATGATGCGCAGGCCGTAGACATCGACGATCTCGGCCAGCGGCGCGTGCTTGCGCTGCATCTTGCGGTACACGCTGTACAGGTGCTTCTCGCGGGTCTCGACGCGCGCCCTGATGCCGCCCTTCTCCAGCGCCGGTTCCAGCTGGGAGCGGATCTTGACGAGGAATTCCTTCTGGTTGCCGCGGGCGCGGCGCAGCGCGCGCTCGATGACGCGGTAGCGCTGCGGGTAGAGGGTGTGAAACCCGAGTTCCTCGAGTTCCAGCTTGATGTTGTAGAGCCCGAGGCGCTCGGCGACCGGCGCATAGATGTCGAGGGTCTCGCGTGCCACCTGGCGGCGCTTGGCCGGCGCGACCGCGTCCATGGTGCGCAGGTTGTGCGTGCGGTCGGCGAGCTTGACCAGGATGACGCGCAGGTCGCGCACCATCGCCAGCAGCATCTTGCGGAAGCTCTCGGCCTGCGCCTCCTCGCGGTTCTTGAACTGGATCTGGTCCAGCTTGGTGACCCCGTCGACGATTTCCGCGACGTCCTTGCCGAAGCGCTCGGCGATCTCCTCCTTCGGGGTCGGCGTGTCCTCGATGACATCGTGGAGAATCGCCGCGATCAGCGTGTCGGCGTCCAGGTGCAGCTCGGCGAGGATCACCGCCGCGGCGACCGGATGCGTGATGTAGGGCTCGCCGCTCAGGCGTTTTTGACCCAGGTGCGCCGCGGCGCCGAATTCAGCGGCGGCACGCACCCGTTCCACCTGCTCGGCGGGCAGGTAGCTGGCAACCTTGGTCAGTAGATCCTTGAGGCCCGCAGTGCGTCGGGTACCCGGGAGCAGGCCCAGTAGCGACGACGCGTAATCCATGGGACCGGCGGCGCGGGACGCGGTCCCCCGTCAGTCGCGATCGATCAGCCCGAACTGCGGGGCACGAAAGGTGGATTCGTTCTCGGCATCGGGGAGCGGCGCAACCACCGGTTCAGCCTCGGGTTCACGCAGCATCTCGGGCGTGATGTTGCCGGCGGCGATCTCGCGCAGCGCCAGCACCGTCGCCTTGTCGTTATCGACCGGGACAGTGGCTTCGGCGCCGTTGGCCAGGCGCCGGGCGCGCTGCGAGGCCAGCAGGACCAGCTGGAACAGGTTATCGACGTTTTGGAGACAATCTTCGACGGTGACTCTGGCCATGGGGTACTTCTAGGGGATTCCTGCTGTTTGAGCGGGGGAAAGGCCCCTTAAGTGTACTTCAGCGCGGGGGTTTTACGCCACCAGCGCCTTCAGCAGGGGCCCAAGTTCTGCTCGCGCGGCCCGGAGCGCGGCCCCCTGGCCCTCGATGATCTGCAGCAGCTCCCCCACCGCCTGTTCGAAGCGGTCGTTGACGATGGCATAGTCAAATTCCAGGCAATGCGACATGTCGGCCGCCGCGTCGGCCAGCCGCCGGGCGATCACCTCATCGTTGTCGGTGCGGCGCGCGCGCAGGCGCTGCTCCAGCGCGCCGCGCGAGGGGGGCAGTATGAAGATGGAGATGCAATCCGGCATGCCGAGGCGTATCTGCCGCGCCCCCTGCCAGTCGATCTCCAGCAGCACATGCTCCCCGGCCTGCAGCCGGCGCGCGACCTGCTCCCGTCCCGTGCCGTACCAGTTGTCGAACACCTGCGCGTGCTCCAGGAAGGCGCCCTGGGCCGCCAGCTCCTGGAAGCGCGCCGTGCTCACGAAATGGTAGTCGCGGCCGTCAATCTCCTGCGGCCTTGGCGTGCGTGTGGTGTAGGAGACCGAGAGCACGAGCGCGGGCCGGGCCGACAGCACGGCCCTGACCAGGCTGGTCTTGCCCGCCCCCGAGGGCGCGGAGATCACAAACAGATGGCCGGTGGGCGGCATGCGCAGTGCAGAAAAAGCGAAACGGGGCGCCCATCATAGCCGCGCGGCGGTTTCCGGGGCATAGCCGCAGCGGTTGTGAGATCGTGGCGGCATGAAACTGAGCCTTCATTCCGACCAGATCGCCTCGCTCCTGTATCGCTCCACCATCCACCTCAGGCTCCCGGTGCTGGTCGCGGTCTGGACGATCGTCGTCGCCACCCTGTCGGTTCTGGTCACGGCCCTGCTGCTCGCCCTGCTGCGGGGTGGCGCCAACGGGGCGAGCCTGGTGTTGGCGGCGGCCGTCGCGATCCTCATCACGCCGCCCATCGCCTACAAGATCAGCCAGCTCATGCGCGAACTCGAGCGGAGCCGCACCGCCCTGCAGAGCCTGGTGCGCATCGATTCGCTCACCGGGCTCGCCAACCGCCGTCACTTCTTCCAGCAGGCCGAACAGCTGCTGGAGTCCGCGTTGCCGCCGGCCCTGCCGGTCTCCGCGCTGATGATCGACGTGGACCACTTCAAATCCATCAACGACGAGGCCGGGCATGCGGCAGGCGATGCCGTGCTGAGCGCGGTGGCGCAACTCCTGCGCGGCAACATCCGCGCCCAGGATTTCATCGCGCGCTACGGCGGCGAGGAATTCGCGGCGATGCTGCCCGGGGCTGATCGGGACACGGCGATGGTGATCGCCGAGCGCATGCGCCTGGCCGTCGCCGGGAGCAGCGAGCTCGCGCGCTTGGCGCAGCAGGGGGTCACGATCAGCATCGGGATCGCTGAGACGACCGCGGCGCTGCCCGTCGATGCGGTCATGCTGGCCGCTGATCGGGCCCTGTATTCGGCCAAGGCAGGGGGACGGAACCGCTGCGCTTTCCTGGAGGTGAGCAATGTGCTGAGTGCGACGGCCAGGCTCCGGGCACTGGTCGTGGGCGGCAGGGCCTAGCGGCGCGGCGCTCCGCCGCGCTCTCTCACGGTTCCTTGCCGGTTTTTACCGGAAAGCCGGCTTCGCGCCAGGCTTTCATGCCGCCGTCGAGCGCCACGGCGCCGCGAAAGCCCATCTGCCGCAGTGTCGCGGTCGCCAGCGTTGAAATGCGGCCAAACTCGCAGCACACCAGGATGCGGCGCGTCGGATCGCTCAGTTCCTGGTTGACGCGCAGCTCCAGCTGGCCGCGCGGCAGCAGCCGCGCCCCGGGAACATGACCCTCTTCAAAGGCATCGCGCTCGCGCACATCCAGCACAATCAGTTCATCCTTGCCGGCCTCCAGGGTGTGCTTCAGCTCTTCGAGTGACATGAAGGGCACGGTGGCGGCGGCTTCGGCCAGCATCTGCGCCACCGTCTTGCCGCCGGTCATGTTGGTGCGCAGGGCCTCGCTGAGGTGCGTCGGCATCGTAAGGTTCAGGTTCTGCATCATCGCGATGAAGGCGCCGCGCTCGCGCACCTTAAGGCGCGGGTTCCCGGCCAGCTCCTCGCCGATGGTCGAATGGCTGCGGCCCTGGTATTCATGCGCCGGAAATACCTTGAGCGCCGGATCGAGCCTGAGCACCCCGTCGAACAGGCTGTCATAGAGCGCCCCGGCATCGCCGCTGGGCAGGTCCGTGCGTCCCGTTCCGCCGATCAGCAGGGTGTCGCCGGTGAAGACGCGGTCCTCGACGGACAGGCACATCGAATCGCGCGTGTGGCCCGGGGTGTGCAGTGCCTGCAGGCGGAGCTGTCCCACCCGCAGCAGCTCGCCGCTGCGCAACCGCAGCTCGACGAACGGCGCCGGACTGGCGCTGTGCATCACCGCCGGCACGCCAAAACGCTGCGCCAGCTGTTGGGTCGCCGAGAAATGATCGGCGTGCGTGTGGGTGTCGACCAGATACCGGATGCGCAGCCCATGGCGCGCGGCCAGTGCGATGTAGCGGTCGATCTGGCTGAGTTCCGGATCGATCAGCGCGCCGGCGCAGGACTGCTCGCAGCCGATCAGGTAAGACCGGCAGCCGCCGGTGGCCACAGCTTCGAAGATCATCGTCCGCTCCGTCAGGCGGCCCTGCGCATGCGGCGGCCGCCATTCGGTATTCTGCCTGATGCCTGGCCGGAGCAGGCGAATTCCCGGCGCGGGCCCTCGCCGCTATTGCCATTCCCGGCGGCACCCCCGAACATCCCGCGAAGCTCGCACGGGGGATGCTCAAGTGACCGGACAGCCCAAGTAGGCCGCTTGCCGACCGCGGCTGCTTCCATGTCAACCAGCGAGTGGGACATCCGTACCGACGATCTGTCGAGCCCGCAGGCGCGCGATCTGGTCCGGCTGCACCTCGAAGCCATGCACGCTCATTCTCCGCCGGGCAGCGTATTTGCCCTCGATTTCACGGGCCTGATGGCGCCCGACGTGACCGTGTGGACCGTCTGGAGCGACGCCAGGATCGCGGGAATGGGCGCACTGAAGGATCTGGGCGAGCGCGCCGGCGAGCTGAAATCGATGCGCACCCACCCGGACTTCCTGCGCCGCGGCGTGGCCGCAGCGCTCCTGGAGCACATTATCGCCGTGGCGCGCGCCCGAGGCATGGCGCGCCTCAGCCTGGAAACAGGGAGCGGCGCTCACTTCGAGCCGGCCCTGTTCCTGTACCGCCGGCGCGGATTCCTCGATGGTGAGGCGTTCGCGGACTACCGGCGCAGCGCATTCAACCAGTTCCTGCATCTGGCGTTGTGATGGACTGTCTGGGCCGAGGGATGGGCAATCGGCCCGAGCGGGCTGTTTCCTCTTTGATTCGTCGATGGCGGGAACGCGGAGGGTCCCAGTGGCATCCAATGGACAGCAATTGGAGTTGGCCATGCCACCGTCTCCCCTGACGTCAGGCCCTGTGCTGGACGATGCCGAGCTCGCCCGACGCATTGTCCAGCGCGACGAAGCCGCATTCGTATCCCTGATGCGACGCCACAATGCGGCGCTCTTCCGGGTCGCCCGCGCGATTCTCAAGAATGGCGTCGACGCCGAGGACGTACTGCAGGAGTCCTACCTCCAGGCCTATCGTCACATGGCCAATTTTCGTGGTGAGGCCAAACTGTCGACCTGGCTGACGCGCATCGTCGTCAATCAGGCCCTGGCCAGGCGTCGTGGCCAGCACCGCTCCCTAAACGTGGTGCCGTTTGAAAACCTGCACGCGGGCGCGCACGCCAGCGATGAGCCCGTCGACTTGGACGACGGGCCGGACTCACCCGAGCAATCGAGGCTACGCGCCGAAATCCGCAGCCTCCTGGAGCGCAGGATCGAGGCTCTCCCGGTGGCATTCCGGGCGGTGTTCATGCTGCGCGAAGTTGAGGAGCTGTCCGGGGCCGAGACCGCGGAGTGCCTGTCAATCACGGAAGCGACCGTCCGCTCGCGCCTGTTCCGTGCCCGGGCACTGCTGCGCGAGTCGCTGGCTCGCGAGCTTGATCTGGCCACGGCGGATGTCTTCCACTTCGGTGGCGAGCACTGCGATCGGGTCGTGGCGGCGGTCCTGGCGCGTCTCCAAGGCCCGGCCAGCGGCCCCTAGTCGGTGCGCCGGCGCCGGGAACGCCGGGTGCCGGCGCGGCATCCAATGCGAGTAAAGCGAAGAGCGTGCATCCAGAGTGCGCCTTCGCCCGTACTGGTAGCTGAGTATGGTTCCACATGAGGAGTACACGCATGAAAAAGATCGGATTGGCAATGGCGATGAGCCTGGGTCTCGCGGCCGCGGCGGCACAGGCGGAGGGCCCCACGGACCCGCAGATTGCGGCCATCGTGGTCACCGCGAACACGGTCGATGTCGATGCCGGCAAGCTCGCCATCTCAAAGTCGCACAGCAAGGAGGTCCGTGAATTTGCCCAGCGCATGATCACGGATCACACCGGGGTCAACAAATCCGCGGTGGATCTGGTGACGAAGCTCAAGGTCACGCCCGAGGACAACGCCACCAGCCAGAGTCTCAAGTCCGGCGGTGAGCAGAATCTCAAAAGCCTCAAGATGCTCAAGGGTGGCGCCTTCGACAAGGCCTACGTGGACCACGAGGTGGCCTACCACGAGCAGGTCCTGGGTGCCGTCGACACGGTGTTGATCCCGAATGCGGCGAATGCGGAGCTGAAAGCCCTGCTGGTGCAGGTCCGGCCGGCATTCGTCGCGCATCTGGAGCACGCCAAGAAAATTCAGGCCTCGCTCGCCGGCAAGGGCTGATCTGATGTCGGGGACAAGCGTCCGCTTCTTCCTCATCCTGCTCATGGCCGCGTCGGTGACTGGTCTGGTGCCAGCCATCGGCGCGGCCGCGGGCGCAGGGCCTGTGACCCACCAGGTGACAATCGATGGTGTGCGATTCGATCCGCAGGAGCTGACCGTCCGGGCCGGCGACACGATTGTCTGGAGCAATCACGATCCGTTCCCGCACACGGCCACCGCGGTGGGCAGGCAATTCAATTCCCGCGAGATTGCCTCTGGGCGATCCTGGAAATTCACGGCCCGGAAAAAGGGAGTGTTCGCTTACGCCTGCCTGCTGCATCCCACCATGCTGGGAACGCTGCGGGTGGAATAAGACTGCCGAGCTGATATTTGCACTTTCTCGACGGGAGCCCCGACATTGAAGTGGCGCAGAGGCGGACGCGCGTGAGCTGATCTCGGATCGAGCGCATCGGTTCCCTTTTTAAGGGATTTTCACCTTCAAGGAAGCACCAGCCTGAACCCCACGGCGTAAAACACCCTGAAGACCGCGCCAAAGCTCGGGTTCCCGTCTTTACTGAGGGTCCTGCGTAAGGCCTCACATGTGAGGCCGGTCTTCTTTGCCAGTGCCGACAGGCCCTTGGCGCGCGCCACTGTGCCGATCGCCTGGACGATCAAGGCGGGAACTTCACCTGGCTTAGCGCTCCGCCGGCCGCAGACTCTCGAACATGGAGAACACCCATGGCCGTGCCGCCAGGAGCACGCCCATGCTGCGTTTGTCTCGGCTGGGGAGGGTGCGATCCAGTTCAGCGAGATCGCGAAATTCTGTCGCTAACCGCTCGAGCTTCCGCAGCAGCACGCGACAGGAAGACTCCGAGAGCTCGGATGAGCGAAAGTGCAGGGCCTCGGTCGGTCCGGTGAAGGGTGAATGGAGGAACTCCTGCCGAACCTGGCGGGCGTAGAGTCTGGCGACGGGGCCCTCTTTCCGCCACTTGATGGCGGCCGTCGTGTAAGCCCGCGCGCGCAGTCCCGGTCGCATTTCGATCAGCCCCAGTGCTTGCAGTTGCACGTACCAGCGGCGCACTTTCTTGTCGTCTGCGCCAAGCTCCGCAGCAATCTCGCGCCCTTCGCGGCCACTGGCCACGAGATAGAAACAAGCCAGGAGATTGGGATCCGCTGCCAGCGCCTCTTCCTGTTTGAGGCTCAGGGCTTCAGTGGATTCGGCCGATTGGTCTCCGGCCAGGCGCGTCACTTCCTGGATGCTGGTATCGAGCGCTTGGCAGATCTCATCGAGCCTCGCCAGAGTGAGTGTCGAGCGCGAGAAGATACGCTTGACCGACGCCTCGCTGAGGCCGATGCGTTGGGCCAGGACGGCATAGGTGAGGGAGCGCGATCGCATCAGGCGCTTGAGGCTGGCCATGATTCTCGCGGTTTCGGCAGATGCGTCGGCCATGGTGGGCCTCACCAATACCCTCGGTATCACTATTCGATACTATGCCAGCAGGTATTGCAATAGCCTTGAGGTGCACTATGCTCAGCTGGTACATCGAATCGCGGGGGCGGGCTGATCATGAACACCGATAGTGCCATTGCATCGAATAATGCGCGGTCACCGCAGGCCGCGCCGCGGGCTGTTGTGACACTGCTCTGGATACTGACACTGCTCTTCACTGTCCGGGTGCTTGGGCAGGCGGTACAGCGCTGGTGGCCGCAATCCTTCCTGCCGTCCTTCAACGCCTTTCAGGGCAGTGGACTGCCGTACCCGCTCTTGCTCATCGCCCAGCTGGTAATTCTTGCCTTGATGGTACGGGCGGCCCTGCGTGTCGGCGCCGGGACGCTAAGCCCCAGCCAGGGGCAGCGCAGATTCCTGATCGGCTTCGGCATCCTCTATATGGCGGGCTCGGTAACGCGGATCGTGATTGGGCTTGCGGTACCGGCCAGCCCGCACTGGTTCACGGCCGGGATTCCGGCGTTCTTTCACCTGGTACTCGCCTCTTTTGTAATCACACTCGCTCTACATGCCCGCAACCCCGTGCCAGACTCAGCGAGAGATTCAGGAGCACGCACATGACCGCGATCCTGCCTTACTTGTGGTATCCGGTGGCCCTGGCCCTCGCCATCGTCGGCTTCGTGCTGCTGCTTGGCGCCGGTGCACCCATCGCATTGGCCGCGTACCTGCCGGTCTTCGTGGTGGGCGTCGCCATCCTGGTGCTTGAGCGTCTGTTCCCGGAGAGACTCCTGTGGCGGCCCCGCGCGGCGGATGTCCGCGCCGATGCGGCCTTCATGGCGCTGGTCCAGGTGGCCTTGCCACGGATGCTGACACTGGTGATTGTCCTGCTGATTTCGACCTGGAGCCACGATCGCGCGCGCTCGTCCCTGTGGCCGCACAACTGGTCCCTGGCCGCGCAGATGGTGGCAATGGTGCTGATCGTGGACTTCTTCCGCTATTGGCTGCACCGCGCCTGTCACCATTTTCCGGCTTTGTGGCGCCTGCATGAAGTGCATCATTCCCCCGAGATTCTCTACGTGCTCAATGTTGGGCGCTTCCATCCGCTGGAGAAGCTACTGCACTTCGGCGTCGATTCCGTGCCCTTCCTGCTGATGGGTGTTGCACCGCAGGTAATCGCCGGCTACTTCCTGCTCTATTCCGTCAATGGCTTTTTCCAGCACAGCAACCTGAAGCTGCGCTACGGCTTGCTGAACTACATTGTCGGCAGCGCCGAGACCCATCGCTGGCACCACGCGCGCGACCCCAGGACCGCGGCCTGCAATTTCAGCAACACGACCATCGTATGGGACCTGCTATTCGCCACCTGGTTTCTCCCCGCGGATCGGGCGGTCGAGGACATCGGGGTGATGGACCGCCAATACCCACGCGGATTTCTGCAGCAGATGCGCGCGCCGTTCCGATAGACCCATGGGGTTGCCGACAAAAGTCACGGACCGGCTTGCCAATGCGGCACTGAGTCTGCGACTGCGCGCGGTGAGTGTGTGGCAGGGCGCCCGATTGGCGCGCCTGGCCCGGGACCCCACCCGCGCGCAGCATCGATTGCTGATGGACATCGTGAGCGCGAATGTCCGGACCACCTTCGGTCGCCAATATGCATTCGACGCCATTGCCACTTACAAGGAATTTGTTGCACGCGTGCCCGTAAGCACTTTCGAGCAACTGCGCCCCTATGTCACGGCTGAGATCGAGCGGGGGGAGGCGGCGCTGACCGTCGAACCGCCACTATGCTATGTGCGCACCAGCGGAACGACCGACAAGCCGAAGGACCTGCCGCTGACGGCCTCGCACCTGAAGTCTCTGCGACGCATCCAGCAGACCGCGATCGCGTTCCAGCACCGGCGTTGTCCTGAGGCCTTTGCCGGCAGCATGCTGGCGATCGTCAGCCCGCCGCGCGAAGGCGTGATGGCGAACGGCCGATCCTTCGGATCGGCGTCGGGCTTCGTCGCCCGTAGCACGCCTCGCGTGGTTCGCAACAAGTTTGTGGTGCCGCCGATCGTCCTCACGATAAAGGATAGTCAGCTCAAGTATCTGCTGATCCTGCGCCTGGCGCTGGCGCGGGCAGACCTCAGCTATATCGCGACCGCCAACCCCACTACCGTGCTGACCCTGCTGCGTCTTTACCGCGAGCACCGCGCGAGTCTGATCGACGATGTCCGGCGCGGTGGATTCTTTCGAAGTGCGGAGCTGGCGGCGGATGTCATCGAGGCCGTCGCCGGGCGTCTGGTGGGTGACAGACATCGCGCCGACGAGCTGGCGCGGCTCAGGGAAACCAGCAAAGATCCAACCATCGCCGATTTATGGCCGCAGTTGTGCCTGGTCGGCACCTGGACTTTCGGCAGCTCAAGTGTCGCGGTGGATGCGCTGCGCCGTGAACTGCCAGCGCACGCCCGAATCATCGACATCGGCTACATTGCCAGTGAGTTTCGCGGCACGATCACGCTGGGCCGGCGCTCGGGCACGGGCATCCCGACTCTGGACACGCATTTCTTTGAGTTTGTCGAGCGCGACAGGTGGGATCGCGGAGCGCCGGAGTTCCTGACACTCAAGAGTCTGCGTAAGGGGATTGATTATTACGTCATCGTGACCACACCCTCGGGGCTATACCGTTACTTCATTAACGACCTGGTGCGCGTGGTCGGGCACCTGCACTACACGCCGCTGCTGCGCTTCGTCCAGAAGGGAAAGGGCGTGACCAACCTCACGGGCGAGAAGCTCTACGAGTCTCAGGTGCTGAGCGCTGTACGCGCCGTGCTGGATCAGTTCGGCGTCTCGGCGCCGTTTGTGATGATGCTCGCCGATGAGCCACAGCTTCGGTACTCTCTGTACATGGAGCCCGAGGGCGGAGCGAGGCCCGATTGCGTGGCGACAGCAGTCGCGATTGATCGCAAACTGGCGGAGCTCAACGTGGAGTACCAGGCCAAACGGGATAGCCAGCGACTCAATGAACTGGCCGTGCATTGGCTGCGCCCCCATGCGGGCGATGACTACAAGCGGCACTGCGTGCAGAAGGGCCAGCGCGAAGGCCAGTTCAAGACTGTAGCGCTCGGCTACCGCAAGGACTTCTCCTTCGATCTCGACGCGTGCGTAGACCATTCCACGTCATGACTTTGCAGAGCCTTGAAGCCTCGGAACTTGCCATCCCGTTCAAGGGCGCGTTCAAGCATGCCTCGGCCGAGCGGCACGCGATGCAATCGCTGTGGGTGCGGGCGTACAGCGCGAGTGGCGCGCAGGGGTTTGGTGAGGGCTGTCCTCGCGAATATGTGACCGCGGAGAGCATGAGTACGGCGTTGGCTTTCGTCGATCGTCATCGTGCCGAGTGGATTACCTGCCTTCGCGACGTGCATTCGCTCCGCGAGTGGGTAAGCGCTCATCAGCTCGAGATTGACGTTTATCCCGCGGCCTGGACCGCGGTCGAGCTGGCACTCCTCGATCTCTTCGGAAAACTCAATGCTTGCGCGTTGGAGCCGCTGCTGGAGTTGCCGGCACTCAACGGACGGTTTCGCTATACCGCAGTCATCGGCGACGGTCCGTCTGAGCAGTTTGCTACGCAGCTTCGGCAATTTCTGAAGGCCGGTTTCAATACCTTCAAGATCAAGCTCGCGCCGGACATGCAGGCGAATCACTTAAAGGTGCGCGCGCTCGTCGAAGCGGGGATCACCGCGGATGCCGTGCGGGCCGATGCCAACAACCTTTGGCGCGACGCAAAGACCTGCGTGGCCGAGCTGAAGTCCCTGCGGTTTAGCTTCACCGCGCTGGAAGAACCGCTGCAGGCTGGAGACTTCAGGGGCCTGGATGCTGTCGCCATTGCGTTGAACACCAGGATTATTCTGGACGAGAGTATCGCGCGGCGGGCGCAACTCGATCAGATACCGTCCACACCCGGCCGGTGGATCATCAATTGCCGCGTATCGAAGATGGGCGGCCTGTTGCGTGCATTACCCCTGTTGCATTCAGCACAGTCGCGAGGTCTCGGCATCATCGTGGGTGCGCACGTGGGAGAGACGAGCGTATTGACCCGGGCGGCACTGACCCTTGCCCGCGCTGCTGGCCCGGGACTGGTCGCGCAGGAAGGGGCCTTTGGCACGCATCTGCTGACACGCGATGTCGCCGATCCACCGCTGATGTTTGGTGTGGGTGGCGTGATCGATGTGGCGGAAGCGGGCCTCGCGATCCGACCAGGACTTGGGCTCAAGATCGCGGGCGCCGCGGCCAGCTGATGCGGTACGCCTGGCACCAACGCTCACAGCTCGCCGTTCTGGCGCCGATCGTTCTGCTGGCCGGCTGCCAGGCCATCGTCGCTCATATCGTGCTGCCGCGTCATGGCGTGAGAGCGGCCGAGTATTCCGTGCGCGTCGAACACCATGTGCCGATGACTGCTTCCGACGGCGTGCAGCTGCTGGCGGATCTGTATCACCCGGTGACCGATCAACGCGCGCCGACCATTCTCGTTCGCCTGCCGTACTCGAAATCCCTCAAGACAGACCTGGGTCTGACCGTCATCGGGCGCTTTTGGGCGAGCCGCGGATACCACGTCGTGGTGCAGGCCAGCCGTGGCCGGCATGGCTCAGGCGGTGTCTTCTATCCGATGCGCGACGAGCGGCGCGATGGCATCGAAACGCTGCAATGGCTCGGTCAGCAGCCCTGGTATGACGGCCGGCTGGGCATGTGGGGTGGATCGGCGTTCGGCTACACGCAATGGGCGGTGGCTGACCAGACTGATCCTGGCCCCTCAGCCCGGATGATCCAGATCGCGAGCAGCCATGTTCATGACATGTTCTATCCGGGCGGCGCGTTCTCGCTGGAATCGGCGCTCTACTGGGCGCTGCGCAGCCGCGGTCCTCGGGATGAGAAGCCGTCCGCGGGCGTGCTCGATCGCGGCGTCAATGGGTTTCCAATGATCAAGGCCGATGACCGTGCGGCAGGCGACATCGCTTTCTTCAACGACTGGGCCCGCCATCCGGACCCCGACGCTTACTGGAAGACGATCGATGGTGAGCAACGCGCCCGCGACCTCCACGCGCCAGTGCTGCTGATGGCAGGCTGGTCCGATCCGTTTCTGCCGAGCCAGTTGCGCGACTTTGAAACCATCCGTGCACAGGCAGATCCCCGCGTAGCCCAAGAAAGCCGACTGATCATCGGACCGTGGAGCCATGCGGAGTCCATTCGCTTCCCCGATGGCACGACCGGCGACGACTATCGCCCGGCCAGTCTCGCGCCCAGCATTCCCTGGTTCGATCACCTGCTCTTAGGTCGACCACTGGATGGCTCTCTGTCCGCGCCCGTGCGTCTGTTCGTGATGGGCGAGAACGTGTGGCGCGACGAACAGGGGTGGCCCCTTGCTCGTGCTCACCCCACGATGTTCTTTCTGCGGGGCGCTGGTCGTGCCAACACCGCGCAAGGTGACGGGCGACTGACCATCGACCCTCCGGTGGATAGCGAGCCGCCGGACACCTACGTCTACGACCCGAGAGACCCCGTGCCGACCCGTGGCGGAGCGATGCTGAGCACGCGCGCCGGCGTCCGGGAGCAGGGCGAGGTCGAACGGCGCCAGGATGTCCTGGTCTACACGACCGAACCTCTGCCTGGCGACCTCGAGGTCACCGGGCCCGTAAGCGCCACCCTGAATGTGAGTACGACCGCTCCCAGTACCGACTTCTCGGTGAAGCTCGTCGATGTGCATCCCGATGGCAAGGCCTACAACGTCTCCGACGGCATCTTGCGGCGGGGCTACTCGAAGGCGGACGGGACTGATGACGCCATTCAGGCCATCACCGTTGAGCTCTGGCCAACCAGCATGTTGTTCAGGCAAGGGCATCGAATCCGCGTTGAGGTGAGTAGCAGCAATTTTCCCAGGTACGATCGAAACACCAACACGGGCAGGGAAGTGGCGACGGACGACGCTCCTGCCGCCGCGACGCAGGTTGTCTACCACTCGCCGCAACGACTATCCTCGATCCTGTTGCCGATCGTTCCACGGTGACCTGGCCGGCGCAAAGTGCGCATAGAGGACTCTGGCAAGTGTCCTGTCCTCACGCGCGACGTTGGCCGCTATCCAAGTTGCTTCCCCGCAGTGCCGCTGAACTCGCCGACAGGCGAGGCACGTTGAGAGCCGCCGCCCGCACCGGTTGCCGCCATCCACCCTAACCAGGTGTCCCGACCATCGGGGACAATCCAGTGTGGCTTCGATCTGTCCTGGTCTGCTAGCTGTGAAGTCTCAGGACGTTATTCCTGGTTGAGTAGTTGCCCATTCGGGGGTCTCCGATGAAGCTTGTGGTTACCAGGCCTCAAGTGACAAAGGAGTCCCGAATGGACGTGCATAAGAATGCTCGGCTGACGGTTTT
>DATGVM010000026.1:0-48640 GCA_035300345.1 Steroidobacteraceae bacterium
CCTGGAACTGTGCATCACCCGCGGAAACTACGGCGCCATGTATTTTGCCGAGAATCGATGGCACGCCCAGAGGGCCGTCCCGACGCCCGTTGCGGACACCGTAGGAGCGGGCGATGCCTTTCTGGCGATGTTGGTGGCCCAACGCCTGACGGGTGTTGGCCCGGCCGAGGCCCTACGCAGGTCGACCGTTCTGGCGGCGTTTGTCGTGTCTCAGCCCGGCGCGGTGCCGGCATATGAAGCGAACGCCTTTTTAGAAGAGATCGTGGACCCACTGGTACCCTTGCAGCGTTGAGTGTTGTGGCTTCCGGACAGGCGGTCGATGGCGCGGGAACCTCCGGCTTTTAGGCCACCGCTGTGCTCCCATTCGTGGTGGATTGATGCAAATCTGTCCCGTGCGTGCTGCGATTCAAGGACACGCGGGTTCGGTGGGATCGCTTGGGGTGTGGTGACGTGAAAAGACCGCTCGCTTTTGCACGAGATAGGCGCCTGATCGCATCCTTAGGCATTGGCACGATGCTGTTGGGGGCCGTCCCGGCGGCAATGGCTCAGGCGCTGCCCGCTGTGGTCCAGGCCTGTCGCACTGAGTCAGACGAGGCGGAGCGATTGAAGTGCTACGACCGCGAGGTGGACCGGCTTCAGGCGGCGCCGCGACCAGCCCCGAGTTCGACTGAATCCAATGCGTCACCGCCACCGCGTCGTCCCCGGACGGCCGGAGGGCCCGCAAGCGGTTTCAGCGCAAGAATCACCACGCTGAGTTTTCGTGAAGGCGGGGCCTTCGTCGCGGCTCTGGACAATGGACAGGTCTGGACACAGTTTGTGAGCGAAGGTCAGGTTCGGATCCGAGTGGGCGATACCGTAAGGATTCGACCGCTTTTATTTGGCTCCTTTCTTCTTGTGGGGCCGTCGGATTGGTCCACCAAGGTACACCAAGTGCAGGACGGAGCACGGTAGCCGCGGGTCAATCGACCCAATCCCGCCGACGTGACCCTGGTTAATGCGGGGCCAATTCACACTACCGGAATGATGCCGCACTCACTCGATCCGCTCGATCCGCACGGCAGAGATGCTGGCACGATTCACGGCGCCGGTAGCGCCACCACGCCCTGCCGTGTACCGGCGGAAATGCTCGAGATAGGACATGTTGAAGCCATCGCGCAGGCGGATCGTGCAGTGCTGGCCACGCGCGGCAGTGAACACGAAGCGGCTCGACCCGCCATAAGTACGCCAGTCGGACAGGTGGGGCATCACGACCGCCCCTTGCTGCTGCGGCGCGCCACCGCAGTCCGCCTGGACCATTTTCACGGCAGCGGTGATGCCCGTATTGATGGGCCCCTGAGCATTGGCATACTCGACGCGCAACTGCTCCAGACCGGCCGTCCGGGCCGTGAAACTCAAGCGCAATTCCTGCGCCGGTCCGCCCCAGTCGGCGTACTCGGCGCGCCCGCCCAGCGCGCTCACCGGATGGTGATCTGTCGCTTCCAGAGTACCATCTGCCGCCAGAAACTGTTGCGTGTCGGCGGCGTCGGCCCGGCACAATTCTCGGCTGGGCAATGACACCAGGCCGGAATCGCCGTAGCGCTGGGTCGCGAAATAGCAGCGCGCTCCAGGCTGAGCCGCGCTCCTGGCCACATCGCCCTCGGCGCCGAGCGGTTTCCCATTGCGGAAAATCTGCAGGACGCTGTTCGCTTCGAGCTCTGAGAAATCCGGGGGCTCGCTCTCATTCGGCGCGAGCTGGGGCTGACGCGGCGCGTACACGGCCCGGCGTTCCGCGCTTGTCAGGGCATGAGGATCGCGAACCTCGAGCACGGTCAGCCGCCGCCGGGGCACGGCCTTCCCGACCAGCGCAATCACCAGCGTGCGCGTGCCTTGCGACTGGGCGGGCGATCCGCGCAGCGTCTGCGGCGATGCGGCCTGGAGGGTCTCGTCGTCGCTCCATCTCGCCGGTAACTTCAAGATGAGATTGACCGTGCCGCCCGGATACCGCCCGCCGTGCAGGCTGATTTCGCTCTGGCCCGCGAACAGCTCGTGTGCGAGCCGACCCGGCAAGTAGGGGCTCACGCGGACGCCGCCCGCCTCGCTGTCCAATCCAAACAGGCCGCTCACCACCATGTTCAGGAACGCGCCCACGGACCAGAGCTGACGCGGCGAGTTGATCACCGGGCCGGACAGGGAGCCGTCCTCGAAGTGGCTCTGCTGCGTGAGGAATTCAAAGTTCTCCATGTTCGACAGGGACAGGGCCGCGCCGCGCAACAGCGATTCGGCGTCGCGTGCGAACAGCTCGGCGTGCTGCGCACGCTTGGCGGCCTGCAGCGCGTAGGCAGTCACAAAGGGCCAGAGTGCCCGATTGTGATAGATCGCCACGTTCTGCTGCTCGGGCCAGATTACTGGTGGCCCGGCGGCCGTTATCGCATAGTTTTTCAGGATGAGCTGCGCCTGCCCCTCGTCCGCCACGCCGTGGATGATGGCCAGCGCCAGACCCAACAGATCGTAGGCCGCCGCCGGGACCGGTTTCAACCCACTGCCAGAACCGCTGCCGAGATAGCTCGCGTAGCTGCCGGCGTCCGCTTGCCAGAAATGCGTGTTGATCGCGGCGCGCAGTGCCCGCGCCTGGGACTGGAATTGCGCGGCTCCGGCAGCGTGCCGGCGGCGTGCGAGCTCGGCCGCATCGCGCAACGCCACGTAGTGCAGCACGTTCGTCGACAGCGAGTACGACTCGGCTATATACAGCGTGTCGGCGCGCGTCCACTGCGGGTAGGTCTGCTCCCGCCAGTCCAGGAACGAAGTTTCACCCCGATACAGGCCGACGAGTGGATCGAACGCGTACTGCCGGTCCTGCTCCAGGGTGTCGTGCGCCACGGGCCACACCAGCGCCGCAAACGCCCGCGCGGCCGGCGCCGGCAGCTGACGCAGGGTATCGACGGCCGCGTGAATCCACACCACCCGATCGGTGCTGATGGGCCAGCTGCCGCCGCTTCCGGTGTCCTGCGCGACGACTTGAACCGGCGCCACGCCCTCGGACAGCATCTCCGGCCGCACACCGGACTGCTTGAACAGCAGCGAGTTGCGTGCGCGCTCCGGATCAAACCAGGCGAGACCGAGGTCAATCGCGTAGGCAATATCGCGCGTCCAGACGTAATGCCATTTTTCTCCGGTCTCGAAGCACAGGCAGGCGATGGGTTGGCCCCCATTGAACGCGGCGTCCTGGATCTGCGTGACGCTATCGAGCCTGGCGTCGTCAAGCGCCAGCGCGTACAGACCGTCGAAGAGCGTGTTGCCCGTGCGCAGCCGCGATTGTCCCGCCCGCTCCTCGAGGACACGTTCGCGAACCGCCTGCCCAGCCTCGTTCAGCGCAAAGCGGTAGCGCCGCCGGCCCTGTTCGAGGTTCTCACTCGTCACGGTGACCTGCCGTTCACCCCAGGAGAGTTCATCGTGCCAGGGTGCCGCCTCGGCGGCCGGCCACAGGAGCGATTGCATCCCGAGCGCGCTCATGAGCATGCCCGCCGGCAAGGAGACTCGTCGGATGTCCCGCTTCATGAGGATGGGGGTTGGATCTTTCAAGACCGCCAGTTGGACTGCAGTTCCCGGATCTGCCCCGATTGCGGCCGGCACAACCAGCGCAGCCGGCAGTTGCCTCATGGCTTCGCTTCCCCCACGGCCAGGAGTAACACGCCATGCGCAGGCACAGCGGCGGTGTAGCCGCGCTGCAGGCGCCCCAGCGCCTGGTGTCGCCACAAGTCGCGCAACGGCGCGCCACCGGCCAGGCCCAGCGCTGCCGGATCCAGGCGCAGCGCACGGTACTGATCGGCGAAGTTGAACACGCCCACCGCCTTGCGCCCATCGGCGAGCTCGCGCACCCACACCTGCCAGCCGTCCTGGTTGAGCACGCGCCGCGCCGCGCGGCCTTCCGGGTCCTGGTCGACGGCGATCACTTCATCGTTGGTCAGGAGATTGCGCGTAAAGGCATCGAGCTGCGTCAAATCGTTTCCCAGCAATAGAGGCGCGGCCAGCAGGCTCCACAGACTGAGGTAGCTGTACTGCTCATCGGGCGTGAGGTGTGAAGCATGCAGCTCACCGCCCATGCCCACGATGCCGACGACCAGCATGTCCGGATCGTTCCAGTGCCCGCTGCGCGCGTAGGCAGCGGATTCGTCCTGCATGGCGATGATGGCGGCGATGCTGGTCCAGTTGTCTTCGATGTCACCGCTCGTGCGCCAAAGATTGCCGCCCACGTCGGCGCCCCACTGCCACACCTTGCGGGAGCCATACTGGCACAGGCTATAGACGATATCGCGCGACTGCGCCCGCAGGGCCGCGCCCATGAGCTGATAGGGCACCAGGTTCTCCGCCAGCGTGTTGTCCGGCGACATGCGGTCCTGGTAACTGCACAGGTCGTACTTGAGCAGATCGACGCCCCAGCTCGCGTAAGTGTCGGCATCCTGCCGTTCGTGATCGAGCGAGCCTGGGAAGAGCGTGCAGGTCATGGGGCCCGGCGAAGAATAGATGCCGAATTTCAGCCCCTGGCCGTGGAGGTACGCGGCCAGCGCGCCCATGTCTGGAAATCTCCCGTTGCCGTGGATGGCACCGTCCGCGGCGCGCTGCGCCGCCTGCCAGCCATCGTCGATGTTGACGTAGTTCCAGCCGTGGGCGGCAAGACCGGTGCTGAACAGAGCCGCGGCGTTCTCGCGGACGCGCGCGTCACTGACGTCGGAGCCGTAGACGTACCAGCTGTTCCAGCCCATGGGCGGCGTGAGTGCAAGGGTATCGCCAATGCGGATCGTGAGCGTCTCGTGCGCCGAGCCCAAGGCGTTGCTCACCGTGAGCGCCACCGGATATTCCCCCGGCGCGTTCACCGAGCCTGCAATGACTCCGGTGCCCCGATCGACGGTCAGGCCCGGCGGCAATCCAGCGGCCGCGTAAGACAGCGCTGCCTTTCCTGTGGCGGGCACGCGAAACAGAAACGGCGAGCCGGGCCGCGCAGCGACCAGGCGCGCGCCGTTGATGCGCGGCCGGGGCGACTCGACGGGTGTCAGCAGATAGGGCACGACCAGGGCCGCGGTCACCGCCTTGCCGGAACTGTGCTCGGTGTAGCGCAGGCGCAGCTGGATGCCCGGACGCTGCGGCGCGCTGAGGATGAAGGGCCGCGATCCGGAGGCCGGCAGCGCCAGCCTGGCGCTGTGGCGAGCGATGGTCCGGGCGCTGGCGGCATCGTGGATCTCATAGCTTAACGTGCCACTCATCGCCACCGGAAAGCTGTTGGCCACTTGCAGGGCAAGCGTCGCCCGCGCGCCATTGAATGTGAACCTGGGGGTGCCGGCACCGAACTGCACGCCATCGACGATTTCGGCCATGCTGAGATAGGGCATGTCGCGATAGAAGCCCCCGCCCCCGCCCCCGTCGTAGACGCGAATGGCGATCACGTTGTCCTGATCCCAGCGCACCAGGCCGCCCGCGAGATCGACAAAATACTCGCGCAGGGCCTGCCACTGGGTGTCGTAGCCCAGAGGATCGTCGGGCAGGCGCCCGGTTCGGCCAATCCGGGTGCCGTTCAGGTAGGTCTCGTCGACATCGTCGATGCTCGAGAGGTAGACCCGCAAGCGCTTCTGCCAGTGCACCGTGCCCTTGAGCGAGGAGGGAATGCGCACGTGAATGCGATACCAGGACCAGCCGTCGTACCCGGGAAAGCCCTGCTTCTCATAGTTCGCCGTCGTCGACAGCTCTTTCCAGCCGCTGTCATCGAATCCTGGCTGGCTGCGCGTCGGATCGTCACCGGTGGCGAATCGTGCCGTGGGCAGCTCAATGCGCGCCGACGGCGCCGCGACTTGCGCCCCGGCCGCGTTGGCGGCGCCCAGCAAAACGAGGAGAGCGGCCGTATTATTCATGCTACCTCCACTCGAGGTTATGATATTGATCGCGACGACGTGACGCGAGTCGCTCCTTTCCTGAAGGCACCGGTATGAGTGCATGGCTGGACAGCGCGGGCCGATTCTTCAATCCCGAGCCGCAGATCGGCGTCTCGCAGATTGACCGCGAGCAGCTCTGCGTCGTCGTCGACAATGCGCTCAGCAATCCCGAGGGCCTGATCGACTGGGCTGCGGCGCAGGCTTTCGAGCCGCCGCGCGATTACCCCTATCCCGGACTGGTCTGCCCTGCTCCGGCGGACCTCACGCAGCGCGTAGCCGATCATTTCGCACTGCACGCGCGCAGCCGACTCCAGGCGCGGCGCACGCAAACTGCCACGGTTCGGCTTTCTCTGGTGACGAAGCCGCCGGACCAACTGGACCCGATACAGTGGCAATGCCATCGCGACCGGCTCGCCAAGGAACCGGAAAAAGTGGTGTACGCCGCCATGGTGCTCTACCTGTACCGAAATCCGGCGCTTGGCGGCACCACCTTCTATAGACCACGCCAGAGCGCGG
Source organism: Steroidobacteraceae bacterium (assembly GCA_035300345.1). Classification (GTDB taxonomy): domain Bacteria; phylum Pseudomonadota; class Gammaproteobacteria; order Steroidobacterales; family Steroidobacteraceae; genus FEN-1191. Next base: position 6,417 of record DATGVM010000026.1, read on the forward strand.
AGCAGACGAGCCGCATGTTTATCGACAGCGAGGCGCTGAGCCGGGCCGAATTCAGCGCCCGCTATGGCCTGCAAGCCGGTTATATGGTCGACAGCAACGCCTACTTCGAGCGTATTGGCCGTGTGCCCGCCGTATGGAACCGGATGATCTATTACGACGGCGGCTTGTTCCACTCGGGGGACATCAACGAACCGTCCCTGCTCAGCGCGGACCCGCGCGCGGGCCGTCTCACGCTCAATGGCTTCTTCGTCTGCACGCGAAACAAGCGCTGAACTCCCGCTAGTTGCAGTCGTCGCTCACGGCCGTGCTGGTACCTGCCTGCTGCTGTTTGCAGCGGTCAGAGGCACGAGCGATGTCTTTTTTCTGCAGATCCTTGAGTCGCTCGGCTTCCCGCTGCCTGGTCGCCGCTAAGGTGCCGGCGTGATCGAGATCGACCTGCAGCCCAGGCGCGCTCGCCGGACGCTCAAGGGTCGCGACGCGATCCGCACCGGCCGTCAAGAAGGTATAAAAGGTCGTTTCAGCGCCGCTGGGCCACACGGCCCTGACGTCGGGTGTGCGGATGCTGTTGGACTTCCCATCGGTATTGTAGGTGCGGGCCACCGGCACCACGCCCAGCGATTTGCCACCTTCGAAGATTTCCGCGCCGTCGGGCACGGACTGGTAGGTCAGCATCGCCGTCGGCGGCGGCGTCGTGGCGCACCCGGTCAGCGATACAACCAGGGCCGAAACCAGCGGGGGTAGCAGGGAATTTATTCTCACGGCAGCTCCTTTCGATTTCATCAGATGCGCACACCCTGGGGCGCGCTGGCGGCACAGTGTTCCGCAATGAATTTGGCGTGCATCGGCATGACGTTGGTGCAAGCGGCGATCACCCCTGCCACCTCATCCAGATAGCCCGCAATTTCCGCTTCGCTCAATAAATCCGTCAACGGGTGGTACGTGGCGGGAAGGATGCGCTGACCATGCATGACCTGCAGCCAGCTCACCTTCGCGAACAGCTCGTTGCCCTCGCGAAACACCCGTCCGTGCGTCTTGAATAGCTCCATTCGGTGGTGCAATGACGATGGGACCTCCATGGTACGGCAGTAGTTCCAGAACGGCGTGTCACTGCGCTCCGTGGCCTTGTAGTGAAGGATGATAAAGTCCCGGACCCACTCGTATTCCTGCTGCATCACCCGGTTGTACTCCGCCACGACCGCGGGCTCGAATCCCGCAGACGGGAAGAATGTCAGCAGGTGGGCCAGACCCATCTGCACCAGGTGGATGCTCGTCGACTCCAAAGGCTCCAGGAACCCGCTGGCCAGGCCGATGGCGACCACGTTCTTGATCCAGGCCTGCTTGCGCCGCCCGGTCACGAAGCGAATCGGGCGGGGTTCGGCCAGCGCCTTGCCATCGAGGTTCGCAAGCAACGTGGCCATCGCCTCGTCTTCGCTCAGGAACCTGCTCGAAAAAACATAGCCGTTGCCAGTTCGGTGCTGCAGCGGAATCCGCCACTGCCACCCGGCCTCGCGCGCCGTAGCGCGCGTGTACGGGTGAAATTCCGGTGTCGACGCGCAGGGCACCGCGATGGCGCGGTCGCAGGGCAACCAGTGCGACCAGTCTTCGAAGCCCGACTTCAGTGCGCCTTCAATCAACAAGGCGCGAAAACCCGAGCAGTCGATAAACAGATCCCCCTCGACCGTCTGTCCCGACTGCAGCTTCACTGCCGCCACGTGGCCATCCCCCTCGCGCAGCACGACATCGACGATCCGCCCCTCGACACGCTTTACGCCACGTGCCTCGCTGAGACGCCGCAGGTAGCGGGCGTACAGGGAGGCGTCGAAGTGGAACGCGTAGGCAATCTGAGACAGGGGGGACTTGGGCATGTCCACGCGCGGCCGCATGAACTTGTCGTGCATGCAGGCCATCGTATTGATCGAGTAGTACTCCAGTTCCTTCGCCTTGCCGGCGAGGTACTGCTTCAGCCAATACTGGTGGAAGTCGACAGTCCAGTTGTCCTGGCCAATGACGCCAAAGCCATGATAGTAGCGATCGCCGAGCCGCCCCCAGTTAACGAACTCGATCCCCAGCTTGAACGAGGCCTGGGTCTCGCGAATGAATTCGTCCTCGTTGACCTCCAGCATGCGGTTGAACAACTGGATCATCGGGATCGTCGCTTCGCCGACACCCACAGTGCCGATTTCCTCAGACTCGACCAGCGTGATGCTATAGAGCCCCTTGAGCACCTTGGCGAGCGCTGCGGCCGTCATCCAGCCGGACGTCCCACCGCCGACGATTACGACATCGAGTGTTCCATTGCCTTGCATGGAGCTACTTTGCACCACCTGCTGGAAAAGAAAAACCCTTGCCGCACGGTGCGGCAAGGGTTGATAGGCCCCTAAGGGGCCAGGTCCGGCGCCTTACTGGAACTTGTAAAAGAGCTTGAAGGCGTAGGTCGCACCGGTCTGGTTGGAATTATGGCTCGACCCATTGAACTCCCTGTAGATCGGCTTGTTCAGGTTATTGCCTTCGAAACGGAGCCCCAGGCCCTTCACCGGACCGTTCTGGAACTCGTAGCCGATCTGCGCGGATATCCACTGCTGCGGTTCGATGAGTGCTAGCGTCGGATAGCCACCGACCGCGCTGTTGGCCACGCTGCCGATGTATTGGGAGCGGTAGTTATCGGCCACAAAGGCGCTAAAGCCGGCCCGTTCGTAATAGAACACCGCCTTTTCGTTGATGTGCGACAGTCCCGGCAGCTGAATCGTACCGGGGAGCGGGGCCTGGGACGGATTTCGGCCAATGAGGTCTCCCAGGGCCACCGAGCTGAGCGTCGAGGAGTAGCTCGCCGTGATGCCGAAGCCCTTGAGCCATGAGGCGAACATGTCGAATGGGAGCGATGCGGCGAGCTCCAGGCCCTTGACGTTGCCGCCACTGCCATTGACCGTCTGCGTCAAAATGCCGATCGGCCCGGATCCCACTGGCGGAGGCGTCGGGGTGAGGCCAATGGCCTGGTTAATGGTCGTGAAGTCGTAACCCAGGATCGTCTGCGGAACGATGTAGGTGTCCAGCTTCTTGTAGAAGATGGCGGCGCTGAGGTAGGCCCTGGTCTTGAAATACTTCTCGTAGGAAACGTCGAACGTCGTCGCCTTGAACGGCTTGAGGTGCGGGTTGCCGGTAGAGCCCTGCTCGAGGTAGGGCGTGAGCGTCTGATTTTCAGAAGCCGCCAGCGAATTGCGCAGGTCCGTCAGGTTGGCGCGCGCAATTTGGATGCCCGTGGCAAAGCGCAAGAGGTTGCCATTGCCGAAGTCTCCGGTGAGGTTCAGCGAGGGCAGGAAGTCAGTGTACTTCACACCGTCCGTCGTCAATCCGGCGGCCGGGTTCGTGAGTGTCACGCCTGAGCCGATCGCGGCACGATATCCGCCCGAAGACTGGTCAGTATTGACGATCTGGACACCCACGTTTCCACGCACTGGAATGCCGCCCGCCTGAGTGTCGATCTTCAGCTTGGCGTACCCGGTGGTGACCTTTTCATCGACCGTCCAGGTCTTGGAGAGGATATCGTCGTTGAATTTGCGCAGCAGCGTCGCGCCGGGCCATAAGCCAACCTGCGGGTCGAAGGTCAGGAAGCTGAGGCCCGTTCCGCCCACATTCGGCTCCACGTAAGCGCCAGTTGGATAGGGGATGCGGTCGGTGACCGTGCCGGTGGGACCGACGATCACGCCTTCATCGGTGACACGGTCCTTGCTGCGCTTGGTGTAGTTCACGCCAAACTGCAGCCCGGAAAACATCCCCGCTTTGCCCAGGTCATAATTGAAGTCCAGCCGGAAAGCATCGAGCTTGTCGGTGACGGTCGGACCCTTGTCGTAGCCGGCCTGCGGCACCTGCTGGCCCGCCAGTGGGCTGCCCGCCGGATACTGCACGCCGCTCCAGCCGTCCTGGTTCTGGATGGCGATCGTGGTGGGATCAGTGTAAAGAAGCGGCGCTCCGAATGTGAAGTCAGGCACCGTCGCTCCACCATTGGTGAACGAGAGCGTGTCGGCACTCAATACTTCCCCATAGGCCTCAATGTCCCGCTCGACCCGCTTGGCCGAATTGTGGCTCAGGTCCAGGGAAACGCTCCACGCATCGTTGATCTTCAGCGCGTTGTTCCATCCATAGGACTCGATCGTATCGTTGTCAAAGATGTTCTCGCTGTAGGCGATGAGCGACCCAGGGGTCAGCTGGAAGGTACCGGACTCAACGGCGGTACCCGACACCGTGGCGTCGGTTATCGCCCCATTGAACGTTCCGCCCTTCACGGCGGCTTTCTTGAGGGACGTGTTGATCTTGGCGTGGTAATAGTCCAGCTCGCTGGTGAAGACATCGGTTGGCTTCAATTTGACGACAGCCGCCCAGCCGTCGCGCTTGTCCTTCTTGTGATCGTTCTCGAATCCCAGGCCGCCCCCAAACGGGACGTTGAATGTTCCAAGCGCTGCGCCACTCGGATCGCTCACGGTTGCGTTATTGCCCCAGCTGCCGTTGGCCAGCGAGTTGCTGTTGGTGTCCGAATGCACGAACCCGATCGCGAGACCCAGCTTGCGGTCGAAGAACTGGTCAATGTAGCTCAGGGAATAGCGCTTGCCCTTGCCTTCGGGGGTGCCCGGGATACCGACGCTGTTCCTGGTCTTGTCGTAATTCGCGGCGACGATCATCTTGCTGTAAGCCAGCGGATCGACGAGGCGATTGTCGATCGTGCCGGCCAGGCCCGCCGTCATCAGCGCGGCATCGCCCGACTTGTAGATTGTGGCGCCGCCAATCAGTTCGGCGGGGTACACGCTCAGGTCGACCGCACGGCTGTCGCCAGTGCTGGTCTGTTCGCGCCCGTTCAGGAGGTAGCCGTTGAAGTCGGGACCCAAGCCGCGGATGCTGACGTTGGTGGCATTGCCGTCGCGGTCGCGCTGCGTGGTCACGCCGGGCAGGCGCGCCAGCGATTCGGCGATCGTGGTGTCAGGAAGCTTGCCGATATCTTCGGCCGAGATGGACTCGACGATCGTGTCGGCATTCTTCTTGACCGAAATCGCGCTCTCGATGGCGGCGCGGATGCCGGTGACGACCACTTCCTCGAGGGGGCCGGTGTCTGTAGCGCTCGTGGCGCCCGGTGCATCGGCTGCGTAGGCGTTGCTGCCCGCGGCCATCAGCAGGATGGCGCAGCCCGTGGCGGTGGAACTGACGGCAAATGCGGCCCTGCGGGCAGCCGGCTGGGTCGGGTAGATCGTCTTAAACGTCTTCACCAAGCTTCTCCTTGAAAATCGTTTGGGCCCACCGCCGCCTCCCCTCAAGGCGTAACGGAGACCTTCCCCCCGGGGAAGTGTTGTAAATCTTTCTCAGACTCAATCTTAATCATTGTCAGGGACTTGCCAATCCGGCTGCATACGTATTCATGGAACTCGGCGCGGCTATTGTTGCTTCCGGAACACACGATATTCCCACGCACCCAACGCCAGGGCCGGCAGGCTCGCGTTACGTGCAGCGATCGCGCCTGCGAGCTCGGGAGTCACTTCCTCGTAACTGCCACCGCCCGCCTCGATCACGCCGACAAACGGCTGCGAAGAGAGATTGATGGCCACCAGCAGTGTCTCGCTGCCGCTGTGGCGCATGAAGCTCAGGACGCGGCCCTCATCACTGTTATGCACCCAGGCGACGTCGGTGCCGCGCAGCGCGGGGTGCGCCTTACGCAAGGCGATGATCTGTTGGTAAAAACGCGGGAACTGGGGGCGGCGTTCAGCGACGCTCCACAGGATCGGCAGCTTCTCGAACAGGGCCGGAGCGCCCGATTCGGCCGTATCCCCCACCTCCATCCCGTCATAGAGCATCGGTACGCCATCGAGCGTGAACATCAGCGCCGATGCGGCGAGTGCAGCGGGTTCGCCAAAGCGGGCGATGGCGCGGTTCTGGTCGTGGTTGTCCGAGAAGCGCATGCGCAGCGCTCCCTGCTCGTACTGCGCCGCGTCACGGGACCATTGCTCCCGGATCACAAACGCCGGCTGGCGGCCCTGGATCACTTCTCCAACGGCTCCGTAGAGCTTCCAGGAGTAATCGAGGTCGAAAGCGCGTGCCATCAACGGCGGATCCTCCCACTCCGCCAGCATGACGATGTCCGGCTTGAGCGCACTCAGCTCGAGGCGGGCCTGCTCCCAGAAATCCGTGGGCACCATGCCGGCCGCATCGCAGCGGTAGCCGTCCAGATCGAATTCGCGGATCCAGTACTTGAGCATGTCGATCATGTAGCGGCGCAGCGCCGCGTTGTCGTAGTTCAGATCCGCCACATCCGACCAGTCCGGCATCGGTGGAATGATCTTGCCGCCCGCATCGTGCGTGTAAAACGCGGGCGTCTTCATCATCACCGAGTCCCACGAGGTGTGATTCGCGACGATATCGATGATGAGTTTCAGATGGCGCTTATGCGCTTCGCTCACCAGGCGGTGCAGGTCTGCGGCCGTGCCATATTCGGGATTGATCCCATAATAGTCGCGGACGGCATAGGGACTGCCCAACGTGCCCTTCGCCTTGAGCTTGCCCACCGGGTGGATCGGCATCAGCCACAGGATCGTGACGCCCAGCTGCTGCAGCCGATCGAGCTGCGCCGTGACGCCATTGAAGTCGCCCTGGGCGGAAAATTGCCGTGGAAATATCTCGTAGATCACCCCGTCATGGACCCAGGCGGGGCTCGATCGCGCCGGCAGCCGGGAGAAGTCGATGGCCCCGGCCGGCTGCGCAGCGCTCGTGAGCGGCAACAGCGCTGCCAGAGCGCCAGCTAAGAGCAACAAGACGCGCGCCCCCGGGCGCAATGCGCTCAACATGGCAGCCACCCCGTTTTTCTTCTAAGGAAGACGCCGAATCGCGAACGATAGGATCAACCATCACCGCGCCGGTAATGAATACGTATGCGTCCTGGACTGTTTTTCCAGCTTTAGCGGGTAAGCTGTGGGCACAACGATTCTGGGGGCGCTCTTGACCAAGAGCACGGCACTCGAGCACAAGCAGAAAATCTCGTCGATGCAGCAGCCCGCCTGGTGGCACGGCGCCGCCATCTACCAGATTTATCCGCGCAGCTTCCTCGACACCAATGGCGATGGTGTCGGCGACCTGCCGGGAATCATCGAGCGTCTCGATTACGTTGCGAGTCTCGGGGTGGAGGCGATCTGGGTCTCGCCTTTCTTCAAATCGCCCATGGCCGATTTCGGCTACGACATCGCCGACTACCGCGCAGTCGACCCGCTGTTCGGCACGCTGGAGGACTTCGACCGACTGCTCGCCAGGGCGCACGGCCTGGGGCTCAAGGTGATGATCGACCAGGTACTCAGCCACACCTCCTCCGAACACGCCTGGTTCGCCGAGAGCCGGCAGAGTCGCAGCAACCCCCGCGCCGACTGGTACGTGTGGGCCGACCCGCGGCCCGACGGCGGCCCGCCCAACAACTGGCTGTCGATCTTTGGCGGCATCGGCTGGAAGTGGGAACCGCGCCGCGCGCAGTACTACCTCCACAACTTTCTCAGTTCACAGCCCGACCTGAATTTTCATAACCCGGAAGTGCGGCGAGCGACGCTGGACAACGTGCGCTTCTGGCTCGATCGCGGCGTCGATGGCATGCGACTGGATGCCATCAATTTCTGTTTCCACGATCTGCAGCTGCGCGACAACCCGCCCAAACCCCTGGAGCATCGCACTGGTCGCGGCTTCCTGCCCGACAATCCTTATGCCTATCAGTACCACGTGTACAACAACACGCGGCCCGAAAATCTGCCGTTCATCGAAGAGCTGCGCCGGCTCACCGACCGCTATCCGGGCGCGGTGACACTGGGGGAGATTTCGGCGGAAGACTCCAATGCGACGATGGCGGAGTACACGCGCCCCGGGCGACTGCACATGGGTTACAGCTTCGAGCTGCTGAGCTCGGAACGCTCACCCGCTCATATTCGCGCCACCGTCGAGGGCGCGCTGGCCGCTTCGGCGGAGGCCTGGCCCTGCTGGTCCATCTCCAACCACGACGTGCAGCGGGTGCTCAGCCGCTGGGGACGCCCGGATTCGCCGCCGCACCTGGCAACTCAACTGACGGCGCTGGTCTGCTCGCTACGGGGCGCGGTGTGCATTTACCAGGGCGAGGAGCTGGGGCTGCAAGAGGCCGACGTGCCCTTCGAATCGCTGCGCGATCCCTACGGCATCGCCTTCTGGCCGAAGTTCAAGGGGCGCGATGGCTGCCGTACGCCGATGCCCTGGCGGCAGGCCGAACGCGGCGGCTTCAGCACCGGCACGCCCTGGCTGCCGCTGCCCGCCGAGCACGTCGCGCTCGCCGTGGAGGTGCAGGAGCAGGACCCGGCCTCGACGCTGCAGGCGTTTCGGCGCCTGATGCGCTGGCGGCGGCAGCATCCGGCGCTGCTGTGGGGGGACATCAGTTTTCTGCTGGCCACCGACGCGGTACTGGCCTTCACGCGGCAGCTCGGCAGCGAACGGCTGCTGGTGGCTTTCAATCTCTCCGCGCAGACGACGTCGGCCGATCTGCCGCGCGTGCTCTCAGGCGCGGCGTTGAGCGGCCACGGATTGCCTGAGGGAAAACTCCAGGGGGCGCGGCTCACGATTCCAGCACACGGCGTGCTGTTCAGCCGCCTGGCGTAGCTCGCTGGCTCAGCTCGCTGGCTTCGCGGCCGACGCCCGCTGCCACGCCTTCGCGACCTGATCGGCAAACCGATCGATTGCCAGGTACGCATCGCCCCAGGCGCTCGCGGACATCGAGGCCTCGCGGAGGGAATAGGCGTAGTAGTCGAAGGCCACGTGATCGAGCACCTGGCCGCTCGCGTTGCGCAGCACGGCGTGCAGTTCCGCGCCACCCCGGGAGACTGAAGCGAGATAATCGAGCGAGGGGTTCTCGTTCATCTGCCGGCGTGTCGGGTGCGTCGGCGTCGCCGAATCGATCAGCACTTCGATGCGGATCGCGGCCCCTTCGCCCTGTTCGGCGCCGACGCCCTTGAGCGATCGGGAAAGGCTCTGGGTCACGGCCTGCTGCAGTTCCCGCCCCTCGTCCACACCGTAGCGATCCTTCAGGGCTTTCTGCAGTGTGTCCCCGATCGCGACCGGCCCGACGCTGACCGCGGCGCCGGCGTCGGCCGCAGCGGCGGCCCACGGGCTCGCCGCCAGGGCGCCCAGCAGGGCCGTCAGGAACAGGGTGCGCAGTTTCCGGCTCGTCATGATCAGTGGATGCTAACACCACGCTTCGCCAATGCCGAAATGACCTTTTTTCAAGCACTTAGGTCGCGCGTCAGTGCTGTGGCATAGTGCGCGCGGGGGTTTATAGGGAATGCAGAGCAAGCCCACGTCCTTCGACATCGCCTACCTGGCGGGCGTGTCCCAGCCCACCGTCTCGCGTGCCCTGCGCGGCAGCCCGATGGTCAGCCTCGAGACGCGCCGGCGCATCGAAGCCATCGCGCAGCAGCTGAACTACAAGGTCGACAAGAACGCCTCGAACCTGCGCTTCCAGCATTCCCACACCCTCGCGCTGCTCCTGTTCGAGGATCCGACTCCCGATGAATCGCAGATCAATCCCTTTTTCCTGGCGATGCTCGGCTCGATCACGCGCGCCTGCGCCAATCGCGGCTACGACCTGCTGATCTCCTTTCAGCAGATGTCGAGCGACTGGCACCAGGACTACGAGGACAGCCGCAAGGCGGACGGCATCATCCTGCTCGGCTACGGCGACTACCTGGCCTACCTGTCGCGCCTCGAGAAACTCGTGGAACACGGCACGCATTTCGTGCGCTGGGGAGCGGTGCTGGCCGGCCAGCCGGGGCTGTCAATCGGCTGCGATAACTTTCGCGGCGGCTACGACGCGGCCCGTCACCTGCTCGGCCTGGGCCGCACCCGGCTCGCCTTCCTCGGCGATGGCTCCAACCACTACCCGGAATTCATGGAGCGATTCCGCGGCTACACCGAGGCGATCACGGCCGTGGGGATCAGCGTTGACCCGGTCGCCCAGGTCAACGCCATCAGCACCGAGCAGTCCGGATTTGATGCGGCCAACGAACTGCTGGCGCGCGGCGTGGCCTTCGACGCCATCGTCGCGGCGAGCGACCTGATCGCCATGGGTGCGATGCGTGCGCTGCAGGAACGGCAGATCGACGTGCCTGCCGAGGTCTCGGTGGTCGGCTTCGACGATATTCCGGCGGCCAGTCTCGCCAACCCGCCGCTCACGACGGTGATGCAGGACACGCGCAGGGCGGGCGAAGTGCTGGTCGATACCCTGTTGCGCCTGATCAGCAAAGAGCACGCCGAGGGCGTCGTGCTGCCGACGCGGCTGGTCATCCGGAAATCGTGCGGGGCGGATCTCCCGGCTCCGGCACGCGCAGTGCGAGCAGCCCAGCGATTAGAAAACACACACCGCCGAGGGTCAGGGCCCGGATCGGCGCGCCACCGAACAGCGTCTTGAGCAGGAAGCCCAGCACGCTGGCAGCGACCAGCTGCGGAATCACGATGAAGAAATTGAAGATGCCCATGTACAGGCCCATCTTTTCGGACGGCACACTGTCGGACAGCAAGGCGTAGGGGATCGAGAGGATCGAAGCCCAGGCGAAGCCGACACCGACCATTGACAGCAGCAGCCAATGCGGATCGCGGATGAAGGCGATCGACAGAAAGCCCACGCCGCCCAGCCAGACATTGAGCAGATGACTGCGCCGCAGTCCGAAGCGCCGCACCATCAACGGGATAAATACGGCCGCCAGTGCCGCGAATCCGTTGTAGGCGCCGAACAGCACGCCGACCCAGTCCGCGCCGTCGTTGTAGGCGGCGGAGGCCGGATCCGTCGAATGAAAGTGCACCTGGGTCACGGCCGGGGTGGTGTAGATCCACATCGCGAACAGCGCCAGCCAGGAGAAGAACTGCACCGGTATCAGCCGCCGCATGGTGTGCGGCATGTGTTCCAGGTCGCGCATGATCGTGCCAAAAAAGCCCGCGCTCGCCATGAAGTGATGTGCGAGCAGCGCCAGGCCCCACAGCAGCGCACCGGCACCGACCAGGTACAGCTGCTTGTCGAGTTGCGCCGCGGTGACTGTGATCAGGCCCGCCAAGCCCAGCAGGGCCCAGATGAGGCCCTTGGCGCTCTGCCCGCCGGCCGCGCGGACGGTCCCCGCCGGTTCGGGAGTCGCGACCGAGTCGCGAAAGCCGTGCAGGACTTCCGGCGGATACTCCCGCGTGCGCAGCACGGTCCAGCCGATCGCCAGAAACAGCACCGCCGCGCCGAGATCAAAGGAGTAGCGCAACGAATCGGGCACCGCGGCCAGGCCGGAAGCGCCGGTGGCGTGATTGCTGACGCCCATGCGCGTGAGCGTCCAGGGCAGAGCGCTCGCCACCACCGAACCGACGCCGATGAAAAAACTCTGCATGGAGTAACCGGTCGGCCGCTGCGCCGGCCCCAGCTGATCGCCGACGAAGGCACGGAACGGCTCCATCGACACGTTGATCGAGGCATCGAGCATCCACAGCAGGCCCGCGGCGATCCACAGGGCGGCGGAACGCGGCATGGCGATCAGTGCCACCGAGGCCAGCAGCGCGCCGACCAGGAAATATGGACGGCGGCGGCCCAGGCGCGTCCAGGTGCGATCCGAGCAGTAGCCAATGATCGGCTGGACCAGCAGGCCGGTGAGCGGCGCCGCGATCCACAGCGAGGGGATCGCATCGAGGCTCGCACCCAGGGTCTGGAAGATGCGGCTGACGTTGGCGTTCTGCAGGGCAAAGCCGAACTGCAGCCCCAGGAACCCAAAACACATGTTCCAGATCTGCCAGAAGCTAAGCACCGGCCGCACCGGCATTTCACTGCTCGCCATGATCGCCCCCCTGTATTCGCGACCCATCCTAACCCGGCGTAATGGGGGAATCGATCCCCAGGAAAATCAAGGGAACGCTCAGGTGCTTCGGCCACACGACTCGTTCAGCTCGCGCAGCGGGCGAGCGGCGGCGATGCTCAAGGCGCCGGGATCAACGCGCCAGCGCCAGTTGCCACCCACAGTGCCGGGCACATTGAAGCGCGCTTCGCTGCCCAGCGCGAGGACATCCTGCAGTGGAACCATGGCCAGGATGGCCACCGAGGCGAGTGCCGCGCTGACCAGCGCCTGGGGCATTTCGCCGGACGTGGCGCCCAGCATTGCATCCACGCGGTGCGCCGTCGATGCATCGAGGGAGCGGTACCAGCCCAGCGTGGTGTCGTTATCATGAGTACCCGTGTAAGCGACGGTGTCGGGCGTGAAGTTGGCCGGGAGATGCGGGTTTTCGGGCGATCCGTCAAAGCCGAACTGCAGCACCCGCATGCCCGGCAGTCCAAAGCGGCGGCGCAGCGCCACCACATCGGGCGTGATGATGCCAAGATCCTCGGCCACGACCGGCAGCGAACCGCGGGAGCGCTTGAGAGCCCGCAGCAGCTCCGCGCCGGGTGCCGGCCGCCATTCGCCCTCGCGAGCGGTTTGCGCCGACGCCGGCACCGCCCAGTAGCCGGCCAGCCCGCGGAAATGATCGATGCGCACCAGATCGAAGCGCCGCAGCTGGCTCGCGAGCCGTGCGCGCCAGAAGGCGAAGCGGTCCTGCCGCGCCTGCTCCCAGTCATAGAGCGGATTGCCCCAAAGCTGCCCGTCGGCCGAGAAATAATCCGGCGGTACACCGGCCCGCACCGCGGGCTGGCCGTCGGCGGCGAGCTGGAACTGGCCTCGCTCCGTCCAGGTGGCGACCGAATCGGGCGCCACGTAGATCGGCAGGTCACCGTACAACAACACGCCGCGCTCGCGGGCGTACTTCCGCAGCGTGGTCCACTGGCGATCAAAGCGCCACTGCTCGATGCGCAGCCGCTCCAGCGCCGGTGCCAGGCGCGTCGCGGCATGGCGCAGCGCGTCGGGCTGGCGTTTGCGCAGGGGCCCGGACCAGGTCCACCACGGGGCTGCCTCATGCGCCTGACTCAGGGCCGCGTACAACACGTAGTCCTCGAGCCAGCCGCGCTCCACGGCGCAAAAATCCTGATAGTCGCGGCGCGCCCGCGCCGGATCCGACGCCTCGCGCAGATCGATGAGCGCAGGATTGCCCGCCTGGTCCGAGCGCACCCAGTAGGGCGAGAGGTCGAGTCCCACCGGACCCAGCGGCAGCACCTGCCAGACACTCACCCCCGCAGCGGCCAGCCAGTCGATGTACGCACGCGCGGCGGCGCCGAGCGCGCCATTTTCGGCGCGCTCGCCGATGAGCGCGGTCGGATGAAGCAGAACGCCGCTGCGGCGGCGATCAAGCACCGGCGACGCCTTCATTGCTGCGCGCGCCGCATGACTCCCCCGCCCTCCGGCGTGCCGCGTCCGACCGAGATCACCTGCGCCAGCGTCGCGGGCGCCTCGCGGCCGAGCAGCCGGTACAGGCTCGCCAGCTGATGCCGATACAGCCGATCGAACTCCAGTACCGCCAGCGACGGGTTGTAATCGCCGAACCACCAGAACCAGTCGGAACTCTCGCACAGCGCGAGCTGCCGCTCGATCGCGGCACGCTGCTGCAGGGACAGGTGCGCATCCGCCAGCACTTCGTCCGCGGCGATCTTCGCCTGCACGAGCAGGTCCCATCCCCGGTTCTTGTCCGGATCGCCGATCCAGGTGGCGAGCGTTCCGTGAACCCAGCTGCCGGCCACGACCCGTTGCAGCGAATGATGCACCGGCTGGCGCGCCAGCAGATCGCTGAACGTGCAGAGTTCCAGTCGTGGGTGGTCGGAGAGCGCGGCGTACAGGCCATTGAGGAAATAGTAGCCGTTGAATGGGTAGTGCTCCCAGGCGTTCTCACCGTCCAGGGCAATGAGCACCATGCCTCCGGGCCGATCCGCCTGAGCCTGCGCGAGGCGCTCGAGCTCGCCCACGAAATGACCTACGGCATCATCGCCGTGCCACTTGGAATAGGTGAATCCGATCAGGTCTGACAGTTCATCGTGACGGAAAAACAGGCTGAGTTTCTCGCCGGCCACGCGCCAGGGGTTCAGCTCCGAAGCGCCGTCGCTGCGTTCGCCGTCACTGCGCCCGCCGTCGCCGATGCAGGCGCGCAGGACATTGCCGCTGCTGGCCGCCCAGCCGATGCCGTGCTGCTCAATCAGCTGCAGCGCGCGGGCGCTGATCGCGCCCTCTGAAGGCCAGCAGCCCGCCGGCGCACGCCCGAACACACGCAGGAACACGCGCGTCGCTTCGTGCAGATGCCAGGCGAGGCGCTCTTCGCCACCCGGATAGGCGGCGGCGCGCGGCAGCGGCGCGTCGGGAACGGATTCCCGGGCGGCCTGGAAATCGATCAGCAGCGGCAGGATCGGATGACCGTAGGGCGAGCTGGACAATTCAACCTGCCCCCGCTCGGCCAGGGCGCGATAACGCCCGAGCAGGCCGGCGAGCAGTTCACCGATCAGCTCGAGGAGGCTGCGCCGGTGTGCGGCGGAAAAACTGCGCTGCTGATCGATGAGCGCGCTGACGCGCGCGTCGCTGCGCTTGACCGTCTCGCCAAGCCAGGCAATGTGATACCAGACTGCGAGGTCCCGCAGATACGTGTCCGCGGCGTACCGGGCTGTGTCGTGTGCGCCCTGCGCTGCGGCGAGCGCGGCCAGCTCCTCGTAGGGCGGATAGCGGCCGATGAGCTGCGTGGGCTCGGCGCGCAGGCAGGCCTGGATCAGGGCCTGGCGTGCCGTGGCGTCGGCCGGGAGCGGGGCCTCCGACAGCAGCGCCAGCACCGGGTCCGGCAACGGCTCAGCGCGCTCGAGGTGCGCGCCGACGCGCGCGGCCAGCTCCTCGAGCTGCTCGATGAGCACCGGCGTGAAATTCACGACCGCGCGGGCACGAGGATTGGCCTCCAGGTGCGCGGCCATGTCGACGTAGTCCTTGATGGCGTGCAGGTACGTCCACGGCAGGATGTAGACGCCGCTGGAAGGGTCCCGGTACTGGGGCTGGTGCATGTGCCATAGCAGCACCACCGGGAAGCGCCGAGCTTCGGTCACGCTCCCGCGACGCTCCGCTGCAGCATTTCCGGAGTCACCAGCACCACGCCGCCCTCGGTGACATGGAAGCGCGACGCGTCCAAGGCGCGATCGACGCCGATTTGCGTGCCGTCCGGCACCTCGCAGCCTTCATCAAGGATGGCCTGGCGGATCGTGCAACTGTTGCCGATCTTTACATTGGGCAGCACCACCGCGCGGTGCACGTTTGAGCCCTCGTTGACCCGCACGTTCGAAAATAGGAGCGACTGGTTGACGATCGAGCCGGAGATGATGCAACCACCCGAAACGATTGAGTTGATCGCCGTGCCGCGCCGGCCCTCTTCATCGAGCACGAACTTCGCCGACGGGGCGTGCAGCTGGTAGGTCCAGATGGGCCACTCCTCGTCGTAGAGGTTCAGCTCCGGCGCCACGTGCACCAGCTCTATGTTCGCCTCGTAGTAGGCATCGACGGTCCCGACATCGCGCCAGTAGCTCTGCGCGCGCGTCTTCACATCGGTGAAGGGATAGGCAAACACCTGCAGCTTGTCGATGGCCGGGGGGATGATGTTGCGCCCGAAGTCATGCCGGGATCCGGCCGCGTTCGCATCTTCTCCCAGCAGCTTCTCGAGCAGCCGGGCGTTGAAAACGTAGATGCCCATCGAGGCCAGCGCGGCGTCGGGCCGGCCCGGAATGGGCTCCGGTTCCTGCGGCTTCTCGGCGAATTTCGTCACACGATTCCACTCCGTCACCGACAGCACGCCGAATTCCCGCGCCTTGTCGCGCGAGACCTCGACGACGCCCACCGTGATGTCGGCGCCCTTCTCCACGTGATAGGCGACCATCGGGCCGTAATCCATCTTGTAGATGTGGTCTCCGGCCAGCACCAGAACGTGCTTGGGCCGGTGCGGGCGGATCAAATCGAGGTTCTGGTAGACGCAGTCGGCCGTGCCGCGATACCAGTGCTCGCCGATCTGCTGCTGCGCGGGCACCACGTCGACGAACTCGCCGAACTCCCCGCGCAGGTAGCTCCAGCCGCGCTGCACATGCTGGATCAGCGATTGTCCCTTGTACTGGGTCATGATGAATATCTGGCGGATGCCGGAATTCACGCAGTTCGACAGCGGAAAATCGATGATGCGAAACTTGCCGCCAAAGGGCGTGGCCGGCTTGCAGCGATGCTCCGTCAGGGCGTGCAGGCGCTCCCCGCGCCCGCCGGCCATGATGACCGCCAGCGCACCGCTCGTGAGCCGGCTGACGTAGCGGCCAGAGGAGGTGCGTGCGCTGGGTTTGGCCATGACAGGCGATACTCTATTAAGGACCGCACGTCGAGTATAGTCCCGGCGATGAAGGTAGTTGCAGACTGGGTCGACGATCTGGCAGGGGACCTGCGGCGCCTGGCCGCCGGCACTCACCACGACCCGCACGGCGTGTTGGGTGCACGCGAACGGCGCGGCCAGGCCACCGTCCTGGTGCACCTGCCCGACACCGCCGGGGTCAGCATCGACGGGCAGCATGAGATGCGACGCGTGGCGGGCTCGGATTTTTTCCGCTGGGAAGGCCGGCCGGGAACCCTGAGCCTGCATTACCGCCTGAGCCGGCGCAACGGTCGCGGCGGCACCGAGGAGCGGGTTGACCCTTACAGCTTCTTCCCTACGATCGCGGCGCAGGACCTGACGGCCTTCAACGGCGGCTTCGAGGCCCGGGCGTGGCAGTTCCTTGGCGCCCAGTGCATGCCGGTGGATGGGGTCCCGGGCGTCCGCTTTGCGGTCTGGGCGCCCAACGCCGCGCGCGTCAGCGTCGTCGGGCCCTTCTGCGACTGGGACGGCAGGCGCTGCCCGATGCGCAACCTGGGCTCCCCGGGCGTGTGGGAGATCTTCATACCCGGCCTGGCTGCGGGCGAGCTGTACAAGTTCGAACTGCGGCACCGGAAGGCCGATGGCCTGGTCCTCAAGACTGACCCTTATGGCCGGGCCACCGAGCTGCGGCCCGGCACCGCCTCGATCGTGTGCGACAGTCACTACGGCTGGGGTGACGGCGACTGGCTGCGCTCGCGGCGCGAGCGCGACTGGCTGCACGCCCCCTTAAGCGTCTACGAGCTGCATGTCGGCTCCTGGCGCCAGCACCCCGATGGCCGCTTCTACAGCTACCGGGAGCTTGCGGCCGCCCTCATCCCCTATGTGCGCGA
Source organism: Steroidobacteraceae bacterium (assembly GCA_035300345.1). GTDB lineage: Bacteria > Pseudomonadota > Gammaproteobacteria > Steroidobacterales > Steroidobacteraceae > FEN-1191. Next base: position 23,576 of record DATGVM010000026.1, read on the forward strand.
GCAGGGCTTCACGCACATCGAGCTGCTGCCGATCACCGAGCACCCGCTCGATGACTCCTGGGGATACCAGACCACCGGCTATTTCGCACCCACCAGCCGCCACGGCGCGCCCGATGAGCTGCGATTTTTCGTCGATCAATGCCACCAGGCCGGCATCGGGGTGTTGCTCGACTGGGTGCCGGGACATTTCCCGCGCGACGCCGACGGCCTGCCACGCTTCGATGGCACCGCGCTCTACGAATACGAGGACCCGCGCAAGGGCGAGCATCGCGACTGGGGCACGCTGATCTTCAATTACGAGCGGCACGAAGTGCGCTCGTTCCTGCTCTCGAGCGCCTGTTACTGGCTCGAGGAGTTTCACTTTGACGGACTTCGGGTCGATGCGGTCGCCTCAATGCTGTACCTGGATTTTGGCCGCCAGGGCGATTTCGTGCCCAACCGCTACGGCGGCCGGGAAAATCTCGAGGCGATCGAATTCCTGCGCTTGCTCAACGCGACCACCCACAATCGCAGTCCGGGCACCGTGATCATCGCCGAGGAGTCCACGGACTGGCCCCAGGTCTCACGCCCCACGGACGCCGGTGGGCTCGGCTTCAGCATGAAGTGGAACATGGGCTGGATGCACGACACCCTGAGCTATTTCAAGGAAGACCCGCTCTATCGCCGCCATCACCACAACAAGCTCAGCTTTGGGCAGATGTATGCCTACACCGAGAACTTCGTGCTGCCCTTCTCACACGACGAGGTCGTGCATCTGAAGCGTTCGCTCCTCGGGCGCATGCCCGGAGATCGCTGGCAGCAGCTGGCGAATCTGCGGCTGCTGTACACCTACATGTGGGCATTTCCCGGCAAGAAGCTCCTGTTCATGGGCGGTGAATTCGCGCATCCCTGGGAATGGGATTTCCGCGGCGAGCTGCCCTGGTGGCTCACGCGCCACACCGAACACGCCGGCGTGCAGCGGCTCATCGCTGACCTGAACCGCCTGTACGTGCAGCGGCCCGCACTGCACCGCTTTGAATTCGAACCGCGCGGCTTCAGCTGGCTCGACTGCAACGATGCGGCGAACTCGACCCTGAGTTTTGCGCGCTGGGCCGATGAGCAGCACCTGATCGTGGCCCTGAATCTCACGCCGGTGCCCCGCCACGGCTTCCGCCTCGGCGTACCGCACGGCGGCCACTACGGTGAGATCCTCAATTCCGACTCGAACTACTATGGTGGCGCGAATCTCGGCAACGGCCCGGGCGCGCAGGCTTCCGCGACGCCCTGGCACGGCCAGCCGCATTCGATCGAGGTCAGCCTGCCGCCGCTCGCCGGAGTGATCTTCGCGCCCGGCTGAAGCGCTACAGACGTTTCAGCAGCCCCATTTCGAGCGGATGCCCCTGCAGTTCATGGTCGGGGCGCACGCGAAATTCCATCGCAAACTGACCCGCGGTCGGCGGCGCCGCGTCGAGCTCGAATACCCGTGAGCCGTCGCTATCGGTTTCGCTGGTGGGCTCCAGACGCACCCGCCACAGGTCCGGCTCCTCGCCCCGGCCATAAGAAGAGAGAGCCGGCCATTGCAGGCGTTCCCGTGGCAGAGTGCGGCGCGCCAGGAACTCCACCGCGACATCCTCGGCTTCCAGTCCATTGAGTGCGACCGCGATGCGCTGAATCAGGCGACCGTCGCGCTGCAATTCGCGCGCCGGTGCGGAGAGCAAACGAAGAGCGACGCCGTTCCAGGCCTTGCGAACCCGCTGCTTCCAGCGGGCGAGCTGGAGCGCGCCCGCGTCCTCATCGCGCGCGATGCGCGCATGCTCCGCCGCGGCACTCCGGTACGGGCCACGCTCGTAGTCACAGATCATGCGCCGCGTGTTGAACTGCGGAATCACCGTCATCATGGCGCGCCGGCAGCGGCGCACCCACTCTGGCGAAAAACCCTGCGCGCCGCGCGCGTAATAAAGCGGCACCACTTCTTCTTCCAGCGTATCGAGCATGAGGTCGGCATCGAGCGCATCGCGCCTGTCAGGATCCTGCACCTGCGCCGCGGGGATACCCCAACCGTTGGTGCCGTCCCAGGCTTCGGCCCACCAGCCATCGAGCACGCTGAGATTGAGCCGGCCGTTGATGGCCGCCTTGATCCCCGAGGTGCCGCTGGCCTCTAGAGGCGCAATCGGATTGTTGAGCCAGACGTCGACACCGGATACCAGCCAGCGCGCCAGTTCGATGTCGTAGTCCTCGAGAAACACGATGTTGCCGGCAAACTCACGATCGAGCATCAGCTGCTTGATCTCGCGCAGCCCCTGCTGGCCGGGATGGTCGGCCGGATGCGCCTTGCCTGCAAACAGCAGCAGCACCGGGCAATCCGCGCCGTCGATCAGCCGGGCCAGGCGCGCGCGATCCCGCAGCAGCAGCGCGGCACGCTTGTAGGTGGCGAAACGGCGCGCAAAACCGAGCGTCAGCACATCGGGCCGCTGCGGATCGAGCAGGCGCGTCACGTGGCGCAACTCGGCGACGCTCAGGCCCTGGTCCTGGTACTGACGGCGCAGGCGCTCGCGCACTCCGGCGAGCATCCGCGCCTTTACTTCCTGCGAAGTCTCCCAGTAATCGAGTTCCGGAATACGCTCCAGGCCCTGCCAGAAGGCCGCGTCATTGAGCCGTTCGCGCCAGTCGGCGCCCAGCTGTGCGTCGAAGAAGCGGACCCAGGTCTGCGCCAGAAACGTCGGCACGTGGACCCCGTTGGTCACGTAGCCGACCGGATTTTCACTCACCGGCACGTCGTTCCAGTGATCAGCGCACAGCTTGGCGGAGACTCTCCCGTGTATGCGGCTGACGGCATTGACGTGGCGCGCACCGGCGAGCGCCAGACGTGTCATGTTGAAGCGATGGTTGTCCCCCGGCGCGCGCCCCAGCTGCATCACCCGCTCCTGCTGCAGTCCCGACTGGCGCAGGTATTCGGTGAAGCAGGCATTGAACAGGCCATCATCGAAGGCGTCGTGGCCGGCCGCCACGGGTGTGTGCGTCGTGAATACGCATTGCGGCGCGGTGGCCTCCAGCGCCGTCTCGAAGTCCAGCCCCCGGGCCATCGCCTCACGCAGCAACTCGAGAATCAGAAATGCGGCGTGGCCTTCATTAATATGCCAGACCGCGGGAGCCAGGCCCAGCGCACGCAGTACGCGTATCCCGCCGATGCCGAGAATCATTTCCTGGCGGATGCGCGCCGCATCGCCGCCACCGTAGAGCTTTTGGGTGATGTCGCGGTCTTCGCCGGTATTCTCGGGACAGTTGGTATCCAGAAGGTAGACGGGAACGCGCCCAACGAGCGCCCGCCATACCCGCGCCGTCACCTCCCGATCCCCGATGTGCACGGCCACCTTGAGCAGGGCTCCGGCAGAGTTGTTGACGACCTCGACCGGGAGATCGCGTGCATCGGTTTCCGTGTAGTCGGCGTGCTGTACGCCTTCGCCATCTACCCGCTGCGTAAAGTAGCCCTGCCGGTACAGCAGTCCCACGGCGATGAAATTCATGCGCTCATCGCTCGCTGCTTTGCAGTAATCGCCGGCCAGAATTCCGAGGCCACCGGAGTAGATCGGGAAACTCTCGTGAAAGCCGTACTCGGCGCAGAAATAGGCAATCAGCGGCTGATCGGCGCGCGGCGGTGCCTTGACGTAAGTGTCGAGGTAGTCGAGCACCTGCCGGTAGCGCTCGAGGTACTCCGGATCACCCGCGGCGCGCTGCAGGCGCGTCTGATCCAGGCAGCGCAGCATGAGGCGCGGATTGCGCTCGACCTGCTCCCACAGCTCCGGGTCAAGATCCTGGAACAGTGCGCGCGCCGGACGATGCCAGCTGAAAAACAGATTCGCGGCCAGCTCGGGCAGGCGTGCCAGCGCGGCGGGGATGGGCGATGTGACTTCAAGTAGTTGCATGGGATGCGTGCAGGTGCGCAATGGAAAGCCGCTGGACGGCCAAGTTTATCAGCAAGAATGGGACCATCCGCGTTCTTTACTTGGCGGCGGACGGGCCCGACAGTATTCTGAAGCCCATGTCGGTCAATCTCAGCGCCTGCGCCTTCATGGCATGCGCCGTCACCGTGGCCCTGGTATCCGGCGCTGCCTGTACGCCGCGGCAGGCGCCGGTATCGACCGTGGCCGCAGCGGACAGCTGCCTGCCCGGCGAGCGGGGGTATCTGCGCGTCCGCGTGCGCGGTGCGATCGACGCCGATATCGATTGGCGAGGCCCGCAATTGCATTGCGAGGGCGGCGCACGGCCCGAGGGCCGCGGACTGCGCCTGAGCTTCGGCGGGCCGCCCGACGCGCAGGGCCGGCGCCTGAGGCTGGTGTTCGGCATTGCCGCCTCCCCGGGGAGCGGCGCCAGCCGCGACCGGCCCACCAATGTCACCATCATTGTCGAGGGCGGAAACCAGCTTTATGCCACACAGGGCGATGACAAGTGCACGGTAGAATCGCTGGAGCAGCAACCGCTCGAGGATAGCGAGGCGGGCAGAACCCCTGGCGGCTACCATGTCTATAGGATTGCGGCACGGGGCTACTGCATCGACCCGGCGGCGACTCTCCAGGGCAACAGCCGCCTTTACATCAACCGCTTTGACTTTGCCGGTGCCGCGCAATTCGAGGACAACGAGCTCAATGCACCAGACACGAAAAGCTGAATCCAGCCGGCCGCGACGCGGGTACGCACTATGCCTGCTGGCATTGCTGGCCGCGGCCGTCGGCGCTGCCGCACCCCCGGCGAGCGAGGAGTATCCGCGCTCGGCGCTCGAGATCCGCGGCGCGAGCGGGCGCCAGTGGTTCAACGTGGCCATCGCCGATACCGCAGCCCGGCAGGAACTCGGCCTGATGAACGTGCGCTCGCTGCCGAGCGATGCGGGCATGCTGTTTCCGCAACGGGAGCCGCAGGTCATGAGCATGTGGATGAAGAACACGCTGATCCCACTCGACATGCTGTTCATCGACAAGCGCGGCCGCATCGTCTGTCTGCTGGAGCAGACCAAGCCCCAGTCCCTCGACATCCTCAGCTGCGACAAACCGGTCAAGGCGGTCCTGGAAATCAACGGCGGCGAGGCGCACAAGCGCGGCATCCGGGTCGGCGATCGCGTGACGCACGGCCTTCAGGCCAGCTAGAGGCCGGCAGGTCGACTCTGTTCCGTGGGTCGCTTTGCAAGCCCAGAACTAATTGGATAGGATCGCCCGAAGCGCTCTTGCGGTCCTTGGGGGGACCGCTTCAGGCTTTGAACGTACATAGGAAGTAAGCGTACATAGAGAATAGTGCAGGTCATTCATTGGCCTGCAACAGCTTACAGAGCCGGCCTCGCAGGGGGGATTACAGGCATGAAAAGCGAAAACGCACAGATTCGGCGCGCCGTTCTGTTGGCACTATCGGCCGCAGCGTGTAGCGCCCCGGTGGCCGTGCTCGCAGCCGATGCGGCAGCCACTTCCGACAACCTGGAAGAAGTGGTTGTAACGGGTTCCAGAATTCATCAGGACATCTATTCGAGTTCCGCGGCAGTCGATATCGTGGCCCCGGAAAAGGCAGTGCAGAAAGGCGTCACGGATCTCGCCAGTGCGCTGCAAACGACCACGGTGGCCTCCGGATCACCGCAGGTGACCGCGGCAAGCTCAACGGCCTTCGTGCAGAACGGCGGCATTGGAGCAGAAACCCTCTCGCTGCGCGGCCTGGGCGCGAATCGCACTCTGGTCCTGCTGAACGGCCGCCGCGCCGGGCCCGCGGGCACGCGTGGCGGCGTCTCCTCCTTTGACCTCAACGTGCTGCCACTCGGTGCCGTGGAACGTATCGATATCCTGAAGGATGGCGCCTCCTCTATCTATGGTTCGGACGCCATCGCAGGCGTCGTGAACATCATTACCAAGAAGGGTAACGGCGGCACTCTCGAGGGCTTTGCATCGCGGCCCACAAAGAGCGGGGGCGAGGAATCGCGCGTCAACGCCAGCTGGGGCCGCGCCCTGGATCACGGGAATTTTCGCATTACAGCGGACTGGTACCGGCAATCAGAGCTGAACAAGGGCAGTCGTGACTATTTCCGCTGTGGCCAGCAGTACATATTCGATCCCACCACGGGGGCACGGCGAGACGTTGTCGATCCGCGCACCGGCACTTACCACTGCAGTGATCTGCTGTGGGGCCAGGTGTGGCTCTATGATTACGCTACCGCGACGGACCCGATCACCGGCTTGCCACTTTTTGGAAATGGAACAACCAACGTCCCCGGCCCTGGCGTTAGTCCCCATTTGGCGCAATATGACTACGATGGCAACCTGGGCAGTTACATCCCCGGATACGCCCCTGATCCGAACCCTCCTTATGGGCTGGGCACACCTCCAGGATGGTTCCCCGTCAATTATGATCGGGTCTCCGATGCGGCGGCCAATGCCGACAGTCCCTTTCAGGATGCTTCCTCGCTCATTCCCAAGATAGAACGCGCGACCATTTATGCTGACGGCGATTACAAGATCTCGGAACACATGACCGCTTATGCGGAGGCCCTGTTCAACCGGCGCAAAACGACGGTCAATTCATACCGCCAGTTTTGGACCTACATGTACAACTCCGACAGCGGCGGCGCGTTTGGCACCAATCCGCTCGCTGCCGGCTGGACTGGAGCCAATTGGCTAAGTCCGACGCCTATCACCAACCGCGCCGGCTCCTTCATTGATGTGAAGTACCAGCGCTTCGTGACGGGACTTCGTGGCGATGCGGGCAAGTCCTGGAATTGGGACGTTTCCTTTCAGTACAGTCATTCCGATGGTGCCTACACGGACGATCAGATCTACAACGACGCCATCGTTGATCAGCACTTTGCGACCGGCTCCTGCGTGGGGCAAGTCACTTCCGTGCGCGGCGTACCTTGTATCGACGTACCCTGGCTCGATCCGCAGTTTCTGGCCGGAAACATCTCAGCTGACGTAGCCGCATTTCTGTTCGGCAAGGAAACCGGGCATACCAAGTACACGCAATGGACGCTGGAGAGCTACACCACTGGAAAGATTGTGGACCTGCCTACGGGCCCGCTGAACATAGCCATTGGCGCGCAATATCAGTCCGACTCCATCAACGATACGCCTGGAGCCATTACGCTGGGCGGCAATGCCTGGGGCACGACCACGTCCGGCATTACCAAGGGCGACCAGAAAACCAAGGCGATCTTTGGCGAAATCGCGGTGCCACTGCTGCATGACCTTCCGGGAGCCAAGAACCTGGAGTTCAACGGTTCGGTGCGCTACACGAACGTGAGCACTTACGGCGGCGATAGGACCTACAAGGCGGGGCTGGCATGGCAAATCATGCCTTCCTTCAAAGTCAGGCTGAATCAGGGGACTTCCTTCCGGTCTCCGGCGCTGTACGAACTGTATCTCGCCAATCAGACGTCGTTCCTGGATCAGCCGCACATTGATCCGTGCATTGGCTGGGGTGCCGCCGTTTTGGCCGGGACGATTCCGCAACGCGTCGCTGACAATTGCGCGACCGCTGGCATTGCCTCCGACTTCACCGGCGGCACCGTCACTGCGACCATCATTACCGGAGGTGGTCTTGGCGTCCTGAAGGCGGAGACTTCCAAGTCCAGGACGGCGGGCTTCATCTGGCATCCCTCCTTTGCCGACGTCAATCTGTCCGTCGACTTCTTCGACATCGATGTCGGCAATGAAGTATCGCAACTGGGAGCACACCAGATCGTCTTCGGGTGCTATAACTCGCTGTTCTTTCCCAATGATCCGCTCTGCAACCTGTTCGATCGCAGCGGCCTGAACAACGGCATTGATAACGTGCATGACAGCTATATCAATATTGCGGACCAGAAGGAGCGTGGTTGGGACGTCGAACTGACGTACAAGACGCGGCTCGGACCCGGCAACCTGACGATCAATACCCAGAACACCTTCAAGACAAAGGACTTGCAGGCCCTGTTTGCAAACACCGTGACTGATACGAATGGTCAATTCGGCAATCCGAAGTGGATCGGGAACCTGAACCTGACCTATGAGACCGGGCCCTGGGAGTTCTACTACGGCCTGGATCTCATTGGCCCGGTCTCGAACGAAGCGCATTACGGTGGCAACACCGCTACGTATCGCGGCGAGACGGTGCGCGTCGTGCTGAAGGCCGACTCGGTCATCTACCACGCCGTATCGGTGACTCGTGAATTCAAGGACGCCGGCGTCAAGGCCACACTTGGCGTGGCCAACCTAGCCGACAAGAAACCTCCGCAGGTCACTACGCTCAACCTGGGCGAGCTTGATACCCAGGGTAACTCGGCGTTCTACTCCCAATACGACTGGGTGGGTCGCCGCTTCTTCCTTAATCTGAAGAAGGCATTCTGATCTCGATCGCCAGAATGCAGCATGCCCCAAATTCTCGGCAAGGCAGACAACCTTGATCAGTTAAATCGGCAGTTCCCGCAGGCGCGATTGGCGGAGCCTGTGTTCCTGAACAGCGTGCCTAAATGCGGCACGCACCTGCTGCGAAACATCATCCGGATGTTCGTGCCGGTAGAGCAGCAGTACCACAAGTCGTTCATCCAGTTCGCCATATTGCGAGAACATCTGCAGGCGTTTTCAACCGCGCAACCGATGCTGAGCTGGGGCCACCTGCTCTTTTCAGACGATTCGGCCATCGCACTCAGAAACGTCCATCATGTCGTGCTGGTCCGCGATCCCTACGACTGGGTCCTGGCCAGGGCCCGGTTCTTTCTCTCTGATACCTTCAAGGGATCGCTCGAACACCTCAAGGGCGGCCAGGCCGCGGTTGACGAGGTCCTGAACATGATGATTGTCGGCATCCACGACAAAGTGCCGGCGTTGCAGGAGATCTTCCTGCACAACGCGTTGAGCTGGACCGGCACCAAGGCGCAGCTGTTGCACTATGAGGATCTCGTGCGGGGCCTGGGGGAACTCGACGGCGACAAGGGAGCGAAGTATTTCGGCACCCTGCTGCGCGCCTGCGGAATCGCTGAACTCCCCCCGGACTGGCGCCAGCGCGTTTCCATCGGCGCCGACAGAAAACAGAGCGCCACGGCGCGGGAGAACCTCAGCCGCGTGGCCCTGCAGGTGCCGGAGACCTTGCCCGAGGCGCAACGGCAGCTTGTGGATGTGGCCGCTCCCGGCCTGCGCGCCGCGCTGGGTTACAAGGCGGGTGGGGCCACATGACCGACCAGGCGCTCGATCGCTCCACCCAGCGCCAGCACGGTTCCATCGGACCAGGCCGGACCGATCACCGACAGACCCACGGGCAGGCCTTTGACCAGACCCATCGGTATCGTCAGATGCGGGTAGCCGGCGATCGCCGGCACATTGCCCGGCCCGTCCCAGCTCATGGCATCACCGTTGATGGGATCGATCAGGAACGCCGGTCCCGTGGTCGGTGCAATCACCACCTGCAGCTGCTGCGAGGCGAGGACCTTGTCCAGGCCATCGCGGCCCGCGGCAAGCCGGCTCGTCTCCAGGGCCTTCAGGTATAGCGGATCCTTAAGTCCGCCCGTCGACACGGCCCGCTCAAACAGGTCCTGCCCGAAGTAGGGCATTTCCGCACCGGCGTGCTCGCGGTCAAAGGCAATGATGTCAACGATGCTGCGCGCCTTGACGGCGGCCGGTGTCGTGGCCAGGTAGGCGTCCAGGTCGACCTTGAGCTCGGTGAGCATCACCGTCAGTTCCGCGTCCCCGAGTTTGTCGGCGTCGGCCAGCGTGTCTACGTTGATCAGGGTCGCACCCGCGTCGGCCAGGTGTTTGACGGTGAGCTCATACAAGGCCCTGATCGCAGGAGGAGCGCCGTTGACCTGCAGCACTCCGATTCGCACGTCCCTCAATTCCTTGTTTGGAGTAGAAGCCGCGAGATCGTTCCGGTGCGCGTCGGCCTCACGGGTGGCCTCATCCAGTGGATCCGTGCCGGCCATGACGCCGAGCAACAGCGCCGCGTCCGCGACGGTGTGCGTGATCGGTCCGGGCGTATCCTGGCTGTGGGAAATCGGCACGACATGGGTGCGCGACACGAGCCCCACCGTTGGCTTGAGGCCGACCAGGCCCGTCACCGACGCCGGACAGGTGATTGAACCGTCGGTTTCCGTGCCCACCGCCGCTGCCGCCAGGCTGGCGGCAACGGCCGCGGCGCTCCCGGAACTCGATCCACAGGCACTGCGATCGCGGGCATAAGGGTTGCGTGTCTGCCCGCCGACGGCGCTCCAGCCGCTGATGGAAACGGAGGAGCGGATATTCGCCCACTCGGACAGGTTCGATTTTCCAAGAATGACCGCACCGGCGGCACGGAGCCGCGCGACCAGCGGCGCGTCACGGCCACCCACATTTTGGGCGAGCGCCAGGGACCCGGCCGTCGTCGGCAATGGGTCCGCCGTTTCGATGTTGTCCTTGACCAGGATCGGAATGCCGTGCAATGGGCCGCGTACCCGTCCAGCCGCCCTCTCGCGATCGAGCGCTCGCGCCTGCGCGCGTGCCTGCGGATTGATGGCGAGCACACTGCGTAACGCAGGCCCGGCGCGATCAAACTTGCCGATGCGCGCCAGGTAAGCGTCGACCAGTTGCAGTGAGCTCACGCGCCCGTGCGACTGGGCGTCGGCCAGCTCGGTAACGCTATTGCCGACCACATTGAACCCCGCGTCGGGTGCGGCCGCGGCCGATCGCGGCGGCGCCCCTGAAAGTGCGGCGCACAGGATCAGTCCAGCAGCGGTGCTCGCACCACGGAGTCGGCAAGGCGACACGTTCATGGCTGGAAGTCTACGCCAAAAAAATCGGGCGCTCCCGCGAGGGAGCGCCCGATCGCCTGCTCGGCTAGTAGGTCTCGGACAGAGTCACGAAGTAGCGGCGCCCGAAGTAGTCGTACGCGCTATACAGCAGCGAGTTGCCTACACGATCGTACGCACCCGGCGAGACGGTCTGGGGTACCGTATTGGTCGCATTGCGCACGCCAACAATCAGCGACCATTTTGAGGGGCTGGTGTACTTCACGGAAAAATCGTGCGTCACGTAGGAATCGACCGTGAAGTCGAAGGGATCCACGCTGGGGTCGACGCCGACCAGGGCATTGCTGTCCATCGGGCCCACATAGGTCAGGCCATAACGGAAAGTGCAGTCCTTGTAGGTGTAACGCAAGTCGGCATCGCCGACCCACTTCGGCGACTGCAGGGTGCCGTTCAGTTTATCCAGCGGATCCGTGGGCAGCAGCTTGCTGTCCTGCCGCAGGTAGCGGGTAGCCCGCAAATCGGCGACGAACTCGCCGACGCCAACGCTTCTGGCGTAACGCACGTTGTAATCGACGCCTTCGGCGAGCTGTGCGGCGATGTTGATGTAGTTGTCCTGCACCAACAGCGTGCCATTGACGTCGCGCGCGCTGTACGCGCAGTAGCTGCCGCCAGCCCGGAACTGCGGGTCGTCGTAGCACAGGCTGAGCAGGTTTGGTGCACCAATCTGCGCAACCTGATTCTCGACGTCAATCCTCCACCAGTCGATCGCAAAGGCCATGTCGCCGACTGAGGCCGGGAATCCAGGCTGCACCACGATGCCTACGGTGTCGGCTTTCGACTTTTCACTCTTCAGGCCCAGAGCTGCACCGCCGGCCGAATTCACCTGCACGCCGTTGTGCGCGATGAAGGTCGGATCGTGGAGCTCGGAGTCGCAGTTGACGTAGCGCACCGACGTCGGCGGCAAGCTGCCGTAGCCGTCGCAGGGATCGACGCTGGAGGAGAGGAAGCCGGAGGTCGGCGCCAGATACTGCTCGAACAGCGCCGGGGCCCGGAACGAGGTGCCCTTGGTGCCGCGCAGCTTCAACCACTTCACCGGCGTGTATTGCAGTCCGGCCTTGTAGGTGTGATCGGAGCCGTAGGACTTGTAATCCGTCAAGCGGCCGGACAGGTTGAAGGTCAGGTCTTCCGCCCCCGGCAGCCCGCGAAGTATGGGTGTTTCCACCTCGGCAAATGCTTCGCGCACGGTGTCCGTGCCCCGCGTAATACCGGCCGAAGTGAAGTTGTAGAGGTTCCCGTTGACCATGTCCGGGCCCGGCGTGTCATCGAGCTTCAGATGGCGGAACTCGACGCCCACCGCGGCACGCATTTCGCCCGCGGGCAACTTGAATAGGCTGCCATCGAAAGTCGCGTTGACGGTGGTTTCGTCGTAGGCCGTGTTTCCAGTCACGGGCCTGAAGACGTAGTCGCGGTATGCCTGATCGACCTGCCCGGAGAGGAACAAGGAATCAAGATAGGGCGCCGGCACGCAGTCCGGATTCGGATTGCCGATGTTGCTGGCGCAAGTGTAAGTGACGCCATTCACGGTGCGAGTCGGCGCCGTGGTCGGACCCGCGACCGGCACGACATAGGTCGAATTGTAGATTCGATCCGTCAGGAATGACTGAAACGTGTATGACGCATCCGAATGGTTTGCAACCACGTAGGCATCGTATTTCCAGTCCTTTAGAAAGCTAAGGTCGCCGCGCAGCCCCACCACGAGCCGGTCGAAATCCACCTTCTGGCTCGAATGGTCATTACCCCAGGCGACGAAGGCCCTGGCCTCGACGAAGTCGCCCCGCGGGTTGATCGCCACGGCGGCTACTGTGTTGTTATAAATGACCTGAGGCACCAGCGGATTCGGGTCGAAATTAAATCCGTTGTCGTACTGATAATCCAGGCTCAGCTGACGCGCACCGGTTTGCTTGGACTCGCGGCGCGCGTACAGCGCCTCGAAATAGAGCTCGCCATTGCCCAGGGCGTGCAGATCGTACGACCCATTGACGAATCCGGTGTAATTGCGCGTCGGGGAAATCAGCGATTCCTTGAGCAGCGACGGGTCGAAATCCGGTCGCAGGCTGAGACTGTCTACTCTATCCCAGCCCGGCAGCGCGCCCCCCATCTGCAAAGGGTTCGGAGTCCAGCGAACGCCCGCCGCGGTAGGCGCAATGATGTAGTCATGCGCGAGGCCGCCCGTTCCCGTCAGCCCGCCCACGGGAAAACATCGGGGCTGTCCCGAAGGATCCAGAATCGAGCCAGCCGCGTATTGACCGGTAACCGGGTCAATCAGGGCCTGTGTGGGGCAACTCGCCCAGTTGCGCTGGCCGACAGTCAACTCCTGCCGGTCATCAAATTCGAAGCTGCCGCTGATATCGAAGCGATCCCAGGTGTGGCCGCCCACGACAGACAGCTTGGTGACGTCGCCACCACCCTCGTCGGTGTTTACCCTGGTAGCCTCGAAGGTCCAGTCCTTGATGCCCTTGCGGGTGATGATATTCACCACGCCAGCCACGGCGTCGGAACCGTAAACGGACGAGGCGCCGTCCTTGAGAATCTCGATGCGATCGACCATCGCGGTGGGCAGGACGTTCAGGTCCGCCGAGCCCACCGAACCGCGCGTACCTGAAGGCGCCAGGCGCCGACCGTTGAGCAGAATCAGCGTGCGCACGGCACCCAGACCACGCAGGCTCAGGGTATTGGCGCCGGGACCACCGTCAGTCACGTAACCGCCAAAATAGTTGTTGATCTGATTCGATCCGCCGGTGACGGTGGACCCCTGCAGCACTTCCGTGGTGGTGGTCAGACCCGCCAGCACCGACTCATCTTTCTTGATGACCTGGATGGGCGAGGCGGAACTGTATTCATCCTTATGGATGTGCGAACCCGTAATGACGATCTGCTCGATCGGCGCAATCGCGGCGGCCTTTTTGGCGGCAGCGTCCGCCTCCGCCTTGGCCTTGGCCTTGGCGGCGGCATCTGCATCCGCAGCAGATGTGGGCTTTGGGGCCACATCGGCCGGCGCGTCGGCGGCACCGGCCAGCCCCGCACCCGCCAGTGCGACCACTGAAGCCGCAAACCCCCACAGAATCGCGAGGCGATTCGCCTTACTCATGTACATTAAATTCTCCCTAGAGCTCTTATTTTGGCGCGGCCCGGCACCGTCCCCAGCCTGGCTGCTGCAAGGAAACGACACTATCACGGACACCGACGTCTTCAAAGTCTCGGCCGCGTTGCCGGGGGGGCTATACTTCGCGCGGGAAGCCCATCCGGGCCGAAATCTACGAGCCGGGGATCGCCCATGCGCATGATGGTTACGGTACTACTGGTCTCGGCAAGCCTGGCCGCCACCGCAGGCACGAAACCGGTCCCACCCAGCATCGAGACCCTCTCGGCCTACCCCGCCATGTCAGGGTTTGCACTCTCACCGGACGGCAAGCACATGGTCGCGCTGGAGGGCAAGGGCGAGGAGCGCACGATCCTGGTCTGGAACACCGATGCGCTGCAGGCCAAGCCGACCGTCATCGGGTCCAAACAGATGAAAATCGCCCGGGTCGCGTTCATCAAGAATGACACCCTGGCGGTCACCCTCTGGCAGCCTTTTGACCTGCACTTCGACAAGACGACCAAGACCTTCGTCAACAAGTTCTATTTCACCGACCTCGAAGGCAAGAACTGGCGCGAGCCACTGCAGCGGCCGACGGCCAAGAGCGACGTCGAGGAAATTGAACAGTCGATCTCGGATCCGCAGGTGCTCGACGTGCTGCCCAACGATCCGAGCCATGTCCTCGTCGTTGACGATCTCGGTGTCAACCAGGGCGACATCTACAAGGTTGATCTGGCTACCGGGCGGGCGGAACGAGTCCAGCGCACCGAGGAGAACACCGGCGGATACGTGACCGATATGGAAGGCAAGGTGCGCTCGCGCACCCATCTGGGCGTCGACAGTACCGGCAGCTACGTCGCCACCGAGATTCGCGATCCGGATTCCGGGGCGTGGCAGGAACATTTCCGCACCTACGTCAAGGACCGCAACGTCAACGACGTGGTCGGATTTTCGAAGGACCCGAACATCGCCTACGTCATGCGCAATCCGGGCCGCGACAAGACGGGCATCTATGAGTATGACGTGCGCGCCCGGAAACTCGGCAACGTGGTCTTCGAACATAAGTTCTTCGATGCCAACTCGATTACCGTAAACCCGTTGAAAGGGGAGCACTTCGGCGAGATCGATTCCTTTGGCTACATGGGCCTGACGGAGAATGATCGCTACTACGTATCCGACTGGATGCAGGCGCTGGACAAGCAGCTCAGCGCGGCCTTCTCGATTGGGGAATCGCCGCAGACGCTGATTGACCCGGCAACCGGCAATGCCGTCACGACGCCTATGCGCATCGGCCGTAACTGGCACCTGGTCAGCGCCTCCCAGGATCGAAACCTGATCGTGGTTGCCGTCGACGCGCCCAATGAACCGGCCAGTTACTACCTGCTGCGCAATCACAAGGAGCTCTCGCTCCTGGCGCATCGCCATGCGGACGTCGACACGGCCGCGGTAGGTGACAGCAAGCTGGTCTACTACACGGCCCGCGATGGACTGAACATCCCGGCTTTCCTGCACACACCCAACACCGAACTGTGTGGATCCGGGCCCTGGCCGGCGGTGCTGCTCCCGCACGGCGGCCCGTGGGCCCGGGATGAGCTCGCGTACGACGAGTTTGGCTGGATCCCGCTCCTGACCAGCCGCTGCCGCGCGGTGCTCCAGCCGCAGTATCGCGGTTCCGAGGGCTGGGGCATGAAGCTGTGGATGGCCGGGGATGCCGAATGGGGCCAGAAGATGCAGGATGACAAGGACGATGGGGCCAAGTGGCTGATTGAGCAGAAGATCGCGATCCCGGGCCGCATCGCCATGTTCGGTTTCTCCTACGGCGGCTACGCGGCCTTTGCGGCCGCCGTCAGGCCCAACGGGCTCTACAAATGCGCGATTGCCGGCGCCGGCGTGTCCGACATCGACCGCATCTGGGCCAAGTTCTACACGAATGCCTTTTTCCGTGACGGCCAGGCAAAGACCGTCAAGGGTCTGAGTCCGTTGAGCAAGGCCGATCAGATCTCGATTCCGATCTATGTTTTTCACGGCGACCGGGACCAGACGGTGCCCATCCAGCAGTCACAATGGTTCGTGGCCAAGGCGAAGTCGGCCGGACGGAATGTGACATATCGCGAGTTCAAGGATTTCGCCCACGGGCCGTCCTGGACGCGCCAGACCTACGCCGACACGCTGCGGGGTATAGACGACTACCTCAGCAAAGGTTGTGGGGGCGGAGGCCTGTAGGCTGTTGTACTAAAACAACGGGGCTATCCTTTCATGGCGCAACAGCGCTATGCTGCGCTCACAGGGCAGCTAGGGACATGTCCGGATTGAAGTATTCGCTTGTCTGGACTTTGCCTGAACCAGCTGCAGAGATATGCAGCCGCCCGAATCTGAATCACTAATGGGGAGCCTCAGAACCATGCATCCGTCTGAAAAGCCGGCCATCGCGCCGGAGAGCAACATCGGTGCCGCCGTCAAGTACGCGCTGCTGTCTGGCGCCACGGCGGCGATCGGTGCGGCACTGCCTGCGCCGGCCACCGCGCAAACGGCCGGTGGAACAACCGCCGCCTCCGATGAGATGACAGAGATCGTCATCACGGGAACGCGCATTCGCCGCGTCGATACTGAAACAGCCAGCCCCATCCTTACCATCAACCAGACTGCGATCGAGGCCTCCGGTCTGCAGACGGTCGGTGAACTGGTCGCTGAACTGCCGACGGTCTCTGGTGCAGCAGTCAATCCCGCCGTCAATAACGGCGGTGGCTTCGGTGAAGCCAACGTGGAACTGCGCGGCTTGAACGCGGTGCGCACCCTGGTGCTGCTCAATGGCCGCCGGATTGGACTGATCGGAGCCAGCGGCGCGGTCGACGTCAACCAGATTCCGATCAACATGATCGACCACGTCGAAGTGCTGAAGGAAGGCGCCGGTGCCATCTACGGGTCGGATGCCATTGCTGGCGTCGTGAACTTCATCACCAAGACCCATGCCGAGGGCCTGGAACTGTCGGGCGAGACGGGCCAGACCTCCCGGAGCGACGGCAAACACCTCTCGCTGAGCGGCCTGTTCGGCAACAGTTCAGAGAAGATGGACATCACGATCGGTGGCAGCTATACGCGACAGGACCCGGTGTCCGCTGGCGATCGCGAGTACTCCCGGCTGGCGCGCTACCTCTACAGCGGCCTGTACGGCCCCGCGGGCTATACGCCCACGTCACCGCAGCGCTACGAGTTCGATGCCGGCTCGAGCCGCATCCCGACGGGAAGAGAGTCCATCGCCCACGCCTCCGCAGCCATCAAGGCATTCTACGGCTGCACGACCATCATGCGTATTCCCGGTGCAGCAGGTAGTGCGCTGGCCGATTACCGCTGCTACCACAATTCTGACGCCTTCAATTACCAGCCGTATAACCTGCTGATCACGCCGCAGGAGCGAGGCGCAGTGTTCTCCACGGTCAATTACAAAGTGACCGATGCGGTCGAGATTTATGCCGAGATGCTGATGAACCGCACGCACTCGGGATTCCAGATCGCGCCACTGCCCTATGACGCGACCTCGGACGATGTCATCGTCTCCAAGGACAGCATGTACAACCCGTTCGGCATCGACTTCGGCGGCGACAACACGGGCAATGGCAATTTCCGCCTGCGCCTGAGCTCACTCGGTACGCGCCACAGTCAGACCACGTCCGACAGCAAGCTGCTCACCACGGGCATCAAGGGCAAGCTGTTTGATACCGGCTGGCAATGGGACGCCAACATGAGCTACGGCCGGCTGGACCAGAGCGCCGACACGGATGGTTACATCTACTTCCCGGATCTGGCGAAGGCCGTCGGGCCCTCGTTCGTCAACCCGGCCACCGGGGCACCCACTTGCGGCACCCCCTCCAGTGTCGACCCGGCCACCGGATATGTCATTCCGGCGGTGATTGTTCCGAACTGCACACCGATAAACATATTCAACACCGACCTGCCCGCCACGATATCGGCCCTGAGGCAGATGAGCACCGATTTCAAGACGGACAACACCTTCATCACCAAGGCGGCCACGTTCAACCTGAATGGCAAGGTCGTGGCGATGCCCGCGGGCGATATGCAGGCGGCGGTGGGTGTGGAGTACCGCAAGCTCAGCACGATCTTTGAAGCGGACCATCTGGTCATCGCGCAGCCGCCCCTCTTCATCAAGTGCATCATTTCCCAGGAGGCTTGTACGGGTCCCTCGTCGGGACGCTATGACGACAAGGAGGTCTACGCTGAGCTGTTCGTGCCCCTGCTCAAGGACATGCCCGGCGCGAAAGCACTCAACCTGGACGCCGGTGTCCGCTACTCGAGCTACAGCCTGTTCGGTAACACCACCAAGGCGCAGCTCAAGATCGAATACCGGCCGGTCAGTGATCTGCTGGTGCGTGGCACCTACTCGCAGGTGTTCCGTGTACCGACGCTGGGGGATCTCTATACCGCGCCGGCCATCAGCAATCCGACCTTCAATGATCCCTGCTATGGCCTGACTGCGGCAGCGGCGGCGGCCAACCCGAATCTGGCGGCCGACTGCGTGGGCGTCCTTGGGAACGGCAAGCCGGACGGCTCCTACGCTTACAATGGCACCGCGCAGATCACGGCGGTGCTGCTGAGCAATCCGAACTTGAAGCCGGAAACCGGCAACGTAGTCACTTACGGATTCGTGCTGCAGGTCCCGGGTGTGCAGAACTTGTCGGTGAGCGTTGACATGTGGCGGTACGAGCTCAACAACCTGATCACCGCGCTGGATCCGAACTACGTCAGTGATCAGTGCCTGGCCAGCGGAAATCCGGATTTCTGCGGCCTGATCACCCGCTACACCTTTGGGGTAAACCAGGGTGAGGTGAGGGCTTTCCAGCTGCCCACAGTCAATCTCGGCCAGCTCAAGGAAGACGGCACGGACTTCGGCGTGAAGTACCAGCTGAAGAACACGCGGGCCGGCAACTTCAATTTCTCGCTGGATGCCACCTACATCAACAGCTATCTGAACACGCCGTTCCCCGGAGCGGCTTCGCAGGAGATCGCTGGAACCTTCGATACCCAGTTTGGCAACTATGCCCGCTGGCGTGGATTGGGGAGCGTGGGTTGGGCGCTGGGCGACTTCGATGCCATGCTCTCGTCGCGCTACATCCATCACCTGGTTGTGCATAACGCGGCGACGCAAAGCGCCGCAGTCAAGGCCGGTGGTTTCCCGAACCCTGACTTGAAGATTCCTTCGATCACGTATTTCGACTTGACCTTTGGCTATTCGATCAAGAGCACGAAGACGAAGCTGCAGATTGGCGTGCAGAACCTCACCGACAAGCAGCCGTCTGTGTTCTATCAGAATAACGTCATCAACGCGGATACCGACGTAAGCACCTACGATACGCTGGGCCGGCGTTACTTCGTAACCTTCAATCAGAAGTTCTAAGTTCACTGGAACAGTTAGACTTAAGGGCCGCGGGGTTTGTCCCGCGGCCTTTTTTTTTGAGGACGGCCAGGGCTTAGCCGGATTGAACCCTCCATGATCCAGCCAGCGGCAAGCGCGGACGTGTTGACGGAATCCGCCTCCAGGTTCTTTGACACTGCGGATTTTGAAGCCGCCGAGGCCTACTGCCGTCGCGCCCTGGTTGCGGCGCCCAATCACATCGACGCCCTGACAATGCTGGGCGTCATGCAGCTTATGCAGATGCGGTACGCCGAGGCCGAGGCGGTTTTCGAGCAGCTGCTGCAGCTGCGGCCCGACGAGCCGGCTTATTGGATGAATCTCGGCACGGCGCGCCGCGGCGCTGGACGCCACGAGGAGTCACTGGCGGCCTACGCGCGTGCTGCCGCGCTCGGTGTTTCCTCGGTGGATTTCTACTACCAGGTCGGGATGACGCACATGGCGCGCTCGGATTTGCAATCCGCCAAGGCGCTCTTGGCCAGGGGGCTGGAGTTGGCGCCTGAGGACATGGACATCCGGCTCCGCTATGCCGAGTGCTGCTACCAAGCGACCGATCACGACGACGCCCTCGCGGCGCTCGAGGCCTGGCCTACGGCTGAGGAGACTCCCGCCAGGGTGGCGCCCGCGGTCGGCAGCCTGCTGATGAACCTAGCCCAGCCTCAGCGCGCGGAAGCGACCGTGCGCAAGGCGCTTGCCGAGGAGCGGGACAACCTGGTGGCGAAGCTGACGCTCATTCAGCTGCTCGAGCGCACCAACCGGATCAATGAGGCGGCTGCCCTGCTCGGGGAATTGCTCGCCGATCCCAGGTCCGAAAGACTCGGAGTGGACCTGCGTATCGCCAAGGCGATCGTGGCACAGCGCCAGTCGCGGCACGAGCTCGCGCTGGAACTGCTCATTCAGCTGATGCCTGATTTCAAGCGCGCGCACGAGCGCCATCGCGTCCTGTATCCCATGGCGGTGACCCTCGATGCGCTGGGCCGATTTGACGAAGCCTTTGCCGCCCTGGGCAAGGCCCATGCTTCGCAGATCGCGCGGGTGGAGCGTGTCGCACCGCTGGCAGCGGCGCGCGGCACACCGCAGATGAAGGTGACGGAATTCGACTGCGACCCACAGGACGTTCAGCAATGGGACCATTCGAGCGCACCGTCCAGCGCGGACAGTCCGGTGTTCGTGGTCGCCTTTCCGCGCTCGGGAACGACGCTGCTTGAATTCACTCTGGATGCGCATCCGCTGCTGCAGTCCATGGATGAGCAGCCGTTCATCCAGAACGCGCTGGAAGACATGACCGCCTTCGGCGTCAAGTATCCGACCGAGCTCGGGCACTTAAGCGCGCAGCAGCTGGACGACGTGCGCGCAAAGTACTGGCGGCGCGTGGCGAAAAAGGTGCAGCTGCCGCCCGGCGTGCGCCTCGTTGACAAGAACCCGCTCAATATCGTCCGCCTGCCGGTCATACGCCGGCTGTTCCCGAATTCACCGATCATCCTGGCGATACGCCACCCCTGCGACATCGTGCTCAGCTGCTATATGCAGAATTTCAGCGCGCCGGACTGGATCATGCTCTGCGCCAATCTGCCGGCCCTGGCGGCCGGATTTCGCAAGACCTTTGACTATTGGTACCGGCTCACTGCCCTGCTGGAACCCAGCATTCTGGAAGTGCGCTACGAGCAGCTGGTCGCCGATTTTCCCGCGGTCGTGCGCGGCATCGCCGATTACCTGCACCTGCCCTGGGATCCGGCCATGCTGGCGCCGGCCGCCAGCGCGCACGCCAAGCGCTTCATCAGCACGCCCAGCTACGCCCAGGTCGTGCAACCGGTCAACAGCAGGGCGGTGGGGCGCTGGGAGAATTACCGCACCTACCTGGAGCCCGTGATACCCGAGCTTGAACCCTATCTGCAGCGCTGGAATTATTCGGTCTGAGGCATTTTGAACAGCAGGTAGGTCGACAGGATATATTTGTCGCCGCTCTGCGGCGCCACGCCTTCGTGCTGGTACATCCAGTAAGGCGGGAAGACCAGCAGCCGGCCGGCCCGTGGCGCCACCGTCAAATTCAGTCCCGGCAGGCGCGTTTCACCGCCGGCTGCGACGTCATTGAGGTACCACAGCAGCACCAGGTAGCGGTTGGCGACATGGTTGATCGCATCGAAATGGAGTTGGAAACGCTGATTGCCGCCGCTGTGGTAGCGCTTCATGACCAGGTCCGAAGTCAGCGCCGAATTCGGAATCGGTATGCTTAAGCCGATGTCACGGTTGTAGCGCTCGAGGGCCAGATCGATGAAGTTTCTGAACATGCCTAGGAAGCCGGCGTCTGCGTAGCGCGTGACGTTCAGCTCGGTCCATTCAGACTCTTCCAGACCGGCGCGGACGCTGCGACCGTTGGTGGTGTGGAAGCGCTGCAGGCCATTGAAGGAGTCCAGGAGCTGACGGCAGAGGGCCGGATCCAGACTGTCGTCGTAGACGCGCACATAGTGGGTCAGGTCGCCGATCGCCATGAGCGCAATGGTAGGGCGCGCATTGTCCGGAGCGCAAATCGCGTCCGCGACACCCAAGCGCGCAGCGCGAGCGCGCTACATCGGTTTGCCACCCGACATCGTGCCCCTGATGCGCTCCACGTCGCGACGCGTCTGGTCCTCAAGGGCAGCGAACTCCTGCTCAGACAGACAGGTCGTCTCGACGATGAGGTGCGAGCCCGTTTGCGTATCATTGCGGCAATACTTGATGGTGCCGCCCTTCACGACGCGGACATAACCGGCCACGCGCGGCGCGGCGCTGTGCGTCGGAACGATGCTCGTTGCCGGCGCAGGTGTCGCTGCGTTCGGCGCAGCCGCCGTCGCGGTGGTTCGGGTATCCGGCTTCCCGGCGCAGGCCGCGACGAGCAGAGTAACAGCGGCAACGGTCAGTAGGATACGCAAAATAGGCTCCTTGGCAGTACGCTTCTCTACGATGGTGGTTATTCGCCGGCGCAGCGGTGCATCATGCCGAATCCAGGCGCAACTGCGCAAGCCACCCTATAATAGTGTTAAATCATGAGCACCACCGCTGAGGCCAAGGCTCTGCTGCGCCAGGGGCGCGTTGCCGAAGCCGAGCAGCTGTTCGACCAGATACTGCAGCGTTCGCCGAATAATGTGGAGGCGCTGAATGCCGTGGCGCTCGCCTCATTGCGCCGTGCGGACACCCGCGCATCGATCGAGCTGCTTGATC
The DNA here is from genome assembly GCA_035300345.1 of Steroidobacteraceae bacterium. GTDB lineage: Bacteria > Pseudomonadota > Gammaproteobacteria > Steroidobacterales > Steroidobacteraceae > FEN-1191. Next base: position 46,037 of record DATGVM010000026.1, read on the forward strand.
GCGCGGTGACCCTGCAGCCCGGTGACGCCCTGTCGCACTATCACCTCGGGCGCGCTCGCTCGGTGGCCGGCGATTTGACCGGAGCATTGGACTCCTACGCCACCGCCGTGCGCCTGCTGCCGGATTTTCACGTCGCGCGCCTGCACTACGCAGAGACCCTCGACCGCACCGGCGACCTGGAGCGTGCGCCCATTCAGTATCTGCGCGCCCTGCAGGATGCGCAGCAGCAGGGGCATTGGCTGGATCCGGCCACCACACCCCGCGGCCTGCAGCCGATCGTGACGCGGGCGGTACTGCTGGTGCGCGAACAGCGCCGCGCTATGTGCGCGCAATTGGTCGAGCCCCTTCAGGCGAAATTCGGGACGGCCGCTCTTGACCGCGTCAGCGAGGCGGTGCGCATTCACATCCGCGAAGCGGTGCCCAACTACCCGGACCCGCGCCAACAGCCCACGTTTTTCTACGTGCCGGGCGTGGAAGCCAGTCCCTACCTCGAGCGACGGCTGTTTCCGTGGATCGAGGCGCTGGAGGCGAACACCGCGGTGATCCAGACAGAGTTGCAGCGCCTGCTGCCGAACACGCAGGGGCGCGAGAGAGTGTTCGGCACCGCCGAACTGGAAACTGCCAATCTGCGCTGCAGCGCCGGCCCGCCCAGTTGGAACGGCTACTATTTCTATCGACACGGCGTGCGGCGCGAGGACAATTGCCAGGCCTGCCCCGCCACGGCCGCGGCTCTCGAGTCGGTGCCGCTGTGCCATATCCGCCATCACGGTCCGGAAGTGCTGTACTCGGTGTTCACCGCCGGTACCCACCTGCTTCCGCATCGTGGGGTGACCAACAGCCGGCTGGTGGCCCACCTGCCGCTGCTGATACCGGCCGATTGCGCACTGCGAGTGGGCGGTGAACTGCACGCCTGGCAGGAAGGCCGCGTCGTCGTGTTCGATGACACCTACGAACACGAGGCGTGGAATCGCAGCAGCGGGATCCGCGTGGTGCTGATCTTCGATATCTGGAATCCCCACCTGAGCGAGGCCGAACAAGCCGCGATCAGCCTGCTCGTGGCCGCGATGGGAGATTTTCGCGAGCTGGTGGACAAGGGCTGAACCCGATGCGCCTGGCACAGCCGTTTTACCGCCTGCCGGTGCTCTTTGACGATGAGCGGCTGCGTACCGAGATCGCTGCCCTGCCGGCGGAGTCCTGGGCGGCCCATCCCAGCGGCACTCCGGGCAACACGGCCGTGCGACTCATCAGCGTCGACGGTGGCGAGAACGATGAGGTCGACGGGCTGATGAAGCCGACGCCGGCGCTGCAGCGCCTGCCTTATGTGCGGCAGGTGCTCGCCAGTTTCGCGGTGGTCTGGGGCCGCTCACGGCTGATGCGGCTCGCTCCCGGAGCGCAGGTGGTCGAACACGCGGACATCAACTACCACTGGCACTACCGGGTGAGAATCCATATCCCGGTGATCACGCGGCCACAGGTGATATTCCACTGCGGTGGGGATCAGGTGCATATGGCCGGCGGCGAGGCCTGGCTGTTCGACAGCTGGCGCCTGCACCGGGTCGAGAATCCCACCGACCAGGAGCGCATCCACCTGGTGGCCGATACCACCGGCACGGCCGCATTCTGGCGATTTGCCGCCTTGTCCGGGCATCCGGGCACGCCCGTCAAGCACCTTCGCTACGACCCCAATCGGAATGTGCCGCTGCTGCTGGAGCGCATCACCCTGGCGCCGGTCATGGCCCCGGCGGAGGTCGACCTGCTGCTGATGGATATGCGCGCCGAGGTGGCAGCGCTTGAAGACACACCCGATGGCGACGCGCGCCTCGGCCTGTACCGTCAGTTGCTGGACGCGTTCGGCCGCGACTGGCGGCAGTGCTATCTCCTTTACGGCCAGAATCGCGAGGGCTGGAGCGACTATGCCGCGATGCGCCAGGAACTGCGCACGGCCAGTCGCACGGCGGCGGAGGGGCTCGTGATGCGCAGCAACGGCGTGCACGCGCATCGGGTACTCGAAGCCAAGGTGCTGCGTGCCCTGCTGCCTGCGGTCCCTGAAGATGCACCAAAGCCCGCCTCACGATCGGCGACGGCGGCTTCCGGAGCTTCGAGCCGGCGATCGACCATCCCGCAGCTGGAACGGCCGCTGTTTATCGTGGCCGCGCCGCGCTCGGGCAGCACGCTGCTGTTCGAGACACTCGCCGTGAGCCGGCAGCTCAGCAGCCTCGGCGGCGAGGCGCACGGTCTGGTCGAGGACATTCCTGAACTGTGCCCCGGGACCGAAGGGATCGATTCAAACCGGCTGATGGCGGCCCAGGCCACGGCACCGGTGGCGGCGCAGATTCGCGCGACACTGCTGAAGGGCCTGCGCGATGCCGACGGCCAGCCGCTCGCGAGTGACAGCCGCCTGCGATTTCTCGAGAAGACGCCGAAGAACTCGCTGCGCGTCCCGTTCTTCAACCAGATCTTTCCGGACGCCCGCTTCATCATGCTGTGGCGCGAGCCGCGCGACAGTCTGGGCAGCATCATCGAGGCCTGGCGCTCCGGGCGCTGGATCACCTACAAGCATCTCGACGGCTACGCCGGTCCCTGGTCCCTGCTGCTGCCGCCCGG
>DATGVM010000027.1:0-53236 GCA_035300345.1 Steroidobacteraceae bacterium
CGGTCCTTCTTGCACTCCTCCGAAAAGGAGCGCACCGAGAGCACGATGCCGGATGGGAACGCAATTACCTCAGTCATGGCTGTCGGCTAGGGGGTCCAAAAACTGTCGATTTACGCGGCTTAAAACGCTCGCGGTGCTCAGGGTCGCTGGAAGGACCCGGGCGCCGAGGGACTCCCGCGTTATTGCCCAGCCACCCGGCGCTGGGTAGCCAGCTAGGCCCGCGCTGCCGGCGATCGGTACTCATGGCTCCTCCTGTGGCGTCGGTGGCTGGGGATGCAGGCCACAGGGCGTGGCGCGCTCCACCAGCTGCCGGCGACGGATAGGCGACAGTTTCGTGAGGAGGAGCCGCATCTCCCACCAGGTCGTGCGCACGGCAATGCACATGCCGCTGCCTGGCTCGATCAAGTGCAGCTCAACCGGATCGCCGGGCACCTCGAAATCTGATGGATAGCAGGCGATCGTCAGCTCGCGCCGCTCGGCGATTCGCCGCGCGTCATCCCTGAGATGCAGCTCATGCACGATCTCCCGTTCATCCCGATCTGTGTCAGCAAACATGGCGCCCTCCCTGGGCTGTTCGTTTACTCAGTTGGGAAACCCTACAGACGCGCGCCGCTGCAGTGGCAGGGCAGAAGTCTGCATCGATTGCCACCCGCGCGGCACTCATTGGGCGGCGCTCACATGACTCGCGAGCTGCACTATCCCGCGGCGCAACTCATTCTCGCCGGCATGGCTGTAGCGTTGAGTCATCGATAGTGAGCTGTGTCGCATCAATCGCCGGATCGTCTCGGCCGGCACCCCGGCGGCCCACAAGGCAGTGCAGTGGTAGTGCCGGAAGGCATGCAAGCCGCCTGGCGGGATCTCGAGCCGCTTGAGCAGCGGGCCCAGGTGGCACCGCGCGAAGCCCTCAGCGCTCCGCGGCAGGCCGTAACGACCGAACACCAGCCCACTCGGGGGCTGCCCGCAGGTGCGCCAGTAGTCCGCCAGAATTACCTCCAGGCGCGGGTGCATCGGGAGCACCACCTGGCTGGTGCGCGATTTGACCCGCCGCAGGCGACAGCGTGAGGCCTGCTGGCGCACGTCGAGCACCGAGCGGGAAAAATCGACGTGCGCCCAATCCAACCCCAGCGCCTCACCGATACGGAGCCCAGCAAGCGCTAGGCTCGCAAATACCGCGTGCGGCCAGCCGCTCGAGGCGGCCAGGATGCGATCGACTTCCTGCTGACTGAAGGATCGCGCCTCGCATGGTGCGGTCTGTGATCGAGGCCAGAGCAGCCGCCTGGCATCAATCCGGACGGCCTCAAACCCCTCATCGCCGGCGACACTCAGTATCCGAAGCAGCAATCGCCCAACACTGCAGACGCTCGAGGGCGCGAGTTTGGTGGCGAGGAGCTGCGCCAGGAAGGCCTGCGCGACCGCGGTATCGATCCGATCGAGGCGCTTTCGGCCGAGCTGCGGCAGGATGTGGCGCTTGAGCTGCGAGCGGTAGCGCGCCTGCGCATTCGGTGAGAGCCCTGCGGCTCTGACCAGGAATCGCGCGGCATAGGCCTGGAGCTGGATTCGCCTGCGGGTCATTGAATGCTCTTTCGCTCGCGGAGCTTGTGCTGACCGGCCTGCAGCTGCTCCGGCGCAGGCTCAAAACGCGGTAGTGCCGAGCCCAGCGCGCGCGGCGGCAAACTTAGGCGAGCTCTCATGTCGAGTCCTCAATGCGGAGCACTCCGTCACAGTGCGGGCAGCGGCGCATGTAGTGGGTGGCTTTTCCGGCGCGGCGCGGGTCCAGTAATGCGACGTCGTTCGAGCGAACCGGCTTCCCGGACTTGCGGCTCGCCGCGAACAGCGCTGTCACTGCTTCGCTCGGTGCGCGAGACATTGCTATCCAGCGCGCCTGTTCTCTGCGTGATATGCCGTAGGCAGCTTGAATGTCCCGCTGAGATGCACCGCGCGCAATTGCATCAACATCGTCTCGTGCTGGCCGCTGGTTCGCGGGCCTTCCACGTTTTCTGGCTTGCCCAGATAGGCCGCTCACCGCAGCAGCCGGTCGACCGATCCGCGCGCTGGCAACAGCAGTGCGCCGGAGGCCTCGAGGGCAGCCTGAGCGGAGCGACACAGCGGGCACCGGTGCCCGCTCCTGGGTAGCCTGCCCGCTCCGCCACATCCGATACAGGCTCGCACACGGCGGCCGAGCTCCACTCGGAGATCGATCAGAACCTGGCGTTCGACGGCGTCCACGTTCAAAAGCCTATGCTCCCGATCGCCTGGCGAGTGCGCGCCACAGATCGACGGCACTGAGGCCATAGAGTGCTGCGATCGTCGGCTCCGGCAGGCCGAGTCGGGCCAGCTGCTTGATGCGGCGCGAAGCCTCGATATTGGTGAGTGTAAAATCTGGCGCCCTGCGTGCCTCAGGGTGAACCGGAAAACTGGCGCGCAGAGTCATGGCGGCGCGCTCCGGTGGAATGCGGCGACAAATTCACGCCTAATCTGCGTCTCGTCGAACGAAGTTCGCAGCCGGATTCGCTGATATCCGCCGATTGTCTCGAGGGCGGTCTGAGTTCGCCGGTTGCGCTTGACGCCGCCGCTCTCGACGAGCTCGCGCCAGGCCGTGTCTGCTTCACCGTCGGAACACTCCGCCGAATGTGCGCCATTGCCGGCGGGCCGCTCCCAGGCCTCAAGGAACTGCCGATCGGGCCCGAAAAATGTAGCAGCCTGCAACACGTACTCGGTTCCCACTTTCGCGGTCGCCTCGACGAACTTCGCATAGCGCCCAGTGCCCTCGATCAGCTGCGGCCAGGTGGAGCCCTCGGAGAGCCGCGCTCTGACGGCCTTCAGGGCCCGCCGCCACGGATTGCCGCCTCCGCGTTTCGGATACAGAGCTTTGATCTGGGCAAATTCCGGAGGCTCGCTGGGCCGCTGCGCGGCCGTAGTCTTCTGGTCTGCTCTGCTCTGCTCTGCTCTGCTCTTATCAGTCACTGTGACGTCACGGTGACGTTCTGTGCGTTTTCGCTGCCGCCACCGGTGCGTTCGCGCCGCGCTAGAGTCGCTGTTGTATTGCCGCCGATCCCAGGCGATCGGCTGCCAGTCATCCCCAATCAGTCGCACGTCGATCAGGCGGCGCTTCGCCTCAACCGCGGCGATCGCGTCCAGACCTAACGCCTTGCAGATCATTCGCTCGCGATACTCGGCGCCAGCGCTCGCATCGAGGGTGCCGTTGCATTTAAGGCAGAGAATCACGATGTAGTGGCGCTGATCCTCGAAAGCGAGAAGCTGAACCTTCGGGTCGCCGGCAAATTCGGCGTAGAGGCGCAGCCACGGCTTACCGATCATTGATCAGGCCGTCCGCCGTCGCGATTTACTGAAGGGACGAACCCGCGCGGCTTGACCGGAGGCGCGTCTTTGCCTGGCTCTTGGTTACCGGGCCTAAGGTGGTCGCGGTCACGCAGGATCCCCTGCACCACGGCCTCGACCACCAGATCGAGTAGCCCGCCGGGCTTCGCAATACTGTCGCCGGACCGCGTCATTGTCAGGCCGATCGCCGTCGCGATACGTAGGCCCGCAATTTATCCGCCTGGTCCCGCGTAAATTGACGACGGCCGGCGGAGTCTCGGATCGCCTTTATGACGCCCTGCGCTTCCAGTCGGCGGACCGTGCCTTCGGAAGTGCGACCGTGTTGGGCCATGGCACTGACGCCAAACAGCTGGGTCGCTCCGTCCATTGCCTTCTCCCGTAGACATGTAGCTAACTACTCCATAAACTACCAATGTTCATGGCATCCCAGAATCTGGGCACGAAGAACAGGGTCTATGGGCAGATCAAAGACTGAACCAGTTCGCCTGGTGAGCACTGCGCGCTTTCCGCCGAGCGACGATGCCCTCATCGGGGCACTCTTGGTTTTCTGCAATGGCGACCCGCTCGAATTCAGATCAGGCCAGGGCGCTGGCACAACTCAACGGATGAGCGATGCGCGGGAAGCCAAACTACGCTCCCACTTCAGCGAGCTGCTGGTGATGGCGTCGAATAATCGCGCTGATCTCGCTCAGGACTTTATGCCGATTGGCATTGAGCTTCTCAGCTCACTGAGGGTGCAGCCCAAGATTGTGGGAGGACCCAGCAGCGACCCCAAACAGTTCGGTCGTTTCTCCATCCGGATGGAATACGCGCGGTATTTTCCCAATCTTTCAGTGGCACTCAACTACTCGATCCTGCTACTGCTGGATGACTCACTTCCATACGGCGAAGCGCTGAGTCGTTGCCATCTGTCGACCTGCGGTCGTTTCTACCTTGCCGCGCGCAATCTGCGCGGCGGCCCTGCGAATCGAACCTATTGCCGGCCTCGCCATCGCGACATTGCTCACGACCGACGGGAGAATCGCAGACATATCTCGGGGAAACAGCAATGAAAGCCGCCCTGTATGCTCGCTATTCCACGGACTTGCAGCGCGAGCAGTCGATCGAAGATCAGTTTCGCGTGTGCGAACGCCTGGCCGAGCGGCACGGCTTCGCCGTCGCAGCGCGATTTAGCGATCAGGCGATGTCCGGCGGCACGTCGCAGCGCCCGGACTATCAGAGGCTTCTTGCGGCCGCGCGCCGCCATGAATTCGACGCAATCGTAGCCGAGGACACAAGCCGCCTTTGGCGCAACCTCGCCGAGCAGTCCCCGCGCCTGGCGGAGCTCGCTGATCTCGGTATCGCCGTTGTGACTCACGACCTCGATACGCGCCACGAATCAGCAGAAATCATGGGCGCTGTCGGTGGAGCGATGGCGAGCTCCTATCGTAAAGAGATTGGGCGCCGTACGCGTCGAGGCCTCGAGGGCGTCGCGCGCAGCGGTAAGAGCGCCGGCGGCCGCGCATACGGCCTCGTTCCCGCGACGCTATCCGGCACCAGCCGAGTCGAGATCGACGAGACACAGGCGGCCGTCGTGCGTCGCATCTTCCGAATGTTTGCCGATGGTTATAGCCCCCGTGCGATCGCCAGCGCTCTGAATCGCGACAATGTGCCCTCCCCTGGCGCCACTTGGAGCCGCGAGCAGCGCCGAAAGCGCGGCTGGGTCGGCAGCGCCATCCACGGGAATCCGGCCCGTGGCCTCGGCATTCTCAACAATGACGCCTATCGCGGCATCGTGACCTGGAACCGGTCGCACTGGGTTCGCTCGGCGGCGGACTCAAGCAAGCGCCGCCAGACCCAGAATCCGCGCAAGGAATGGATTACGCGCACCGACGAACGTCTGCGCATCGTGCCCGACGAGCTCTGGCGGCGCGTGAAAGCGCGCCAGGCCGACCAGGCACAGACCGTCGGCATGCGTGTCGCGGCGGGCATGTCCAAAGCAGCTGCAATCCGCACCGGCGCGGGAGGCAAATACCTGCTATCTGGCCTCCTACGCTGCGGGCACTGCGGCTCGGCCTATTCCATTGCCGGCGTGGACCGGTATGCATGCAGCGGCCATACGAACGGCGGTGATTCGCTGTGCGCAAACAACGCCATGATTCGCCGCCAAGTTGCCGAGACCGAGGTACTAGCGGGCATTAAACGTGTCTTGCGATCGCCGGCGATGATCGATGAGATCTGCAAACGCGTGCGCGCGGCGCTACGCAAGCCGAGACCAAAGGCGCCGGACAATCAGGCGCGCGTCGCACAGCTGCAGTCCGAGATCAGCAACCTGGTCGAGGCGATCGCCGGCGGCGCGCTCCGGGCGTCCCCGACGCTGGCGGCTCGCCTAGCGAACACCGAAGCCGAGCTCGAGCGCTTGGAGAATCAGGGCGCGGCGATCACAGCTCCCCAGGCCGACATCTCGCTCCTGCTGGCCGATCTGCCGGCGCGCGCCATCAAAGCAGTTGAGAAGCTCGGAGAGACCCTGGCCACGGCCAATATCGCGCGCGCGAGGCAGGAAATCCGCGAGCGGATAGGAATCGTGAGGGTGGAGGCGGACAGCCGCGAAGTGCGGCTTTATAGCGAACAGGGCCACATGGCTGCGGCCCTATTGCGCGCCGTGGGCGCCCATACAAGTATCGATGGTAGCGGGGGCAGGATTTGAACCTGCGACCTTCGGGTTATGAGCCCGACGAGCTGCCAGACTGCTCCACCCCGCACCAGAAGGGCCGCGCATTCTACACCAACCGCGCGGAATGGAAAGCCGGTGCCCCGGGCCGGCGATTGGGGGGGCTAGCGCCCTAATGAGTCCGGTGATTTGCCGCTGGTGGAGTTGAGTCCGCCCGGTTGCCGTCCGACGGCCATTGGGAATATTGCTCGTTCCGGCGCTGCGCCCGGCGCCGATCCTCGACCTGAACACCCCCGGCCGCACCTGGAAGCATGGCCGTCAGCACGGTGTCGCGACGCACGAAGTGATGCCACAGCGCAGCGGCGGCGTGGGCCGTCACGATTGCCAGCAGACCCCAGGCCAGCCAGATGTGGTAATCGTTCAGGGTATCGGCAAACTCAGAGTCAGCCGCCACGAGCATGGGCAGCCGGAACATTCCCAGGAAGCTGAGCCAGATGCCGTGCGCGCTGGTCAGTGCCCAGCCGACGAGGGGCAAGGCAATCAGCAAGCCATACAGGAACACGTGCGTGGCCTTGGCGGCCCACCTCAGCACGAAGGCCATGTCCGGCGCGTAGTCGGCGAGATTCCTGCGGATGCGAACCGCAACGCGCCACACTGCGACGACCAGCACCAGCAGGCCCAGCTGGCGATGGACCTGGAGTAGCGCCTGCCTGTAGGTGTCGTCTTCAATGGCATCCCGGATAAAGGTTGCGGCAACCGCAAAGACTACGGCCAGCAGGGTTCCCCAATGCATGGCGATGACCAGCAGCGGGTGCCGGGTTGGCTTGATGATCGCCGCCGCATGCGACCAGGCATACACCCGCGGGATATCGGCCCTTCGATCGGCCTGCACGCGCCGCGAAGGGGCGGACTCAAGCGTTTCATTGCCGGGCGGTCCGCTCATAATGCCTCGTTCCTCAGAAGCGGTAGCGGTAGAAGATGGCGAATACGTTCACGGCAAAATCGGGCGGCTGCTCGAGGGTCGGCAACTGCTCAGTGCCGGTCCCCAGCTGCAGTCCTTCGTAGGCAAAATCCTTGACCGTGGTGCGCTGGTAGAGGTACAGCAGCCGGAGGTCCGAGGATTTGTCGAGCGCGATTCGGGCGCCAAGGCGCAGTTCAAGTGTCCGGCTCTCGACCGTCGGAAGGGGGGCGGCCGGAATCAGGAACGCGGCCGGCACTCCGGCGGGCAGCGGCGGCGCACCGGCGAGCGCAAACGGGTTATTGGCATAGCTGCCGCCGTGGACGCCGATGTCTGTCACGGCCTGCGTGAACACGACGTCACCGGTCAGGTCCAGTTTATGGGCCCAGAGCCCGTTCCGCGCAAAGGACACTCCGACGGTGTCGGCCTTATCGCGCATGTCCGCGGACCAGATCAGGCAGGGATCGATCTTGGCGTTGTTGTTTCTGCTCTGGATGGTACTGAAGCAGGGGCTAGCAAGCAGGGTGTTCTCGGCGCGGCCAACGAAGGCGACATTGCTGTTGGCGACAAATCCGTCCCCGGCCGTCGTGGAGCGCTGGTTCTCGTGGGTATAGAACGCGTTGGCCGTCACTCGGTCGCTCAGGGCGTAGGAGCCGTCGATGGACGCGGACCAGCTGGATGATTCCTGCAGGCCGTAGACGGTGTGCAGATAGTCGTCGCGGTCGTATTCCAGATTGCTGTCCAGGGACAACCGGGCGGTCGGCTGCCACTCGAGTGAAGAGCGCAGCTTGTCGCGGTTGCGGTCCGCCAGGTTGAAGCGGCGCATTCCCGGGATTTCCGTGACGTTGTCGCGGCTCCCGTACAGCGACTGGGGCACGATGTTGTTGCTGGGCGAGAAGATCGCCGCATCGCCCGTCAACGGGACGGTGGGATAACCGGCGATTGGGCCGAAACCGGTCAGGCCGTTCTGCGTCAGGTATCCGTAGACACTGGTCGTCGCGCCGACAATCGGGGCGCCGGGAGTGACGTTGGCCATCGGCACCAGGGCGAGCCAGGCATTGGAATCGTAGTGCACGCGGCGCTGCGCGTAACCGTAGCTTACCCCGGCTTCGAGGTTATCACGCAGCTCGGCGTGCCACTGTGCATGCAGCGTGTGCTCGGTACTCTCCGGCGCACTACTGCAGTTGATCCAGGATGCCGGGCATGAGCGCTCGATTTTCTGCCAGTCATAGCCCGCCGACAGTTTCTGGCGATGCCCCAGCGCGTAATCAGCGCCCAGGTTGACTTCATTGACGAGTTTGCTCTGCGGCCGGTTGGCAAAGATGTTGACGTTGCTCGAGAGCGTGCCCGCCGGAAGCCCAAGCGCGGCGTTGAAGGCCGACGCGGTGGCGCCTGGCGCCAGGTTCGCGTCATAGAAGACGTAGGTGTGAACCGGAGTCTGATCGTCGCGATCCTCATACTTGTAGCGCGCGAACAGACTCAGATTCCGCGTCGCCTGCGTGCTCAGCCTGACGTTGGCCAGCTTGCTGATCACGACCGCATTCGCCGAACCGACCGGCAAGCCGAGCGGGAATGAACTGTCGCTCAGGTACGCCTCGCTTTGGTGGCCGCGTCCATAGGACAGATCCACCACCAGCCGGGTCGCCGAGGAGAAGTCCAGCCCGCCGGAGAGATTGAACTGATGAAACTGGTTGCTGGGTGCACTGCTCATGGTTGCGACGCGTGTCGGATCCGCCGGATCCTGCCAGCGGAGCCCGATGATGTCGTTCGTGAAGACGGAACCGTAGTACCCCGCCCTGAGGTAGCCCTTGCCGTGCGTGTATTCCATCCCCAGGTTAAATTGGTCGGTACTCGTGTCCACGACGTCCGGGAGGGTGACCGAATTCTCCTGCACCGCCGAGTCCACGACCGCCAGAGGCTTGAAGCCGTTGCGGGTCTCGTGGCGAAAGCTCCCGCTCAACAGCAGATCGCGATTCAGGTGCACGCCGAACCCGATCTCGCCGCGCTTGCGTTCGGTGTACATATTGAAGTGGTGGAAGGAGCCCGTGTCGGCGGCAACAATGGCACCATTTGCCGCGATCTGCGCGGCGGTGGGCGCCACCACCACGCCGGAGGAGTTCACCACACTGCCCTGCCCCGCCACCGGAGACAGGCCGCGATAATTGAGGTTGGTCGCGCTCACCTGTGGGACCTGGGGCTTTAGCCAACCGGGAGGCAGCGTCAGACTGGTCGAACCGAGGCCCAGAAAAGGGGTCTGGTAGGAATCAGACAGGTTGCGCCGGAAATCCTCCAGACCCAGATCGATCTTGAATCGGCCCTGCTCACGATAATTGAGGTCGATATCACCGGTCTTGAGCCCGATGTCGTTGGCATGCAGACCCCAGCGCGTGACGCTGTCCGAGTCGTAGCGGCCACCGCCGAACAGATCCAGGTTCCCAAGGGCAAACCCGCCCTGCTTCTCCAGTCCGTTGTATTCGCCGAACTTGTAGGAACCGTCGCTGACGTCGCCAGCGCCAACTTCCACCGTGCTGGTGGGTTGCGTCAGGGCCGCCACCGCCGGATCCTCGGCCGCAAGTGCCATCTGCACGCCGGCCGGGAGCAGGAACAGGGCGAGCACACCGCCGACGGCGGTACCCTTGGTCCGAAAGCTGCAAAGCGTTGTCAGTCTGTTCATCTTCTTTTCGCCTGAGTGGAGCTACCTGCTGAAACGCGCACCAGCCGGATGATTAGAGCCGTGTATCAGGGCATGGCAACTGAGACAGTTGCGGCCGTTCATCTGCGAGCGCGGCGCCTGATTGCCGAGGGGCAGCAGACCGTTGATGGTGGTTGCATCGCCTTCCGGCAGATTCGCGCCGCTGTTCATCGGACCGGAGTGATCGGAGGTGTGGCACTCCTGGCACAGCCATGGGGTGCGAGCCTTGAGCAGCGGCACATTGTTCGAGCCGTGCGGCGTATGACAGTTGGTGCAGTCCTCGGTCACCGGGCTGTGTTCCCACAGGAACGGGCCGCGGCGGTCCGCGTGACAGGTGTAGCAGGTCTCGTTCACGCTGTTCTTGACCATCAGATGCGGACCGACCGAACCGTGCGGGTTGTGGCAGTCCGAGCAGGCCATTTCGCCGGCCGCGACCGGGTGGGTTGAAATTCTGTGGAACTGCGCGCGCTGAGTCGCGTGGCAGGTGAAGCACGCCTCGGGTTGGCTGATCTTCGACAGCACCGGGTCGCTGTGAGTATGGATTTCGTGGCAGGAAGTGCAGGACAGCCCGCTGCGCTGGTGCTCGCTCCCGTCCCAGTGGCTGCGCTGGCCATTCTGGTGGCAGCCGATGCAGGTCTGGATGATGATTTCCGCCGTGGCCGCACTGCCTTTGGTGAAGTCCACGTCCACCGCCGGGCGGGTGGAAGCGCCTTCGGGGTTCTTGACGTGCGCAACGCTGGCTCCGTGGCAGGATTGGCAGCCCGGGGTGCGTGTGTCCGCCTTCACGCCATGCGCGGTCTTGTAGATGGACAGCACCGGCTTGGCTTCTGTCTCATCGTGGCAGCGAGTGCAGACCGCGTCGCCTTGCAGCGAGCGGTCCGGTTCGTCGGCCCGGGCGGCAGTGGCCCAAAGGGCGTACGCCACCATTCCGAGCACAATGATCACGTTCCTATACGCATTCACGCTTCACCGCCTCAGTACTTGGTGCCGCCCTCGAGCGACAGGATCCACTGCACCAGATTTCCCGTTTCCTTCGGGTCCTGTGATTTCACTTTCTTGTGCGCTTCCTCGTGCCCGTCTGGAAACTTGACCTTCTCACCACTGGTGATGTGATAGATCAGCTTGTCAACGGCATCGGGGAGCACTTTGAATTTCGCCGCAGCATCGCGCAGCGCCGGGCCGTCTTTCTTCTTGTCGACCCCGTGGCACTTGAAGCAGCCGCTCGCCTTGGCCAGTTCCTGTGCGGCATCCTGGTCCACGGCGTGGACCGGCGCGGCCGCAACCAGGGCGGCCGTGACGAGCATCATCGGCGTCAGCAGTCGGGCAGACCGCAACGCAATTGATTTGGGCGCGTGCCCCGCAATCCGTGCTCCCATAATCTCCCCGCTCTCCCCTGGCGGTGGCCATCCACTGCCGCTTCGCTCCCTGATTCAGGCCGCACTCCGCCGCGTGAGGTGCCGTGCGGCACACCACGAAGGGCAGAGGCGCTTAAGTCTGGGATGGTGTTACATCCCGGATCGGAATCCGGCACCGGACCGAAAAGTCCCAGTTACCGAAAACAGATCACCGCTTCGCGACTGCAATGGAGCCGCTACCGGTAGGTTAAATTTAGGTAATGATCAGGCCGCGAGACAGTGGGGACATCCCCCAAATCTGTCTGGGAAATACTGTAGGTAAAAACCCTGCCAGGTCGGCAACCCTACCGGATCAGGCTCGTACACAGCGCCAGCAGGGCATTGGGCATCACCCCCAGTCCCAGGGCCGCCAGCGCGTTGACGGCCAGCACGCCGCGTGCCAGCGGCTGGCGCTCGATCGGCGTCTGCGGCCGGCCGGCATCGAAGTACATAAACCAGATCACCCGCAGGTAATAGTAGGCGCCCACCACCGATGTCAGGACCGCCAGCGTGGCAAGGCCGGCGTGGTGAGCATCGAGCAGGGCCTGGATGATCCACAGTTTGGCCCAGAAACCCGCGAACGGGGGCACGCCCGCGGTCGAGAACATCAGCATCATCATCAGCAGCGCCAGCATCGGATCGCGTGCGGCGAGTCCCTTGTAATCCTCGAGTTCCTCGGCCTCGCCGGCCTCCTGTGCCGCGAGCAGCACCACACCGAAGGAGCCAAGCGTGGTCAGCACGTACACCAGCGTGTAGGCGAGCGCCGCGCGGTAACCGCCCTGCCCGGCCGTGATGAAGCCCAATAGTATGAAACCGACGTTGGCAATGGCCGAGTAGGCCAGCATGCGCCGGATGCTGGCCTGTGCGATCGCGATCAGGTTCCCCGCCAGCAGCGAGAGCACCGCCAGGACCGTGAGTATCTGCACCCAGAGCGTCGGATCTGCGCCCAGGCCATAGACCAGCAGGCGCATCACCAGCGCGAAGGAAGCCAGCTTTGGGGCCGTGGAGATCAGCAGTGCGACGCTCGCCGGCGCGCCGTGATACACATCCGGGACCCACATGTGAAACGGCACAGCGCCGAACTTGAAGGCCACCGCCACGACGACGAAAGTCACGGCGATGACAAAGCCCGCGCCGTTGGCCGCACTGACGGTCGCCAGCCGGTCAAGGCTCAGCGTGCCGGTCAGCCCGTACAGCATCGACATGCCGTAGAGCAGCGCGCCCGAGGCGATGGCGCCCAGCACGAAATACTTGATCGCCGCTTCCGCCGCGATGCCCGAGTCGCGGTCGAAGGCCACCAGGGCGTACAGCGAAAGCGACAGCAGCTCGACACCCAGATACACCGTGAGCAGGCTGTTGGCAGAGACCAGCACGCAGATGCCCAGGAGCGCCGTGAGCGCGAGCACCTGGTATTCCCCGCCACGGATCCGGCGCCGCTCCAGGTAGGACTGCGAATAGAACAGTGCCGTGCCGACCGCTAGAAATCCCGCCAGCTTCAAGAACACGCCGAGGCGGTCCGCGACATACAGGCCGTCGAACAGCACCGTGCGCTCCTGCACCGCGCCGATCGTCGCGGTGAGCCAGGCGCACAGCGCCAGGGCGAGCAGCGTGAACATCGCGGTCAGCTGCCGGCGCCCCGGGCCGGCGAACACGTCGAACAGCAGCAGCGCGCAGATGGCGAGGCTGAGTGCAATCTCCGGTATGGCCGGGCGCAGGGTATCGAGAGTCAGGGCCGCTCCGTTCATTGCCTTAGCCCACCGGGATCTTGCTGATGATCAGTTGCTGCAGCAGATGCTGCATCGAGGCTTCCATGGTCCGCACCAGCGGTGCCGGCCACAGCCCGACCGCCAGCACCGCCACGGCCAGCATCGCCAGCACCAGGAATTCCCGCCCATTGAGATCCGTCATGGCCGCGACCCGATCGTTGGCCACCGGTCCGTAGATCACGCGCTTGACGAGCCACAGGGTATAGGCCGCGCCGAGCACCAGGGTGCTCGCCGCCAGGAAGGCGTACCAGAAACTGGCCTTGAAGGCGGCCAGGATCACGAGGAACTCGCCCACGAAGCCGGAGGTTCCGGGGAGCCCCGCATTGGCCAGCGCGAACAGCACCATCAGGGCGCCAAACCTGGGCATCACGTTGATGACACCCCCATAGTCACTGATGTCCCGGCTGTGCAGCCGGTCGTACATCACGCCAATGCACAGGAACAGCGCGCCAGAGATCAGCCCGTGCGAGACCATCTGCACCATGGCTCCATCGAGTCCATTGACCGCGCCGCGCAGTGCGCCGGTAGCGCCCTGGATGTCGAAGGCGAGAAAGGCGCCCAGCGTCACGAATCCCATGTGCGCGATCGATGAATAGGCAATGAGCTTCTTCATGTCCGTCTGCATCAGCGCCACAAAGCCGATGTAGACCACGGCGAGGAGCGAGAGCGCGATCACCAGCCAGTCAAGCTCACGGCTGGCGTCAGGCGTGATGGGCAGGCTGAAGCGCAGCAGGCCGTAGCCACCCATCTTCAGCATGATCGCGGCGAGTATCACCGAGCCCCCGGTGGGCGCCTCCACATGCGCATCGGGCAACCAGGTGTGCACGGGCCACATCGGTACCTTGACCGCGAAGGCGATGAGGAAGGCGAGGAAGATCCAGCGCTGCACATCGAGCGGCAGCGGGAGGGACTGGAAGCCCGCGATCGTGTAGTCGCCGGAGTGCACGTACAGATAGATCAGCGCCACCAGCATCAGCACCGAGCCCAGAAAGGTGTAGAGAAAGAACTTCAGGGTCGCGTAGACGCGCCGCGGGCCGCCCCAGATGCCGATGATCAGGAACATCGGAATCAGCATGGCCTCCCAGAAGAAATAGAACAGCAGTGCATCGAGCGCGCAGAACACGCCGATCATCAGTCCCTCGAGTATCAGGAAGGCGGCGAAATACTGCGCCGGGCGCTTGTCGATGACGCTCCAGCCCGCGATGACGACCGGGACGGTCATGAACGCGGTCAGCAGGATCAGTGGCAGGGCGATGCCGTCCACCCCGAGGTAGTACGTGGCGTGCAACTGGGGAATCCAGGCCAGCCGCTCCAGGTACTGGAATCCGGCCGTCGCGGGATCGAACGCCTGCCACAGCGGCAGGCACAGCGCCAGGGTCAGCAGGGCCACCAGCAAGGCGCACCAGCGCGCCAGCCGCGCCCGGCGATCGCCGATGAGCAGCGTGAGCACTCCGCCGCCGACGGGTAGCCAGATGATTGCAGAGAGTATGCCGGTGCCGTGCATGAGGGGGAGCGCCTGCTAGATTCTGATCAGGAACCAGCCCAGCAGCAGCACCAGGCCGACGATCATCCAGAAGGCGTAGGAATAGAGGAACCCGCTCTGGATCAGCCGCGCCCGGCCCGCGAACCAGCCCACCGCCTGCGCCGAGCCGTTCACCAGGGCACCGTCGATCACCGCCTCATCCCCGCCGCGCCAGAGCGCCAGCCCTAGCCCCCTGCCCGCCCGCGCCAGCACGTTCTCGTTGAACCAGTCGAAGTAGTACTTGTTCACCAGCAGCCGATACAGCCAGCCCACGCGCTGGCGGATCGCCTCGGCCTGGTCCGGACGGCGCAGCACGAAATGCCAGGCGCTGGCGACGCCCGCCGCGGCCAGCCACAGCGGCCAGCTGAACAGGGCCTGCAGCGCAAAGGCGGCGGCGCCGTGAAACTCCCGGCCGATCTCGGCCACCACGTCGTTGGCTCCGAGCACCTTGATCGAGCCACCGAAATACCCGCCGAACAGCACCGGCCCGATGGTGAAAAAGCCGATCAGGAGCGATGGGATCGCCAGCGCCACCAGCGGCCCCTTCATGTCCCAGCCGACGTCGTGGAAGTGCGCCTCGGTTTCGCTGTCCAGGCGCGAAGGGCCGTGGAAGGTCATGAAGATCATGCGGAAGGTATAGAAGGCCGTGACGAACACGCCGGCGGTTACGCAGAAATAGGCGTAGCCCGCCCCGGCGCGGTGCGAGGCGTGTACGGCCTCGATCAGCGCGTCCTTCGAATAGAAGCCGGAAAAGAACGGTGTACCGATGAGGGCCAGGGCGCCGATCAGGCTGGTCCAGTAGGTGACCGGCATGCGAGTCCGGAGCCCGCCCATCTTGCGCATGTCCTGCTCGTGGTGCAGGGCGATGATGACCGCGCCGGCCGCCAGGAACAGCAGCGCCTTGAAGAAGGCGTGCGTCATGAGGTGGAAAATCGCAATGCTGTAGGCGGACACCCCGAGCGCCACGGTCATGTAGCCCAGCTGCGAGAGCGTCGAGTAGGCGACGACCCGCTTGATGTCGTTGTTGACGACCCCTAAGAAGCCCATGAACAGGGCGGTGGTGGCGCCGATCACCAGCACGAAGGACGAGGCGGTCGCCGAATACTCGAACAGGGGCGACATGCGCGCCACCATGAAGATGCCAGCCGTCACCATGGTGGCAGCGTGGATCAGGGCCGAGATGGGCGTCGGACCCTCCATGGAATCCGGGAGCCAGACGTGCAGGGGCACCTGCGCCGATTTGCCCATCGCCCCTATGAACAGGCAGATGCAGATGGTCGTGAGCGCCGGCCAGCCCGCGGTGCCCGCCACATGCAGGCTCTGCGTCGCGATCTGCGGCGCCTGCTCGAAGGCGGCGCGGTAGTCGAGAGATCCGGTGTAATAGAGCACGCCTGCGATCCCGAGCAGGAAGCCGAAATCGCCGACGCGATTGACGAGGAAGGCCTTCAGGTTGGCGAAGATCGCGCTCGGCCGCGTGTACCAGAACCCGATCAGCAGGTAGGACACGACACCCACCGCCTCCCAGCCAAAGAACAGCTGCAGGAAGTTGTTGGCCATGACGAGCATCAGCATCGCGAAAGTGAACAGCGCGATGTAGGCGAAGAAGCGCTGGTAGCCCGGATCGTCGCTCATGTAGCCCATGGTGTAGACATGCACGCACAGGGAGACAAAGGTCACGACGACCATCATCAGGGCGGTCAGCCGGTCGACCAGGAACCCCACCTGCATGTGCACGCCTTCGCTCAGGAGCCAGGTGTATACGGGCGCGTCGTAGACCGGCGCGCCGTGGAGCGATTGCCACAGCACCCACGCCGCCAGAGCGCAGGACAGCGCCACCCCGGCAATGGCGACAAACGCGGCTCCCGCCCGGCCGAGGAGCCGCCCGCCGAGCCCGGCCAGGATGGCGGCGGCCAGCGGCAGGAGCGGTATGGCCAGCAGCAGCTGTGGGTTCATGTCAGCCACGCAGGGAGCTCAGATCCTCGACGTTGATGCTGCGACGCTCGCGGAACAGCACCACGAGGATGGCGAGGCCAATGGCTGACTCCGCCGCGGCCACCGTGAGAATGAAAAACACGAATACCTGGCCGTCGACCTGGCCGAGGAAACGCGAGAAGGCCACGAAGTTGAAATTGGCCGACAGCAGCAGCAGCTCGATGCACATCAGGAGCAGCAGCACATTGCGCCGGTTGATGAAAATGCCCGCGACCGACAGGGCGAACAGTATGGCGGACAGCCCCAGCATGTGGCCGAGGCTGATCACGATCGCGGCTCCGCACTCATGTTGACGAGGCGCACCCGATCGCTCGCGCGCACCGCCACCTGCGCGGCGATGTCCTGGGACTTCAGTCCCTTGCGTTGCCGCAAGGTCAGCGAGATGGCGGCGATGATCGCCACCAGCAGCAGCATGGCCGCGATCTCGATGGCGTAGGCGTAGCGCGTGAACAGCGCCGTCCCCAGCGCCGTCGCATTGCTGTAGCCCGCTGGGAGCGGAGCCGCGCCCCGGGTGACGTCGATGCCGAGGCGCCGTTGCGCAATGACCCCGAGGATCTCGGCGATCACGATCGCCGTCACGATCCAGCCGAGCCAGGCGTGGCGCGTGAAGCCACGCCGCAGCTCCTCCACATTGACGTCCAGCATCATCACCACGAACAGGAACAGCACCATCACGGCGCCCACGTAGACCAGCACCAGCACGATCGCCAGGAATTCCGCCTCGATCAGCAGCCAGAGCACGGCGCTGGTGCAGAAGCACAGCACCAGGCTCAAGGCCGCGTGCACCGGATTGCGTGCCACGATCACACCCACGCCGGCCAGGACCAGAATGCTCGCCAGCGCCCAGAACAGTACCGTAACAAACATGGGCCCTTACTCCGTTGCCACGCTCGCCTAGCGAAAGCGCGCGTCCGCGGCCTTGTCCGCGGCGATCATGGCTTCATAGCGCTCGCCCACGGCCAGCAGCTTGTCCTTGGTCATGATGTTCTCGCCGCGGTGCTCCATGTGATATTCGTGGATGCGCGTCTCGACGATGGCGTCCACCGGGCAGGCCTCCTCGCAGAAGCCGCAGTAGATGCACTTGAACAGGTCGATGTCATAGCGCGTCGTGCGGCGCGTCCCGTCGACGGCGACGTCGGAATCGATGGTGATCGCCAGCGCCGGGCACACCGCCTCACAAAGCTTGCAGGCGATGCAGCGTTCCTCGCCGTTCGGATAGCGGCGCAGCGCGTGCAGGCCGCGGAAGCGCACCGACTGGGGCGTCTTCTCCTCCGGGTAATTGATGGTGATCTTGCGCCGGAACAGGGAACGCAGCGTCACCCCCAGGCCCCTGAGCAGCTCCCAGAGCGTGAAGGTCTTGATGGTGTTTGTCAGTGACATGAGTCCGGCCCTCAAGAGCGCCACGGTCCGAGGTGAAACCAGGCAAATACGGACTCGGCGGTGATCCACACCAGGGTGATCGGGATCAGCACCTTCCAGCCGAGCCGCATGATCTGATCGTAGCGGTAGCGCGGGAAGGTCGCCCGCAGCCACAGGAACACGCACAGCAGCAGGAAGATCTTCAGCGCCAGCCAGTGGGTGCCGTCGCCGAGCATCAGCCCCAGCAGCGGCAGGCGGCGCAGCGCACTGCCCGCGCCGAGGTAGCCATCGAGTGGGCTCAGCCAGCCGCCGAGAAAAAACACCGCGGTCAGCGCTGCAATCAGGATCATGTTGGCGTATTCGGCCAGGAAGAACAGCGCGAAACCGATCCCGGAATATTCGACATGGAAGCCGGCGACGATTTCGGACTCCCCTTCCGCGACGTCGAAGGGCGCCCGGTTGGTCTCCGCCACGCCGGCGATGAAATACACCAGGAACAGCGGGAACAGCCAGACGACGTTCCAGTGCAGCGGTGCGCCCCGCTGATGCTCGACGATGGTGCCCAGATTCAGGCTCCCCGCCGCCATCAGCACCCCCACCAGCGCAAAGCCCATGGCGATCTCGTAAGCCACCACCTGGGCCGCGGAGCGCATGGCCCCGAGGAAGGCGTATTTCGAGTTCGAGGCCCAGCCGGCGAGGATGACCCCGTACACGCCGACCGAAGTCAGGGACAGGTAATACAGGACGCCCGCATCGACATTGGCGATCGCGTATCCCGGCGCCACCGGAATGACCGCCCAGGCGGCAAAGGCGGGAATCAGGGTGAGCGCGGGTGCCAGCCGGAACAGCACCTTGTTCGAGCGCGCCGGTACCACGATTTCCTTGATCAGGAGCTTGACGACATCGGCGAAGGGCTGGCCGATGTACTCGGTGTGCGGAATCCCGAACAGGCGCACGCGGTTCGGGCCTCGGCGCATCTGCATCCAGCCGATGAGCTTGCGCTCCCAAAGGGTCAGGTAGGCGACGCTGAGAATGAGCACGATGCACAGGGCCGCGATGATGAGCGTCGAGTGGGCGTAGGCCGGGAGCGACTGCCACAGATGCGCGATCACTGGCGGAGCGCTCACGAGCGATACTCCCCCGCACCAGCCTGTGCAATGCGCGTCGCCTGCAGTGAGGGCGCGCGGCGCAGCAGCGCGTCGATCTGGTACATCGGCACATCGCGGAGCGACTCCACCGCGGACGCCACCGACAGCGCGGACTGGGACGCGTGGTGCAGCTGCGGCGCCGCGTCGACGGCCGCGCGCAGTTCGTCGCGCACCTGCTCAGAGGATTGATAGTCGCAGTCGGGCACCTGCAGGAGGTTGCCCAGCACGCGCAGGATCTTCCACGCGGGGCGCGCCGCTCCCGGCGGCAGCGCCGCACCGCTGAAGCTCTGCCAGCGGCCCTCGAGGTTGACGAATGTGCCCGCGGTCTCGGCAAAGGCCGCGGCGGGCAGCAGCACGCTGGCGACCTGCAGCAGCTGCGCCGATACGTGCGTATTGATCGCGCCCACGAAGCCCGCGCGCTCCAGGGTATCGAAGGCCAGGGGCTCCAGGCTGTCGGCCCAGGGTTCTGTTCCGAGCAGCAGGTACCCGGGCAGCGGCCGTTCCAGCATCTGCCGCGCACTGAGTCCCGGCCGGGCCCGCACCCGGCCCGCCCGCTCGCGATGGGGCAGGCAGCCGGCGTGGTAGGCCCCGACGGCATTTGCGCCCTCGAGGAGCTCGCCCAGTTTGGCGCCGGTGATCCGCGCCAGCTCGCGCGCCAGCTGCCGCAGTTCCGCGTAGGCGTAGTGGCGTGAAGCCAGCGCCCCCAGCCAAATCGCGCGGCGCCCGGTGATGAGCGATCGGGCGATGGCGCGGTGCGAATCGGTGGCGCTCGCGCCGGCGAGCAGCCGGACCAGCGGCTCGGGCAGGACCTGCGCATCCGCCTCTACGGCGGCCAAGAGTACCCCACCGAGCTCGCGCACCATCTGGGCCGGACTGGCGCACAGTGCAGTCTCGACCGGAAACAGATGGGTGAAATTCTCAGGGTTCAGCAGGCTGATGCGCGCCCCCCGCAGCGCCGCTTTTCGTACCCGATGCGCCAGCATCGGCAGCTCGGCGCGCAGGTTGGAGCCCACGATGAACAGGGCGTCCAGGGCGTCTACCTCGGCCAGAGGCTGCCCCAGTCCGGGCGCGCCCGCATCGGATTCCTGGTCGCGAAAATCGCGTTGCCGCAGGCGGTGATCGATATTGGCGCTCCGGCAGACCTGGGCGATCCGCGCCAGCAGATACAGTTCCTCGAGCGTGCTCGAGGGTTGCGCCAGGAACCCGGGCGGCACTCCCCCGCCCTGCGCGGCCGCGCCCTTGAGGCCCTCGGCCATCGCCGTCAGCGCCGTGTCCCAGTCTGTCTCCTGCCAGCTGCCATCGCTCCCGCGCACCCGCGGCGCCGTCAGGCGATCTTCGCTGTAGAGGCCCTCATAGCTGTAACGGTCGCGGTCCGGGATCCAGGTCTCGTTGATCTCCTCGCAGGGCTGCGGTACGACCCGCATCAGCCGGCCGCGCAGCACATGACCGTAGAGGCGGGTGCCAAACCCGTCATGCGCCGAGACCAGCGCATGCTGGGTCATCTCCCAGGCGCGCGCACGAAACCGGAACGGCTTGCTGTTGAGCGCGCCGACCGGGCACAGATCGATGATGTTGCCCGACAGCTCGTGATCGACGCTGCGCTCGATGTAGGTGCCGATCTGCATGTGCTCGCCACGGCCCGTGGTGCCGAGCTCCTGCAGCCCGGCGATATCCTGGCCGAAGCGCACGCAGCGCGTGCAGAGGATGCAGCGGGTCATGTCGGTCGAGACCAGGGGCCCCAGGTTCTGGTCCACCACCACCCGCTTCTGCTCGGTGTAGCGCGAGATGTCGCGGCCAAAACCCACCGCCAGGTCCTGCAGTTCGCACTCTCCGCCCTGATCGCAGATCGGGCAGTCGAGCGGGTGGTTGATCAGCAGGAACTCCATCGTCGCTTTCTGCGCCGCGATCGCCCTGGGCGAGCGCGTGAAGATCTTCATGCCTTCCGTGACCGGCGTGGCGCAGGCCGGGAGCGGCTTCGGCACCTTCTCGACCTCGACCAGGCACATGCGGCAATTGGCGGCGATGGGCAGCTTGTCGTGGTAGCAGAAGCGCGGCACATAGGCGCCGTTGGCGTCGGTGACCCGGATGATCATCGCGCCCTTCGGCGCCTTGACGGCCACTCCGTTCACCTCGACGTTGACGAACTCGGCGCTCACGCCGCCGCCTGCTGCGCAGCGCCGACGATGCTGCGCCCGCCATGATCGATCATGTATTCGAATTCGTGGCGATAGTGCTTCAGGAAGCTCTGCACCGGCCAGGCCGCCGCGTCGCCCAGCGCACAGATGGTGTGCCCCTCGATGCGGTTGGCCACATCGAGGAGAAGCCCCAGGTGCTCGCGGTTCCCCTGCCCGGCCAGGATGCGCACCAGGGTGCGATTCAGCCAGCCGGTGCCCTCGCGGCAGGGGGTGCATTGGCCGCAGGACTCGGCCATGTAGAAGCGCGACAGGCGCTCGAGCGCCCGCACCATGCAGGTGGTTTCATCCATGACGATCACGGCGGCCGAACCGACGCTGGATCCGGCGGCTTTCAGCGAGTCGTAGTCCATGTTCGTCTTCATCATGATCTCGCCCGGGACCACCGGCACCGATGAGCCGCCGGGAATGACCGCCTTGATGTGGCGTGCCTTCCAGATGCCGCCGGCCATGTCGAGCAGCTCGGCAAAAGGGATGCCGAGCGGCACCTCGAAATTGCCCGGCCGATTGACGTGCCCGGAGACCGAAAAGATATTCGTGCCGCCCGAATTCTGCGGCCCGAGGCCGGCGAACCAGCCCGGGCCCTTGCGCATGATGGTCGGCACCGAGGCGAAGCTCTGGCAGTTGTTGATCGTGGTGGGCATGCCATAGAGCCCGAAGGCGGCCGGGAACGGCGGTTTGAAGCGCGGCTTGCCCTGCTTGCCCTCGAGCGAATCGAGCAGCGCGGTTTCTTCTCCGCAGATATAGGCGCCGGCACCGACGAAGGTGTACAGATCGAAGGCCACTCCGGAGCCCAGGATGTTCTTGCCCAGGAGCCCGGCGGCGTAGGCTTCCTTGAGCGCCGCCTCGAAACGCGGCACTGGCTCGCCGAGGAACTCGCCGCGGATGTAGTTGTAGCCGACCGTGGCGCCCATGGCGTAGCCGCCTATCGCCATGCCCTCGATCAGCGCGTGCGGGTTGTAGCGCAGGATGTCCCGATCGTGGCAGGTGCCCGGCTCGCTCTCGTCCGAATTGCAGACCGCGTACTTCTGCATTGGCGCATTGCGCGGCATGAAGCTCCACTTCACGCCCATGGGAAAGGCCGCGCCACCGCGGCCACGCAGTCCGGAGGCCTTCACGGCATCGATGATCTGCTCGCGCGGCGTCTTCTCGGCCAGGATTTTCCTCCAGGCCTCATAGCCCCCGATTCCCTGGTAGACCGGAAGCGTCCAGGAGTGTGCGAGTGCGAGCGGCTCGAAGCACACCAGGTTCAGCTTGTCGTCCCATGCACCCATGCTTAGTTTCCGGATATCCTGCTATTTCAGCGCGTCGAGAATCTGGTCGACCCGCTCAGGGGTCAGGTTCTCGTGGTAGACGTGATCGACCATCATCATCGGCGCACCGGTGCAGGCGGCCAGGCATTCCTCCTCGCGCTTGAGAAAGATGCGGCCATCGGCGGTACTCTCGCCCTGGCGGACCCCTAAGCGCTGCTCGACGTGCGCGACGAGTTCCTCGCCTCCCCGCAGCATGCAGGAGATGTTCGTACAGATGCTCACATGATGACGGCCGCAGGGGTGGGTCTCGAACATGGAATAGAAGCTGGCCGCCTCGTAGACCTGGATGGGCGGCAACTGCAGGTACGCCGCGACCGCGTCCATCAGCACCGGAGTCAGGTAGCCGTGATTCTGCTCCTGCGCTGCACGCAGCGCCGAGAGCACCGCCGAGCGCTGGCGGCCCGGCGGAAAGCGCGCCACCCACTGATCGATCTCGCGGCGCGTGGCCTCGCTCAAGCGTACTTCGGGAACGGCTGGCGCGTTCATCAGCGATCGATCTCCCCGAACACGACATCCTGCGTGCCGATGACCGCGACCACATCGGCCAGCATATGGCCCTCGACCATCTCGCTGAGCGCCGCGAGATGGGCGAAACCTGGCGCCCGGCACTTGAGCCGGTAGGGCTTGTTGGCGCCGTCGGAGACCAGGTAGACGCCGAACTCGCCCTTGGGCGCCTCGACCGCGGCGTAACTCTCGCCTTCGGGCACGCAGTAGCCCTCGGTCATGAATTTGAAGTGATGGATGAGCGATTCCATGTCGCCTTTCATCTCCTCGCGCCGTGGCGCGCGCACCTTGCGATCCTCCACGATGATCGGTCCTGGATTGGCGCGCAGCCAGGCCACGCACTGCTGGATGATGCGATTGGCCTGCCGCATCTCCTCGACCCGCACCAGGTAGCGGTCGTAGCAATCGCCGTTGCGGCCCACGGGGATGTCGAAATCCATCGCGGCGTAGACCTCGTAGGGCTGTTTCTTGCGCAGGTCCCACTCGACGCCCGAACCGCGCAGCATCGGGCCTGTGAAACCCAACTGTACCGCCCGCTCCGGGCTCACGACACCGATGTTGACCGTACGCTGCTTCCAGATGCGGTTGTCCGTGAGCAGCGTTTCGTACTCGTCCACACAGGCCGGGAAACGGCGGGTGAAGTCCTCGATGAAATCCAGCAGCGATCCGGCGCGCGCCGCATTGAGGCGGTCGGCGTCCGACTGCGAACGCCAGCGCGAAGCCTGGTAGCGCGGCATCGCATCCGGCAGGTCACGGTGCACGCCGCCCGGCCGGTAATAGGTGGCGTGCATGCGCGTGCCGGAGACGGCTTCGTAGCAGTCCATCAGGTCCTCGCGCTCGCGGAAGCAGAACAGAAAAATGGTCATGGCGCCGATGTCGAGTCCATGGGCCCCGAGCCACATCAGGTGATTGAGGATGCGGGTGATCTCATCGAACATCACGCGGATGTACTGCGCGCGCGGCGGCGGCCGGATTCCGAGCAGGTTTTCGATGGCGAGCACATAGGCGTGCTCGTTGCACATCATGGAGACGTAGTCGAGCCGGTCCATGTAGCCGATCGACTGGTTGAAGGGCTTGGACTCGGCCAGTTTCTCCGTCCCCCGGTGCAACAGGCCGATGTGCGGGTCGGCCTTCTGGATCACTTCGCCGTCCATCTCCAGCACCAGGCGCAGCACCCCGTGCGCAGCCGGGTGCTGCGGCCCGAAATTCATGGTCAGGTTGCGCAGCTCAGCCACGCGCGCCTCCGGCCGGGACGCTCTTGAGCGCCTCCTCGTAGCGGTTGTCGTGGCGGATGACGCGCGGCACCAGCGTACGCGGCTCGATCGACACCGGTTCGTACACCACCCGCTTGCGCTCGGCGTCGTAGCGCACCTCCACGTTGCCGATCAGCGGGAAGTCCTTGCGGAACGGGTGGCCGATGAACCCATAGTCGGTCAGCAATCGGCGCAGATCCGGATGGTTGCGGAACAGGATCCCGAACAGGTCGAAGGCTTCGCGTTCGAACCAGTTGGCGCTGGCCCAGATGCCGGTCACCGAATCGACCGCCGGATCTTCTTCGCCCTCGCACCAGGCACGCAATCGCAGGCGCCGGTTGTGGGTGAGCGACAGCAGCTGGTACACCACGGCAAAGCGGCGCTGGTCACGCAGCGTGTGCCCCGCGGCCTCATTGACTCCGCGGCTGAAGCCGCTGCCGCTCGCCTGCTCGGTCTGCCATTCGCTGCGGCCGTAATCAAGATAGTCGACGCCCGCGACGTCGGCCAGCAGCTCGAATTTCAGACTGGGCGCATCGCGCAGCTGCAGCGCGACGGCGAGCAGTTCGGCGGTGGGCACCTCGGCGGTGATTTCACCGTTCGCAGAGGTGTGCAATACCAGGCGCTCACCACAGACCAGGCGCAGCTCATTGCCCAGGCTGTCGCTTGCCGCACTCATACGAATGGACCGGCCTCAGGCCGCCGCACCGGCGCCACCGTGACGGTCGATCTTGCGCTGCAGCTGGATGATGCCGTACAGCAGCGCTTCCGCCGTGGGTGGGCAGCCCGGCACATACACGTCCACCGGGACGATGCGATCGCAGCCACGCACCACGGCGTAGGAATAATGGTAATAGCCCCCGCCGTTGGCGCAGGAGCCCATCGATATCACCCAGCGTGGCTCGGGCATCTGGTCATAGACTTTGCGCAGTGCGGGCGCCATCTTGTTGACCAGCGTTCCGGCGACGATCATCACATCCGACTGGCGGGGACTGGGCCGGAATACGACACCAAAGCGGTCCAGGTCATAGCGCGACGCGCCCGCGTGCATCATTTCAACCGCACAGCATGCCAGGCCGAAAGTCATGGGCCAGAGCGACCCGGTGCGCGCCCAGCTCACCAGGCTGTCGAGCTGGGTGGTGACAAAGCCCCGCTGCGCGTAGTGCTCGGCGGCGATCTGGGCGTCTAGTCCCACTCCAGCGCTCCTTTCTTCCATTCGTAGATGAATCCGACCACCAGCACGGCCAGGAAGATGCCCATGACGCCGAGCCCGAAGCGGCCGGTGGCGTTCAGCGAAACCGCCCAGGGGAACAGGAACGCGATCTCCAGATCGAAGACGATGAACAGGATGGCGACCAGGTAGTAGCGCACGTCGAAGCGGCCCCGGTTGTCTTCGAAGGCCTCGAAGCCGCATTCATAGGCCGAGAGCTTCTGGGCATCGTTGCGATAGCGGGCGCCAAGACGACCGAAGATGGCGCCGAGGCCCAGTAACACCGCCGCGAGCAGCGTCGCCAGGGTCAGAAAGATCAGTACCGGAAGATAGTTCTCGAGCATCCCCTGCCACCTGAGCGTCAGAAAGGGCGGACGGTCGCCCATCCGCCCCTGCATTGCGGCAATTCTACGAGAGAATTGGTGCCGACGGGGAGATTCGAACTCCCACACCTTGCGGCGCTAGCCCCTCAAGCTAGTGTGTCTACCAGTTCCACCACGTCGGCAAAGGCTCGTAAGACCCGAGGTCCCGCGCCTACTGAGCGGGCTTGGCGGGCACGGCCGGCGTGGCGGTGCCGGCCGCGGCGGGCGCTGGTGCACTGCTCGGCGTCGGCGCACTGATCGGCGCCGGTGCACTGCTCGGTGCCGGCGTGTTGCTCACGGGCGGATTCGCGGGCTGCTGCGACAGGCGCTCCAGCACCGTCGAGGGCGGCGCGGCGGTGCGCGATCCCACATAGGTCAGCGACAGACTCGTGATCATGAAGACACCGGCCAGGATCGCCGTGGTGCGCGACAGGGCCGTGCCTGCGCCGCGTGCCCCGAAGACGGTGCCGGAGGCTCCGGCTCCAAAGCCAGCCCCGGCGTCCGCACCTTTGCCGCGCTGCAGGAGCACGAGCAGCACGATGCTGACCGCCGTAAAGAAGTGGATGACCATTAAAGTAGTGTGCAACATGTTACTGGTGAACCTTAATTGTCTTGGCCGCTACGCCGCAGCGGCGATTGCCAGAAATTCATCGGCCTTGAGCGAGGCGCCGCCGATCAGCCCGCCATCGACGTCGGGCATGGCGAATATCTCCCGCGCATTTCCCGCCTTGACACTGCCGCCATACAGGATACGCAGCCCCGCCGCGATTTTAGCATCCTCCGCCGCGACACGCTGGCGTATGAAGGCATGCACTTCCTGCGCCTGCTCCGGAGTCGCCGTGCGGCCGGTGCCGATGGCCCAGACCGGCTCATAGGCGATGACGGCACCGCCCAGGGCCTGGACGCCGCTGAGCTGCGTGACCGCCTCCAGCTGCGCGCCGACGATCGCTTCGGTGCGTCCGGCCTCGCGCTCGGAGAGCTGCTCCCCGACGCAGAGGATCGGGACCAGACCGGCGCTCAGGGCCGCGGCAAACTTGCGGGCCACCAGCGCGCTGCTCTCCCCAAACAGGGTGCGCCGCTCGGAATGGCCGACGAGTGTGTAGGTGCAGCCCACGTCCTTGAGCATGGCGCCGGAGATTTCCCCGGTATAGGCGCCGACGGCCTCGGCGCACAGGTCCTGGGCCCCCAGCGCCACGGCGCCGCCGCGCAGCACACGCCAGGTATCATGCAGATAGACGTGCGGCGGGCAGATCACACAGATCATCCGTTCGCTGGTGACGCCTGCGACGATCGCCTCGATCAGGGGCGCATTCGCCGCGCGCGAGCCGTGCATTTTCCAGTTGCCGGCTACGATTTTCCGTCGCATGAATCTGGCCCCAGGCGTCAGGCCCCGGTTTGGGGCGCGCGATGATAGCCACGCCCCCGGTCCAGTGCAACGCCGTCAGAGGGCGTTGCGAACCGCCTCGGCCAGGCGCTCGGCGCACTGCCGCGCTGCGGGCTCTTCCTGCGCTTCGACCATAACGCGGATCAGCGGTTCGGTGCCCGAGGGCCTGAGCACGATGCGCCCGCTCTGCCCCAGCTGGGCCGCCAGTTCCCGCAGCAGCGTGGCAATCGCCGGCACACCCATCGGGTCAAAACGCTGCGTCACGCGCACGTTGAGCATGACCTGCGGCAGGCGTGTCATGCCGGCCGCGAGCTCGGCAAGCGGCTTGCGCTCCTGCTGCATGATGGCGAGCACCTGCAAGGCGCTGACCAGCCCATCGCCGGTTGTCGTCCGGTCGAGGCAGAGGATGTGGCCTGAGGTCTCCCCGCCGAGGATCCCGCCGGTCTCGCGCAGGCGCGCCAGCACATACCGGTCACCGACCGCTGCGCGCTCGAAGGCGATGCCCTGGCGCTGCAGCGCCAGTTCGAGCCCGAGGTTGCTCATCAGTGTCCCGACCACCGGACCCGGGAGCTCGCCGCGCGCGTGACGCGCGCTGGCAATCACGTAGATCAGCTGGTCGCCATCGACGATGCGCCCCAGGTGATCGACCATCAGCAGGCGATCGCCGTCGCCGTCCAGGGCAATGCCGGCATGCGCGTGTACGCCCGGCACGGTCAGCTGCAGCAGCTCGGGAGCCGTGGAGCCGCAGCCGACATTGATGTTCCGGCCGTTCGGCGTGGAGCCGATGGGCACGATCTCCGCCCCGAGGTCCGCGAGCGTGCGCGGCGCGACCTTGTAGGCCGCACCGTTCGCGCAATCGACCACGATCTTGAGGCCCGCCAGGTCGATGCCGGGCGGCAGGGTGCTGCGGCAAAACTCCTGGTAAAGATTGCGCGAGGCGTCCACACGGCGCGCCCGGCCGAGTTCACCGGACGTACGGGTCAGCGGCTCCCCGGCCAGTTCGGTCTCGATCTGCTCCTCCAGTTCGTCCGAGAGCTTGCCGCCGTTGCTGTCGAAAAATTTGATCCCGTTGTCCTCAAACGGATTGTGGGAGGCGCTGATCACCACGCCGAGATTGCAGCCGAGGCGCTGCGTCATGTAGGCGATGCCCGGCGTGGGCAGCGGACCCATCATCATCACGTTCACGCCCGCCGCCACGAACCCGGCTTCCAGGGCCGATTCGAACATGTAGCCCGACAGCCGGGTGTCCTTCCCGATCAGCACGCTCCCACCCCGGGGCACCAGCACGCGCGCCGCCGCGCTCGCCAGGCGCAGCGCGAAATCGACGGTCATGGGATGCTCGCCAACGCGCCCGCGAATGCCATCCGTGCCGAAGTAAACCCTTGCCAAGCTGCTGTCCTTCAGTTTCTCAGCGCCGCGGCCGTGCGCACGGCATCCACCGTCTCGGCCACATCGTGCGCCCGCACGATCAGCGCGCCATTGAGCACCGCCACCGTCGCCAGCGCCAGGCTCCCGGCCAGGCGCTCGCCACTGTCCCGCCCGGTCAGTGTCTTGAGCCAGGACTTGCGCGACAACCCAACGAGCAGCGGCCGCCCCAGATCGAGCAGCGCACCGAGTTCGCGCAACAGCTCCAGATTATGGACCGGAAGCTTGCCAAAGCCGAACCCGGGGTCCAGGCATAGCCGTTCCGGCTCCACGCCGGCGGCCACGCAGCTGGCCAGGCGCGCGGCCAGCATCGCGCGCACTTCGGTGACGACATCCTGGAAATGCACCGACAGCTGCATGGTCTCGGGCTCACCGCGCATGTGCATCAGGCAGGCCGCCGCGCCGCTGCGCGCTACGGCCTGCATGGCTCCGGGCCGTTGCAGCGCGCGCACGTCATTGACCATCCCGGCACCCGCCGCCACCGCCTGCTCGATGACCTCCGGCCGGCTGGTGTCCACCGAGATCAGTGTCGCGGTCGTGGCGGTGAGCGCCCGCACCACGGGAATGACCCGCCGCAGCTCTTCGTCTACTGAAACGGGCAATGCCCCTGGACGCGTGGACTCCCCGCCAATGTCGACAATCGCGGCGCCGGCCTCGATCATGCGCTGCGCATGCTCGAGGGCCCTGCCGGGCTCGAGGAACCGGCCGCCGTCGGAGAAGGAATCGGGCGTGACATTGAGCACGCCCATGACCACCGGCGTTGCAAGATCGAGCTCGCCGCGCGCGTGCCGCAGTATCTGGCGGCCCGGGATGGGACCGTTCTTCAGTGCTGGCCCGCCGGGTTCCCGATGGGCGCGTTGGCTCGCTCGGGGTTCTCGGCCGGCACCGGCTTGCCGCCGTTGCCGCCACCGTTGGCGTCATCCCAGCCCTCGGGGGGCTTGGGCTCGCGGCCGGCCATGATGTCCTTGATCTGCCCCTCATCGATGGTTTCGAACTTGATCAGGGCATTCGCCATCGCGTGGAGCTTATCCAGGTTGGTCTGCAGGATCTCGCGCGCGTGACCGTAGTTGGTGTCGATGACACGGCGCACTTCCTCCTCGATCTCGTGCGCGGTCTTCTCTGACACCTTCTTGTGCTGCGTAACGCTGCGGCCCAGGAAGACTTCGCCCTCGTCCTCGGCATAGGTCAGCGGCCCCAGCCGATCGGAGAGGCCCCACTTGGTGACCATGTTGCGCGCCAGCTCCGTGGCCCGCTCAATGTCATTGGAGGCGCCCGTGGTGACGCCGTCCGCCCCGAAGATCAGTTCCTCGGCAACGCGGCCGCCGAACATCGAGGCAATGCGGCTCTCCAGCTGGCGCCGGTTGGTGCTGTAGCGATCACCCTCGGGAAGATACCAGGTCAGGCCCAGCGCCCGACCGCGCGGGATGATCGTGACCTTGTAGACCGGATCATGCTCCGGCACGATCCAGCCCACGATCGCGTGGCCGGCTTCGTGGTAGGCGGTCATCTTCTTTTCGTGATCGGACATCACCAGGGAGCGACGTTCCGCGCCCATGTAGATCTTGTCCTTGGCACGCTCGAATTCCGACATCGACACGACCTTGCGGTTGGCACGCGCTGCGAACAGCGCCGCCTCGTTCGCCAGGTTCGCCAGATCGGCGCCGGAAAAGCCGGGCGTGCCGCGCGCGATCAGGGCCGGCTTGACGTCGTCGGCCAACGGGAGCTTGCGCATGTGCACCCGCAGGATCTGCTCGCGCCCGCGCACGTCCGGCAGCGGCACGATCACCTGGCGATCGAATCGGCCCGGACGCAGCAGGGCCGGGTCCAGCACGTCGGGGCGATTGGTGGCGGCAATCACGATGATGCCCTCATTGCCCTCGAAGCCATCCATCTCGACCAGCAGCTGGTTGAGCGTCTGTTCGCGCTCGTCATGCCCACCGCCCAGGCCCGCCCCGCGGTGGCGGCCCACGGCGTCGATTTCATCGATGAATATGATGCAGGGGGCGTGCTTCTTGGCCTGCTCGAACATGTCGCGCACGCGCGAGGCGCCGACGCCCACGAACATCTCCACGAAATCGGAGCCCGAGATGGTGAAGAAGGGCACCTTGGCCTCACCGGCGATGGCACGGGCCAGCAGCGTCTTGCCGGTGCCGGGGTTGCCGACCATCAGCACGCCCTTGGGGATCTTGCCCCCGAGCTTCTGGAACTTGCCCGGGTCCTTGAGAAAATCGACGATCTCGCTCACTTCCTGCTTGGCTTCATCGACTCCCGCGACATCGGCGAAAGTGACGTTGACCTGGTCTTCCCCAAGGAGCCGCGCCCGGCTCTTGCCAAAGCTCATGGCCCCGCGACCGCCGCCCGCACCCTGCATCTGCCGCAGCATGTAGACGAACACCAGGATCAGCACCAGGGCCGGGGCCATCTGCAGCAGCAACTGGGCCCAGAAGCTCGGCGGTGGCGGCGGCCGGCCCTCGATGCCCACGTTGGACTTGCTCAGATCGCCGATGAGCGCGGTGTTGTCGGTCTCCGGGTTGTAGGCCTCGAATTTGGTCTTGTCCTTGCGCACCCCATAGATGGTGTCGCCCTGCAGCACCACGCTGTCGACCCGGCCGTTATGGACCTCGGTGATGAAGGAGGAGTAAGTCACCTTCTCGGGCTCGCCGGTGGCCGGCGCGAACTTGGTGAGCACCGCGACCAGGACCAGCGCGATGACCGCCCACAGCAGGATGTTCTTGATCGTGTCGTTCAATTCTTAGGACTCCAGTCGGATCACGCTACACCAGTCGCAAGCTATTGGCCAGCAAGTAGATCTCCGCGCTGCGTGCCCGGGAGGCGGCGGGCTTGAGAAACCTCACGGTCTTGAATTGTCGGCGCGCGGCAACGGTCAGCTCCTGGAAGCCGCTGCCCTGAAAGACCTTGATGAGGGCTCCGCCCCCCGGTTTCAATACTCGGCCGGCCATCTCCAGCGCCAGCTCCGCCAGATGCATGGCGCGCGGCTGATCGATCACATCCATGCCGCTCAGATTCGGTGCCATATCGGAGAGCAGGACATCCACCGCGCGCTCGCCGGCCAGGGCCAGCAGCCGGCTATACACCGGCTCATCCCGGAAGTCGCCCTGCACGAATTCCACGCCGGCCAGGGCCTCCATCGGCAGGATATCGCTGGCGATGACCTTGCCCTTCGGCCCCACCTTGCCGCTCGCGTACTGGCTCCAGGCGCCCGGCACGGCGCCAAGATCGAGCACCGTCAGCCCCCGGCGCAGCAGCCCCTCGCGCCGGTCGGCCTCCTCCAGCTTGTAGACCGCGCGCGATCGCCA
The DNA here is from genome assembly GCA_035300345.1 of Steroidobacteraceae bacterium. Lineage (GTDB taxonomy): Bacteria > Pseudomonadota > Gammaproteobacteria > Steroidobacterales > Steroidobacteraceae > FEN-1191. The sequence continues at coordinate 31,778 of DATGVM010000027.1, forward strand.
CCCCTCCGCCTGCGCCCGGCGCACGTAGGGGTCGGAGAAATGCTCTTGCAGCCAGCGGCTGCTGCTGGGTGTCCGGCGGCTCATGCGGCGAGCGCGGCGCAGGTCCGCAATCGTGGATAATCGCGCGCATGGCGCTCAGCGAAAAACAGCTCCGTTACCTGCGCGGCAAGGCGCATGTCCTGAAGCCCGTGATCCTGCTCGGACAGAAGGGCCTGACGGACAATGTGGTGGCCGAGACCCTGCAGGCACTGCGCACCCACGAATTGATCAAGGTGCGGGTGCGTGCCGCCGATCGCGACCAGCGCGAAGAGCGGCTGACGGAGCTGGTGCAGCGCTGTGCCTGCGTGCTGGTGCGGCGCATCGGCCATGTGGCGGTCCTGTACCGCGCCGCGACGCCGGTGCCGCGCCTGGTGCTGCCGGACCCTTAAGGCCGCGCGCGCTTGACGCCTCCCGTTCAGGTGTAGCGCACCGCATTGATCTGGTAGCTGCGCGTGCGTCCGGGCGTGGTGACCTCCACCACATCGCCGACCCGGCGCGCAATGAGCGCGCGCGCGATCGGGGAGGCTATGGAGATGCGCCCGGCGCGGATGTCCGCCTCGTCAGGGCCGACGATCTGGTAGCTCACCACGATGCCGTCGTCCTGGTCCTCCAGATCGACACTCGCCCCGAACACCACCCGATCGCTCGGCGGGAGCTGTGCCACGTCGATGATCTCGGCGGTCGCCAGGCGCGTCTCGATTTCCTTGATGCGCCCCTCGATGAAGCCCTGCTGCTCGCGCGCGGCGTGATATTCGGCATTCTCCGACAGATCGCCGTGCGCCCGCGCGTCCGCGATCGCCTTGATCACGCGCGGCCGGTCGGTGGACTTCAGCTGCTTGAGTTCCGTGCGCAGCAACTCGGCACCCCGCAGCGTCATCGGGGAGCGCGTCATCCGAGCGCCTCGCGGTGCAGGTCCTGCAGGCTGTTCACTTCGACCTCATCGATGTGGTCGAGCGCCTCGCAGGTGGCCAGCGCGGCTGCGAGGGTCGTGTAATAGGTGACGCGCCGGTGCACGGCCTCGCGCCGGATGGAGTTGGACTCCAGGATCGCCTGCTTGCCTTCGGTCGTGTTCACGATCAGGTCGATCTCGTCATTCTTGATCATGTCGACGATATGCGGACGGCCTTCGCGCACCTTGTTGACGCGCCGGCATTCGACCCCGGCGGCCTGGAGCGTGGTGGCGGTGCCCGTGGTGGCCACGATTTCAAAGCCGCGCGCCTGCAGGCGCTGCGCCAGCGGCACGATCCCGGCCTTGTCGCGCTCGCGCACGCTGATGAGGCAGACCCCGCTCCGCGGCAGGACCACGCCCGAGGCGGACTGGCTCTTGGCGTAGGCCTCGCCAAAGGTGCGGCCGGTGCCCATGACCTCGCCGGTCGATTTCATCTCCGGCCCCAGGATCGGATCGGCCTCGGGGAACTTGTTGAACGGGAACACCGCCTCCTTGACGGAGTAATACGGCGGCACGCGCTCCTCCAGTGTCCCCAGCTCGCGCAGGGTCCTTCCCGTCATCACCCGGGCGGCGATCTTTGCGATCTGCACGCCCGTGGCCTTGCCCACGAAGGGCACGGTGCGCGAGGCGCGCGGATTGACCTCCAGTACGTAGATGGTGCCATTCTGGATGGCGAACTGGATGTTCATCAGCCCCACGACCTGGAGTGCGCGCGCCAGCCGGCGGGTCTGCTCACGCAGCTCCTGCTGGATCTGGGGCGAGAGGCTGATCGGCGGCAGCGAGCAGCTCGAGTCGCCGGAGTGCACACCAGCCTGTTCGACGTGCTCCATGATGCCGCCGATCAGCACATCGGCGCCGTCGCACACGGCGTCGACGTCCACTTCGATGGCGACGTCCAGAAAGCGGTCCAGCAGCACCGGGCTGTCGTTGGACACCCGCACGGCATTATTCACGTAGGAGCGCAGGTCGCCCTCGTTGAATACGATCTCCATGGCGCGCCCGCCGAGCACATAGGAGGGCCGCACCACCAGGGGGTATCCCACCTCGCGTGCCAGCACCACGGCCTGCTCCTCGTTGCGGGCGGTGGCATTGGCCGGCTGGCGCAGCCCCACCCGCTTCACCAGCTGCTGGAAGCGTTCACGGTCTTCGGCGATGTCGATCGAATCGGGAGTCGTACCGATGATCGGAGCGCCGGCGGCTTCCAGCGCGCGCGCCAGCTTCAGCGGCGTCTGGCCACCGAACTGCACGATCACCCCCTCGGGCCGCTCCTTGTGGATGACTTCGAGGACGTCTTCCAGCGTCAGGGGCTCGAAATACAGACGGTCCGAGGTGTCGTAGTCGGTGGATACCGTCTCCGGGTTGCAGTTGACCATGATGGTCTCGAAGCCATCCTCGCGCAGCGCCAGGGCCGCGTGCACGCAGCAGTAGTCGAATTCGATGCCCTGGCCGATCCGATTCGGGCCGCCGCCCAGGATCATGATCTTGCGCTTGTCGCTGGGAGCGGCCTCGCACTCCTCTTCGTAGGTGGAATACAGGTAGGCGGTCGCCGTGCCGAATTCCGCGGCGCAGGTGTCGACTCGCTTGTAGACCGGCAGGACACCCAGCTCTCGCCGGCGGTTGCGGATCTGCTGCTCGTTGCTGAGCGTCAGGGTCGCCAGCCGGCGATCGGAAAAGCCCTTGCGCTTCACGGCCCGCAGCCGCTCCGCGTTGAGGGCCTTCTCCCCCTCGCGCCGCAGCTGCGTTTCCTCGGCGATCAGGTCCGCAATCTGGGCCAGGAACCAGGGATCGATCCCGGTCAGCTCCTGGATGCGCCCCAGACTCCAGCCGGCGCGCATGGCATCGGCCACATACAGCAGCCGGTCAGCCCCCGGTGCGCGCAGCTCGTAGGCCACCTGCGTGGCGCCCTCCTCGCTCAGCGGCAGGATCATGATCGGATCGAGCCCGTCGAGCCCGGTCTCCAGGCCGCGCAACGCCTTGTGGAGTGACTCCTGGAAGGTGCGGCCGATCGCCATGACCTCGCCCACCGACTTCATCTGTGTCGTCAGGCGGCTGTTCGCTGCGGGGAATTTCTCGAAGGTGAAGCGCGGGAGCTTCGTGACGACGTAGTCGATGGTCGGTTCAAAGGAGGCGGGCGTGGCCCCGCCGGTGATCTCGTTGCGCAGCTCGTCCAGGGTGTAGCCCACCGCGAGCTTGGCGGCGATCTTGGCGATCGGGAACCCGGTCGCCTTGGAAGCCAGTGCCGAGGAGCGCGAGACGCGCGGATTCATCTCGATCACCAGCAGGCGCCCGTCGCGCGGGTTGACCGCAAACTGCACATTGGAGCCCCCGGTCTCGACGCCGATCTTGCGCAGCACCGCGATCGAGGCGTCGCGCATGCGCTGGTATTCCTTGTCGGTGAGGGTCTGCGCCGGCGCCACGGTGATCGAATCGCCGGTGTGCACGCCCATCGGATCGAGGTTCTCGATCGAGCAGATGATGATGCAGTTGTCTGCCTTGTCGCGCACCACCTCCATCTCGAACTCTTTCCAGCCGATGACCGATTCCTCGATCAGCACCTCCTGGGTCGGCGAGGCCTCCAGCCCGCGCGTGACGATGGTCTCGAACTCTTCGCGGTTGTAGGCGATGCCGCCACCGCTTCCTCCCATCGTGAAGGATGGACGCACGACCACCGGAAATCCGAAGTGGGCCTGGACCGCGATGGCCCCATCCAGAGTCCGGGCAATCTGCGAATCGGGGGTCGCCAGCCCGATTTCCCGCATCGCGTTGCGGAACTGCTCGCGATCCTCCGCCATGTCGATGGCGGCACGGGAGGCGGCGATGAGTTCGACACCGAATTTGTCCAGCACGCCCTCGCGCACCAGGTCGAGGGCCGTGTTGAGGGCCGTCTGGCCTCCCATCGTCGGCAGCAGCGCATCGGGCCGCTCCTTTTCAATGATGCTCGCGACCGTGCGCCAGTTGACCGGCTCGATGTAGATGGCATCGGCCATCTCCGGGTCCGTCATGATCGTCGCCGGATTCGAATTCACCAGGATGACCCGATACCCCTCCTCGCGCAGCGCCTTGCAGGCCTGGGCCCCCGAATAATCGAACTCGCAGGCCTGCCCGATGATGATGGGCCCGGCTCCGATGATGAGGACGCTGTGTATGTCGGTGCGTTTCGGCATGGCAGCGGCGCGGGGCCTCTAGCCCTCCGCCACCTGGCGGCGGACCGCCAGGCGCGCGGTGCGCAGTTGTGTCTGGAGCCGCCGCAGCATGGCGTGCGTGAAGGCCTCGAACAGCGGACTCATGTCGTGCGGACCGGGACTGGCCTCAGGGTGGCCCTGGAAGCTGAAGGCCACCCGATCGGTGCGCGCCACGCCCTGCAGGCTCCCGTCAAAGAGCGAACGGTGCGTCGGGACCAGAGTCTCAGGCAGGCTGGCTTCGTCGACCGCGAAACCGTGGTTCTGGCTGGTGATCAGCACGCGCCCGCTGGCCAGCTCCTGCACGGGGTGATTGGCGCCGTGATGCCCGAACTTCATCTTCACCGTGCGCGCGCCACTGGCCAGGGCCAGCAGTTGATGGCCCAGGCAGATTCCAAAGATGGGTATTTCGGTGTTCAGCAGGTCGCCGATGGCACGAATCGCGTAGTCGCAGGGCTCGGGATCGCCCGGGCCGTTCGAGAGGAAGATGCCGTCCGGCCGCTGCGCCACCACCTCTTCGGCGCCCATCGTGGCCGGCACCACCGTGACGCGGCAGCCCTGGTCGGCGAGCAGGCGCAAAATGTTGCGCTTGATGCCATAGTCGTAGGCCAGCACGTGGAGCCGTTGCTGGGCGCGGACCACCGGGCGCTCCCCGTTGCGATCGATGCCGCCTTCATTCCACTGGTAGCTCTCGCGCGTGCTCACCACCTTGGCCAGATCCATGCCCTTGAGGCCCGGAAAGCGCGTCGCCGCGCGGATCGCGGCCGCCTCGTCGAGCTTTTCGCCGGTCATGATGCAGCCGGCCTGCGCGCCACTCTCGCGCAGGCGTCGCGTGAGGCGGCGCGTGTCGATGCCTGCGATGGCCACCGTGCGGCTGCGTTGCAGGAATTCGGCGAGCGTTGACTCGGCGCGCCAGCTGCTGGTGGCGATCGACAGATCGCGAATCACCAAGCCTGCGGCATAGACCTGCCCGGACTCCATGTCCTCGGGCGTCGTGCCGGTGTTGCCGGTGTGGGGATAAGTGAGGGTGACAATCTGCCGGGCGTAGGACGGGTCGGTGAGAATTTCCTGGTAGCCCGTGATGGCAGTATTGAAAACGACTTCGCCGGTGGTGTTGCCGCTTGCGCCGATCGACTGGCCACGGAAGATGCTGCCATCTGCCAGAGCCAGCACCGCAGGTGAGGTCACGTCTGTTTTCCCCCTCCGGCGAAGCGCTCGGCGCCGGATTGGCACTCAGTGTTTTCGGTGCGCATATGCACAAAGCGGGAGGAGTTCTTGTGGAACGCCCCCCGCCTTGTGCGGACTAACCCGACAATCGGATTACGCGAGAAATTCTAAGGATCGCCGCCTGCCCTGTCCATGCGCCCCAAGGGCGGGTTTGGGCAAAAATGAGCCTGATTTCCTTTTGAGATTTATGGGCTTAGTGAAATCTACGCGCCGCCGCGCAGGAATTTATTTTTCCAGGGCGTCGGCCATTCGGTAAACCCCGGGCTTTTGGGCGGTCAGCCAGCAGCCGGCCCGCAGGGCACCCCGGGCGAAAACTGCGCGGTCGGTCACAGCATGCCCGAGCCGCAGCTGCTCGCCGGGTCCCAGGAATCGCACTTCGTGCTCGCCGATAACATCCCCACCCCGCAGTGCAGCATAACCGGGTGCGGCCCCTATCTTTCGCCCTTCGGCCGCCGCGGCTCCCAGCGCCAGGGCCGTACCGGAGGGTGAATCCAGCTTGTCGCGATGGTGAATGTCCTGGACCTGGATGTCGAAATCCTCGGGCAGCACCGCCGCCGCCCGCCGGACCAGTTCCTCCAGCAGCGCCACGCCGAGGCTGGTGTTGGCGGCGATGAGGACGGGGATCGAGCGCGCCGCCTCCTGCAAGGCACCCTGCGCCGGCGGGACGAGCCCGCTGGTCCCCATCAGCAGCGGCACGCCGGCCGCGGCACAGGCGCTCGCCTCCGTCCCGGCGGTCTGGGCGGCTGAAAAACTGAGGGCGAGACCGGCGTCCTTGAGCGCGCTGTCCAGGTCAGCCGTCACGGGCACGCCAAGCGCTCCGACGCCGGCCAGCTCACCGCAATCGCGACCCAACCGGGCGCTGCGCGGACCGGCGAGCGCGGCCTGCAGCCGCAGTGACGGGAATTCCGGCAGCAGGCGCAGCAGCGCGCCGCCCATGCGGCCGGTCGCGCCGATCAGCACCAGCCTGATCACGGTGCGGCCTTGAAGAACCGCTTTACGCCTTCCAGGAAACTTTTCTGGCGCGGCGCGTGGCGATTGCCGTCGTGCCGCAGCGACTCGTCGAACTTCTGCAGCAACTCGCGCTGCTCGGTCGACAGCTTGACCGGCGTCTCGATCACGACCCGGCAGAACAGATCGCCCTGCGCGCCTCCCCGGGCCGGCTGGATGCCCTTGCCCCGCAGGCGAAAGACTCGGCCGGACTGCGACTCCGGCGGCACCTTCAGGCTCACTTCGCCTTCCAGGGTCGGCACATCGACCACGCCGCCCAGGGTTGCCGTCGCGAAGGACAGCGGCACCTCGCAGCTCAGGTGTGCCCCGTCGCGTTCGAAAATCGGGTGCTCGCGCACGTGCACTTCGACGTACAGGTCGCCCGGGGGCCCGCCGTTGCGCCCGGCCTCGCCTTCATTGGCCAGGCGCACGCGATCGCCGTTGTCGACCCCGCGGGGAATCTTGACCGCGAGCTTCTTGTGCTTGCGCACCCGTCCCTGTCCGAGGCAGGCATCGCAGGGGTTGCGAACCATGCGCCCGCTGCCGCGGCACTGCGGACAGGTCTGCTGCAGGGTGAAGAAGCCCTGCGAGACGCGCACCTGCCCCGAGCCGGCACAGGTCTCGCATTGCACCGGGCTGCTGCCCTTGGCCGCACCACTGCCGTGGCAGACCTCGCACTCGACCAGCTTGGTGAGATCGATCTCCAGGGTGTGCCCGAAAACCGCTTCCGCCAGGTCCAGTTCCACGTCGTAGCGCAGATCAGCGCCCCGATACACCTGCGAGCGGGCACCGCCGCGGCGGCCGCCGCCAAAAATGTCGCCGAAGACGTCGCCGAAGATGTCGCTGAACTGCTCCGCGCCGCCAAAACCCGCACCGCCACCGCCCTGGCGGGCGGCGTCGATACCGGCATGCCCGTGCTGGTCATAGATGGCGCGACGGTTGGCGTCGGAGAGCACCTCGTAGGCTTCCTTGGCCTCCTTGAAACTGTCTTCCGCGCTCTTGTCCCCCGGATTCCGGTCCGGGTGATATTTCATCGCCTGGCGGCGATACGCCTTCTTGATGTCCGCCTCGCTGGCGTTGCGGGGCACATCCAGAAGCCGGTAGTAATCCGTTTTTGGCATGCGCGAGTGTAGCCGGAGATTCTCAGGAGGCGCGCCGGTTCTTGTCCTTCTCCGTCACTTCCTCGAACTCGGCATCCACCACATTGTCCTTGCCCGCCGCCGGTCCTTCAGCGCCGTGCGCGTCCGGCGCGGGCCCTTCGGGCGCGCCGCCGGCGCCGCCCTGCCCGGCCGCGTAGGCCTGCTGCGCGATGCCGGCGGCCGCCGTGGCCAGCGCCTCGGTCTTCTTGGCGATCACCTCGCCATCATCGCCCTTCAGCACCGCACGCAGGTCCGCCAGCGCCCCTTCGGCCTTGGCACGATCTTCGCCGCTGACCTTTTCGCCCAGATCCTTCAGCGCCTTCTCCACCGAATGCAGCATGGCATCGCCGCGGTTGCGGATCTCGACCAGCTCACGGAATTTCCGGTCTTCCTCGGCATGCGCCTCGGCGTCACTGACCATGCGCTTGATCTCTTCCTCGCTCAGGCCGCTGGAGGCCTTGATGACGATCTTCTGTTCCTTGCCGGTGGCCTTGTCCTTCGCCGATACGTGCAGGATGCCGTTGGCGTCGATGTCGAAGGCGACCTCGACCTGCGGCATGCCGCGCGGCGCCGGCGGGATGTCGGCCAGGTCAAACTTGCCCAGTGACTTGTTGTCCTGCGCACGCTCACGCTCGCCCTGCAGCACGTGGATGGTGACCGCGGTCTGGTTGTCATCCGCAGTTGAAAAGACATTCGCCGCCTTGGTCGGGATCGTGGTGTTCTTGTTGATGAGCTTGGTCATCACGCCACCGAGCGTCTCGATGCCGAGCGAGAGGGGCGTGACATCCAGCAGCAGCACGTCCTTGACCTCCCCGGACAGCACGCCCGCCTGCACTGCGGCGCCCACGGCGACCGCCTCGTCGGGATTGACGTCCTTGCGCGGCTCCTTGCCGAAGATCTCCTTCACGAATTTCTGCACCAGCGGCATGCGGGTCTGCCCGCCCACCAGGATGACTTCCGCCACCGCGGAGGGCTCGAGGCCCGCATCCTTGAGCGCCGTACGGCACGGTCCGATGGTGCGCTTGACCAGGTCCTCGACCAGCGACTCGAGCTTCGCGCGCGTCAGCTTGACGCTCAGGTGCTTCGGTCCGCTGGCATCGGCCGTGATGTAGGGCAGGTTGACGTCGGTCTGCTGGCTCGAGGACAGCTCGATCTTGGCCTTCTCGGCCGTTTCCTTCAGGCGCTGCATGGCCAGCGGATCGCGGCGCACATCGACGCCCGATTCCTTCTGGAACTCATCGGCCAGGTAATGAATGATCTTCATGTCGAAGTCTTCACCCCCGAGGAAGGTGTCGCCGTTGGTCGAGAGCACCTCGAACTGCCGCTCCTTGTCGACTTCCGCGATCTCGATGATCGAGATGTCAAAGGTGCCGCCGCCCAGGTCGTAGACGGCGATCTTGCGGTCCCCGCCCTGCTTGTCCAGGCCATAGGCCAGCGCCGCGGCGGTTGGCTCGTTGATGATGCGCTTGACGGTCAGCCCGGCGATGCGCCCGGCATCCTTGGTCGCCTGGCGCTGCGAATCGTTGAAGTAGGCCGGTACGGTGATGACCGCCTCGCTGACCTCCTCACCCAGATAGTCCTCGGCGGTCTTCTTCATCTTCATGAGCACGCGCGCGGACACTTCCGGCGGTGCCATCTTCTTGGTCTGGGCCTCGACCCAGGCGTCACCGTTCTCGGCCTTGACGATCTTGTAGGGCACCATGCCGATGTCCTTCTGGACCACGTCATCCTCGAAGCGGCGGCCGATCAGGCGTTTGACGGCGTACAGCGTGTTGTGGGGGTTCGTGACCGCCTGGCGCTTGGCCGACTGGCCCACGAGCACTTCGTCGTCCTTGGTGAAGGCGACGATCGACGGAGTGGTGCGATCACCCTCGCTGTTCTCGATGACCCGCGGCTTGCCGCCTTCCATGACGGCGACGCAGGAATTGGTGGTACCCAGGTCGATGCCGATTACCTTGCTCATGATTGCACTCCGACAGGTCTGAAACTTGAGGCTTTAGCTTGGGTCGCGACGGCCATATTCAAGTGCCGCCGCCATCCGTGGAGGGTGGCGCGGCTGGCGCGCGCGCGACGATGACCCGCGCCGGGCGCAGCAGCCGCCCGTTGAGCTGATAGCCCGACTGCAGCACCTGCAGCACCGTTCCGGGCGCGGCATCGGCCGACTCCTGCGCGATGACCGCTTCATGCAGCGTCGGATCGAAGTTCTGGCCGCCGGGGTCCAGGCGCAGGATCGAGAATCGTTCAAAGGCCCTGGCGAGCAGCTGCAGCGTCGCCTGCTGGCCTTCGGCGAGGCTGCGCGCATCGGCCGTGCCGGCGTTCTGCACCGCCAGCTCGAGGCTGTCGCGCACCGCCAGCAGCTCAGCCGCAAAGCGCTCGAGGGCGTAGCGTTGGGCATTTTCGATGTCGCGCTGCGCGCGCTTGCGCACGTTCTCGAGCTCGGCCAGGGCACGCAGCTGCGCATCACGCGCCGCGGCCGACGCCTGTTCGGCGGCGGCCAGCGCCGTGCGCAACGCCGCGACTTCGGCGTCCGCGACCTCGGTGGCGTCCGCGGCCGCTGCGGTCCGGGTCTCGTCCTGGTCCATGGGCGGCTCAGTCGGTTCAACTACTGCCATTAAATCATTCTCAAACAATTAGATACGGTATAAACCTAATGTAATTAGGTACATATTGCCCAACAGCCATGCGGCGATATGGGGCCTAGCGGCGCGAATTCAAGGCCGAGCCCAGGAGCCTGGCGGTGATATCGACGATGGGGATCACCCGCTCATAGGCCATGCGCGTCGGACCAATGACACCCAATACGCCGGCCACCCCGCCGCCGGTGCTGTACGGCGCCGTGATCACGCTGCAGTCATCGAGTATCTGATAGCCCGACTCGTGCCCAATGAAGATCTGCACCCCATCGGCACGCAGGCTCTGGTCGAGCAGGTGCAGGATATCGCGCTTCTCGGTGAACGCCTCGAACAGCCGCTTGAGTTTATCCACGCTGGACAGTTCCGCCAGGCCCATCAGATTGGTCTCGCCCGCAATCACGTACTCGATGCCCTCCTGCGCGCCGCTCTGCGCGCAGACCTGCTGCGCCATGGAGATGGCGTCCAGCATCACCTGGTTGATCGAGGCGTGCGTCTCGCGCAGCTGACGGAGCAGTTCGGCGTGCACCTGGCTGAGTGAGCGGTTGCGGCAGTGCTCGTTCAGCACATTGGCCGCGCGGCGCAGTTCCTCCGGGCTGTAGTGGCGCTCGAGCTGGATGATGCGGTTCTGGACCTCCCGGTCGTTGAACACCAGGATCACCAGCACGCGCTGCTCGGCCAGGCCGACGAACTCGATCTGCGTCAGGGTGGCGGCCGGCGCCAGCGGCATCGTGACCAGGCCCGCGAGGTTCGTGATCCGCGACAGCAGCTGCGAGGCGGCCGCCACCAGCTCCTTGGTCCCCTCGTGCGAGGCGTCGAGCTGCTCGCGCAGATCCTTGAGTTCGGCGTTCTCCGCGGCCGGCAATTCGGCGCGCAGCAGCGCGTCAACGAAGAAGCGGTAGCCCCGATCCGTGGGCACGCGCCCGGCCGAGGTGTGCGGGGAGCTGACGAAACCCAGATCCTCCAGATCCGCCATGACATTGCGGATCGTCGCCGAACTCAGGCTCAGCCCCGAGTCACGCGACAGGGCGCGCGACCCGACCGGCTGGCCTTCGCGGATGTAGCTCTGGACCAGCACCCGCAGCAGGTGCTGCGCGCGCTCGTTGAGCGATTCCGGCGGGGTCGATTCGACGTTCATAGCACCTTAGCTCGTCTCCTTGGAGGATCGGCACTCAGGCTACCGAGCCTGTTTCAGCCCCGTCAAGCGAGGCCTGGTTCTCATCGTACGACACTGGGCCGAAATGTGGCGTTGGCCCGCCCTGGCCGGCGTGTTACAACTGCGCCGTGAAAGCCCGGCTGGAAACCTGCGCCCTGATCGGCCATTTCGCGCAGTCGCGGATCGCCGAGAGTGCCGTGGCGGTACTGGCCGCGCTGGCGCGCCGCGGAATCCGGGTCCTGGTGGCCGCCGATGAGCCCCGGAACTTCGAGGCGCAGGTCAAGGTGGTGCCGCGCACCGAGCTGGCCGGACTGGCCGATTTCATGATCGCCGTGGGCGGCGATGGCACCTTGCTGGAGGCGGCGCGGCTGGTGGCGGGACGCGATGTGCCGCTGCTGGGCATCAACCGGGGGCGCCTGGGCTTCCTGACGGATGTGATGCCGCAGGATGTCGCCGCCTCCATCGACGCGGTCCTCGACGGGCGCTGCACCACCGACGCGCGCCGGCTGCTCGAGGCCCGCTTGCACCAGTCCACGGGCGCCACCGCGACGCTCCTGGCCCTCAATGATGTGGTCATGCTGCGCACCGAGACCGGTCGCATGCTCGATTTCGAGACCATTGTGGATGGGCGCTACCTGAACTCGCACCGCGGGGATGGCATGGCCATCGCCACGGCCACCGGCTCCACCGCCTATGCCCTGTCCTGCGGCGGCCCGATCGTCGATCCACGGCTGGATGTCCTGGTCATGGCGCCCATCTGTCCACACACCCTGTCCGATCGCCCCATCGTGGTCCCCGGCGACTCGAGCATCGAAATCCGCTCAGTGGATCGCGGCGCAGGCCTCGCCGGGATCACCTGCGATGGCGTTCCGCTCGGCGATCTGCACCCCGGGGACCGGCTGGAACTGTCCGCGACCGGCAGCTCCATCACCCTCCTGCACCCTCCCGGCTATGACTATTTCCGCCTGCTGCGCTCCAAGCTCCACTGGGGCCGCGGCGAAAAGGCGCAGGATCGCTGAAGCCATGTTGCGCCACCTGCAGGTCCGCGATCTGGCGATCATCGAGGCGGTGGAGATCGACTTCAGCGCCGGACTCACCGTGCTCACCGGGGAAACCGGGGCCGGCAAGTCGATTCTGGTGGACGCGCTGGAGCTGCTCGGCGGCGGGCGGGCCGGCGCCGAAGTGGTGCGCGCCGGTGCGGAACGGAGCGATCTGAGCGCGACGGTCGATATCTCGCGGGTGGGTGGGGCACTGCAGCACGTGCTCGAGGAACACTCGATTACCGCCGAGGACGAACTGCTGCTGCGGCGGGTCATTGGTGCCGATGGCCGCAGTCGCGCCTGGCTCAACGGCCAGAGCGTGCCCGTCACGGTCCTGCGCAGCGTCGGCGAGCTGCTGTTCGACATTCACGGCCAGCACGAATTCCAGTCCCTGATGCGCCCGGCCGCGCAACGCGAATTGCTCGACAGTTTCGGCCAGCTCGACGCGCTCGCGGGCCAGGTGCGCGCCGCGCACGCTTCCTGGCTGGCGCTGATGAACCGCAGCGTCACGGTGGAAGCGGCGGCCAGCGACCGGCACGCGCGGCTCGACCTGCTGCGCTACCAGGTGCAGGAGCTGGACGCCATGCGGCTCGGCGAGGCCGAATTTGCGAGCCTCACCGAAGAGCGCTCGCGCATCGCCAACAGCGGGCGCCTGGCGCAGGCGGCGCGCAGCGCGCTGGAAGGCCTGTATGAATCCGAAGAGATCAATGCACACCAGCTGCTGGCGCGCGCCTCAGGCACGCTGCGCAGTGGTGGCACGCTCGATGCGCGCCTGGTGGCCCTGCAGCCGCCGCTGGATGAGGCGCTGGCGCGGATCCAGGAGGTGGCGCATGAACTCGGAGCCTACCTCGAGTCCCTCGAGTTCGATCCTCAGCGTCAGGAAGTAATCGAAAATCGCCTGGCCGCGATGGAAGAGCTGGCGCGCAAGCACCGGGTGGAGCCCGCGGACCTCGTCGCCTGGCACGGTGCGCTCCAGCGCGAGCTGGCCGGGATGGAAAACGCGGCGGCCGACCTCGGGTCCCTGCGCGCGCAGGTCGCCACCGCCCTCACCGCCTACCAGACACAGGCGCGGGACTTAAGCGCCGCCCGCACCCGTGCCGCCCGCGCGCTCGGGAGCGAGGTGACTCGCCGCATGCAGGATCTGGGCATGGCCGGCGGGAACTTCATCGCCGAGGTATCCCCGTTGGAGAGCACCGAGCCGGCCGCGCACGGCGCCGACCGCGTGGAGTTTCGCGTCAGCACCAACCCGGGCCAGGCGCCGCGCGCGGTCGCCAAGATTGCCTCCGGCGGAGAACTGGCGCGCCTGTCGCTGGCCGTGCAGGTCTGCTGTGCCCGCGACGCCGCGCCCTGCATGGTCTTCGATGAGGTCGACGCCGGCATCGGCGGCGCCATCGCCGAGATCGTCGGCCGCGAGCTGCGCGGCCTGGGCACAATCTCCCAGGTGCTGTGCGTGACGCACCTGGCGCAGGTGGCCTGCCAGGGCCACCAGCAGCTGCGGGTCACCAAGCTCACCGACGGGCGCAACACGCGCATCGCGGTCGCGGCCCTGAGCGGTGAAGCGCGGGTCGAGGAAATCGCCCGCATGGTGGGCGGCGTGGAGATCACGGCCAAGACGCGCGCCCATGCCCTCGAAATGCTGCAGCAGGCGGCCAGCGCGCAATCGCCCCCGGCCATCGTGCGCCGGCGGCGCGGCGCGCGGGCCTAGGGCGGTGGGTTCAGCGGCGCCAGGGTGTCCGCCCGCTTGCGCCGCGGGCAATCCGGACGCTGGCAGCGCCCGTAGATCACGAGCGAGTGCTCCCCGATCGTGAAGCCCAGCCGCGCGGCGATCGCCTCCTGCCGCTCTTCAATTCCCGCGTCGACGAACTCTTCGACCTGGCCGCAGTCCATGCAGACGATATGATCGTGATGCGCGCCCTGGTTGAGCTCGAATACGGCCATGCCGTCCTCGAAGTGATGGCGCGCGACCAGGCCGGCCGCTTCGAACTGCGTCAGCACGCGGTACACCGTGGCCAGACCGATGTCCTCGGCCGAACCGAGCAGCCGCCGGTAGATCTCTTCGGCCGACATGTGGCGGGTCCCGCTGCGCTCCAGGATCTCGAGGATTTTCAGCCGCGGCAGCGTGACCTTCAGACCGGCCTTGCGTAGATCCTTGCCTTCCATGTGCCCGCCTGATGGAGCTAAGGTCCTTGTGAGGACCGGCCGTACGGTATGATTGGAACCATGGAAGTTACCACCCCGGGCCGATGGTCACCACTGCGAAGCGCGCTGCGCCCGCTCGCGGTCATGCTGTGTCTCGCGGCCCTGCTCGGCGCTTCCGCCTGCATCTATCACATGCCCGTGCAGCAGGGTAATCACCTCGACCAGACCATCGTCGCGCAGGTCAAGCCCGGCATGACGCGCGCGCAGGTGCGCTATCTGCTCGGCACGCCCATGGTGCCCGGTGGCTTCGAAAATGATCGCTGGGACTATGAGTATTACCTGAGGATGAAGCGGCTCCACAGCCCGCGCCACGGCCGGGTGATCGTGCATTTCAAGAACGATCTGGTCGAGAGCGTCGACAGTAACGTGCTGGGCAACGACGCCGAGCCGGTCAGCAGCAAGCCGATCAACGCACCGGGCGCTTGAGCTGGGCCCGCTGCCGGCGACGCTGGCGCGGGTCGGCCGGCAGCGGCCGGTACAGTTCGATCCGATCGCCCTCGCGTGGCACCGCCGCTCGTTCACACCGGATGCCCCAGATACCCGTCGCGCCGCGCTCCCAGTCGACCGGGAGCTCGCGCAGCTGCTCGCGCGCCGCCGCCAGAGCCGCCGCCACGGTCGCGCCAGCCGGCAATGACAGTGGGAGCAGGACCGGTTCACCGGGTGTGTCCACCGCGATCAGGCAGCTCTTGTCCGGCAGCTCAGGCATGGCGCTGCGCCCGGGCCACGAAGGCCTGCACCATGGAGGTCGCGGTGCTCTCCAGCAGCCCGTCGAGCAGCGCGGCCTTGAGGGGGTTGGAGAATTCAAAGCGCAGCTGCAGTTCGATGCGGCAGCCATTGCAGCCGACCGGCGCGAAGGTCCACAGCCCGTCGAGTGCGCGCAGTGGACCGGCCACCAGTTCCATGCGGATCTGCTCGTGCGGCTGCAGGTGATTGCGGGTGGTGATTTCCGTACTCAGTAGCCCGCGCCGCACCTTGATCCGCGCGACGACCTCGCGCTCATTGCGCATCAAGATCTCGGCGTGCACGCAACCCGGCACGAACTCCGGATAGCCCTCGATATCATTGACCAGCCCAAAGACCTGGGCGGGCAGGCGGGCAATCAGGGCCGAGCGTGTCAGGGTTCTCATCGCCCCGGAGTCTGGGGTATCGCCACGGCCGACTCAACCCGGGCGCGTACAATGCGGGTTATGGCCGATCCCGATACACCGCAGCGCCCGATTGCCGAGAATCGCCGCGCACGGCACGACTATTTCATCGAGGAACGGCTCGAGGCCGGACTGGCGCTCGAGGGCTGGGAGGTCAAGGCCATGCGCGCCGGACGCGCGCAGCTCGCGGAAGCTTACGTTTACATCCGCAACAGCGAAGCCTTTCTGATCGGCGCGCACATCGCGCCCCTGAACACGGTATCGACGCACAAGATCGCCGACCCGGTCCGCACGCGCAAGCTCCTGCTCAACCGGCGCGAGCTTGACCACCTGACGGGCGCGGTGGAGCGCCGCGGCTACACGCTCGTGCCCCTCGAGCTGTACTGGCTGCGCGGGCGCGCCAAGCTGCAGCTCGGCCTCGCCAAGGGCAAGCAGAAGCACGACAAGCGCGCCACGGAAAAAGACCGGGACTGGCAGCGGGACCGGGCCAGGCTCCTGCGCCGCGGCTGAAATCAGGCCCGCGCCGATTCCCCCGCACGCGGCCGCCCGCACTTGTTACAATCAGGGCGTTTCCTGAATGGGGGCGACCGGTTTCGACGTGGGTTGCGAACCTTCAGGGGCGTGCCGAGGCGCAGTGGCCCTCGTTAATAACTGCTGCAAAACTTAGTTGCCAACGACGACAACTACGCTCTAGCCGCCTAAACACGGCTGACCTCAGACTGGTTCGTGCCTATGCGACCAAATCTGGGGACGCGCTCATAGGATCGCGGGCTACCGTGCTACGGGGTAGTTCCGTTAAGAGATACCGTCGCTGGTCTGGCGTCTTCCCTGCTGCTCGGGTAGCGACGGACGAGAAACAATGAGACAGCTACGCGCGTAGATCCTGAAGTCTAGGGCTTGCGGACGGGGGTTCAATTCCCCCCGCCTCCACCAGTTGGTTGTCCAACGCCTTCCAAGACCGTACACAAAACCCGCGGGAATGCGGGTTTTCTGTTGGAATGCCGTTCAGACGGGACAGCAGTGTCCATCGACATCCGGGGGCAAGGTTGGGGGCAGATGCCCCTAACCTCCTGAAAGTTGCCGTCAATGCCTCTTACAGATGCCGCGATTCGGAACGCGAAGCCCGCAGCAAAGCCCGTGCAATATTCGACCGGGATGGCCTGTATCTCGAAGTTTCTCCAGGTGACGGAACGTGGTCGCGTTTCAAGTACCGCTAGGCGAGCCAAGCGTCCGCGGTCGAAGGAGCGTTTGACGTAATCCACTGCGTGCTGGCGCTTGGCCCGGGAGATTTGAGAGTAAGCTCTTCAACTCGCCTGACGTAAGTCTCCTGAAATCGGGACGGCGCATGGCGCGGCGGTGGCGCTGTCTAGTCGGATCCCGGGGGGAGCATGTTCGCAACTAATATTCGAGTTGCCGGAGTCATGGCGGTTGCGGCGTGGCTGCTGTCGGGATGCGGTGGAGGAGGCGGTGGCTCAAGGCCGCAGGACAATCCTTTGACCATCACGGTTTCCCCGAGTCCGGTTTCCGCTACGTTTGCGCAGTTGAACCTTCCAAGTGTCGTGGGCATCGACGCTACCGTGTCGGGTAAAACGTCCGCCAGCGTCATTTACGTGATAGTGGGCGATTCGGCCGCGACGTTTACAGGCGTTCCCGATATCACAAACGGCGGCCCTGGTCAGTATCACGCGGCGTTAAGAGTGATCGATACACTCGCTATCGGCGCACATGCCGGAACCCTCACGATCTCATTGTGCGGGGATCCACAGTGCAACATGGTGCTCGGCAGGACGACTGTTTCGTACACTGTTACGGTTACCGAGAATCCCGTTCTCACCGGCACCTGGGCGCCCGGGAGCATCCAATTCACCGCAATTCAAGGTGATCGGCAGCTGCATTGGCCGACCAGCCTGTCGGTGCCCTCAGCGCAGCTTGTGTACGCGCAACTTTCGGATGCAGCGCACAATGTGCAAACGGATCAGTTGAATCCGATTGCGATCTTTCCGCAAATGAGCGCATCGGTCGCCGTCATAGCATCGCCAAATCTGGCGCCGGGCATCTATACCGGCAACCTGGAGGCAGTGTTTTGTCTGGACAGTGGCTGCAGCAAGATGTACCGAGGCGTCACCAACCTGCCGTATGCGCTGACGGTGCTGCCGATGACCAATCTGACGCCGCTCGCATCGATGGCCGGCGCACAAGACTGGTTAACGATTCAGGGCAGTTCGGCACACACGGGCTTCGTGCCTGTCACGTTGGATCCCGCCAGTTTTTCGCCGCGCTGGCTCTGGCAATCAGGGAATGCGGCAAATCCCGCTTTTACATTTGACCCCGTAACGTCTTCCGGGAAAGTTTTCACCGTATTCTCGCCCGACGCAGGCAGCAGCGTGGCTCCAATTCTCGCGGCAATCGATGAAGCCACAGGAACGGTGGCGTGGCAACAGAGTGTTCCGGATGTTCCGGGTGGCAACACGACAGTTGGCGTTGGTGGAGGAGTGACTGCGCCTGCTATTGCCGGAGGAAATGTATTTGTCGCGCGCAAGGTGGGCGCGACGTTCCCGCCGGACAATGGACGCATTTTCTCATTTAAGGTGGCAGACGGTGCGCAGGGATTCGCCCCTCAGGACTTCACGAATTTCCCGGGCCTGTTCGGTGACTACTATTTTGAGAACAACGTTTCGTCCAGTACGGTCATTCACGGCGCCTATCTCACGCCGCGGGGCAGCTCCATCCTATTGCCGACCATCGATGACCAATACAACAAATCGTTTGTATCACTGGATCAGAACACAGGTGCGAGCAGCGATCCATGGCCAAGCTGTTCAGCCACGCTGAGTCAGGCGAACATCGGTGGCACGGTTGCGGTTGATGCCAGTCAGGCGTCCTATCTCGCGACCGACAGTGGCTTGCTGCTGGCAGATAGTTGCCAGACCATCGCCAGTGCCGTTCCCCTGGCCACGGGCATGGGCCCGACCATAGTTCCGGGCACTGCGGATGTGGTGGTGATCGGTCACGGCAACCTCGTGGACTTTGACACCGCCGCAATGCAGGTGACATGGTCGATACCCGCGTCTGTTTCCGACGTCTTTGTCGGCAGCCCGGCGATAGTCGGAGGGACGCTCTACGTGCAGAACGCCGGAAGGCTGCAGGTTGAGGCACGCAGTGAAAGCGATGGTAATCTGCTGTGGTCATGGCAGGCGCCTTGGAGCGACGACCGCTCCTTCACCGGAAACGTGATCGCGACCCAAAATCTGCTGTTTATCAGTACTGTTGCTCGCGTTTATGCAATAGACGTTGCCACGCATCAGACTGTATGGGTCTATCCCTACGGTGGCAGGCTGGCGATATCCTCGAATGGAATCCTCTACGTCAATAGAGGCGGGCCGGGATACAGCACTGACGGCATTGCGGCCATCAATCTCCACTGACCTGGCCGCGGGATGCTGCGAGGCGAACTACTTGGGCCAGTATGCTTTCGCCGCAAATACCCAAAGGGACTACGCGGCAGTCCCCGCCCCACCATTTCGGTGTCCAACAAGACGCTGGACGTTTCGGACAATTGAGTGAGGCGTCTCGACTCAGTGCCCATCCGCCGGATTGTATTTCTCCACAAATTCCACGGCGGCCCGCAGCATTGCGATGCGCGTCTCGCTTCGCGACAGCCAGTGATCCTCGCCCTTCAGCGACAAAAACTTGTAGGGCTTATTCGCGCGCTTGAGCGCCGCAGCCATTGACTCACTCTGATCAATTGGCACGACCGTATCGTCCTTGCCGTGAATCAGCAGGATCGGCGCATCGGCCAGCTTCGCCACGAGCGCCGGCGACAGAGTATCCATGACGGCGTTGCTCTCGCCCTCTGCGCCTACGAGCGCCCGCCAATCGCGCGTCGCGTCATTTGCGTAGCCTGCGTTGCGATCGACTTGCCATCCAAAGTACTGGCGTAGATCGGCAGGGCCAGCCACCGACACCGCGCAGCGATAAACCCCATGTTCAAGCGTAACCCCCGCCAAGGCCGCATAGCCGCCGTAGCCTGCTCCAACGATGCACACGCGCGTCGCCTCAATGGTTCCCTCTTTTGCCAGCGTCGCCACCCCATCGGACAGATCGGATTGCATCTTCCGGCCCCATTGGCCATATCCCGCCTGGCGGAAATCCCGCCCATAGCCTGAGGAGCCGCGGTAGTTTGGCTGCAGGACCGCATAGCCCCGCGAGGCGTAGGCTTGGGCCCACCAGTCGAAGCCAATGTCATCGTTCACGCCGATAGGACCACCGTGGGGAAGAACCACCAAGGGCAGGCCCTTGGGCTCTCGCCCGGGTGGCAAGGTGAGAATCGCCTCGATTGGGAGTCCATCGCCAGCCATATAGTGGACACGCCGCGTCTCACCCACTTCGGCGTCCTTGACCGCCGCATAGGGCCGCGCGATGGGACTGGCCTTACCCGAAGCAATGTCCACGATCCAGTAGGTTCCGGAATCTGTGCCACCACCCGTCTTGACGATCAACCGGTCGAGGTGTCTGCTGTAAGAAACCAGCTCAACATTGAGACCCGGAAAAGCCTTGCGCGCACCTTTGTAGCGCGCCAGTAGTGCTGGGTCGAAGAAATACGCCCTTGGCTCCTCCTGCGTGAGAGCACCGATCAGCTGCTCCGAATCCGGATCGAAGAGGTACTCCCGCACCGTCTGATCGGCAAATAAGGCAGCGGCCTTGCCGTCCGCTGTTGAGATTTCCTCAGCCACATCTCCGTTGCCGGAGCGGTCTACTACCAGCGCCGTACCGGCACTTCGCCCCAACCCGACCATGCGAATATCGCCGCGAGGATCCCCACGCTCCAGCAATCGCTTTTCTTCGTCGTGCCCCGCGTACAGGCGCCACACCCCGTACTGCTCCTGATAACCGGAATGCGCAAGCACGGTGCCGTCCGGGGACACTATCCAGTCCCGACTGGTCTCATCGCCCCGTCCAACGCGGATTGTCTCGGCCGTGTCGAGATCCACGCGAAAGAGGTCCGCATAATCGTGAGTGAATACTTCTTCATCATTCCAGGTTCGGTCGTAGCTGATGCCGCCGAAGTAGCCAAACAGGTGTCCATCCGCCTGAGTTACCCCGTAATCGCCGCGGACGGTGTGGGCGACTGAACGCATCTGATCAAAGATCGGCGTCGCTTTCTTCTTGACCAGGTCAATATTCACGACCGCCGCGAATTCGTAATTGTGCTTCAGATACACCGGCACCTTGAAGGTCGACTCCACCTTCACCAGCACATGGTTTGGCCCGGCCCAGCGGATTCCCCTCACCTTGTCATTTCCCGCGTTGGCGGCGTACACAACCTTCCCGTCCAGATTCAGCACGATCACCTTGCGTTGCTCACCGACGACGGCCACTAGCGCGTACTTGTCACCGGAGGGCGCCAGACTGACCAGCTCAACGCCCGGCAGGCCACCGTAGACCTCCAACGGCGGCGCTGCGCGCGCCGACCCGATCAGTCCGACCAGGAACAGAATCGTAGACATTGATTTCACTATGGCCACCCTCTGCTGCCTTGCGCCAGTGTCTAGCATAGGCCCGACCGCCGGGAGGAGCACCGGATCGCCGGGATGGATTGGCAGGCGGGCCAGGATCACGGGCCGCGCCCTAGATGTGACCTTTCCATAGGTTGTTCCCTCCCGCCCGGGAGAGGAAGCTGATGTTGCGAGACCTCAGTTTTCACTGCGGACAGGAGAGAACAACCGTGCACAAGAATGCGCGTCTGACGCCCAAGGGTCGAGCGTTGGT
>DATGVM010000028.1:0-60558 GCA_035300345.1 Steroidobacteraceae bacterium
ACGTCGGCGATGACCTCAGCGAGGGGAAACCCACCCTGCCGGTCATCTACGCGCTCAAGCACGGCACGGCGGCCGAGCGGGCGCTGCTTAGGGGCGCCATCGAGAGCGGCGGGCTCGGGGAGCTCGCGGCGGTCGTACAAGCGATTGAATCGGCTGGGGGTCTTGAGTACACTGCGCGACTCGCTCAAGGCGAGGTCGATCAGGCTCTCTCTGCGCTCGAACCGATTCCCGATACGGTTCACACCGAAGCGCTCAGGCAGCTCGCGGGGTTCGCGATCAGTCGTTCGTACTGACCGGCGCACACGGGGATCGGCGGGGTGTAGCTCAGCCTGGTAGAGCGCTACGTTCGGGACGTATAGGTCGCAGGTTCAAATCCTGTCACCCCGACCAAGAAAGCAAGGCATTTCCGCTCACGCTTCTCCGCCATTGTCCCGCTCATGGCAGATGTTTGGTCCACTGGAACTCCAGGGGAACCAAAGGAATATGGCCGATGCACCCGCATTCGAGCAGGTTCACGAAAAAAGGTCCTGGCCGCCGCAGTCCTTGCAGAATCAGCCGGGCGGGTAAACAGGCTCCTTGATTCCTTCGCGCGCCGGCTGTCGGCCGGATCCATGGCGCGCTGGCCCGGCTACTCGCCAATCACGATGCCACGCCCCTCGTGACACCAGCAAGGGGTCGCACTGTGTCCATGCTCTTCTTGTGGGCTGCAGTAATCACTGTCGCGGATCGAGCGAAGGTTCTTTCGTAATCAGGTCGACAAGCTTGAGGCCAAAGGCCTGAAGGCGGAACTGGATATGAGCACGTTCGTACCCGCGGTGAAGAAGGCCTCTTATCCTCCGGCCCGGTGGATCGCCTCACGATTGATCGCCAAAGTCATGCGTGTAGATTTCGCCGCCTCCTCGCGGATGCTCTCCAAGATGTCGCAGGTCCAGGGCCTCCTTATGGCACTCTCCGGGCGCATCGCGAGTCCATGGCGACTCGGCGCGCAAGGCTCTTATGTCGCTGGGCGCGGACATTTCCCACTATCGGCTGACCAGTCGTACGCTCGCACTCGATGAGCGAGCGATTGGTGATTCCGGACCGGGCGGACGCGGAGAGCGAGCTTTCCGTGGCCCATCCCTGGTGGCAATTCTCCGTGCGCTTCAACGTTGCCGTGTCCCAGAGCGTTCCCGTGGTTCGAATGCACGAGCGCGAATCGGAGGGCGTGATAATGCGGTGGGGTCTCGTGCCGCAGCCCGCAAAGGGTGACGTCGCGAGGCGAGTGTGCTCTCTGGTACGGGCCGACGTTCTTTTGAGCTCGGAGGACTTCCGCGGCGCCTGGTTTAATGGGCAGCGCGGCATCGTGCCGCTCGCGGGCTACTACGTTTGGCAGCGCACTCAGGCAGGATACCGCCAACCGTACTACGTGCGGCTGGTCAACCGTCTCGTATTTGGAGTAGCGGTACTTTGGGATCGTTCGGTGACTGACGATGACGATGTCGTCGAGAGCTGCGCGCTCCTGACAGTGCCAGCCAATCCGTTGCTGGCGGAAATCGACAACACGACCGGCCAGATGCCCGCGATCCTGCGCCGCGAAGTTTACGATACCTGGCTACGGTCGACGGTAGCCGATGCGCGTGGGCTCCTGGAGACCCATCACCAGACTCGAATGGTCAGTCATCCGGTGGCGCCCTACGTCAACCATCTCGAATTCGACGAGCCACTGCTCATACGGCCGGCACCCCAGGAGCCAGTTCAATAGAGTGTTTATCGGCTCCAGAATGCCGGCGGATTATGTCTCGATGAGCACGCTGGTCCCGGTGCGGAACGCAGTTCTCGGAAACCAGCCACGTTGCGTGACTAAGATCCGACAAGAGATGTACGCGAGCGTCGATCGGATGCTTACCACTGAACACGTCGTGCTCGAGTCGGACTTCCGGGAGGTTCCGGGCCTTCAGGACGCCCGGACGGTCCACGCGCGAATCGAGTTCCGCAGCCGACTTCGCAGACGTGTCCTGCAGCTCGAGATCTTCGACTACTACTATCTTTCGGTAAGGTCGCGCTCGCGCTCCATAGCGCTCGAGTACGTCCTCGATTTGCGGTTCGTCGATGCGCCACGGCGGTTGAGGCACATCGCATGGCGATGGATTACTTTTTCGCTGCTTCTAATAGCCCTGTCGTCAGGGATCGCTTCTCGGATCGATTCCTCAGCGACGCCTTGGTGGCAGCACGATTGGCTAATCCCGGTGTGTGTCACCTTCATGGTCGCGTGGCCATTCGCGACGCTCGTGAGTGTATACCGGACGACTGAGACAGTGCTTCTGGTCAGTACTCACGGGGCGGCGAGACTTCTGGAATGCACCGGCGGCCTTGGAACCTTCCGGGTCCTTCGGGTATTTCTGGCAGGACTAGCGGCACACATCCGGCTCGCGTCGGCGGCGCGCCGACGCACGAGGGCCGAGCATCTCCGCGACGAAATGCGCGAGCACCTCCGCCTCAAGGAAATCGGGGTGCTGACTGCAGTGGAATACGAGACCGCCAAGGTGCGCATCCTTGATCAACACTCTCCCGCCGCGCAACCAGCTCTCGCTCGTGCGTCAGCGAGGCTGTAAGCAGACGACCCCGCGTTCGCAATTCGCGGCGTTCGCTTGCGCTACTCGGAGACTATGAGCGGAGCATTGCTGCGAGGCGACGGCAACGGTCCCCAGCTGCGCCGGCCATCGCCTGCAGTCTCAGCGACGCGCGCGCCACTGGTAAGTGCAGTCCGCTAGCCCACTGTCCGGGAGGAATGGGCCGCAGGTTCAAGTCCTGCCACCTCGGCCAGGCACAGCGGGTCCATCGCGCCCGCAATCCCGCTATTGTACGCACCGTCATAACACCGGAATATTGACGGTGCGCCGGGCCGTCATTACGCTCCCAGGTTCCATTGACATTGCGCGTTTAAATCACATATTCCAGACTTTCCCAGACAAGTTGTGACTGACGCCGGCGTGTAGGGCGATCAAGCCAACTTATAGTGCCCCCCGTTTGCGCCTCGCCTGAATGGACCACAGCGGCCGAACCATGGAATCGACGCATCCAACAACAGCCTCGGACGGATTCGACCACCGGCTCTTCTCGGTCACCTGGCCGCTGGTGGTCATTGCCACTTTGATGGTTTTTCTGTGCATCGCAAGCCTGACCACTCTGTCCGGCATACGCGCATACGTTAACGGCGAGGGCATGTGGTCCAAGGCGGAGCGCCAGGCGATCGCTGAATTGCGGCAATTCGGAACCAGTGGCTCACCGGACGCGTATGAACGCTTTCGTGCGGAGCTGGCGGTACCGCTGGGCGACCATCTCGCGCGGCTGCAGCTGCAAAGCTCCACTCCCGACTACCGGCTCGCCGCGAGTGGCCTTATTACCGGCCGAAATCATCCCGATGACGTGCCGGTCATGATGCGGTTGTTCCGGATGTTTCGGAATTCGTCAATCCTGGCTCCACCCATTGCCGCCTGGACGCAAGGCGACCAACTGATATTGCAGCTTGACCGGGTGGGTCAACAAATGCAGGCGGCTATCGCCGCGGACAAAACGGCGCGCGGCCGGCTCGAACAACTCCTCGCCGACGCCGAAATGATTCATCTGCGGGTTGCGCCACTGGAAGACAAGTTTTCAACCTCACTCGGCGACACCTCACGCAAACTACGGGATCTGCTGTCAGTGTTTCTGGCCCTGTGCGCGGCCCTGCTGGTGGCTATCGGCGCGACTCTGTCCCACAACACGATTCGCCGCAGTGAGCGTATCGCGAAGGCGCTGCGCGACGTGCAGGAACAGGCCTACCTGGCGCAGGCCCAATCCCATGTCACGCTCGAATCCATCGCCGACGCCGTACTCTGCACGGATCATGCCCGGCTGGTGACGTACCTGAACAACGCCGCGGAACAACTGACCGGCTGGTCCGCGGCCGAGGCGGTGGGCCGGCCCCTGGCCGAGGTGCTGCACATACTGCCTGAGGCGGGCGCGAGTTCCGCTACGGCCGAAGTCCGGTGCATGTTGGCCGGCGAGCTGCGTAGCGGTCCTGCCACGGGTTCGCTTTTGCAGCGGCGCGACGGCGCTCTGACGGCGATTCAGGAACGCGCCGCTCCGATCCGCGATTCGCATGACCAGGTCACAGGCATCGTATTCGTGATGCGCGATATCACCCAGGAGCAGGCGTTTGCCGCACAGCTACAACACCAGGCCACGCACGACGCCCTCACGGGACTGACCAACCGGCGCGAATTCGAGCGTCTGCTGCGCCTCGCAATTGACGATCAATCGCGCTCCGGCGGTACTCATGCTTTGCTGTATCTGGACCTGGACCAGTTCAAGGTCATCAATGACACCTGCGGGCACGCCGCCGGAGATCAACTGATCTGCCAGGTGTCGTGGGTAATCAAGCAGCAGCTTCGCAGCGGGGAAGTGCTCGCACGCCTGGGAGGCGACGAATTCGGCGTGCTGCTGGCGAACGGCTCGCAGCAGACGGCGTTGAGCTTGGCGGAATCCATCCGACGGAGTATCTCGGAGCTGCGATTCACCCGGGGCGGCAAGACCTTCGTAGTGAACGCCAGCATCGGCGTACTGTCGCTCGCCGAGGCGCTGCCCACGGTGGACGATGCCCTGAGCGCAGCCGACCAGGCCTGTTACCTGGCGAAAGACAACGGCCGCAACCGCGTGCAGATGTACCGCACCGATGATCAGCAGATGCGCGCCCGCCATGGCGAAATGCAATGGGTGGAAAGACTGAATGCCGCGCTGGAGCTCAATCGCTTTGCGCTCTATGCCCAGGAGATCTGCCCGGTGACGAACCGGGCGGCCATCAGTCCCGGCGACGAAACATCGCGCTTTGAAGTCCTGCTGCGGCTGATAGACGCCGACGGCTCGCAGATCGCGCCCATGGCATTCATACCCGCGGCGGAACGCTTCGGCCTGATGCCGAGAATCGATCGCTGGGTCATTGCGAATGCGTGCCGGAATATTGCAGAAGTGCGTACCCGCCACGGCGTGGTGCCCACCTGCCTGATCAACCTTTCGGGCGCCTCGGTGAGCGATGCGGAGATAGTGGATTTTATCGCCTCGCAACTGGCGCGATTCAGGCTGCCTCGGTTCAGCGTCGGCTTTGAAGTGACCGAAACCGCGGCCATAGCGAACCTGGCGAGGGCCGCGGAACTGATGAATCGCCTCAAGGAAATCGGTTGCCCCATTGCCCTCGACGATTTTGGCAGCGGCATGTCTTCTTTCGGCTATCTGCGCAGCCTGCCGGTCGATTACCTCAAGATCGACGGGGAGTTTGTAAAAGACATGACCACCGACGCGGTGGATCATGCGGTCGTCGAATCCATCCACAATATCGGACGTGTCATGGGCATCCGGACGGTGGCGGAGTCCGTCGAGAACGAGGCCGTGCTGGCCGCCTTGCTGATGGTGGGGATCGATTTTGCGCAGGGGAATCACATCGGGAGACCAGTACCGATACTGGAAATCATGAGCCGACCATCCTTCAGCGCCACCGTAGGCCCGGCAGCCCTAGAAATTAGCCGAGCGGCTTCCGGCGGGCGGTAGCGCCGGCGAGGATCGTAGCGAGGAGCGCTTCGCGCGCCCGCTAGATACGCTCTACCCTATCATCATGGTCCGGGTCGACGGGACCCCACCGAATTCTTCGGGCATCAGCATCGGGCGGCAGGCTGAGACGCTTCGCTGCTCTCCGTATGAACAATTCGGCCGCTGGATCTGAACCACTCTATGCCGCCCAGTTTTCAATATTGAGATCCTGGATTCGACCGAATTCGCTGGTGTTGTTCGTCACGAGCGTAAGCTCAAGAGAACGAGCGTGCGCCGCAATAAATAGATCGTTCGCGCCGATCATTGCTCCGCGAGTCCTGAGCGCCGCACGAATCTGGGCATAGTGAAGTGCTGCGTCGTCTGGAAAGGCCAGGACCTCGACGTGCCTCAGATATTCCTGGAGGGCGGAACGATCCTGCTGCTGCCGGGGCGACACTTCAACGCCGAACAGGAGCTCCGACTTGGTGATGACGGAGATGCAGACAGCTCCGATTGGAACCCTTGTCAGCCTATTCAAAACAGCATCATGAGAACGCTTCATGATGTAGGACGAGGTGTCCGTGTCGAGCATGTACTCTGGCATCAGAGTTCACGCTCCTGAGCCGGCAATTCCTCCACCCCTTCCATGAACTCCTGCGAGGCGACAGGGCCCGAGGCGAGATAGGCCGCCCAGTCTGTAGGGCGAGCGGAGAGAATTACATCGTTGCCTTGCTTACGAATAAACACTTCGGAAGCATTGAACTGAAACTCCTTCGGCAGCCGAACGGCCTGGCTCCGGTTATTCATGAAAATCTTGGCTGTGCGTCGCATGGCTGCTTCCAGAGAGCTATGGCATATACAAAAGTATATGGCATATTTGCGCGCCCTGCCAATGGGCACTGCTGAAAGCTTGCTCATGACATAACTGATTGTTTTCATGAGATTTATTTGATTTCCTACGCGTTTGGGCTGGTGATCCTTGCGCATCCATCGTCGCAGGGTCCGACCGCAGGAACACAGATACGGCTTGCCGGCAACGGACCCGCCGTACGCCTCACGGTTCCCGCCTCGCATCCGTCCCCGCCCGCGTAATCACGCCCCTGCAGGGATCGAGGAGCTTTGCAATGTCTGGCACCAGGCCCAGCGTGCGCACCAGCGCGAAGGCGCCGACCTGCGCGGATGGAAAATGCTCACGTACCCGCATCGAAGCCGCCAGCAGCGTTCGGCCTCTGGTGATGATGTCATCGACCAGCACAATTCGCCCCGATGTGCGGAGCGACGAATCCACCAGGAAGGAATCGTAGTGCTCGGCTACCGTCGGCCGGGCTACGCAGGGAGCTGTGGCCGACTTGCGCACCGCGCACTGGCGTCGCAATCCGGTCCAGACTGCCGCAGCGAGACCCTGGTGCAGGAGCGCGAGAGAAATCTGTACGGCTGCCCACGACGCTTCGCAGGACGAGAGCACGCTGCGCGGCACGGGTATCAGTACGACGTTGGGACCAAACAAGTCACCATACTGGTGGTGTTCGACGGCCTGCTCCCGAACGCGCATGGCATACCGCGCCAGCCAGTGTGCATCGCATCCCTTTACCCGCTCGCGCAGCCGCCTGGATCCGTTCGCTGTGGGGCTGACGCCTCGTGGCGAATAGACGTAGCAGGCACTGAACTCCAGTGACAGCCTACAGAGCGAGATCATCTTCCCGGCCCTTGCTCAGGTCCGGGTGATGTTCCGCACCCTGCCCGCTCGCCTGGCCCTGTGCCGCGCGCAGCTGCAGCCAGTCCTCCCGCGCCCGACGCTGAATGTCCTCGAGGCTGGACCTCGCGGGCAGGACCTGGCCCTCCCCGATCCCTGCCTCCGTGGATTGTGCATCCGCGGAGTGTGACTTCACGGACCGCGCCTCCACCCGCTCGCGATACCGCCCGCGAACGCGTTCGGCGATCTCACTGTACAGGCCGCGCTTCTCGTCTCGCCATGCGCCCCAGGGCAAGTGCGCCTGTGGTTCCCGCGATATCCCCTGTGCGGCGAGTGTGCGATGATCGACGCGCACCAGCAAATTCGCCGCCTGCAGTGCCTCATTCACCAGTTCCGCGGTGCGCGCACGCAGCGCCCCAAACTCTTGAATGCTATTTACAAGGCCCCGCTCGTGGCGTTGCGTAATGCCCAGGTCCAGCCCGGTCTTGCCACCGAGTCCCGCGGCCGTGATCTCCCGTGTCGTGGTCAGCAGGTGCAGGTGAAAGTTACGCGGATCCCCGCCGGCCCGCGGCGCATGAATCGCGCTGTCCACGACCACACCGTACCGCTCGGCTATTTCACGCGACAGGGCGCCTGCCAGCGCGATGTGCTGGTCAGGATTCAGCTCGTGCGGGAGCGCGACCAGATATTCGCGGGCCACGCGCGAGTCACGCCGGCTCTCGGCGCGCTCCGCTGCATTCCACAACTGCTCGCGGTCGAGGGACCAGGCAGGTGCGTTCTCGACTACACGCGAAGGTAGCACGATCTCCTTGTGCAGGACGTCCTGCCGGCCGGTGTAGTTGTACAATTCGCCGGTACGTTCATCACGCAGCCGCTCGCCAGCGCGGTAGGCTGCGGCACCCGTGGCTGTGCGTCCGGCACCGCGGCTGATTGGAGATACGTGCAGCATGAACAAGGCCATGGGGTGAACGCGCTGTTTTCCCGGGCTCAGTGCACGAGTGTGATCCGCCGCCAGCGACGAGCCGATGCGGTCTTGAAATAGCCCACGAGATCCGGGAGCTGTTCGAGCTGGGAAGGCATAATCGCTGCTTCCGTGACCTGCTGGACCGTGGTCTGCGTAGAAAGACGCTGACCGCGCCCGGCGAACAACCCTTGCCGATCGCGGCCTCGCGAGGTCTGCTGGCGCAGAAGCTCACGATCTCCAATCAGCCGCGAGGCAAAGTGCGCCGTGCCCCCGCTGTCGCTCCCCGAGCAGCGCAAGATCAGGGTGTTACCGCAATTTTCAATGATGGTCTGCGCATCACCAGCACCGTAGGTACTTGCGACTTGCGCAACTGACTGGAAGCCCAGGACACAGCGTCCGCCAAATTTTCGTAGCCGGGCTAGTGCGTCCTTCAATCCGTCGACCGCGCCCAGCGCATCCAGTTCGTCCATTACAAACCACAGACGCTGATCCCGATCCGGGCCGCTCATCGCTTCGAATATCGCCAGGCGCACCCACGCCGCGATTACTGAGCGCAGGGCGGCGATTTGGCCTGCTTCGTATGGAATAAACAGGACACCGCGGCCCGACCTGACCCAGTTGCGCACGGAGAAACCGTCGCCCGCTGCGGCCTTCAGATATTGCAGGGCGGAGGCGGCCGATGCCGCCACTGAACGGATCGAGCCCAGCATTCGCGCGTTATCCGGTTCGAGAAACGGCTGCGCCGGTGTACCCTGGACCAGGGATCGCAGTTCGCGACTCGAGGCGACGGCCAGCAATCGCCACAGCTCGGCACTGTTGCCACATCTGCGTTCGTAGCAGCGGCGCAAGAGAGCCGTTAACAGCGTGCGTGCGTATCCGCGCCACTCTCGCCCCGACGGGTCGTCGCTCCCTGGGATCAGCGCGCTGGCGATCTGATCTGCGTCGTAGCCGCTTCGGATCTCGGCAAAGATATTCCACTGGGCCGATGCCACGTCGAAGGGATTGAGTATCACATCGCCGCGCCTGCCATCGTAGAAGCGGCCGCGGTAGCCGCCGTCCGGGTCGGTGACGACCGCACGATCGCCGCGCTCCAGGGCGCCGGCCATCAGTGCCGCGATGGCCGTACTCTTTCCCGTGCCGGTGGTGCCGATCAGCTTGAAATGCCGAGTTTCATCGAGTCTCGCAAGCCCCACGCCGCCGAGGACAAGCGCAGCTCGCGGGTGCCCCGCGCGTTGGAGCGCATACCCACCCGGCCAGATACGGATGGCGCGGTGATCGGCGACCACCCGCGTTCCGCGCTTGACGATTTCTGACTGCGACCATCTTTGGCTGCGCCATGCGCCACTGACCAGCAGAACGCCGATCGCCAGCAACAGCGGACCCGCAATTCGCCCCTGCCCCACCAGTAGCGGCCAATCCATGCATTCAATACCCATGGACGACGAGAAATTCGCCCGACTCACCGTAGGCGGGAGCCCGTCGGTCGACGCGCACGCACAGTCTCTGCTGGTCGCCGCAGCGGCGCAGATCGACGCGCCCGCCCGCACGCTCCAGTGCGGCGACGGAGGCTGCATACTCATCATGACGAGCGCGCAGCACGGCAAGTTCGGCGCGAGAAGGGAGTATCCACCAGGCGACTGCCAGCGCCAGGATCGTGCTCAATGTGCTCAGGATCAGGGTAAGCAGCCCCAGCCTCCAGCCCACCCCACGTCGCAGGCCACGAAGGGCATCGCTGGCTGCCAGCGAATCGCTTGACAGCGTCTGGAGTTCTCGAGCCAAAGCACGGCGAACTTCTTCGGTGACGATGACCGCCAGCTCACTTGCATGAACCTTCAGCTTTTTGAGGCTCGAATCGGCGAGCCGCTGCTGGGCCTGCGCCGCTTCCATCAGTAACCCCATCTTAATTGTGTCCTGATCCATAGGGGGGATCCCCTCAGGTGCCCTCAACGCGGCCGGCATGCCGAACGGACGCGCGTCCCGGCTGGCGCGGACGCTGGCGCCGCGCCGCACATTTTTGCCTGCGCCATTCTTCGCTGGCCGCGGCGGCGAGCTGCACGGGCATCACCTCAGTCGGTGGCAGCATCGCGGCCGTTCGCAGTTGCACATCTGGTGATGGCCTCGCGGCTGGACCGGCGGGCAGCCGATCCTCGGTCGGCAATGCCAGAGACACACGCAGCCAGCGCGGATCAGAGCTGAGTTTCAGGAATCCCTGCCCGTCGCGCAGCTGCTCGATCTCCGAGTCCATCACGGCCGATTCGATGCCGATATGCTCTGAGCGCGTAGTGGAACCAAACCAGTCGGTAATCCGCCGATTCGAGGACCGCGTGATGCGTAGCATCTCGCGCTGACCAATCAGGCGCGAGGCGAATTGTGCAGTGCCGCCGCCCTGGCTGGCGGAGCAGCGCAGGATGAGCGTATTGCCGCAGTTCTCGACGATCGTTTGTGCCTCCCCATTCCCGTAGGTCTGAGCCACTTGCCCAATGGACTGGAAGCCAAGCACGCAGCGCCCTCCGAATTTTCGCAGGCGCGCAAGCGCATCCTTCAGGCCGTCGATCGGCCCGAGTGCATCCAGCTCATCCACTACGAACCAGAGCCGTTGGTCTCCCGCTGGCTGGTCCATTGCGGCGAATATCGCCAGGCGCATCCAGGCCGAGATCGTGGCACGCAGCGCCGCGATCTGCCCTGCCTGGTAGGGCATGAACAACACGCCCGGCTGGGCTTCGCTGCCACGTGCGACCCACTGCCGGACTGAGAACGGCGTGGCGTCCTGCCGGCCCACATAGTGCAGGGCCCCGACTGCCGAGCTGGTAACTGAGCGGATCGAGTCGAACATCCGGGTGTTGTTCTCTTCGAGGAACGGCTGTGCCGCCGTACCTCTGACCAGCGTGCGCAACTCGCTGGCGTCGGCCGTCACCAGAAGCCGGTACAGCTCTGAAATATCCCGCACCCCCGCGGCGTGCGCCTGTCGCGTTACGGCAGTGAAGAGCGTGCGGGCGTAGCCGGTCCAGCTGTGATCGCCTGCGGCGGCATCCGGGATCAGAGAACGCGCAAGTTGCTCGACGTCATAGTCATTGGCGATCTCGGCGAACAGGTCCCACTTCAGTGATCGCGCATCAAAGGGATTCAGGATTACATCGCCACGTGCGCTGTCGTGGAAATACCCGAGATAGCCGCCATCGGGATCGGCGATGACTGCACGATCGCCGCGCTGCAGGGCCGCGGCCAGGATCCCCCGGATTGCCGTGCTCTTGCCGGTACCGGTCGCCCCTATGCATTTGAAGTGCTTCGATTCTGCTTGCAGGGGCACCGGAATGCCGGCCAGCGCGATAACGTCACCACGCACTTCAGCGTCCGCGGGACCACGCCTGTATTTGCCCCCATCGGCGATCACGGTGCCGCGCTGGTACACACGGCTCTTCACCGTCCGCCGCGCCAGGATCTTGCCACCTAAATATCCCAAGGCTGCACTAGAGACGGCGGCCAGGCCCGCCCGCAGCACTCCATCGCCGGCGAGCCCGGCCGAGTACAGAAGCGGCGTTGCTGCCGCGATCCCAGTACCGGCGACAACGGTCAGTGGCATCGCCAGCACTGGCGCCGCCAGAAACTTGCCGAAGCTGGCCCTGGCACGGGCGAGCGCCACGAACATCGGCGCCTGAACCAGGCTGTAGGCGAAGGCGAGCCCAGGTCCTCCGCGCATCCACGCGAACAAGTCATGCATTTGAGCTAGCCTCTGGTGTTCCGTCCTGTGCCAGCTCGATTGCGTGCAGATGACGTTCCGGGGCATACCAGATCTCACTGATAAACCTCCGGTGACACTCCACACCGCACTGGATCACGACATCGACGAGCAGGTACAACAGGCTTCTGATGTCCGTGCGCGACAATCCGCGCCCCCCGTCGCTCTGTTTGACAAGCAGCACGAGTTGCTCAAACGCGAGCTCTGCACTCGCGGCGTGCACGCTCGTGACTGACCCTGGGTGACCGGAATTGACATTGCGCAGGTAGTCGTAGGCTTCTGCGGCGCGCAATTCAGCCAACAGGATGCGATCGGGGCGCATACGCAGACTGGCCTCCAAGAGCTTTCGGGGACTGACTCGTGCGAGGCCCTGTTCATCCTTGCTGTAATACAGGCGCACATGGTTAGGGTGGCGATCGAGAACCAGTTCGTGCGCATCTTCAATTGTGACCAGGCGCTCATGGGCCGGAATCTCGCGTATCAGGGCCTTGGTCCAGGTGGTTTTTCCCGATCCCGTTGGGCCGGAGACCAGGATGTTTTTCCGCGACTTCACCGCCAGACTCAGGAAGGCCGGGAATTCGCGCGATGCAAGCAACCGCCGCAGCTCCTGCTCCGTATTGTCAACTCTGGCACCATCACTACGGGTCGAGCGGAATGAACCCTGAGCGGCCAAGTCGCCGATTGACCAGACCTGCTCCGCTGGGCGCCGGATCGTGATCGCGATACAACCGGCCGTCGTCGCCGGTGGTAGCGCAATTTGTACGCGCTCCCCGCCGGGCAGCCAGGCGGACAGCAACGGTGCGGATTCATCGACTCGCTGGCAGGTCGAATTGGCGATGAGCTTCGCAAGGCGCCGGCACCAGGCAAGATCAGCAATTTCCAATGGCTGACGCTGCCAGCCACTCGATGATTCTATGTAGGCCTCGCCGGGCCGATTGATGCACAGCTCCGTGACATCCTCGCCACTCAGTAGCGGTCGCAGCGGCCGCAATGCAAGTTCGAGCGCGGACGCCTCTTTCACCGTCGCCGACGCGGACGCGGGGGCTGGCTCAGCGACCGAGAGCATTGACACGCAGCTCGTAGACGCCGCGAAAGTCCAGATCGCGCGCCACCATGACCTGGATCCGATCGCCCTGATGCTTGACAATTGTGGGCGCAATGTTGACCGTCCCCTTCAGGACCTCCGTCAGCACGTCCTGGGCACCGGCGGGGCTATAAATGAGGGTGGCGCCGCCGCGCCCGCCAGGCTGCGCCGCTGCCTGCACGGCTCCATCGATTGCAGAGATCAACATGGCAGCTCCGAAGCGCTCCCAGAAATGATGATTCACCTGCCCGGGAAGCCCGGAGCGTCCGAGCTCGTCCGCGCCTGGAGAGGCTAACGGCACGACGATGCCTGACGGCGTGCGCGCTTCGTTCCACAACACGAACACACGCGCCATCCCTTGCTGTACCTGGCCGCGGGTTTCGCCGATGAGCTTCGTGCCACGTTCCAGCAACACGACATCACCGTCGATTCCAAAGGTATCGGTCGCCGTTACGCAAGTGGTCAAACCCGGCAACGTGGAGTCGATCGCCGTCTCCAGTGTGCAGTCGATGAACGCCCCTTTGCCGAGCAACAGTCGGCGACTCGGCAGGAGTTGGCCGGCGACAGCGGCTATCGTCGAGGGGTGTAACAGCGTGCCCAGCTCACCGCCCCCGCCCTGCGAAGTCGCGCCAGTAGAGGCGCTGACTTTCGCCTCGGCGTTTGGCCCCAAGTTCGGATTGCTGCTTTCGGTGGCAGTGGAATCAGGCGCAGAGCTCTGGCGGGTGAATACCACTCCACGCAACCGACGGTCGACGGGGTGCGGCGCGGGCACCTGCGTGCCTGGTGCAGTGCCAGCCAACCAGGCCACGGGCACGGGCGCGACGGATTCCCGTTCTGGCGGCCCGAGCGTCACCGCAGGAGTCGCGGAGGCGGACGTAGCCAGAGGCAGGCGAGTTTCGGGGGGATGAATCTCTCCAAGCGGCGGCGGAGGCACGTCAGCGGGCGCGGCGTCGGAAGGACGCGTTGGCGCGCGTTGCGGTGCATGAACCTGCCGAGCGACGACGTCGGTGTAATACCAGCCGAGCAGGCTTGCACCGACCGCCAGAACCAGACCGAGCGCCAACAAGTTACTGACGCGGGAGCGGGTCGAGCGAGCGAGCTTCAGGGTTGAGACACCGCGCTCGCCCTCTACCGCCTCCTGTGCGCCGCGCTCATGCTGTGTCACGGCGCGGCTCCTGTGACCATCCGTTCCACGTCCGGCGCGACCGTTCCTGAAGGCAGGCGTTCGCCCGATCCGGCGTAGCCCTTGTTGAGCACACAGCCGCGAAGCTTGCCGCGACGAAGGACTAACTGCCGAGCAAGCCGCTGCACTACGACTTGGTCGCCATGCATGCTGAAATTCAGCAGGGACTCAGTGCCGTCTTCATTGCGAACGAAGATTGCCGGCTGCTCGGCGCTCTTGCCAAAGCGCAGCGTGGTCTGTACTCCATCGTCCCAAGCGGAGACAGGCATGAGTTGGGTAGCGCCGCAGTACCAGTAGTCCTTATTTCGGGGACGTGCCGCGCGCCCGACGGCCAGCTGGCTCGTGATTCGTGCCGGCATTGCCGCCGCGCTTGCCAGCGGATAGTGGAATCGCAACGCGTAGATCAAGTCCGCGCGGCCGCCACCGTTCCTGGAGTCTCCGGCCGACGGCGCCGTCGTGTAGTCAAACTGGTACTGGCGCCGATTCGTAAGCACGGTGATATTTGTGCCGACACGCGCGGCCTTCGGCTTCAGGAACAGATGATTGTCCTGGGCCACAAAAGAAAGCGCGGCCAGGTCACCGGCCCCGATGCCGACGAAGTACTCCCCCGCCTCAAATTGCAGGTCGATCTGGAAGCCAACGCGGCCCTGCAAGGGGTAGATCTGGTCAGGGCTGTACTGGAGATCCCGGATCCGGCTATCGACGGTTGCGCCCGCCGCCGCGCTTTCAGGCGTTGCCGCGCACATCGCTGGCGTTACGGCCAGTGCCAAAATCAATACTGCTGCCCGGCAGATTGCTGAAGCCCTTCCAATCACGGCGTAGTCTTCCCGCCGGCCGGCTCTCCATCTGTGGCGGACGGCAGGATCACGGTTTCCGGCTCGCTTACAAGATCCACCACCTTGAACCCGAGCGGATTCCAGCGGCGGATTCGCGGCTCAGTGGCCGGGGCGGCGTAGCCGTACCGGACGGTTGCGATCCAGTGCGTTACCGTCCTCGGTGTGCCGGAATCCAGCAGCTCGGATTTCAAGTAACGAACCTGCGCCACATCAGCGACGCCATTCGCCCGATTGAGGAATGTGACCGAGATTACCGTCACCCGCACGACACTCCCATCGCGGTGCACGTTAAGCGGTGAGGCGGGATTGGTCGGAGCCCACAGCGCGTACCACGACTGGTTGCGCTTCGGGCTGTGGAACGACCCGCACTCCTCGTAGTCGTTCTCGGCGGTGGCAAAATTAAAGCGCTCGCAGGTGGCGATGTAGTGCGCGAGAAAATAGCGCGTGACAGTCTGGTCCATGGGTGCATTGCCGGTATAGACCGGGACCACATCAACGATGCCAGTACTGCTGTCGACTCGCACGACGAACGGCTCCACACGCTTGAGCGGCATTAGCAGAGCGAGCGCACCCGCGCAGGCAACGGCACAGACCCAGCCCGCGAATGCCACGACCCATGCAGTGCGCTGGAGGCGCGATTGGTTTGCGGCGCGATCCTCATCCCAGGAACGCGCTTCGCTGACATAGTCGGCCAGCAGCGTCCTGGTACTCACGGCATGGCCCCGGCAGGAGCAGCCGTTCGGCTCGCCGATTCGCCCTTCGTTGCGACGGCCGATGGCGCGACCGGAGCCTGCGCTGCAGCGGAGTCGGTGCCATTGATCGGCCGCAGCGGACCGTCGCACCGCAGCTCATGGCTTGAACACCCGCAAAGCAGGGCCAACAGCGTGATTCGGCATGGCAGTTTCACGACTGCTCCCCCCGCACCAGATTGTAGGCCGCTGGCCCAATCCTTCCGACGAGCCGGCGCCCCTGGCTCGCGCTCCAGCCAACTGTGCGGCTTGTGACACCAAATGAACTGAGGGCGGCGCCGCCGGCCAGTCCTGCGGCAATCGGCATGACCTGACGCATGAACAGGAGCACCAGCGCCGACACCAACAGCATATTGAGCGCGTCGACTGTGAGAACTGCCGACCCGCGAGCCGCGGTCTGCGTTGCGTATGACTGCACGATGCGCAGCAACAGCGCCGCCGCCAAAACCGTAAGGATCGTGATGAGCCCGTAGTTGAGTAGTTGCGCAATCCATGCCAGGAAGAAACGCCGCGTTCCTTCGAACAGCAGCATCACGATGAAAGCCGGGCCCAATGCAAGCAGGACGGAGAGCGCCACGTTCGACAGCGCGATCAGGAACATGGTGTAGACGCATAACAGTCCGATGAGCAGCCATACGGCCACTGCTGCGACATAAAACCCGAAGTCGCCGTGCAGTACACCACCCTGGCCCCAGAGGAATCCTGCCACGCTGCCCCCGCGATCCCAGATCGCATCGATAGTTTGAACGGGATCGGAGACGCCAATCACCGCCGCGGCGAACTGTGCCGGGGCGTTGTAGAAGGTATCCACGATGACGCTGTTGTAGAGCCACAGGCGCAATCCCACGCCGAGGACCAACGCCAGCGATACAATGCGCTTGAGGCCAGACACGATCGGCTCCTCGATCCTTCCGGTAAGCTGCAGGTAGCCCCAGGCCATCACGTACAGCGTCCCCAGGGTGACAACGGCCGGCTCGAGCACCGCGGCGACTCGCGCAGTGTTGTCACCGATGTACCCGGACAGCTGGCTGTTGAGCCAGCTCCAAAAGCCCTGAAAGAAGCCCATGACCTCTCCCGTGATGGGTTGCACTCAAGGAACAGGCTGGAAGCGGGCAGCAAATTGCCCGTGGCCGGCAATCACCTGCTCGGAAAGGCGCTGCTCGGC
This sequence comes from Steroidobacteraceae bacterium, assembly GCA_035300345.1. Taxonomy (GTDB): domain Bacteria; phylum Pseudomonadota; class Gammaproteobacteria; order Steroidobacterales; family Steroidobacteraceae; genus FEN-1191. Next base: position 16,952 of record DATGVM010000028.1, read on the forward strand.
GGCCCATTGCTCCGCGGCGCCCGCCTGGTACAGCACCTGCAACTTCGTCTGTTCGTTCTGCAACATGCCCTGCTCAGCACCGATCCGGGCTTGCAGCTCCAGGATCGCCTTCTGGTCCACAGCGTCCGGGATGGCATCGATCAGCTGCTGGATACGCGCAAACGTACTGCTCGTGCTTGAAAGCGCCCGGTGAGTCAGCGCCTGAAGCATCGCTGCAGTCTCGCGACCTGCTGTGAGTTGCGCTTGCGCTGCGTTCGGCAACAAAGAAAGCTGCTGTGCAGAGAGCACGGATAGGGCACTGATCGCGGCATGCAGGTCAGAGGCCAGAGGCCCATTGGCGACACCAACGCCCTGCATCGCACCCACCAGATCACTCCACTCAGCAGGCAGGTAGTTTCGCGTGGTCCCGGCAAGCAACTGCTCCATGCCACGCCGTCCGGTCATGGACTGGAATTCGGACTGCGCCTGCATGAGGTGCGATTGCGCCGTGCTCAGCTGTTGCTGCAGTGTGCGCACCTGCGTCAGCAGTTGGACAAATGCCTGGATGTCAAAGACTGCAACCTGCGCGCGCGCCGCGGGCGCTACGACTCCCAGTAGCGTGATCGCCAGGACCAATCGAATCGCTAGACTCTTTGCGTGGGACATGGAAAACTCCTGTGCTGGAAACCGGTGATTCGGACGCTGGGAATCAGTTCGGCGTAGCCGATGCCATGAACTCAGGCAACCAGCGGGCGGGGTCCGCGCCGGTCCTGGCAATGATGGCGTGAAACCTTCGCAATTGGCCGGCGCGGCCGGAGATCACGTCAAGTTCAGCGTCAAACCCCATCAGGTTGAGCTGGCAAACGACGCTATGGTGACCCTGCTTCACGAGGAACATGCGCGATGCAGGCTCCAGCTGCTCTCGGATGAGCCTGTACTCGCGCTGCGTCAGGCCGAGCTGACCGACGTATTCCTCGGCACTGGCATCGCTGTTTGGAAAGAAAATCTTTGTCGCGGTCTGTTCGACGATGGTCCTGCATATCGGGCTGTCGAGCACATCGCTAATGCTTTGGGTCGCGAAGCACATGACTCCGTTGAGCTTCCGCCAGGTCTTGGGCGCGTCTCTGGCAAAGCTCTCGAATGCGGGATCGGACAGAAGTCGCCAGAATTCGTCCATCCAGCACACGAGCCGACGCCCGTCAAGCAGCTGACGGACCAGGTGAAACAGGTAGAGCGTTACGGCAGACCGTGTCGTTTCATGATCCAGAAAATCCGTCACGTCGAAGCCGATGACAGGTCGACCCGCCAATCTCGGCGCGATCGTATCTTCGGCGTTGTCAAATACCCAGGCGTAGGCGCCGCCGGTGACCTCACACCACCGTGCGAGGCGGTTGTGAACGCCTTCCGGGTCGGTTGCGTCCAGATGTTCGACGACTCTCGACAGACGGCGTTCATGTCGATCCAGCGCCAACGTGCCGAGTAGACCCTGGTCCAGATCGGCCTGCTCGCGCACAGTGAGAGCTCTTCCGGATGGCATCTGCACCAGAAGTGCAAGCCAGCGCTTTAGAAATTCGACGTGGTCGCTTGTCGGCGGGAGCTGGAGCGGATTGAACCCTGTCGGCTCGCCGTTGCGGATCGGCAGGTACTCGCCGCCGAGCGCACGCACAAGGATCTCGAGGCCGCGATCCTTGTCAAAGATCACCTGGGTCGCCTGCATTCGCTCCGCCATTGCGACAATGAATCCGATCAATACCGTTTTGCCGGAACCTGTAGGTCCGCAGATGAGCGTGTGACCGGTATCCCGCCGGCTCTCGCCATCGGCATTGCGCGGATCGCTCGCATGGAGAGAGAAATGGTAAGGCGAGCGTGCGCTCGTCATGAACATCGTGAGAGCCTCGCCCCAGTGGTTTCCGCTCGCGCGACCTGTCGGGTGATTATGAAATGGCGACATGGCCGCAAAGTTGCGCGAGGTGATCGGCGCTTTGCGGGGCCGCAGCGGGAAATTTCCCGGCAGCTGCGCCCAGAATGCCGCTTCCAGTGCAAGATCCTCGCGAGCCACCGTCAGGCCCGTGTCCGCGAGGAGGTTCCGGGCGCTCGCCACGTGCTCGTTGAGTTCACGCAGTCTCGGCACCGCCTCCCGGTTTCGATCCGGCTCCGGAATCTCGGCGAGGACTTGAAGAGAAAAGTGGTGGTCCCCCATCACGAACTCATTGCTGGCCAGTGCGTCGAGCGCGCCCTTCAGCTCCACGGTCTGCGAAAGCGCCAGGTCGCCCGCGTTTGCGAGTCGATGCGCCTGGCGTTGCAACAGACCCTGGCTGGCCGCCTTGCTGAGAAAGGTGAAGGACTGCGTGAGCACCAGTGGGAACCGCGCCGCCAGTAAGCGGTTGTACATGCCCACTACGCTTGGCGTCGCATACTCTTTTATGCCCAGTATCGCGCCCACGCGGGTAGTGGTCGGCGTGCGGTACTCAATCGTCTCGGTTCCGAAGACCAGCCGCGTCGTGGCCAGTGCCTCGTTCACCGGCCCGTCCGGCAGCGGGACCGGCTGCCATTCGCCATTGACCAACAGGCCGAGGAACTCCAGCAGCGACGTGCGCCAGCGCTGCCCGGCGCGATAGGCGCCGAGGCGTTCGGGTTCGTATCGAGCCAGCGACGCCTGAACGGCCTGTGCGAGTTTCTCGCATATTTCCAGAGCCGCGCTGCACTCCTCCGCCTCTACGGCACGCCCAGTACGGCGCAGTACTCGCGAGGCGAGCCCAGTTGTAAGCCCTGCCGCGGGGCGGTGCACGAGAGATAGGTACAACTCATTGACCATCAAGGTCTCGCCAGCTAATCGCTGCCGGTAGCGGGCGCTCAGCAAGCCCGCGAACCCGCCTCCGGTCACCATGCCCGGCATCACCAGTTCGCGCCGGCGAATCACGTGCGTCCATACGGCGACGTCAGGCACGCCGATATTTCGCCATAGCACGTTTAGCCGCTCGTGCCAGTTGTTGATGTGCACGTCGTCCGCACTCTCGAAGCTCGCGCCCCCAAGCCTGAACGACTGCAGATAGTCGCCCTGGATCGTCTTTACGACATTTCTGGTCAGGTGCACGCTGCAAGGAATGCGTTCGGCCGAGCTGAATTCCCGGCGCAACACCGCCATGCGTCTCCGGTTCAACATTGCGAGTGCTTCACGGCCGTGCCGAGCCTGCAAGCGACGCGGCCTGCTCCCAGCCGGCGACCGCGGGAATCGGCGGCGTCCGACACCAGCGGGCTGTAGCTGCTTGTGCCCCAAAAACGCCAGCTGACAATCAGCGCGGGCAGGCGAGTGCGGGCCCAGAGTTGCAGCAGATCAAAGAACCTGGTGTCGCGGGCGCAAAGCAATACACAAACACCGTGCACGGGAAGGCACAGCGACAATGTCAGCAGGTTTCGAGTGGCCAGGAATAATTCCATCGTGAACATCGAGTTACACAACAGGGCGGTATAAGTGACACCCCAGCGCATCGGCGGCCGCGTTGCCCCTACGAAAAGGGGATCTGAGGTCAATCCAGGATTGCGCTCGAGCATGGCCGCCTCAAACGCCAAACATCCCGCGAATCCACGTCACTATTTGCGGCGCACCGAAGGCAATGGCAATCCCAAAAATCGCCCCGATGCACCAGCCCCAGGACATTCGGCTCGCCATCGCCATCCCGCCGAGCACCATCACCAGAATGATTGCCACCGGGGTCAGCCAGGACAGGATATTTGCCTGGAGAGATGTCATGCCCGTCATAAAGGGCGACGCCTGCGCGAACACGATTCCAGGAACGCCGCCCCAGGCTATTGCAAGCAGCAGATGGCGAGCGCTAACCGACATGCGCCCGTAAGACTTGGGTGTCACGGTGCCCTCTCCTTCAGTGTTGGTCAGCGGTTCACGTTTCAAACGAGGCAAGTTCCGGTCGTGGCTCACGCCTTTCATCGAGTTCCTCACGCTTGATCCGCCCGGGCGCGCCGAATCGGAAACCCTCGACAATGAAGGCATGGTCGTATTGCTTCTCACCCTGCTTGTCGGTCCAGTTGTTGGCACGCACCCTGGCCTCGACGATCAGCTGGTCGCCCTTGCGCGAGTGACGTGCAATGGCCTCCCCCATGGCGCCAAATGCCACGAACCAGATGCTCGTCACGACCTCACGCGCAGCCCCTTCATCATCCTTACCGGCATAGTCATTGCCCACCAGGCAGAAGCGCGTATAGGGCGTGTCCCCCTTCTCGACGCAGTCCGGACTGCGGGCGAGGTTGCCCACTGCGGTCAAACGAAAGCTGTTCATGGTCGTGTACTCCTGGATAGGGTTCGAATGAGAAGCGGTGGCTGCCACCGTGCGTGACCCAGTTTAAGAATTGGCCGGTCGCGCGACAGTCGCGATTGCCGCGCGTTTATTCACATTTGCATTGACCCGGATTGCGCGGTCTTCCTTCCCGGACACGATCGTGTATCGTCTGTCCCAATCGCTTGACGCGACAACCACGGTATCCCCATGGGCGAGACAGGTACGGTTGAAGAGTGCGTGGAAGACCTGGACGAATTCGTCGCTACGCACGAGCACTATCCGCCGGCCGTGCTGGTGATGGCATTCCGGGCACACCTGTCGGGCCTGCTACGAGTCTTGCGCGAGCGCGCAGATATGTCTGAAAACGAGATGAGCGAGTTCCTGCAAGACCTGGTTTGCGAGGTCCAGGAATCAGGAGGCGCGTGAACTGAGCCGCTACTCCATGAGCCGTATAGGGAACTCGCCGTCAGGGCTGCACGATGGCGATGGCGTTGCCTTTCCCCTTCGACGGCCATGTTTCACGTTGGGTCCGAGGTTCTTCAACCTACTGCTCGCGTTGTGTGGCCGGCCGCGCGCCGCGCTTTTCCGCATCGCGGGCCCGTCGGACGCGTTGTTAGCCAGCAGGTATGTGCAAATCTGCGCAGTTGACTTGCCTCTTAATTGTAGCTACAGTTAATCCGTGCGCATAACTTGCGATCCCACAAAGCGGGAGCAAAGCCTGCGGGATCGAGGTTTGGACATGCGCCGAGCAGCGGAGGTCTTTGCGGGCGTACACCTTACCCGCCTTGACGACCGCCTCGACTATGGTGAGCCGCGGTTCGTTACGGCCGGCTGGCTCGACTTACGACTGATCGTCTTTGTCTGGACTCCGCGAGGAGCGGCGAGACGCATAATTAGCATGAGGCATTGCCATGAACGCGAAGCGAAAAGGCTCCGTCCGCACTTCCTCTCGGAGGGATGAGCCACCCGAGGTTACTGACCGCTGGGTGGCAGAGGCGGACCTGCACAAAGGAAAGGTTTTGGTTCGGAGAGGGCGTCCCAGGCTTGCAAGCCCTCGCAAGCTATTGTCGCTGCGGTTGCCGCAGAGTGTAATCGCCACCTGGAAGTCTTCTGGTCCGGGTTGGCAGACCAGGATGGCGGAGGTGTTGGAAAGGTCGAGGCCCAGGGCGCGCAGGCACGCTGGCTAAATAGGCGCGTGCAGGAAGACCTGCTCGGGCGTAGTGGCCATGCGTCTTTCGCGACGATCTGGCACCTGCAGAGCGGCCGATCAGTCCTTCTCGTTCCGCCGGTTCACCAGTACCTGGTAAGCAACCCCGTCCCAGGCGTTGTGGATCCCGCTGAAGAGCAACAGCAGCACCCCACCTCCGACGCCGAACAGGGATTCCAGGAGGTGGGTCCGGGCGGCAAGTGCCGTCGCCGCGATTGCGGCGTAGGCGATGAATGGCAGCACGCCGTGAAACACCCAATCCTCGAATTCCGGCAGATAGGCCGATTGCCTCAGCATGCGCCGCGTCACCATGACGGTGTACCCGGCCCCACCGACCCCCGCGACACCCCAGAGCATCGCCGCGGGCATGATCGCGTGCCACGGGGCGCGCAGAATGGCAGCCAGGAACAAAACCGTGGCGAAGTGCACGATCGTCGGCGTTGTGAATGCCGCTGTGCCCTCCAGCGCGCCTTTTGGCGGCTTCTCGGCGATCAGCGTCATGACGACGAACTGCAATCCGATCAGGGCTCCAGCGGTGGAGCCGACGATGACGTAGAAGCTGTCCCACTCGGCGAACTCGGGCATTTTGCGCTCCGTCTGATCTGCAGAAGCCGGGAACTACTCGCGCTGCCACTCGAACCGGTAGGCCAGCTCTGGCCCCCGGCTTCCATCGTATGCCAACTGGCCCACGAGCAGGCCAAAGGGCTCGGTATACCGGGCAATTTTCAAGGGGCCGGCGTCCACAGGATCGAAGCCCACGTCGCCAATCAGCTCCGCCGTGAGCTTCTTGCTGCCTGCATCATCCCCGCAGTAGACCAGACTGGGCCGCGCGGCCCTGTGCCGGGACTCGAATACTCCAGATAGGACTTCGCTGGGCACCGTATTGAAGGCGCAGACGATCCGGGCCCGCGGGATTCGCCTGGCCAGCGCCTCCGATCCAGACGAAGTGTGCGCGATGACGAGTGCGGTATTGTCGTCATTCATCGGGAGCGTGCAGCTGATGATGTGCCTGCCCGACAGGTCGCCCGCCTGCCCCAGCACGTCATCCAGACGCGACCAATGTACGGCGAGCAGCACGTCATCGGCATCCTGCACGGCCTCCCGCGGCGTGCCGGCCCTCGCGGTCGCGTGGGCGTCCCGTGCGAGCTGCCGCAATTTCCCCTTGCTGCGGGCGTAACTGAACACCACCTCATGGCCGGCCCGCGCAAAGAGGGTCCCCAGCTTGCCGCCCATCAAACCTGAACCGAGAATGCCGATTCGCATAGGCCCCCTCGAGCGGTACGAATGCTCCCTCGGCTCACCGGCCAACCATGCGATTCAGGTGCTCCGGGTAACGATCGCCCTGCACCGTGACGCTTGAGGCGCTCATCTCGATCTCGCGAAGATCGTCCGCGGTCAGCTCGAGCCCGGCCGCGCCGATGTTCTCTTCGACGCGCGCGAGCTTGGTGGTTCCCGGGATCGGAACGATCCACGGCTTCCTCGCCAGCAGCCACGCCAGCGCCAGCTGGGCCGCGCTGGCCTGCTTTCGTACGGCGATTGCGGCGAGCACGTCAACCAATGCCTTGTTTGCTTTCCGGGCCTCGGGCGTGAAACGCGGGACGACATTTCGAAAATCGTCGCTGTCAAACGTCGTGCTCTCATCGATCTTGCCGGTGAGGAAGCCCCGGCCGAGCGGACTGTAGGGCACGAAGCCGATCCCGAGCTCCTCGAGGACCGGCAGGACATCGGTTTCAGGCTTGCGCCACCACAGCGAGTACTCGCTCTGGACAGCGGCGACGGGCTGCACCGCGTGAGCGCGGCGAATCGTCTGCGCACCCGCCTCGGACAGTCCGAAATGCCTGACCTTTCCGGCCTGGATGAGCTCCTTCACGGCGCCCGCGACCTCCTCGATGGGCACCTCGGGATCGACGCGGTGCTGGTAGAACAGGTCGATCGCTTCGATCTTGAGCCGCTTCAGCGAGGCTTCCGCAACTTCCCTGATGTGTTCGGGCCGGCTATCGAGGCCCGCCTGCTTGCCATCGACAATCCGGAAGCCGAACTTGGTGGCGATCGCCACCTGCCCGCGGAACGGCGCCAGTGCCTCCCCGACGAGTTCTTCGTTGGTGAAGGGGCCATAGACCTCCGCGGTGTCGAACAAGCGCACGCCGCGTGCGACGGCGCCGCGAATAACCTCGATCATCTGCTGCTTGTCGCCCGGCGGGCCATAGCCGAAGCTCATGCTCATGCAGCCCAGTCCAATCGCCGAGACCTCCAGGCCGCTGTTTCCAAGTGTGCGCTGTTGCATGACTCGCTCTCCTCTTGCCGGTTCAGCGAAGTGGCTGAACCCTGGTGCGCAATCTACTGCCTGCCGCGACTGCCGATAAGTGGGCATAATGCGAATACACTTATGAGTGGAGCTCATGAATGGCCAGGGAGAGCATCAACGATCTGCGCGCCTTCATCGCCGTCGCACGCGAGCGCAGTTTTACGCGCGCCGCCGCGCAGCTCGGCGTCTCGCAGTCGGCGCTGAGCCACACCGTCCGCGGACTCGAGGAACGCCTCGGCCTGCGGCTGCTGACCCGCACCACACGCAGTGTCGCTCCAACCGAGGCGGGCGAGCGGCTGCTGGGAACCGTCGGACCGCGGCTCGAAGAAATCGAGACCGAGCTCGCCGCCCTGAGTGAGCTGCGGGAGAAGCCCGCCGGCACGATCCGCATCACGGCGGCCGAACATGCGGCCAACACCGTGCTCTGGCCGAGACTCAGGAACCTGCTGCCCGAATATCCGGAAGTCCGCGTCGAAATCAACGTCCACTACGGGCTGGCCGATATCGTCGCCGAACGCTTTGACGCCGGGGTGCGTCTCGGCGAACAGGTGGCCAGGGACATGGTCGCCGCGCGCATCGGACCGGATTTTTCCATGGCCGTCGTCGGAACACCGTCCTATTTCTCGAAACGGCCCAGGCCCAGAAAGCCCCAGGACCTGATCGGTCACGACTGCATCAATCTGCGTCTTCCCACCTACGGCGGCCTTTATGTGTGGGAGTTCGAGAGAAACCGGCGCGAACTGAACCTCCGTGTCGAAGGCCAGTGCGTGTTCAACAACACCACGATGCGACTGGACGCCGCCCTGGCGGGACTCGGGCTCGCCTACCTGCCCGAAGACCTCGTGCAGAACCACATTGCGGACGGGCGGCTGCTGCGCGTCCTGGAAGACTGGTGCCCGCCCTTCCCGGGCTATCACCTCTATTACCAGAGCCGCCGCCAGGCCTCACCCGCCTTCGCGCTGCTGATCGAAGCATTGCGCTACCGCGATTGATGCGGCGCAGAGGCGCTACTTCGCCGTGCGCTTCGGGTTGTACGGCCCGTACGGCAGGGCGCGGCCCTCTGACTCAAACAGCTGCGCGTTGGCCAGCCGGCAGACCCCGTGCGAGACGTCCGCCTTTGAGCTGATCGCCTGGACAATGGCGGCGGCCAGGAGCTGCGCCAGGAAGCTGCCCGAGTTGCCGGAATTGCTGTTGTTCTGCGCCGTAGCAGAGCCCGCCCACAGCACCGTCGCCGTACGCGTGTCGACCAGCTTCGCGGTGACGGTCACCACGGCATTGCTGCTGACGACTTGGAACTTGCTGCCATACTGCTTGAGATCGACGTACAGCACCGCGTCAGCGCCAATGATCTGGGCGATCCTGGCGAGCGGAATCTGGTGCATTTCCCCGGCGGTGGGCATGCCGTTCGCCTTCAGGTACTGGTCGATGACCGCCACCGGAAAGACGTAGTAGCCCAGCTCCGCCAGCGGCTGGGTGACGGTCGAGAGATAGCTGTAGGTGCCCTCGACGGCGGTACTCTCGTTGAGTGGCGGCAGTACCAGGATCGAGCGCGGCGGATGCGCGTTATAGTTACTGTAGTCGTAGGGCTGCATCGTCGTACAGCCGCCGAGAATCAGCAGCAGCGCCGCGACCGGCAGAGGCCATCGGGCGATGGCGCTCATGATTTCGACAGGTTTGCCAGCAGCCGGTCAACAAACACGGCCGACTCCGGGAACAGGGCCTTCTCCGTCTGCAGTTCCTGCCTGGCCTGATCCGGCTTGCCCAGCTCGGAGTAGAGATAGCCCAGGTGCGCATGCCAGCCGGGCGGCAATCTCCGGTTGGCCGCTCGCGCCTGCTGGAAGTCCTGCTCGAGCGTCTCGACCTGCCGCTCGGGAGGCATGCTCCCGGGACTCGAATAGGCCGCGTAGATCAGCTCCTCGTAGCGGCCCCAGGCGTAGAGACTGGGCTGCGTGACGCAGCCGCCCATCAGCAGCGCCGCAGCCAGCGCGGCCGCCGGCGCCGCAGCGCTCTTCACTGCGACGCCTTGGCCGGCCTCCAGCTGCCCTGCTCCACACCGGCCACGAGATGGTCGACCGCTTCGCGAATCGCCAGGTCGAGCACCTTGCCATTGAGAGTCGAGTCATAGCCCGAGGCGCCACCGAAACCGATGACCTCGCGATCGCTCAGCGCATACTCCCCGGCGCCCGAGGCGGAAAACACGACCTGGGAGGTCAGCACGTCAACGACATTGAGCGTGACCTTGGTGTAGGCGCTCTGCTTCTTGCCGCTGCCCAGGATGCCGAACAACTGCTGGTCGCCCGTTTCCTTCCGGCCAAACTCAACCACATCGCCGGTGATCATGTAGTCGGCGCCATGGAGCGTCTGCTGCTTGCCATTGAGCTTGGCCTCTTCGGCCAGGCCCGCCATGTTGTCACGATCCAGGACATTGAACCTGCCGGTCTCCTGCAGGTGACCGATCAGGATGGTCTTGGCCTGGCCACCGAGGCGATCAACGCCGTCGGAAAAGATGCCGCGCATATAGGCGGAGCGGTTGTCAAAGTTGCCGACAGCGAGTCCCGCCCTGGATCCGGTGTAGCCAGCCGCGGTAGCCGCCGCCGCGGGCTTCGTCACCTCCAGCGCCTGGTGCGACTCGGTTGCGCAGCCTGCGAAGAACGCGAGTGCCATCAGGGCTATTCCCATCTGCACCGTACAACGATCGAGGTTAGTCATGGATGGCTCCCAGTTTCCAGTCACTACAGAACCGACGCGCCCAGCCCATCTCGGGCCAGTCTACCAAAAGAGCGCTGCCGCAAAGGCCCTCAGGGCACCGTGACCGCCGCCCCGGCGCTGGCGGTGTGCGGATCGCGCTCGAGCCAGCGCTGGTAGGCCCCGAAGTGATGGAGCGCGAAGCCAGCGAAGACCCGGGATCCGTGAAACGCCCTTTCCGTCAGGGCCAATTCCCGCTCCAGGTCGGCCTCAATCAGGTGATCAAATGAGGTCTTCTGAATTTCGCCCGGCGTAAAATCGACGCCGATGACCACCTTTTTGTGGCGGCGGTTGGCATATTCCATTTCATCGGCGCCAAGGCTGACGATGCCGTCGGGGCCCTCGGCGTGGTCGCGATAGTCCATCAAGGCGACGTAGTCGTAGATGTCGATCACCAGTTCGCTCGCCGGCCTCGTCATGCCCTGCCAGTCAAGCATGATCCCGTCGAGCCAGAAGGGAATGGCCGGTCCGACCGCAAGCGCCTGTCCGGAAGCGCGCTTCAACTCCATCAGGGCCTGTCCCAGATCGAGGAACTGTCCCAGCAGCTGCAACTTCTGCTCGGCCCACTGATCGAGGACGTGCGGCTCGATGTCAAGATTGATTCCATCGAAGCGCTCGTCTGGCCGGGCCGCGGCATTGTAGTCAAGCACGCGCCGGAACATGGCCAGCGCTTCGTTCCGGTGTTCCGGCAAAACGTAGGCTTCCGTATGCAGGTGGGCCGAACCGAGCAGCGCAAAGGCGCGCAATCCCCGCGCATGGAGCCGCCGGTTGAGCTGCCGATACAGTTCCGGCCGGGCTTCAAGCAGGTTCCGTTCCTGGTAGGCGTCCGCGTACAGGTAGACGGTCCGGATGTGTTTCGATCGCAGAAAAGCGATCGCCGCATCCGCGGCGGCGCGATCTTCCAGCATCGCGTACGAGGCCTGCTCCCAGGTCCAGATCGCACGCTCCGTGGCCACTGAAGTCTGCGCACCGAGCAGCGCGAGCAGCCCCAGGGCGATCAGCGTCGTGCGCGTCATGGCGGGCCTGCGGCCCCTCAGTCGTTGATCACGATGGGGATGTGGTAGCGGCCGCTGCCCGAACGCTTCCCCGTGGCCGGATCCGAGGGCAGCACCGAGAGGAAGTAGCGCCCGCGCGCCACACCGTCGGACTTGACCTGCAACTGCAGCGGCTTCGCCTGCCCCGCCGCCAGGGTCAACGCGGCGCCATAGGATTCGGAGATTTCCCGGCCGTCGACCGATTGCAGGACGACAAGCGGCACGAACGGCACGCTCGGCTGTTTCGCGGCGTTGCTAAACACGACTTCGATGCGCAATCGGCCCGCGCGCGCGTGCGCCGGCACGTGAACCTCGCTCACGCCAAGCACGGCGCTCGCCGGAGGCGCTGCGCCCTGCTCCACTGGCCGGTCGCGGGCTTCATAGATTGCAAGCCGCGGCGCCTCCTGCGGGGGCAGGAGCGTCCGGCGCTGCGCGAACTGGTCGTTCGCCGCACGAAAGGAGGCGAAGCGCGCCGCCACCCGGGACTGCACCGCCGCGTCCTGGACCAGCTCGGAGTGCAATCCATCGCTCAGGGCATAGAGCTTGTCCCGGCTGAGCAGCCAGGGTCCGGCGACGAAATCCACCAGGTTGGTGCGCGTCTGCTTGATTGGAACCTCGTGCAGGTTGCGGAACTGCGCTTCCAGGTCCAGGCCCGACCCGAGCCAGGTCACGGCCACCGGTGTCCTGATGCCATAGTTGTGGGACAGGAACGCCAGCAGCGAAGGGGCGAGGTCGAAGTCCGAAGACACCGACCTGATCCGCAGCGGCGCGCGCAGGAGCGGTGAATAGATGATCAACGGCACGTGATAGCGGTCAATCCAGTCCGCGATCGGGAGTTCCGGCAGGCGGTGGTCCCCGGTGATGATGAAAATCGTATTCGGGTAGGACGGCAGTTTCCGGGTCTCGGAAAAATACCGTCGCAGGACGTCGTCGGCATAGAGGATGGAACAATAGATGTCCCGGTTGGCCCGATACTCGCTCCGATTCCATTTCGCCACATCCAGCTGGTCCAGCCGTTCCTCGAAGCGCTGGCGATAGCGCTCCTGCCCCGCGAAGATGTACGGCGTGTGCATGGTGCTGGTCTGCAGGACCGTTACAAAGGGTTGCCGCGACTCGCCCGCCTCGGTGGTCAGCGCCAGTGACACCAATTCATCGTCGGCGTAGCCCCAATCGTTGCTGAGAGCGTAGCCCGACCCAAAATCCTTCTTTTCGCGCAGCACATCCACGCCCTGCCGCTGCAGGAAGGCCCGCTCATTGTCGAATTCCAGATCCGTGCCGGCATAGTATTTCAGCCGATACCCCTGTCCCTTGAGCACGCTCAGCAGCGTGGCGTGTGGGGGCATGGCCGCGCCGAGGGCCGCAAAGCCCTCGTCACCGAAGGGGAGCGAACCGAAGATCGAAGGCAGCACGCCGAAGGTCCGGCCCTGCGCCGCCAGAAAATTGTCCCAGTACAGGCTTTGCCGGGCGAGCTGGTCGAGAAACGGCGTGAAACTGCCGAGGCTCGCCTCCGGTCCGGAAAACGAGCGCCCCAGGCCCTCGACGATGATGAATACCAGGTTGGGCGGTGACTCGGGGTGCACGACAAAATGTGGCCCCAGCTCGTCCGGTGTCTGCTCGGTGTGCAGGAACGGATAGCGTGGATCGAGGTAATGAAATCCTGCGATCGGCACCGGCGCGATCACGGTGCCGCCGCCCGCACTGGTTGCCACCGCCGCGGAGGCGTGACGCAGCAGGAAGCGGGCCGTGTCGCCGAAGAAAAAAGCGGACTTGTTGAGCCTCAGGCTGTAGGCGTAGGGACTCTCCGAGCGCGCCTGCGGCCATTGTCCTGGGCCCAGCCACAGCGCCGCTCCCGCCACCAGCATCCCGAGTGCCACGCGCGACGGGCGCAGCGGCTTTGCCTGCCGGAGCGTTCGCGCCAGTCCTGCCCAGAGGATCCCGAGCGCGAGCAGCGTGCCGACCACGACCGCCGGATACAGTTTCAATCCTGCGGAGGCGGTCTGGCGCACCTCGGACAGTGAATAGCCGTAGAGGTCCGCGCCGAGCGGCACGCGCGCCGAGATGAAGTACTGGACCAGGGCGGCATGCACTCCGATGAACAGCGACCAGAGCAGACCCAGCCCCCAAAAGCTGAGGCGATTGGACTGCGGCCGGAGCAGCGCCCAGGACAACAGGAAAAGCAGCGGCAGCAACCGCGCAGCGGCGTAGGCATCCTCGGCGAACGCCCGTGCCCCTATGCCGGCCGCCTCGGCGAGCGTGGCTCCGGCCGGCATGGCGGCGCTGAGCTCGGCCACGCGCAGGCACAGCACCGCGAGCAGCAAGGGCGGCAGGAGGCCGGCGAAGCGCGCGGCCACTGCAGCAACGCCGTCCGTCGGGCTGCGCCCTACCATCGGGTATAGACGGTCCCAAAAACGCCGCGACCGTCATAGCCGTCGTCATCGTGCTCGTAGCTGGCACCGAGCTTGAAGCCGAGGCGCGGATTGAGAAACTTCACCAGGGCGGCACTGGTGGACCAGCTGTGCGCCTGTCCGGGTGAACCCGGCGCGCTCGACAGGGCCGCATCGCTCCGTCCGGCGCCCACGACGAATTCCACATAGTTGTCGGCATCGCCCTTGTAGTAGTTGCGCACGAGCAGGCGATCGCTGTTGCTGCTGCCTCCAATCCCGGGAACGTAGAGGTGGCGCAGCCGCAGATACCAGTTGCCCACGTACTTGCCGACCCCGAGGCCGTAGATGTCGACACCCGAGGCATTGAAATCCAGGCGGTCATAGCTGCCGGAGAGCTCCCAGCCCCGACCCACGCCCTGAAACACCTCGCCGCGCCAGGAAGTCTTGGGGAACAGGTCCGCCTGCGGGCTGCGCTGATAACGCAGGTTCGCGTAGGCGTGGTTCCACAGATCGACGTACCCATCCAGGGCCCAGGCCTTGTCGGCGCTGCTGAACCGATCCGCGCCGAGCGCCTCCAGCGCGAGGGAACCGCGCTTGAAGTGCCTGCGCACCGACAGCGTGTAATCGCTCCAGTCGGCGCGCGTCGGCGAGAATGTGGTCCAGTCGGCGCCCAAGCTGGCGGACCAGTGATAGCCCGCCGGTCCGTAGACGTCCGGGGCCGGTGCGCGCGGCGCTACGGAACGCAGCAGATCGTCGATCTGCTGCGCATCGGCGCCACGGGCCCCGGCGGCCTGAAAGTCCGCCCGCGCCGCCGCGAATTCGCCGGCGGCTCGCAATGCGCGCCCGCGCGCCACGAGCGGTGCGGGATCGTGCGGCGGGGCCAGCGCCAGCCACCGCCCATAGGCCTCTGCCGCCTGGCGCGGCCGATCGCTCCATTGATACAGGTCCCCCAACGCGGACCAGGCGTCGGCGTACTCCGGCGAGGCAACGGTGGCCGCGTTCAGGTCGGCTTCCGCCTCGCCCCACCGACCCATCCACGCGTACAAGCGACCACGGCCCAGGAGCACATCGGCATTTCCCGGAGACTGCTGCAGCAGCGCCGTGTAGGCGCTCAGCGCCGCCTCGCGCTCCCCGGCGATCGCAAGGCCACGGGCAGCCTGGAACTGCTGGTCGAAACTGGGCGGGCTGGTCTGCGCATTCACGACGGCGGTCCCCGCCAGCCATCCGGCCTGCAGCAGCGCAATCATAAGGCGCCTCATGCGCTGGCATCCTCGCGCGTGCCGGCTTCGCCTGCGCCTTTGGGGTGCTGCCAGGACCCGTCGCGGGCGATCTCGCCCCAGTGGCTGCGCGCCGTGCCGCTGAACAGCCACTTGAGCATGCCGATCACGCGCCAGAATGCGATCAACTGACGGTAGCCGATGTTTTCCAGCAGCGCGGCCAGGAAGAGCCGCAGCTGCTGTCCCACGCGCGGATACATCTGGAACGACAACTCTTCGAGAAAGATCGCGTTGGTGGACAGCATGATCCCCATGCCAACCGCCAGGAACAGGAACACCAGGAAGGTCTGCAACGGGATCAGGTGGAACCACCACAATACGATCATGGAGATGTAGCCCACGATCTCGACGATGGGGCCGACCAACTCGAACAGGAACATGAAAGGAAAGGCCAACCAGCCCACCGCCCCGGCGCGTCGCCGGAACACCAGCCCGACATTGGGTACGAGGCTTTCGGCCAGGCCACGCTGCCAGCGCATCCGCTGGCCCATCAGCGATTTCAGGTCGCTCGGCACCTCGGTCCAGCAGATGGGATCGGGCACAAAGGTGATGCGATAGGGGCGCCTCTGCTCGCGCGCGCGGCGATGCAGGCGGACCACCAGGTCCATGTCCTCCCCCACGGTGTCGGTGCGGTAGCCACCGATGGCCACCACCCGCTCCTTGCGGAACACGCCGAAGGCACCGGAAATCACCAGCAGGGCGTTGGACGGCGACCAGCCCATGCGGCCGAACAGGAAGGCGCGCAGGTACTCGACATTCTGGAACATGGGCAGGAGCCTGCGCGGCAGATCGACTTTTTCCAGGAAGCCGTCCTTGACGGTGCAGCCATTGAGCACCCTGACCACGCCCCCGGAGGCGACCGTGCTGGAGTCCTCCAGGAACGGCCGCACCACCCTTCCCAGGCTCGTGCGGTGCAGGATGCAATCGGCGTCGATCGAGCAGATCAGTGGGTAGCGCACGCAATTGATCCCCGCGTTCAACGCATCGGCCTTGCCCCCATTGACTTTGTCCACCAGGCGGACATTCGGGTAGCGCGTGGAGGCGTAAATGCCGCGGACCTTCTCGGTTCGAATCCGCTGCCGGTAGGCCTCTGGAAACTCGACCATGGAAAATTCCCTGATGACTGAACTCAGTGTCGAATCGGTGGAGCCGTCGCTCACGATCACCACTTCGAACTCAGGATAGTCCAGCTGCAGGAGCGAGTGAATCGTGGAATTGATCGAACGCTCCTCGTTGAAGGCGGGAATCAGGATGCTGATCGGCGGCTGGTAGTCCGGCAGGTTTTGCGGCAGGTATTCGGCGCGGTGGTCGCGCATGTAATCGATGATGCTGAACACGGCGACGTAGTGCAGGGCGAGGTAGGCCGCGGTGATGCAGAGGAAGTAGCCAAAGAATGTCCACTCCAGACCCACGATGAGCTGCGCCCAGAACGCACTCACGCCGCGCCCCCGATGGCCTGCTCGGCCAGCACATGGGTGATGATATCCCGCGCGTAGGTGTCCGATTGCGTGTCCTGAATCTGGCGCAGGCGTTCCGGTCCGACAAAGCTCAGGTGCAGCAGTCCTCCGGCGGCGCGATAGCGGACCCACCACTGACGGTCCGAGAGCATGGCGATGAGGCGCTGCTCATCGCCCGGCACTCCCAGCCGGCCCAGTGTCGCCGCAGCCAGCATGCGCACGTGCCAGCGCGGGTGTGCCAGGAGTGGGCGGACGCAGTCCAGGTCCGGCGCATTGGACATCACCTGCAGGCAGGTCGAGACCACGTGCTCATTTTCCGCCGCAAGCAGCCAGGAGCGGATGATCGGGGCCGCGGAGGCGGGACTCACGCCCGCCAGGAGCCGGATCAGTCGCGAGGCCAGCTCGCCGTGGGCCGTGCGCGTCGCCTCGGTCAAGGGTCCGGACACCAGGGCACCGCCTGCTTCCTGGAGAATCACGGCGATGTTGCCCTGCGACCAATCGCTCCGTTCCACGATTCGCCGCACCAGCAACGGCGCCGCGCGCTCCGGGTCGACCTGCATCAATGCGCGCGCCGCACACAACGACATGATCGGGCTCATGTCATGCAGGTGCGTGACCAGGTGAGTGAAGCTCGCGGCACTCCGCACATGCCCGAGCGCGATGAGCGCCATGACACGATCGTGAAAGCTTCTGGATTGCAGTGCGCCGTACAGCTGTGGCTCGAGCCCGGTCTCGCGGGCGATCCTCGCCAGATTGTCCGTCGTGCCTCCGTGGAGCGATTCGTGCACCTCGTTCCATACGCGGATGAATCCGGAGCGGTCGCGAGCGGACAGTCGGGGCAGACCGTCGGCGCCGGCGGCGCCGGCGGCACCGGCCGCGCGGGGCTCAGCCACGATGAGCGGCCTCCACCGCGCCACTGCCTCCAGATAGATCCGGTCTCTGCGCAGCGCAACCCGCCGCATCACCAGCGTCACGGCCAGCATCACCAGCGTGATGGCAGTGACCGCCACACCCAGCCAGAAAGCGAACTCGACCAAAGGCGCGGCAATATTTAAGGCGTCAAAATCCAATGGTTTCCTTGCGGCAGGTATCGCCCCGTTTCATGCGGTACGAAGAATTCACATCATATAACACATCTATCTCATTATTTATTAAGACTATATTCTCAGTAATGCTCAAAGGTGCCACCAGCCCAGACGCGTGACGAGTCCCTCGCTGTTGATCGAGAAGCGCACATAGTAGGTGGCGTCCGCGTAGCGGGCGCGAAACCACAGCGAGCGCTCATCGTCCAGGCGCTGCTCGCGCAGAAACTCGAAGGCCTTGAGCGCGCCGAGATTGTGTATGCGGCCGGAGAAGTCTCCGGTGCTGACCAGCACGGTGGCACGGATTGCCGGCGCATAGCGCGTCGGATCCGGAGTGCCAGCGGCGTAGCGCTCGTAGTCACCGCGCAGTCTGGCCGCGAGCTTTTCATCAGGCAGCGGCGCCGCGGGCAGGTCGCGCAGCGCAACCCGCCCCTCCAGGATTCCGGCCACGCCCAGCGCCAGGCCGAGGGCATCCGATCCGGCGGAATTCGCCAGGTTCGTGAACACGACCACGGCCAGGCCGCGTTCCGGGAGCTTTACGAATCCGACGCCGCTGTGGCCCGAATGCGCGAGGATGCGCTCGCCCAGGATGTCGTCGATGCCGAGGCCGAGTCCGTACCGCGTCCACGAAAACACTTCCGCCGCGGGCGTCCCGTCGTGCAGCCGCGAAGGCGTCGACATGGCGGCGACAGTCTTCGGCGTCATGGGTGCGCTGCCATCGAGTGCCAAGAGCCAGCGTGCAAAGTCAGCGACGGTCATGCCCAGATCGGTGTAGAGCGGGCCATAGTCCATTCCGAGTCTTGTGTCGCGCAGCAGCCGCCCGTCGGAATCGAGCGTGTATGGAGAGACACGACCCGGGATTAACGTGTGGGGATTCATGGAGACGACGGAGTGCATGCCTGCCGGCCCGAACACCTCGCGCCGCATGAAGCTCCACCAGGACTCGCCCACGGCCCGCTCGGTCACCGCCTGCGCCAGGAACATTCCGTCGTCGGAATAGACAAAGCCCGATCCCGGTGGCGCGGGGTGCAGGCCGCGTATGAGTTCGAGCAGCTGATCGGTGGAATACGAGGTGTAGCGACGCCCTGAATCCAGTTCGGCGAGGGAATCGGGGAGGCCCGAGGTGTGGCTCAGCAGCTGGCGGATCGTGATCCCGCGAAATGGCAGCGGCAGGTACCTGGTCACCGGATCGTCAAGCTTGAGCTTGCCGAGTTCCTCGGCCTTCAGCACTCCCGCAGAAGTCAGTTCCTTGTCCGTCGAGGCAATCGCGAATATGGACGAGTCGGTCACGGCCGCGCCATTCTCGAGGTCCGCGTATCCGTAGGCGGCCGTCCTTTCTATACGGTCGGCCCGGACCACGGCGAGTGCGAGTCCCGGGATCTTGCGGGCCGCCATCTCCGCGCGCAGATAGTCGTCGATGGCATCGGCGCGGACGACGGGCGCCAGGGCGCCCAAAAAGGCAATCCCGGCCGCCGCCGCGCGCCAGATCCTGTAACGCATCGCTTGATACTCCATGCCTGATGGTAGCTGACCCTGCGGGGCCGGCCAACGGCGGGTCAGGCGCGCCGGTGCACGCCGCTCTTGAAATTCCCGA
Source organism: Steroidobacteraceae bacterium (assembly GCA_035300345.1). Taxonomy (GTDB): domain Bacteria; phylum Pseudomonadota; class Gammaproteobacteria; order Steroidobacterales; family Steroidobacteraceae; genus FEN-1191. Next base: position 36,311 of record DATGVM010000028.1, read on the forward strand.
GTATGTAATCGCAGGTGCGCATCGCGAAGGCGATGATGGGCATCGTCGTCGTCTTGTCCGTGGAGGTCGGAAAGATACTGGCATCGCAGATGTAGAGGTTTGGCACGTCGTGCGTCTGCGCCCACTTGTTGGTCACGGACGTCTTTGGATCGCTTCCCATGCGGCACACCCCGCATTCGTGCAGGCTGGTGCCGGGGCGCTGCGGCGCCGAATCGACACTCCACAGCTCCCCGCCCGCCGCCTTGAACAGGTCGATCATGACCTGCTTGGAGTGTTCCCACATCAGCAGCTCGTTGGTGCCCCACTCATAGTGAAATCGCAACTGCGGGATGCCGTAGATATCCTGCTTCTCCGGATCGATGTCGACATAGTTGGCGGGGCTCTGGAGCGAAGGCGCCTGGATGAGTGCGCCGATGGGCGCCGGATAGTAGCGCTTGATGTCGCGCTTGTAGGAGGCGCCAAAGCCCTCCAGCTGCCCGTAGTGCCAGGGAAATTCATCACAGCCGCCACCCAGGTAGATTGAGTAGCCGCGGATGAATTTCTCGGCGCGCGGATTGCCGAGGTTCTGCCAGCGCGGCATCCAGGCCACGGTCGAATTGGCTATGTTGTCGGGTGCAGGTGGTTGGCCCACCAGCTGCGGCAGGTAGCCGTAGCCCGGACTGCCGTAGAGCTGATCGATCAGATTGCGCCCCACCTGCCCGCTCGAATTGGAGATGCCTGTGGGCCAGTGGGCGGATTTTGAATTCAGCATGATGTGCGCGGTCTCGACACAGGAGGCAGCGAGCACCACGACTTTGGCGTACGCCTCGACCTCCCGCCACGTGTCGCGATCGATGTAGGCCACACCGCGCGCCATCCCGCTCTCGTCGACCAGTACGCCGCGCACCAGTGCGTCGGTGACCAGCGTCAGGTTTTGCGACTTTTCCGCGTCCGGAATCGTGAACCAGGTGGGCGAGAAAAAGGAACCCGCATCGCAGCCCTGGCTGCAGTTGCCGCAATAGTGGCAGGCGGGATGACCGTTGTGGGCCACCGTGAGCTGCGCGCAGCGGTCCGGCAGGTAAGGCACGCCGATCTTCTCGGCCGCCTTCTGGATGATGTAGTCGTAGCAGCGCCAGGTCATCGGCGGCAGATATTCGCCGTCCGGGTTGCTGGGGCGATTCTGGATGGTGCTGGCCACGCCCATGTAGCGCTCGGCGCGCGTGAACCAGGGCGCGATCTCGGCATAATCCACCGGCCAGTCCTCGCCGAAGCCATCGAGGCTCGCCGCCTTGAAATCGATGTCGCCAAAACGGCAGGAGGAGCGGCCCCAGAAATTGGCCTTGCCGCCCGTGCCCTTGCAGCGCTTCCAGTACCAGTTGCTGCCGGCGGCATTCGAATAGGCGATGTCGTGCTCGAACAGACGCGGGCCTTCGTTGTATTCCGACTCCTCCACCGAATAGCGCTCCTGGTGAGCACGGCCTGCCAGCGCCTGCGGATTGCCATAGCCGCGGAATTTCAGGTCATAGACCTGGCGGTGCATGCGATAGTCCCGGGCCGGCTCGGTGCGTGGCCCGGAGTTCAGCGCCAGAACCTTGAGGCCCCCTTCGCACAGCGTCTTGATGGCGGTGCCGCCTCCGGCACCCGTGCCGACGACGATTGCATCGTAGATCTTCATGTGGGTATGAGCCGTTTGTGTTCCGGGTCGTCGTGATGCGGGCAACCTGGCGGCCGCTCCCACGCGGAGCGCAAGCCAGGCCAGCCCAGACTCTCCATGCCCACCCGCGAGGTGTAATAACCCGCGACCGTGTAGTCGCGCAGCAGCTGGAAGAATTCGCGGCCCGCCTCCGTGGCGCGCGTGTACTTGGATTTGTAGGCCAGCGTCATGAGCAGGGCATTTTGCTGCTCGGCACTGCAGTCGAGATAGTCATGTCCGAACTCGTAGATGCACTGGGCACTGATCCAGGCCAGGCCATCGAGCCACTGCCTCTGCAATTCAGAGCCGAAGGCCACCGCCGAGTCTCCCGGGCTGTCGGCATGGCCGGCACTGCTGATGGGCACGCGGTTGGCCACCATGAAGTCGATGAACTCGCCCACGCCGGCCTGCTGCGCGCCCGGCGTGTCGTCGGCAGGGATGATCGCCTCCGCCAGATGCTCGACCAGTGCAAATTGTGCCTGGGAAAAGAACAGCGGCTGGTAATGCTTCGCGGACAATCCGGCCGCGGCCAGACCCGGCTCATCGGCCATGCCCGCGAACGCCCAGCGGCTGAATCCCGGAAAGCTGGCCGCCACGGCGGCAACGCCCAGGAGCCGGACAACTTCACGGCGCGCGAGGGTTTGGCCGCCCATGTCTGCCCCGTTTTTTGCCGTTATGTTGAAACCCAGCGCGCTTGTAGCACCCCGCTCCGCGGGAAGTCAAACGGCCATGCGCCGGGACCGCTCAGCCGCGCGTCGTTCCGCCCCGCATTGCTGCGCGCCGCCGGGGCCGGCGGCGGTTTGACATAGGGGAATTTGCCAGAATGAGCGGCAGTTGTTTGACAAGGGATCGGTGCGGTTTCATGTTAAGGCTGGTCCGCGCACCGGACGACCGCAGGAAGACACGGAATGCACAGCTCCATCACTCATGAGCAGCTCATGGAGGTGTCCGAGCAGCGGCTCGAGAGTGCGGCGCGCGCCGGATCCGGGCACGAGCGGCTGGTCGCGACCCGCGTCCGGGAGAATCCGTCGGTCTGGCTGCGCTGGGAGAATGAGCACGCCGGGCTGATGAAACAGGTGGCGCTGCAGCGCCGGCCGCCACGCCAGGTCACCGCCCTGAAGTCCACCTGCTTTTCGCTGATTCACCGCAAGGCGCTGGTCGAGCACTTGCGCGTCCAGCACGTGCACGGTCGGACACGGGAAAAACTGCTGCGCTTCTTCCATCAGTCACGCGGCTACAGCCAGGCGCTGGTCGAGGAGTACGAGAGTTACCTGCTCTCTGCGTGCAGCTACCTGTGCTCGAGCCACGTGGGAAGCGCGCTCATTCGCGATGGGGTCTTCGAGGATCCCATGCGGCACTACGAAGAACTGTACAACGAGTATTTCCGCCTGTTCTGCGAGGGGGCCATCATCGGCGGGGAAGCCGGGGCCTCATCCAAGGCGCTGCTGCCGTATCTCAAGTATCAGATCAACGAGCAGCGCCTGGCCGTGATCGCGATGCCTCGAAGGACGCCCAGCCTGCTGCGGGACGCCGCCCTGCGCCGGCCCACCGGCGACACCGAAAAGCTGCGCGTGGACGTGCTGCGGGAGAATTTCCGCGACTGATTCCACCGGCCAGAGCTGGTCGCGCCTCCTTGGCCGTGTGCGCTGTCGAACAGACCTCGCCTCGGCTTTCGTGCACAATCTCCCACCATCCGCAGTCGCCGGCGACTGCATTGCAACTCGAGGCATGCCCGCATCAAAAAGCTCCTGCTACCGACGCTGGCCGCGGCGATGATTGGCGGCGCGCTGCTTGCACCGGCCGACGCTGGCGATGTCGGCATATTGATCAATGTGGGCGAACCGGGCTTTTACGGGCAACTCGACATCGGCGACTTTCCGCAGCCACAGGTCATCTACAGCCAGCCCCTGGTCATCGAACGATCGGAGGGGTATGGATCGCGCCAGCCGGTCTACTTGCGCGTGCCGCCTGGCCATGAGAGGCACTGGCGCGAGCACTGTCACGAATACAACGCGTGTGGGCAGCCGGTTTACTTCGTGCGCGATCGTTGGTACAAGCACACCTACGCGCCCCGCCATCGCGAGCACGGTCACGGTCACGGACGGGATGATCAGGGAGGGAAACGCGAATGAACCCGCAGAAGATCATCGCTATCGTACTGATAGTGGCCGGCGTAATGGGGCTTGCCTACGGCGGCTTCAGCTACACCAGCGAAACCCACCAGGCTGACCTGGGCTCGATACACCTGTCGGTCGATGAGACCAAGCATGTCAACGTCCCGGTTTGGGCGGGAGTTGGCGCCCTGGTCCTGGGCGGCCTGTTGCTTGGCGTAGGCAGAAAACACTAATCGTCTTGAATGACGGCCTGGCAGCGGGCCTACTCCAACGCGGCCATATAGAGTGATTGCCTAGGTTGCGCGTACACGCGGCGCAGCATCGGCTCGAAGAAACCCAGCGGCAGTGTCTCCCCGGCGGGATCGAAGGCCGGTCCATCATAACGGGCACAGAATTCCTCGGTCCGCGCAAAATGCGCGTGGCCGCGGAAACTCTCGCGCATGTCCCGGTTCATGCCGATATGGTGGAAGAAATAATAGCCCTGGAAAATGGCGTGATGCTCGACCATCCAGTGATTTGCTTCCGAAACGAAGGGCTGCAGCACGGCCGCCGCGAGCTCGGCGTGATTGTAGGTGCCGAGCGTGTCGCCGATGTCGTGCAGCAGCGCGCAGGTCACATATTCCTCATCCCTCCCGTCGCGATAGGCCCGCGTGGCCGTCTGCAGCACGTGTGAGAGCCGGTCGATCGCGAATCCTCCCGTCTCGCCCTGCAGAAGCCGCAGATGCTCGAGAACGCGGTCCGGCAGGCTCCTGCCGTAGGCGACGAACTCGCGCTGGATGATCGCCCAGTCACTGGCCGTACTGGATTCCATGCTGGTGAATCCCGCGCAAGCGCCGCCATCCTGCTCCGCGACCGTCGATTTTTCCGTGGCCACCCTCACTCCTGCGCGTAGATGGCCACCTGCGGCCCCGACGATGCGCTGACCTTTCCCCGGTACATGCCGATCGTGTTGAACGACCAGGCGCTCGATCCGTCCTTCCCCAGCACGATGACCCCGCCGTCTCCGCCGAGCGCCTGCGTCTCGGCCTGCACGGCATCGGCCGCCTGTTGCGGCGTTTCCTTCAGGAAGCGGATTCGCGCGCAGATCTCGTGGGCGACGCCCTCGCGGATATAGTATTCCCCGCTGCCGGTCGCCGACACCGCGCAGGCGCGATCATCGGCATAGGTGCCCGCGCCGACGATCGGGGAGTCACCGACCCTTCCCCAGCGCTTGCCGGTCAGTCCGCCGGTCGAAGTGGCCGCCGCGAGATGACCGCTCCTGTCCAGGGCCACGGCACCGACCGTGCCGTGTACGCTGTCCACCACGAGTGGCTGCACACTGCTCTTGCGGTCATCGCCTGCGGCGGGGTGCAGGAATTCCTGCAGTTCGAGCCAGCGCTGGATCGTGAAAAAATAGCGCGGGTTGACCTGCTCCAGGCCCTGCTCCTTCGAGAACTCATCGGCACCCGCGCCGGCCAGCATCACATGCGGGCTCTTCTCCATCACGGCACGCGCCAGTGAAACAGGATTCCTGGTGCGCGTCACACCGGCAACCGCGCCCGCGCGGCGGGTCCGGCCGTCCATGATCGCGGCGTCCAGCTCATTGGCGCCCTGGGCAGTGAATACGGCTCCGCGCCCGGCATTGAACAGCGGATCATCCTCGAGCACCCGCACTGCCTGCTCGACGGCATCCAGCGCCGTGCCGCCACGGCTCAACACTTCCGCACCCCGCGCGAGCGAGCGCTGCAGGGCGTCGCGGACCGCCTGCTCCTGCCCGGGCGTCATCTTGCTGCGCTCGATGACACCGGCACCCCCATGGATCACCAGCACCCAGTCGGATTCAGCATGCGCAAGAGTGGCCAGGGCCACCAGTGCGCCCAGCATCGCCAGGGACGCGAGCCGCCGTATCAAGGGCGCCATTCTGGGTCAGGCCTGGGGCCGGCCCAGGCACCGCAGGTGACACGACGGGATTGCGCCGGAAGGCTGCGGATTGGCGGGACGCTTTGGGGTCTGTGCACGACGGGTCCCTATAAATTGCCTTGGGCCCTGCAATTGCACCACAGTCGCGCTGAAGTCGCGAGCGCCGGTGAGCGGTACTATGATGCAGAGGGTACCCGGGCTGGCCGGAGGCGCCGGAGCCCGCACGCTTGCCGCTGTCGGTGGGACTGAAGGACGGGGAATCGTATGCAGAAAGCTGTACGAAAATATCTGAACGCCCTTGAAGCGGCCGATGCGGACCGGGCCGCCGCGCTGTTCACACCCGACGGCTGGGTGCAGTCGCCGTTTCTGGGACGATTGCCGGTGCGCGAATTCTTTGCAAAGGTGGGCAGCTCGTCGAGCGGGGCCAAGCTCACGGTGCATGACGTGCTCGTCAGCGCCGAAGGGCATCTGCGCGCCGTCGCCTACTACCTGTACGACTGGTCGCTGAAAGACGGGACGCGGGTATCGTTCGATTGCGCCGACGTGTTCAATTTCGATGCCGACACCGGGCACATCGCCTCGATCGTGCTGGTGTACGACACGCACCCCGTCCGTGGCGTCGTCGCACGCAAATACCCCTGACTCCTCCGCCGCTGGCGCCATGGTGCGCCGTCCCGGGATCCTGTACGGAACGGCCTGGAAGAAAGACGACACCGCAGCGCTGGTCCGAAAGGCGGTCGGGCTCGGCTTTCGCGGCATCGATACCGCCTGCCAGCCCAGGCATTACAACGAAGCAGGTGTGGGGACGGGACTGATCGCCTGCCTGAAGGAAGGCCTGGCGCGCGCCGACCTGTATCTGCAGACCAAGTTCACGGCAGTGTCCGGCCAGGACCCGGCCACGATTCCCTATGACCCAAGGGCACCGCTGGCCGAACAGGTGCGCCAGTCCTTCGCCGCCTCGCTGCGAAACCTGCACACGGACTACGTGGATGGCCTCATCCTGCATTCGCCAATGGCCAGCCCCGACGACACCCTGCAAGTTTGGCGGGCCTTTGAGCAGCTGGTGGATAGCGGTGCGGCCAGGCAACTGGGCATCAGCAACTGCTACCGCCTCGGAGCGCTCCAGGCGCTTTGGAGTGCGGCGCGGGTCAAGCCCGCCGTCGTGCAGAACCGCTTCCATGCCGAGACCCACTACGATCGCGAGTTGCGCGAGTTCTGCCGGGCACGGCAGATCAGCTACCAGAGTTTCTGGACGTTGACGGCCAATCCGCATCTTCTGGCCCATGCGACGGTGGTGGGCCTGGCGTCGCAGAGGGGTCGTACACCTGAGCAGGTCCTGTTCCGGTTTCTGACGCAGAACGGAATCGTCCCGCTGAGCGGGACCCGCTCGGAGCAGCACATGCGCGAGGATCTGGCGATCTTCGATTTCGAGCTCAGCGCGGGCGAGTGCACGGCGCTGGCGGCGCTAATTTGAACGGATCAGTGCTTGGAGTGCGCCGCCACCGCGTTGAGCGAGCGATTGAATTCCCCCGTCGCTTCATTCACCGGCGGGTAGCAGGGGTTGGAGGAAGGCGTAACGGCGCTGCAGGAAGCCGTTGCCGTGAAAACATAGCCACCTCCGGGCCGCGGAGTTCGGGTGACGCGGCAGGCCAGCGCCCGGCTCACCTGGCGCGGGACCGTGTTGTTCACCGTGTTGTAGGTCTCGATGAGATTCTCGGTGTCCTTTTCCAGCTGGTAGCCGCAGGTATTGCGAACCCATTTCCGGGCCGCGGCCCACATCGCGGCACATTGCTGGGGCGCCGCGCACACAGGCGACTCCCCAATCGGCTGCGCCGCGACTTGTCCCGGCTCGGTGCCGGCCGCGGGCGTCGCGGACGCTGCGGACGCTGCGGACACACTCGCCACGGTGACCAACAACAGTTTCGCAATTCTCCGCTTCATGTTCGCTGTCCTCCGCGGATCGGTTAGGGATTCAGTCGATCGGCCAGGGCATGGACTCCGGTACTGTGATTGCCTGCGGCGCCTCGGGCTCAGGGGCGCGCAGTGCCTGATCGACCGCGCGCCACCAGGGCTCGACGCCCTCGGCATGCGCGGGCTCCACCGGTTGGCCGAGCCGCGGCATCATGAGCTGCACGCCCGACTTCGGGGCGAGCTCCAGCAAGGCTTCCGCAGGCTGGTCCCAGGCATGCATCGCCAGGCTGAACGTGCCCCAGTGCACCGGCAGGAAGGGGCCGCCGCCGAGCAGCCCTAAGGCCTTGAGCGCATTCTCAGGCCCGAGATGTATGTCGCCCCAGGCGGGATGGAAGGCACCCACCTCGAGCATTACGACATCGAAGGGCCCGAGTCGTTCGCGGATTTCCCGGTATTGCGTTGTCAGGCCAGTATCGCCACTGAAGAACACCGCGTGCCGCGGCGAGCGGATCACGAGCGACGACCAGAGCGTGGCGTTGCGGTCCTTCAGGCCACGCCCTGAGAAATGCTGCGAGGGCGCGGCGCTCACCGAAAGCCCGCTGTTTGCCAGGTGGTGCGATTCCCACCAGTCCAGCTCGAAGATCCGCTCGGCCTCCACGCCCCAGGCTTCAAGGTGCGCACCGACGCCGAGCGAGGTCACGAACGGCACGCCGCTGCGGGCGAGTTCACGGATGGTCGGGTAATCAAGATGGTCGTAGTGATCGTGCGAGATGACCACCAGGTCCAGCGGCGGCATGGCGCGCAGCGGCACCGGCACGGGCTGGAAGCGCTTTGGGCCGGCCAATCGCGATGGCGAGGCGCGCGGACCCCACACCGGATCGGTGAGCACGCGCAGGCCGTCGATCTCGATGAGCACCGTGGAATGCCCGAGCCAGGTGAGGCGCAGCCCGCTGGCGGGCGGCGCGGCCCAGGTCCCCACGGGGCTCATCGACGGCAGCGGACCGCGTGGCACGCGCCGCTCGCCGCCACAGATGAAGTCCGCAAGCGTCGGCATCGGCACGCCCGGATCGCGCAGTCCCGGAATGATGGGGTGCAGGTTTCGAAATCCCTCGCCCGCCCAGAGCGGCGAGGCCTTGATGCGCTCGAGGCGCGCACCGTCCGGTCTCTTGCCCAACGACCTCATGCTGAAACCTTTGTGGAAATCCCGACTCTACTCCCATCCCGGGTCTCAAGAGACCGCCCGGCCCCTGTCATAGCCACGACATCAACCTTCGGTAGTGTCACCCTCATGACTCCATTTGCAGACAGCGCCCTTGAGGACAACGAGTGCATCGCCGATGAGACCGGCGATGAGCACCTCGCGTTCGATGCAATTTTCGAGGCCCATCAGGCACAATGCGCCATGCTGCAGGTCTTCTCGCTGCTGCGCGGTGATGAGGACACAGTGGGCCCGACGCGGGGACTCGGTTACCCTAGTGCGCCATATGATCGACCTCTCCGCTTTTCCGGTCACCCGGAAATGGCCACCTCAGCACCCGGATCGGCTGCAGCTCTACTCCCTTCCCACGCCCAACGGCGTCAAGATCTCGGCGATGCTGGAGGAGACGGGCCTCCCGTACGAGCCGCACCGCGTCAATTTCGAGACGCAGGACCAACTCTCGCCAGAGTACCGCTCGCTCAATCCCTACCGGAAAATCCCGGCGATCCTTGATCCGCACGGACCGGCGGGCAAGCCCCTGCCACTGTTCGAGTCCGGTGCCATCCTCATCTATCTCGCCGACAAGACGGGCCAGTACCTGCCGGCCGATCCGGCCCGGCGCTACGAGGCGATCCAATGGCTCATGTTCCAGATGGCCGGCATTGGACCGCTGTTCGGGCAGATCGGCTACTTTTACAAATTTGCCGGCAGAGAGTACGAGGACAAGCGCCCGCGCGATCACTACGTCGCAGAGTGCAGGATCCTGCTGCAGGTGCTGAACGGGCGGCTCGCAGACCGCGCATGGATCATGGGCGAGGAGTACACGATCGCGGACATGGCGACCTTCCCCTGGGTGCGCAACCTGATCGGCTATTACGGTGCCGCTGAGCTCGTGGGCTTTGCCGACTTCCCGCATGTCACGCGCGTGTTGCAGGCCTTCATGGAACGTCCCGCGGTCATGCGCGCGATCCGCATACCGGGAAGCGCGTCCTAGGCGAGCCGCGCGCGCAGCCAGCTGGAGATGTCGCTGACCTCCGCGGCGCACACTTCGTGAGCCATGGGATATTCATGCCACTCAACGCTGACGCCCTGCGAGCGCAACAGATCCCGGCTGTGCGTGCCCAGATCGAATACCAGCACCGGATCGTGGCGGCCGTGGCACATGAGGACCGGCGTCGCGCGACCGGCCACAGTCAATTCGCGCTCCGCCCTGGCCGACAGCGGCAGGTACGTGGACAGGGCCATGATGCCCGCAAGGGCCGCCTGCTGGCGCAAACCGGTGTGCAACGCAATGGCTCCGCCCTGCGAGAAACCGGCGAGCACCATGCGCCCGCGCGGCACGCCGGAGGCGACCTGGGCCTCGATCACGCCGTCCAGGAGCTCGGCCGAAGCGCGGATTCCGCTCTCATCCTGCGCGTCGCTGCGATTCAGGCCGAGCAGATCGTACCAGGCGCGCATGCGCATGCCGCCATTGAGCGTGATGGGCCGGGGCGGTGCGTGCGGGAACACGAAGCGCACCGACAGCGGCGGCGGGAGCACCAGCTGCGGCACGATGGGGACGAAATCGTAACCGTCCGCGCCCAGGCCATGCAGCCAGATCACCACGGCGTTGGCGGATCCGTCCGGCTCCACGACGGCCGCGTGCGCGGACTCGACCAGCTTCACCGCGAGACTCCCCGCGCCGGTTGTTGCACTATGCCTGCCATGCGTCAGGCGCATAGTGCCCCAACCGGCACCGCGGTGCCGAATCATCGCCCCCCGGCGGAGTGACTCCGGCCCTCAGTCCGGACTGTGCGGCACGGCGTTGATCACGCCGAAGACTCCGTTCGTCTCGCCGTCAGGGCCCGCCGTAAAGTAGAGCGATTCCGGGCTGGACTTCGCACCGCCTCCAAAGCTGATCGCCCAAAGCCCGTCGATCTGGATCGGCATGCCATCCGTGGCACGCAATGCGCCGAGCAAGTGGCCGTGCGCATCAAAGGCGTTGATCCGCCCGTCCTTGAAATTCCCGATCAGGATCGCGCCGCTCAGGGGGCCAAATCCATAGGGCGCCCGCGCCAATCCCCAGGGTGAGTTCAGCGCTCCATGCCGGGCAAAGCGACGCAACAGATGTCCGTCGGTATCGAAGACATCCACAAAGCCACTGCCCGGCCCGCCCACGTCATCGTGCTTGAAGGCATCCTGCATCGCATAGCTCACCCACAAGTCGCCGTCGATGTTCTGGATTCCAAACGGCGCAAAGCCGGGCGGAATGCGATGATCCATGAACCCGCCTGCCACCGTCACGGGGTGGAACTGGTTGTCGAAGACTTCAACTTCCCCGGCGTAGAAGTTGGTGGCATACAGATGGTTGCCGGTCGCGTTGGTGCCGAAAGCCAGGCCCTTGTAAACCGCCGCATTGGGGGAATTGTCGACGGCAATGACCGCACTGCCGAGGGTGGCCCCGCCATTCCAGGCGGAAATCGTGCCATCTTCGGTGTCAAAGATGAACACCCCCGGCAATGTGGTCCCTGGCACATGGAAGGCCTGCGTGGGATTCCAGACCATCCCGGTGGGAGAGGACAGGGTGCCTGGATCAGCGGCCAACGGCGGCGGGATGGTGACCACGAGCGGGATGATGCTGCCATCACCCGCGTACAGCGTGGACACGCCGGCATGGTTGTCGTTGACCCAGAATGGGCTGCCGGGCGCGAACGCGATCCCCCACGCATTCTGCGTATTGGGATCGGTGAACGCAGCGCGGCCGCCGACGTTGGAGTCAAGGTTCGTGACGGTGAAGCTGATGCCCTCGGCTACGGGATCGGCGCGCACGACACCTGCAACACTGAAATTCAACACGAGCAGTACCGCGAAACAGCTGGCGGTGGCCAGCACCTTGGATAGACGGGTCATAGAACCCCCTGAAGGATTGGCTGAAAGGTTTGGTTGAATGCCTTATTGAGTGCACTGAATTCAGGGAAAGGTTCTTCGGGGTAAACCTCAGCGGGACTGAAAAAAGAGCGGCCTGGGCCCGTCACATTAGAATTCGTTCAGGTGGAAGGGCGTCAACGCCTCTCGGCGCGGGCCGTTGCTAGGGTTGAACGGCGCAAGATTGGACGGTGCGCCGTACCCTTAATTTTTCCTGGAGAATGATATGTTTAGTCGATCCAGCAAGGCGGTTTGGGTGACCCTGGCGGCCGGCGCCCTTCTATCCCTGGGCCTGTCAACCGGAGCCATGGCGGAGACCCGGTGGGAGAAGCAGCACCCCCGGCGTGATCAGGTCAACGATCGGCTGGCGCACCAGAGCAAACGCCTTCATCGTGAGGTCAAGGAAGGCGAGATGACGCCCGCGCAGGCGGCCGCGCTGCACCGGCAGGATCACAAGATCCGCAGGGAAGAGCGCTTGATGGCCGGCCAGAACGGCGGGCATATCACCAAGCTGGAGCAGAAGTCGCTGAACCAGCAGGAAAATGCGGTCAGCAAAGAGATCGGCAAGTAACAGGCTCCAGGGCCTGGTCGAGCAGCGCAAGGGGCCTTCGGGCCCCTTGCCCCTTAAGGAGTCCCGGATTTTCGCGCCCGGATCGGGTCCAGCGGCCACTCCAAAGGCTCGATCCGGGGAATCAGCACGCCGTAGGCCAGCGAACCGAGGAGCGCGGCTCCGGCGGCAATGGCAAAGGCCCAGTAGTACTCCCCGGTTCGATCGACGACGAATCCGGTCAGGGCCGGAGCGGTCACCCCGGCGAGGTTTCCGACCAGATTCTGGACCCCCATCCATTGGCCCGCGGCGCGCGGACCACCCAGCGTCTGCGCAATGGCAAAGATATTCGGGGTCTGCGTCCCATGGAGCGCCGCGGCCAGCGCCAGCAGGACGACCGCGGCGGTCGAAACGGCGCTCGCGCACACCATCATCACGGCTGCGATGCCGATCAGCCCCGACACCAGCAGCGTCTTGCGCACGCGGTTGACCGAGGCGCCCGCCATGATCCAGCGATCCGAAGTCCAGCCGATCAGCGCGGAGCTGGCCGCGTGGATGGCATACACGCCGGCACCGATCTGGGCCATCTCCTTCACGCTGTAGCCGTAGGACTTGACCAGAATCAGCGGCAGCCAGGTGAGGACGAAGTAGTAGGAATAGGTCGAGAAGAACTGACCGAGGCTGGAACCCCATAGCGCACGCTGCTTCAACAGCGTGAGATACGGCAAGGGGGCGCCGTGTTCGCCTCCGTAGGTCGCCGTTCCACCGCGCGTCACGAGGAACCACGGCAGCAGCCAGAGGAGCGAGGCGAGCCCAAAGCCGATGAAGGCGGCTCGCCAGCCGAAGCTGACCATGATCAACCCGCCGACGAGCGTCCCGAAGGTCGGGCCGAGGGCCTGGCAGGCCGCGATCACACCGTTCGCACGCCCACGCTGGTGTTCGGGACAACGCTGCCCCAGCAGCTTGGAGTTGCTCGGGTAGGTGACGCTCTCGCCGACGCCCAGCAGCAGACGCAGCGCAAACAGCATGGCGAAGCCTGTCGCCAGGCCCACCAGAGCGGTCGCGAGCGCCCAGATCACCAGCCCCGCGGCCAGCACGTGGCGGACGTCAAAGCGCTGCGCCAGCCAGCCGGCGACCGGCTGCAATGGCGCGTACGACATGAAAAATGCCGAGCCCAGCAAGCCGAACTGAAAATTGCTCAGTCCCAGTTCGCCCTTGAGCAGCGGCCCGGCCGTGGCGAGGTTGCCGCGATCGACGTAGTTGATGAACACCGCGATCGCGAGCAGCGCAACCACCCGGAAGGGTACGCCCTGCGGTCGGGCCGAGGCCTCTCCAGCCATCGGCTCAGTTCATCCCCGCCGGACCGCGATGTAGTTCGTCGTCTTGAAAAACTCGTCGCGCTCCTTGTAGCGCCTGATCCTCTCCGCCCCGAACGGCGTGATTCTGTAGAGATCGAAATGCTGTTCCCTGAAGAAGTACCAGAAATCCTGGAAATAGGTGCGGGTGTCGATATTGCAGCCACCAAACTCGAACTGCAGTGCCCGCGTCACGTTCAACGCCCTTCCGAAGCCCTTCAGGGCCGCCAGTTCATGCCCCTCGATGTCGAGCTTCACCAGGTCCAGTGGCCGGCCCTGCAGTTCCGATCCCCAGTAGTCCTCGAAGCGGATGGTGTGGACGGTCTCCTCCACATCAAATGAGATCCTGAAGTGATCGAGCCTGCGCCGACTGAGACTTCCCAGGCCGGAGCCCGGCTCATCGGAAAATAATCTGGCCGAACCGGAACTGTCGGACACGGCGAGCGGGACCAGCCTGATCAGCCGGTCATCGCCGAAGCGGGCGCTGAGTTTCCCGATATTCACGGCCGAGGGCTCGAAGACGTGTATCTCCAGCGAGGGATTGCTCTTCCGCAGCTCGGCCGTGTAGTTTCCGATGTTGCCGCCGATATCCACCGCCAGCCTGGGACTGGCTCCCGACAGGCGCTGCAGCAGCCTAACCTCCTGCTGCACGGTAGTGGCACCATAGCCCTTGCCCTGTGCCCGAGCCGCCATGCCCTCGATCAGTTTCATGGCCTTGAAGAACATGGCGGCAGTGTAAGCCCTCAACATTCGCGAGTAGAGTTTATTGTGACCACAGCTGCGCGAGACTGGGAGTTCTGGATCGATCGGGGCGGCACCTTTACCGACATCGTCGCGCGCCGACCCGACGGCTCGCTCGCCACGGCAAAGCTGCTGTCCGAGAATCCGGAACAGTACAGCGACGCCGCGATCGCCGGGATCCGCCATTTCCTGGGTGTCGCTCCGAACGCGCCGATTCCGGTCGACAGTATTGCGGTCGTCAAGATGGGCACCACCGTCGCAACCAATGCGCTGCTGGAGCGCAATGGCGCAGCGACGGCGCTGCTCACCACCCGCGGTTTTCGCGACCAGCTGCGCATCGGCTACCAGGAGCGCCCGCATATCTTTGCCCGGCACATCGTCCTGCCCGAACTGCTGTACGCGGAAGTCAGGGAGGTGCATGAGCGCATCGGCGCTGATGGCGCGGTCCTGGTGCCAATCGATGAGGACGGAACCCGCGAAGTGCTCCAGTCCCTGTGGAGCCAGGGGCTGCGCAGTGTCGCCATCGTGTTCATGCATGGCTTTCGCCATACGCAGCACGAGCGGATCGCGGCGCTCATCGCGCGCCAGATCGGCTACACGCAGGTATCGGTCTCCCACGAAGTCTCGCCCCTGATGAAGTTTGTCTCCCGCGGCGACACCACCGTGGTCGATGCCTACCTGTCCCCGATCCTGCGCCGCTACGTCGATGAGGTGGCGGCGCAGCTACCCGGCGTGCGCCTGCAGTTCATGCAGTCCTCCGGTGGGCTGATCGACGCCGCGGCCTTCCAGGGCAAGGACGCAGTGCTGTCCGGTCCCGCCGCCGGTGTCGTGGGCATGGCGCGCACCGCGGTGGCTGCCGGACATGAAAGGCTCATCGGTTTTGACATGGGCGGCACCTCGACGGATGTATCGCATTTTGCCGGAGAGTTCGAACGCAGCTTCGAGACCCAGGTCGCGGGCGTGAGGATGCGCGCACCGATGATGAGCATCCATACCGTGGCGGCCGGGGGCGGCTCGATCCTGCATTTCGACGGTGCGCGCTACCGCGTGGGGCCGCATTCGGCGGGAGCCAACCCCGGCCCGGCCGCCTACCGCCGCGGCGGACCGCTGACCGTGACCGACTGCAACGTCATGCTGGGCAAACTCCAGCCGGATTATTTCCCGCAGCTGTTCGGCCCGCAGGGCAACCAGGCCCTGGATCTGGACACGGTGCGCCGCCAATTCGCCGCGCTCGCCGCCCGGATCGGGCACCGCTCGGGCCGGGAGCCGAGGGCTGAGGAAGTGGCCGCAGGCTTTCTGCAGATCGCCGTGGACAACATGGCGAATGCGATCAAGACGGTGTCGGTGGCGCGCGGCTATGACGTCACGCGATATACGCTGCAATGCTTCGGCGGCGCGGCCGGGCAGCATGCCTGCCTGCTTGCCGACGCCGTGGGCATGAGGCATATCTACATTCACCATCACGCAGGCGTGCTCTCGGCCTATGGACTGGGCCTGGCGGACGTCACCACGATCGCGAGCCGCACCGTCGAACTGCCCCTGGGCGCCGCTTCGCGACCGCTGCTGGAGGCCACCTTCGGCGAGCTCGCCGCGCAGGCCTGCGCCCAGCTGGCCGCGCAAGGGTACGAGGCCGCGCAGATCAGCTGCCAGCGCCGCGTCCACGCGCGCTACGAGGGCACGGATACGGCCCTGCAGGTGGACGACGGCACCGAGGTGGAGATTCAGTCCCGCTTTGAGGCCGCTTATCACCGGCGCTATGCCTTCCTGATGGAACACAGGCCGCTGGTGATCGAAGCCGTGTCGATCGAAGCGGTCTGCGCGAGCGGCGAACCGCTCGGCACCACCCTGCCGGCCATGGCACACGACGACGCCGCGCCCGCACCTGGAGCGCGGCGCCGGGTTTATGTCGCGGGCCGCTGGCAGGACATCCCTGTTCATGCGCGCGCGGAGCTGGCGGCGGGCGACCGGATCGATGGACCGGCGCTGGTGGCCGAGCCGCACGGCACCACGGTGGTGGAGCCCGGCTGGCAGCTTGAGGTGAGCGCGCTCAATCACCTCGAACTGAAGCGCCTGACGCCCGTGACTCGCAATCCGGCCATCGGCACCACCGTAGATCCGGTGATGCTCGAGGTGTTCAATAATCTGTTCATGGCGATCGCCGAGCAGATGGGCCTGCGCCTGGCGAACACGGCCTATTCCGTGAACATCAAGGAGCGGCTCGACTTCTCATGCGCCCTGTTCGACCAGAATGGGGCTCTCATCGCCAACGCTCCGCACATGCCCGTCCACTTGGGATCCATGGGGGAATCGGTGCGCGCGGTGATCCGCGACAACACGGCGCTCAAGGGGCGCGCCATCCGGCCGGGGGACGTCTACATGCTAAACGCCCCCTACAATGGCGGCACGCACCTGCCGGATATCACCGTCATCACCCCGGTATTCGATCCGGGCGGCACCCGCATCCTTTTCTACGTGGGCTCGCGCGGCCACCACGCCGACATCGGCGGCCTGACCCCCGGCTCCATGCCTTCGGAATCCACGGTGGTGGAAGAGGAAGGGGTGCTCATCGACAATTTTCTGCTGGTCGAGGCCGGCCGCCTGCGGGAAAGCGAAGCCCGCGCCCTGCTCGGCTCCGGCGCCCATCCCGCGCGCAACATCGAGCAGAATCTCGCGGATCTGCGCGCCATGATCGCGGCGAACGGAAAAGGCGTGCAGGAACTGCGCCGGATCAGCGACCAATACGGGCTCACGGTCGTGCACGCCTACATGCACCACGTGCAGGACAACGCCGAGGAAGCGGTGCGCCGCGTGATCGCCGGACTGGCCGCCGCGGCGCCTTCAGGCCAGTGGGTCGGCGAGTTCGCCTATGAAATGGACCACGGCGCGCTCATCAGGGTGCGGATTTCGCTCGAGGCGGCCAGCCGGAGCGGGACCATCGACTTCACCGGAACCTCGATGCAGCTGCCCAACAATTTCAACGCGCCGAGCGCCGTGTGCCACGCGGCGGTGCTGTACGTGTTCCGCTCGCTGGTCGATGAAGACATACCTCTGAACGCCGGGTGCCTCAAGCCACTGCGGATCGTGATTCCGGCGGGGTCCATGCTGAATCCGCGCTACCCTGCCGCCGTGGTCGCCGGCAACGTGGAGACCTCGCAGTGCCTGACCGACGCGCTCTATGGCGCGCTGGGCGTGATGGGGGCGAGCCAGGGCACGATGAACAACTTCAGTTTTGGCAACGCGACCCACCAGTACTACGAGACCATCGCCGCGGGCTCGGGGGCGGGCCCGGGCTTTGATGGGGCCACTCCGGTGCAGACCCATATGACCAACAGCCGCATGACCGACCCGGAAGTACTCGAGTTCCGCTATCCCGTGCAGGTCGAGGAACACTCGATCCGCCATGGCTCGGGCGGCCGCGGGCGATGGAACGGCGGGCCCGGTGCGCTGCGCCGGGTTCGTTTCCTGGAAGCGATGGAAGCCTCGATACTCTCGGGCCACCGCCGCGTGCCGCCCTACGGCATGGCGGGCGGCGCGCCCGGCGAAGTGGGCCGGAATTGGGTCGAGCGCCACGACGGGACCGTCACGCCGCTGGGCGGTGCCGCGACCACGCAGTGCGCACCTGGGGACGTATTCGTGATCCACACGCCTTCCGCCGGAGGCTTTGGGGTGGCGGAGCCATGAAACTGCTCGTACTTCAGCATGCCGCGTCGGAGCATCCCGGATCGCTGCGGCAGCAGTTGCGCTCGGAGGGCATCAGCTGGGACACCGTCCAGCTCGACGAGGGCGGACGGATCCCGCCTCTCGAGGGCTACGACATGCTCTGGGTCATGGGCGGACCGATGGATGTCTGGGATGTCGAGGAGCATCTCTGGCTCATCGAGGAGAAGCGCGCCATCCGGCACTTCGTGCGTGGACTCGAGCGCCCCTTCCTTGGAGTCTGCCTCGGACACCAGTTGCTGGCGGACGCGCTCGGTGGGACCTGCGGACCCCAGCGGCCGCCGGAGATCGGCGTACTTCCGGTCACGCTTTCCGATCAGGGCCGCAGCGACCCGCTGTTCGCCGGCATGGCTCAGACCGCCAAGGCGCTGCAATGGCACAACGTGCGGGTCGCCGAGCCTCCCGAGGGTGCCGTGGTGCTGGCAGGCTCGCCGGCCTGCTCCTGCCAGGCGATGCGCGTCGGGCGCTGGGCCTATTCGCTGCAGTTCCACGTCGAAGTGGAGCCCGACACAGTCAGGAACTGGGCCAGGATTCCCGGCTACGCGCACTCACTCGAGAAAATACTGGGTCCCGGATCGGCACCGCGCCTCGAGCAGGAGGCCGATCGCGCGATGGGCGAGTTCTCGGCCAGCGCGGCGCAGCTCTATCGCAATTTCATGGGGATTGCGCGACGCGAGGCGCGCTCTTCCGGGTCGCCAGCCAGGAGCCGAGCAGAATAAGCACAAAGGCCATCGATCCCCCGAGACCCAGATGCTCCTTCAGCACGAGTACGCCGAGGAGCGTGGCGACCGCCGGATTGATGTAGGTGATGATGCTCGCCCGCGACGGCCCGGCATCGAGGATCAGAAAGAACATCAGCATCATCGCGATCGCGGTACACAACACACCCAGCACCGCGATCGACACCAGCGCCACCGGTGTTGGCCAATGATGGGGCAGCGTAGCCAGGGCAAAGGGCAGCAGCAGCAGTCCGGCCACACTCTGGCTCGCCGCCACCGGACCGACGGAATCCATGTCCGCCAGGTAGCGCTTCACGATCAGCGGGCCCACGGCGTAGCCGATCATGGCGAGGACCATGCAGCCCACGCCGATCCAGCCCCACAGGCCGCTAATCGGGCCAAAACCGACCAATGCCGCGACGCCGACCAGCCCCACGACCAGGCCCGCGGCCCGCCATGGGCCCAGCCGCTCGTGGACGCCAAAAAAGCGCGAGATCAGCACGACCGTCAGCGGCACCATCGCGATCAGGATGGCGGTCGCCGAGGAGCTGATCCACTGCTCGCCGAGCGAAATGGCCGAGAAGGGAATCACAAACTCCACCACCCCAAAGATGCAGATCGGCACGAGGTGCGTGCCGACCGAGCGCAGTGCGCCGCGCCTGGCAGCAATGGGCAGCAGGATGGCCGAGGCGAGCAGCAGACGGGAACAGGCGACCACGTAGGGCGACATTTCCTGGACGGCCAGTTTGATGAAGAAATATGGCACGCCCCAGATCAGGCCTAGACTGATAAACGCGATCCACGCTCGTCCGCTCATGGCTGCATCCTGTGTGGTGCCCGGGCAGCGAATCGTAGCCTATCCGGCATGGCTACCGGCGGCCGGCGCTGGTGTATGATTCCGGCTAAACGGAGGCGTTCTGCATGAAGACCCGCGCTGCGCTGGCGCTGGCCGCCGGCAAGCCGCTCGAAATTGTCACGGTGGATCTCGCGGGCCCGAAGGCCGGCGAGGTACTGGTCGAGATCAAGGCCTCCGGGGTTTGCCACACCGACGAGTTCACGCGTTCCGGGGCGGACCCGGAAGGACTGTTCCCGGTGATCTTCGGTCACGAGGGAGCCGGCATCGTCGTGGAGGTCGGCGCCGGGGTGAGCTCGCTCAGGAAGGGCGATCACGTGATCCCGCTCTATACCCCCGAATGCCGGCAGTGCAAGAGCTGCACTTCGCGCAAGACTAATCTGTGCACGGCGATCCGCGCCACGCAGGGCCAGGGCGTCATGCCCGACGGCACCAGCCGCTTCTCCGTGGACGGCCAGAAAATCCATCATTACATGGGCTGTTCGACCTTCTCCAATTTCACGGTATTGCCCGAGATTGCGGTGGCGAAGATCCGCGAGGATGCGCCCTTCGACAAGGTCTGTTACATCGGCTGCGGAGTAACCACGGGGATCGGCGCGGTCATCAACACCGCCCGGGTCGAACCGGGCGCCAACGTGGTCGTGTTCGGCCTGGGCGGTATCGGGCTCAACGTGATCCAGGGCGCGCGTCTGGCGGGTGCGAACATGATCATCGGGGTGGACATCAACCCCAAGCGCAAACCGCTCGCCGAGCAGTTCGGCATGACGCACTTCGTGAATCCGAAGGAGGTCCAGGACGAGCTGGTGCCCCACCTGGTGAATCTCACGGGCGGCGGCGCGGACTACAGCTTTGAGTGCGTCGGCAACGTCGATCTGATGCGCCAGGCCCTCGAGTGCTGCCACCGCGGCTGGGGTGTCTCCGTGATCATCGGTGTCGCGGGGGCCGGCCAGGAAATCAGGACGCGGCCCTTCCAGCTGGTCACCGGAAGGATCTGGAAGGGCACGGCCTTCGGCGGAGCACGTGGCCGCACGGACGTGCCCCGCATCGTCGACTGGTACATGGACGGCAAGATCAGCATCGACCCGCTGATCACGCACCAGATGCCGCTGGAGCGCATCAACGAGGCCTTCGAGCTCATGCACGCGGGCGAGTCGATCCGCAGCGTCGTGAGATTCTGATGAAGCAGCATTGAGGAACACCATTAAAGAGGGGGACATTCCATGCCAGCCATCTCCATCCATCCGTCCGTCGACAAGGGCGTGCGCAAGGGCAGCGCGAATTTCAGTGGCGGCAGCTTAAGCTGTCACTGCACCCAGGCGCCCGTCACGGTGCAGATCACCGGCAACGTGGCCCACAATCATGCCTGCGGCTGCACCAAGTGCTGGAAACCCAAGGGGGCAATGTTCGCCGTGGTCGCCGTCGTCCCGCGCGACAACCTCAAGGTCACCTCCGGTGCGCAGTTCCTGAAAATCATCGACGCTGCCGCCACCATCCAGCGCCACGCCTGCACGCGCTGCGGGGTGCACATGTACGGCCGCATCGAGAACAAGGGGCACGCCTTCTACGGACTGGATTTCGTGCATGTGGAGCTCGCGAAGGAAGCGGGCTGGGCGGCCCCGGAGTTTGCGGCCTTCGTCTCCTCCGCGATCGAGGCGGGTGCGGCCAGGCCGGATCAGATGGCCACCGTGCGGGCCCGATTCAGGGAACTGGGGCTGGAACCCTATGACTGCCTCTCCCCGGCGCTGATGGATGCGATCGCGACGCATACGGCGAAGGCGAAAGGAACCCTGGCCGCCTGAGCAGGGACATACCAGAACATGACTGAAACCAAGTGGACCATCCAGGGCCGCGAGTTCGCGAACTGCAACTGTTCCTACGGGTGTCCCTGCCAGTTCAACGGGTTGCCCACCAACGGCAACTGCTGGGCGGTGTTCGGCATCGAAGTGGACCGGGGCCATCATGGCGCAACCCGGCTGGATGGCCTGAGGATGGCCGCCGTCTTCAAGTACCCGGGGCCGATCCATAAGGGCAACGGTGAGGCCCTGCGCATCGTGGACAAGCGCGCCAACGAGGCGCAGCGTCATGCGCTCCTGCGCATCATGAGTGGCCAGGACACCAAGCCCGGCGCCACCATGTTCCAGGTCTATGCCTCCATGCTCTCCAAGGCGTACGACCCGGTGTACGCCGACATCGACTTCGCCGTGGACATCGACAAACGCCGCGCCCACCTGAAGGTCGCCGGGTACATCGACCAGCGCGGCGAGCCGATCGTCAACCCGGTCACCGGGAAAGAGCACCGGATCCGCATCGAGCCCGTCGGCGGCTTTGAGTTCAAGAAGGCCGAGATCGGGCGCGGCTGGACCAAGGCCATGGGACCGATCAGCTATGAGCTGGCCGATACCTACGGCCAGTTTGCCCACCTGCACCTCTGCCAGGACGGGATCGTCTAGGCGTCAGTGAGGGGTCAAAGACCTACAGCGAATTCCGTGTAAGTGTGGATACCATCGCGGCCTGAATTGCTGTTTCATCGACCGGTGGCGGGAAGTTCTCTTATTAGACAGGCATGAGCGCGATGGACAACGCGATGCAGGATGCGTTCGCGCTGAATTCCCAGCGGGCCTGTTATGGTTGCGTCGACTGGTATCCGTATGACCGTTACGCGCCAGTGACTCGGCCCGGCGAGGTAGTGCCCCCGGGCTTCCCCGCAGTCACCGGAGCGGGAGCGTCAGGCGGCGGCGTCGCCGCAAGGCGCGGCCTCGCTGCGCGCAATGCGGCCCATCTGTGGGCACTGGTCCTGGCCGCCGGGGACGGCACCCGGCTTCGTGACCTGACGATCCGCGCCGACGGTGACCCCGTGCCCAAGCAATTCTGCTCCCTGCGGGGCGGGCCTTCACTGCTCGAAGATACGCTGCGCCGGGCGGCGAACGTGGCACTGCCGGATCACATCAGTCTGATTGTGGCCGCCCAGCATCGCCGCTGGTGGTCACCGGCACAGTGGTCCCTGCCCGCCTCCAGGGTCGTCGTGCAACCACGCAATCGCGGCACCGCCATTGGCATCCTGCTGCAGATGCTGCACGTCATGCGCCTCGACCCGCATGCGCAGCTCGTGCTATTGCCGTCCGATCACTTCGTCGCCGATGAGCAGATCCTGGCCCGGGCGATCCGCTCCGCGGAGTCCAGCCTGTTGACCACACCCGATCAGATCATTCTCCTCGGCATGCAGCCCTCCTTTCCCGATTCGGACCTGGGATACATCTGCCCGGGCGACCGCGACGAGAGGGGCACATTTGCCATCGCCGGGTTCGTGGAAAAGCCCAACGCCGAGAAGGCGCTGCAGCTGATCGAGCGCGGCGCGCTGTGGAGCACATTCATCATCGCGGCCCGCTGCAGCACGCTGCTGGGCCTGTTCGAGCAGCGCTTTCCCCAGATCGTCCGCGCCATGCGGCAGGCACGCGGCGATGAGACCAACCCCGCGGCCAGGATTGCCGCACTGTACGAGGAGCTGCCCACCCTCGATTTCTCCAGGGATGTACTGCAATTGGCCGATCTGCGGCAGCTTCGTGTCCTTGCGGTCCGTGGTTGCGGGTGGAGCGATCTGGGGACACCGGAGCGCGTGGGGCAAACACTGGCCCGGCTCTCCCGGGGCCACGCGCATTACCGGCGCTCCGCCGGTGCGGCATCCCCGCCCAATCTCGCCCGGCTCTATCGACTACCGCCGGCAGCGCGACGGCCGGTCGCCGCCATCAGTTCTTGAGCCGGTATCCCGTCCGGAACATCCAGCTCACCAGCGCGAGGCAGGCGAGGAAAAAGCCGAGCGTCATGCCCAGGCTCATGCCGACGGCGACGTCCGCGTGCCCGTAGAAACTCCAGCGAAAGCCGCTGATCAGGTAGACGATCGGGTTGAAGAGCGTGACTGTCCGCCAGGCCGGCGGCAGCATGTCGATCGAGTAGAAGGCGCCGCCGAGGAACGTGAGCGGCGTGATGACCAGCATCGGGATGAAACTCAGCTGCTCGAAGCCGTTGGCCCAGACGCCGAGGATGAAGCCGAACAGGCAGAAGGAGACCGCGGTGAGGACGAGGAAACTCATCATCCAGCCCGGGTGCAGCACCCGCACCGGCACGAACAGGTTGGCGGTCGCCAGGATCACCAGGCCGAGGATGATCGACTTGGTGGCCGCCGCGCCGACGTACGCGAGCACGGTCTCGAAGGCCGACACCGGCGCCGACAGCAGCTCGTAGATGGTGCCGGTGAACTTGGGCAGGTAGATGCCGAAGCTCGCGTTGTTGAGGCTCTCGGTGAACACCGAGAGCAGCACCAGCCCCGGCACGATGAAGGCGCCGTAGGGCACGCCGTCCACCTGGTTCACGCGCGAGCCGATGGCGGCGCCAAAGACGACAAAATAAAGCGAAGTGGTGATCACCGGCGTCGCCAGGCTCTGCCACAGCGTGCGCCGGAAGCGGGCAAATTCGAAGCGGTAAATGGCGCGGACGGCGTGCGTATTCATGCGTTGATCAGGCCGACGAAGATGTCTTCCAGCGAGCTCTGGCTGGTCTGCAGGTCCTTGATGCCGACGCCCAGCTCGGCCAGGCGCCCCAGCAGCGAGGCGATGCCCTGCTT
>DATGVM010000029.1:0-3924 GCA_035300345.1 Steroidobacteraceae bacterium
GCTTCGCCGCCAACGCCCGCTGTTGATCGCGCTCGACGCGACTCGCGAACAATTTGACGACTTCGCCGCGCGTGACACCGGTCATCAGGCTGAGACGTGCTTCGTCAGCCGGACGGCCCTGGTCTTCGTAACGTTCGCGCAATGAAAAAATGTAGAGGGCGCGAACTACGCCGATGAGATCCTGGTAGCTGACGCCGTACCTGAACACCGCGCGCATGAGCGGGCGCAACGATTCCTCGATGGCGTCGAGAAATACCGTGCGCTCGTCTTCTGGCGCGAGTTGCAGTTCCACGCTCCCCCCTGCGGCTAAACATAAGCCGATCAGGAGTTTACATTTACTATCGGGTCTCTCTTATGTCAATGAATTATGCTTCTTTTGCAGTGCGTTAAAGACCCGACGCTAGGGCGCCAAAATGGCGGCCAGGGCGCCCACGCACGACCTCGGCCCGCACCTGGAGCTAGTGCGTTGTTTTAAAAGAACTATTGGAAGGGCTACGGAGGGCCAGGAGCCCTGGTACCCGGGTCCAGCCGCTAGGCCAGCGACGCCGCGATCTGCCCCTGTATGAGCTCAGCGGCGGCCCTGGGGTCGGCCGCATCCCGGATCGGTCGGCCAATCACAATGTAATCAGCGCCGCACTGAAAGGCCTGGGGCACAGAAACGACCCTCTTCTGGTCGTCCGTGGGGCGGTTCTCAACCGGCCGGATGCCGGGCGTGATGATCAGCAACCGCGAGTCGATGTGCTGTCGCAGCATCTGCGCTTCCAGGCCAGACGAGACCACGCCGTCGCATCCGGCCTCGAGCGCACGCCGCGCCCGCGACAGCACGAGCTGCTGGACGTCGCACTGGAACCCGAGGTCATCAAGGTCGCCGCGATCGAGGCTGGTCAGAACCGTGACTGCAAGCAGCTTCACATCGCCCTTGGCTTCCGCAGCAGCCTCCATGATCGACTGGTTGCCATGCACGGTGGTGAAGCTGACGCCACGATTGCGCAGCTGGCGAACGGCCGCGGCGACGGTGGCGGGCACGTCAAAGAACTTCAGGTCGACGAACACTTTCTTCTGTCGCGCCACCAGCCACTCGAGCAACGAGAAATATTCACCGCCCATGAACAGCTCGAGGCCGATCTTGTAAAACTGCACGGCATCGCCCAGTTGTCCGACGAGCGCGCGGGCGGCGTCAGCGTCGGGCACGTCGAGTGCAAAGATCAGGCGCTCGCGATTGGGAATCGGCTTACTCACGGCTGCTTTCACTGCTCGTCCTCAGGTGCGCTCAGCCGGATCGAAGAGGCGGCGATGTTCGAGAATGGCGTAGCGGTCGGTCATGCCTGCCACGTAATCAGCCACGGTGCGTGCACGGCCGCGCGGCCCGTCGGCCGCTTCGGCTCGTTGCGCGGCGGCGCAATACTCCTCCGGCATCAGCCGTGCGTCGCTCATGAAGGCAGAAAAGAGGCTCTCCAGCACGCGCTTTGCCTTGCTCGTCATGCGCAGCACGCGATGATGGCGGTAGACGCGCTCGCGCAGAAAGCGCTTCAGTTCGAGGTGCTGCGCGCTGATGTCCTCGCTCATGGCAATGAGTCCCGCGTCATGCTTCCGTACCGCATCGATGCTGGCCGGCGCTGCGGCACGCAGCAGCGCTTCGCTGGTGCGGATCACGTCCACGACCACTTCGTTGATCATGCGGCGGATGATCTCGTGGACCGCGCGCCGCGCCGGCAGCTGCGGATGCACGCTCCGCACCGCCTCGGTGTGGCGGCGCACCAGACCCACCTCGCACAGATCATCGAGCGTGATCAGGCCGGCGCGCAGCCCGTCGTCGACATCGTGATTGTTGTAGGCGATCTCATCGGCAAGATTGGCGAGCTGCGCCTCCAGGCCGCTGCGCGTGCGGTCGATGAAGCGCTGCCCGACATCGCCCAGTTCCCGCGCCTTAGGCAGGGCGCAGTGCTTCAGGATGCCTTCGCGACACTCGAAGCTGAGATTGAGCCCCTGGAAATCGGGGTAGCGCTCTTCCAGTTCATCGACCACGCGGAGTGATTGCAGATTGTGCTCGAATCCGCCGTACTCGCGCATGCATTCGTTGAGCGCGTCCTGCCCCGCGTGCCCAAAGGGCGTGTGGCCCAGATCGTGCGCGAGCGAGATGGCCTCTACCAGCGCCTCATTCAGCCTCAGGGCCAGTGCGATCGAACGCGCGATCTGCGCCACCTCGAGGGAATGAGTGACGCGCGTGCGGTACAGATCACCCTCGTGATTGACGAACACCTGAGTCTTGTAGGCGAGGCGCCGGAAGGCATTGCAGTGGATGATCCGATCGCGGTCGCGCTGGAACTCACCGCGAAACTGGGGTGGCGGCTCCGCATGCCGCCGGCCACGCGATTGGGCGTCGTGTGCGGCGTAGGGTGCCAGCGCGACGGCGGGCGCGGGGGAGTCTGACGCGACCCTATTCATGCACCGAACTGCGCTTGAAGCGTGTCGTTCAGGGCCGCGTCAGGGTAGTCGCCGCTGACATAGGCTTCGCCGATTGCGCGAAGCAGCACCAGGCGGACACGCCCGCCCTTCACTTTCTTGTCGGCACTCATGAAGCTCGCCACCTGGGCTGCGCTGATCCGCGGCGCCGCGGTGGGCAGCCCCGCGCGCTCGAGGAGCCTGCGAACGCGTTCCACATCCGCTTCCGTGAGCCCGCCCAGCCGCTGCGACATGCGCGCGGCAATCAACAGCCCTACGCCGACGGCCTCGCCGTGCAACCACTCGACGTAGCCGGTGGCCGCCTCGATGGCGTGGCCGAAGGTGTGCCCAAGATTGAGCAGGGCGCGGTCGCCTCGCTCGCGCTCGTCGCGCCCGACGATCCGCGCCTTGATCTGGCAGGAACGGTAGATGGCCTGCGACAGCAGTTGCACTTCACGCCCACGCACCGCCTCGATGTGCTGCTCAAGCCAGGTGAAAAAACCGCGGTCACAGATCAGCCCGTACTTGATGATCTCCGCAATGCCCGCCTGCAGTTCACGCTCCGGCAGGGTCGCCAGCACGTCAGTGTCCGCCAGCACCTCACGCGGCTGGTGAAAGATGCCGATGAGGTTCTTGCCGCCCGGATGATTGACGGCGGTTTTGCCGCCCACCGAGGAATCGACCTGCGCGAGCAGCGTGGTGGGAACCTGCACGAAATCCACGCCGCGCTGGTAGCAGGCGGCCACAAAGCCGGCCAGATCGCCGACCACCCCGCCGCCGAGGGCCAGCACCAGTGCGTCGCGGCCAAAGCGGTTGGCGACGAGCACGTCAAAAACGCGGCCAGCCGTGGCTAAGGACTTGTGCTGCTCCCCATCGGGCAGAATGACTTCAACCACGCGCCGGTCGGCAAAGGCCTCACGGACGGCGCCGGCATAGAGCGGCGCGACGGTGGTGTTGCTGACCAGCAGGATATCGCGTGCCGGAACCGCGGCCTGCAGGAGCGATTTCTGCTGCAGGAGCCCCGCTCCGATGTTGATCGGGTAGGAGCGATCTTCGAGCTCTACGGTGAGGGTCTGCATAAAATCCGCGCGCTGTGGCGGGAACAAGTATACAGACCCGGCCTGCCCGGGCGTGGCCGCCAGCGCGCGGGCACGCTAAGGCTGCGCCGTGCTGGCCCGGTAGGCCAGCACGATGCGCTCGGCCACCGGGTTGACGCGCCGGCGCGTGGTCGTCGCGATGAAATCTGCGATCTCGCGGTACAGGGGTTCGCGGATGCGCATCAGGTCTTCGAGGCGCCGCCGCGGATCCGCGCCCGTCAGCAGCGGACGGTGGCTGGAGCGACCGGCGCGTTCCGCCTGCTGCGCGACCGAGGTCTCGAGATAGACCACCCAGCCCCGATCGGCGAGCAGCCGGCGGTTCTCAGGATCGAGCACCGCACCACCGCCCGTGGCCAGCACCACACCGCTCCGTGCGGTCAGCTCC
>DATGVM010000030.1:0-20516 GCA_035300345.1 Steroidobacteraceae bacterium
CTCATCCAGCTCGAAGCGAAGCCCTTGCGCATCAGGCCGAGATAGTCCTCGCCCAGCGGCTGCAGCGCCTCCAGCGTGATGCGCTCGGATTCCGCCACGTCGAATTGCGGCTGCTTCTCGAGCTTGAACATCGGCGGATAGTTGTCGTAGTAGTGGAGGTCGTCAGTGATGCCGAGCAGGTGCTTGCGCAATCGCAGGTAGCGATGCAGCGTCGGCAGCGCCGCGTTGGCCTCGGCCACCAGGGTGCGATACACCTTGTCCGGCATGTTGTCCGGGAACTGCGCCGCCTGCAGCGCGGTGCCGAACTTGCGCGCCTGGGCGGTGAAATGATCGCCCATGATCTGGGTGGCCAGCATCGAACCGGCCGTGCCTTCAAATTTATTCCAGGCGCCCCAGTATTCGTCGAACACCAGCTTGCGATCGGCGCGGACCTGGGACTGGCGATATTTCTCGTAGGTCGCCTGCGACAGCTTGGCCTGCTGCCCGTCGCTGAGCGTGACGGTGGGCAGGGGCAGCTCGGCGTTGGCCAGCTGGCTGTGGAGGGTGTCGGGTTGCGCCAGCAGGCTCCCGGTCGAAGCCAGGATCATTTCCGACTCGTCCCCCAGGGTATGAGGCGCGGATCGCAGGGTGTTGTCGAGGAAGTAGCTGAAGCGCCCCGCGAGCGCCTTGTTCGAGGCCTTGAAGGCTTTGACCTTGACGGCCCCGACGCGCACGATCTCGGGCGCCACCCAGGAGGTGCTCTCGTTCAGGCGCGTGTTCAGCGCCTGGGCCTGTTGGTAGCGCTCCAGATTCGCGGCCACGCGCAGATCGTGGTCTGAGGTCAGCGAGGCATAGGTGGTCAAGCGGTTCATCTCGCGATTCAGGTCGCTGATCGCCACCAGCGCCTTGGCCATGGCAGCGGCGCTCTTGCCCAGCGTGCCCTTGTAGGCCGCGAGCTTCTCGGCCGCCGTGCGGGTCTTGGCGTAAGAATCGTCCCAGGCCTTGGGCGTGGCATAAAGATCGGTCAGGTCCCAGTCCACCGCGGGCGCCGCCGCTGCGGCCGGCGCAGGGGCGTTGTCTGCCAGGGCGATCGGCAAGCCGAACATGGACCAGGCCGAGCCAATGAGAATGCCGGCGCCGAGACGCGATTGGACCCGCTTCATGAGCGTTCCCCCGTATGGTATTGGTGATGCAAGTCTACCGTGCAGGTGCCGGCACCACCAACTCCGTGCGACCCATCCGTGATTCTCTTAGACTGGCTGCATGCCCAGTGCCAGCACCCTGATTGCCATCGGCGGCGCCTTCGGCATTCTGGCCGCGCTCACGCGCCGGCCGCTGACTGCGGCCCTGCTCTGCCTGTACCTGGTGGTGTCGGTGCTGATCAGCTCCGCGGTGATGCAATCCTTCCTCGGCATGCCGCTGACGCTGGCGGATGTGCAGTTCTTCTTTCTGGACCCGCTCGATGACCTGAAGCTGTTCCTGAATTACCCGGCCCTGGGCGCGAGTTTCGTGACCATCATCGGGGGCGCCGTCACGTTGCTGCTCGCCGGGCTGAAGTTCGAGCGGATACGCTGGCCCGGTCCGGCGACACCCCTGACCCACACCCTGCGCTATGCCGCCACGGCGGTGCTGCTGCTGCTGCTGGGCAGGGCGTATGGGAGCGCCGCACAGCCGGCTCATGTGGGCACGGTGGACGATCGCGACGCCTGGAGTGCTTTCCTGGCGATGCGCCGCCTGGAACTCGCCGATCGCTGGGTGGAGCGGCTGAACGTCTTCTTCGACAATCGCGACATGCTGGCGACCCTTCCGCCGCCGCATCCGCAATCACGCTTCGTCGAGCCCGAGGCCCCGAGCCTTGCCGAGACGGGAGCGCCGCACGAGCTTCCCGACATCCTGATGGTGCTCGAGGAAAGCACCTTCGACCCACGCCTGATCGCCCGATGCCGTTTTGCCGCCTGCGACAGCCCGATGTTCCGGGCGCCGGCCGGCCCCTGGCGCACCGTGCAGAGCCCGCTGCTGGTACATACCACCGGCGGCGGCACCTGGCTGACGGAATTCGCGTTTCTGTCGGGTTTTGACTGGCGCATCTTTGGCCGGGGCGGTGCGTATGCGCCGGTTTCGCTCGCACCGCGGCTGGAGACCTCTCTGCCAAAATATCTGCGCTCGCTCGGCTACCACACCGTCGTGTTTTCGGGAGTGGGCGCGGATTTCCTGCGTGCACGCTCGGCCTACCGCTACTACGGCTTCGATGAGTTCTATGCCGCCCAGGACCTGAAGCTCTCCGATGACTGGCAGCAGGTGCGCGACAGCATCGTGTTCAGCAAGGCGCTGCTGGCCCTCGCCCAGCGACATGACGCGCAGCCGCTGTTCGTGTTCATTCTTACGATCCGCAATCACGGGCCGCACGGCGAAAGCCGAGATCCGCTCCCGCGGAGCGTGCGTCAGGTTGAAGGCAAGCTCGGGCGACCGCTGGCCGATTACCTGAGCCGGCTCGATGACTCCGCCCAGGACATGGCCCAGCTGCGCCGCATCTGGCTCGGCTCTACGCACCCGCGGGTCATCGGCTGGTTCGGGGATCATCAGCCCGAGTTCGCCTGGGATTACCTCAACACCATGGCGGATGTCGACTCCACGCGCTTCGCGACCAACGCGGGCGCCTCAGAGTTGCGCTTTCTCACCTATCATCAGCTCAGCGCCAACTTCGGCGAGCCGGGCGTCGGCACTTCGCTCGCCGCCCTGGACGTGCCATTCCTGGAGACCGAGCTCCTGGAATTTTCCGGCGTGCCCCTCGATGCCGGCATGCAGGCGGCCAGCGCGGTATCGGCGCAATGCCATCGATTGCTGCTCGACTGCACCGACCGACCGCTGATCAACGACTATATTTCCTACCGCATACACGACCTGCACGCCGTGCGTTGATCAGCCCTGGTCCGCGCTCGCGCTCGCCTGGCTCTCCAGGTATTCCCAGCGCTCCAGGCTGGCACTCAGCTGCGCCTCGATCTCCGCGGCGCGCCCCCGATCCAGACGCATCCGCTCGGCGCCTGCGCGAAAATACTGGGGCTCGCACATGCGCGCCGTCAGCGAGCGCTGCTCGGATTCCAGGGCGGTGATGGCCGCCGGAAGCGCCGCCAGTTCACGCGTCTCCCGGAAAGACAGTTTCCTGGGCAACGCCGCCGTGGCGCCTGCCGCGGGCGCCGGCGGTTTCCGCGCCAGCCCCTGTCCGGCCGCGACGGGCGGCGCCCGGGTGGGGCGCTGCGCCAGCCAGTCGCGATACCCGCCCGGATATTCCTGCCAGTGACCGTCCCCTTCGGCGACCAGCGTCTGCGTGACGACATTGTCGACGAAGGTGCGATCGTGACTGACCAGCAGCAGTGTGCCCGCGAAGGACTGCAGCGAGGCCTCCAGCAATTCCAGCGATTCGACATCCAGGTCGTTGGTGGGTTCGTCCAGCACCAGCAGGTTGGCGGGCTGCGCGAACAGGCGCGCCAGCAGCAGCCGGTTGCGCTCACCGCCTGAGAGTGCGCGCACCGGCGTGGCCGCGCGCCGGGCCGAGAACAGGAAGTCGCCGAGGTAACTGCTGATGTGGCGCTTCTCGCCGTTCACCTCGACATAGTCCGAGCCTTCGCTGACGGTATCGGCGACGGACTTGTCCAGATCGAGCTGCGTGCGCAGCTGGTCGAAGTAGGCGATCTGCAGATTGGTGCCGAGCCGCACTTCCCCCGCGTCGGGAGCGAGTAGTCCCAGGATCAGCCTGATGAGCGTGGACTTGCCGGCGCCATTGGGGCCCAGCAGCGCCAGCCGATCGCCCCGCATCAACCGCAAATCAAGATTCGCGACCAGCACCCGCTCGTCGTAGCGCTTCGATACCTTGCTGAGTTCCGCCACCAGCTTCCCGGAGCGCTCGCTCGCGTCAATCGCGAGCCGTATGTTGCCGATGCGCTCGCGCCGCACCGCGCGCTCGTCGCGCAGCGCCTCGAGGCGGCGCACCCTGCCCTCGTTGCGCGTGCGCCGCGCCTCGACTCCGCGGCGGATCCACACTTCCTCCTGCGCCCAGAACTTGTCGAACTTGCGGCGGCCCACCGCCTCGGCCGCGAGCTCGGCGGCCTTCTGACGCTCGTAGGCGGAGTAATTGCCCGGGTAGCTGCGCAGCCAGCCCCGATCCAGCTCGAGGATGCGTGTGGCGACCCGGTCCAGGAACCAGCGATCGTGAGTCACGAACACGAGCGCCGGAGACTTCAGCAACAGCTCCTCGAGCTGCTCGATCCCGGCGATGTCCAGGTGATTCGTGGGTTCATCGAGCAGCAGGAGGTCCGGCTCGAGCGATAGCGCGAGGGCCAGCGCCGCGCGCTTGCGCTCGCCACCGGAGGCCAGAGGCGGATCGATCGTGCCGTCGAGCCCAAAGCGCGAAGCGAACTCGACGAGCCGCGCTTCGCCGCGCCAGCGCTGCCGCTCGTCATCGACATCCTCAAGCCCGCCGCGCTGGCGCAGGCTCTCGAACAGGGTATCCGCCGGCGGCAGCTCGGGCTCCTGCTCCACCGTGACGATGCGCAGGCCGTCACGGCGCTGCACCTCGCCGTCATCGAGGACTGAGCGGCCGGCGAAGACATTGAGGAGCGTGGATTTGCCGGTGCCATTGCGGCCGATCAGCCCGACCCGATCGCCCTCCTCCAGGGCGCAGGACGCCTGGTCGAGCAGGGGAGTGAGACCGTAGGCGAGCTCCGCCGACAGCAGACTCAGCAACGTCATCGGGCGGACGCGCCGCCGTTCACCACACCCGGCAGGGCTTCGGGCTTACCATGGGCTGGCCCACCTTGCAGGCGAACGCCTGAGCGAACTCCGGCATGTTCACGACCAGGCCGTTCACGCGGTAGCGGCCCGGCGAGTGCGGATCCGTCTTGGCATGCAGCCGCATGTTTTCCGGGCGCTCATTGTTGCAGGCCCACTGCGCGTAGCCGACAAAGAAACGCTGCTCCGGCGTCAGGCCGTCGCGATCCTCGAGGTGGGCATTGGCGATCTGCGCCCGCCAGGCGATGTGCGCCAGGATCAGACCGCCCAGGTCCGCGATATCTTCGCCGAGCGTCAATTTGCTGTTGATGTGAATATCATCGACGACCAGGTACTGCGCATACTGATCGACGATGCACTGCGCGCGCTCCTTGAACCCTGCCGCGTCGGCCGGCGTCCACCAGTCCTTCAGGTTGCCGGCAGCGTTGAACTGCCGCCCCTCGTCGTCGAAGGCGTGCGTGAGTTCATGGCCGATGGTGCCGCCGGTATTGCCGTAGTTCGGGGCGTCGTCGAGCTTCGGGTCGTACAGCGGCGGCTGTAGCACGCCGGCCGGAAAGTTGATGTCGTTCATCTGCGCGTTGTAATACGCATTGACCGTCGGCGGCGTCATGCCCCACTCGGCACGGTCGAGCGGTTTGCCGATCTTCGCCAGCTGCCGGCGTCCTTCGAAGGCCGTGGCACGCTGCACGTTTCCGAAATGATCATCGCGCTTCACTTCGACCGCGCTGTAGTCGCGCCAGCGATCCGGATAGCCAATCTTGTTGACGATGGTGTCGAGCTTGCCGACGGCCTGGCGTTTGGTCTCCGCGCTCATCCACGACAGCTGCTCGATGTCCTCGCGCATGGCCTGCTCGATCTGTGTCGTCATCTTCAGCGTGCTGGTCTTCAGCGCCGGCGCGAAGGCGCGGTCGACGAATTCGCGGCCCAGGGCCTCGCCCAGCAGCCCATCGACCTGCGCCACGCAATGCTTCCAGCGCGGCTTCTGCTGGGGAACTCCGCGCAGGGTGTGATCAAAGAAGTCGAAGCGCTCATCGACGAAAGACTTCGACAGGAACGGCGCCGCTGCGTGCGCCGCGTGCCAGCGCAGGTAGGTCTTGAGATCCGCCATGCCCGTATTGGCAAGCAGTGCATCGAAGGCCTTGTAGAATTTCGGCTCCGCCACGTTCATCGCATGCACGTCCTCGAGCCCCAGCGGCTGGAAGTATCCCGTCCAGTCAAAGTGCGGCGTGAGGCCATGGAGCGCGGTCCGTTCGTACATGTGGTACAGCTTGTAGGGATCGCGCCGCTCGACCGGCTTCAGCGAGGCGCGGGCCAGCTGCGTCTCCAGGCGCAGGACCGTCGCCGCATTTTTCGCCGCCACCGCCGACGCATCGCCGAGCTGGCCGAAGACCTTCGCCACGTGCTCGCGATACTGGGTGCGGAGCTTGAGGGTGTGCGCATCCTTGTCGAGGTAGTAGTCGCGTTCGGGGAGTCCCAGGCCGCCGGCATCGGCATAGGCGATGGTCTGGGTGGCATCGCCGTAGTCCTGATTCGAGCCGAAGCCGAAAAAGAAACCCGGGTCGCCGCTATTCAACTGCAGCTGGGCGAGCAGGGCCGGCAGCGCCTTGCGGCTGCGCAGCGCCGCGATCTGATCGAGCGTCGCATCCAGCGGCTTCCTGCCCAGTTTCTCGGCCGCAGCCTCGTCCATGCAGGCCGCGAAGTAGTCGCCGATTTTCCGTTGGTTGTCCGATCGTCCCTCGCTCTGGCGCGCCAGGCCATCGAGTATGCCCCACAGGTAGCGCTGGTTGTCCTGGTAGAGCTTGCCGTACACACTCCAGCTCGCCTGGTCGGCGGGAATCGGGTTGTGCGCTACCCAGCCACCGCAGGAATACTGGTAGAAATCGCCGCAGGGATCGGCGCTCCTATCCATCGAGGGCACATCGAGGCTCGGTGTGTACGGAAATTCCGTGAGCGGCTGATCATCCGCGCCCGGCGCTGCGGGCTCCGCGGCCTGCGCCGCGGCGGCGCACAGCAGAGCGGCGATAAGGAAATTCCATCGATTTGCTTTCATGGTTATACCCCGGTGCCCATACTGGAGCGGGTGATGGGAATCGAACCCACGTTAGCAGCTTGGGAAGCTGCAGTTCTACCATTGAACTACACCCGCGCGGTCCGTCATTATACTGGCTAGGGCCAGATACATCCTGCACTCCACAGGGGAGGGTGCCCGCGCGCCGCATCGGTAATCGGGTAACAATCATTACGACCTCACGCAAGCCGCGCCGCACCCGCGCGCGCCGCACGGCGGGCGCGGCCATCACCCGCCCGCGGGCCGTGCGGACAGCGAGCGACCCACTCTTTAATCAATCCGTCGAAAAGGCCTTCGCCGTGCTGCACGCGTTCGGCACCGCAGAGTTCCGCGCACTCGGACTGGCCGAGATCGCTTCGGCCGCGCACGTGACGCCCAGTTCGGCGCAGCGCTCTTTGCACACGCTGGTGCGGCTCGGCTACCTGCGGCGCGACACACGGCTGCACGGCTGGGCGCTCACGCCGCGGACACTCGACATCGGTTACCCCTACCTGGCCGGGCACCCGGTGATCGAGCAGGCCACCCCGCACCTGATCGACCTGAACCAGGCCTGCGGCGAATCGGTCAGCCTGTCGGAGCCCGACGGCGTCGACATGGTGTTCATCGCGCGCTTTCCGAGCCGCAAGCCTTTCTTCATCCACATGCCCGTGGGTCGCCGGCTGCCGATGTTTTGCACAGCTGCCGGCCGCGCCTATCTATCGGCACTCCCCCAGGCTGAGGCCCGCGAGATCCTGGAGCGTTCGACCCTGCGCGCCTTCACGCCGACGACCTTGCACGACATACCGTCCATCCTCGCCACGATCGCCGAGGCGCGCGAATCCGGTTACGCCTGGGCCAATCAGGAGTACTACCGCGGTGACCTGACCATCGCGGCGCCGATCCTGGGCGAGCGCGGCCGGCCGGTGGCGGTCATCAATATCGCCGGTACGATCAGTCGCTCGACCCTCGAGGAGCTGCGCACACAGTTCGCGCCGCTCCTGCAGGCGGCGGCGCGTGCGGCCGCCGGCAGCGTCGCCGCTTCCCGCCGTCGCTGAGCCGTTCCCGCCCGTTTGACGCTCCCACAGCCGCGGCATAGACTCGGACGATCAACGATTATTGTCCATCGATAAACGATAATTTCTTTCCAGGGAGAGACCAGCATGAGCAATCCACATCTGTATACGCCGCGGCCGCGCCGGCGGCGCGCCGGCGCTGCACTCTTGGCCGCCGCTGCGGTTGTGGCCGGCGTGCTGCCGCTGCTCGCACAGGCCGACACGGCGCTGGAGGAGATCGTCGTGACGGCGCAGCGCCGCGTTGAACGCCTGCAGGATGTCCCGCTGGCCATCACCGCCCTTTCGGCGGATGACCTCGCCGCTCGTGGTGTGCGCCAGGCCGGGGACATCACGGCCGGCGTCCCCAACATGCTGCTGAATTCGCCCTACGGCCCGGAAGCACAGCCCACATTTACATTGCGCGGTGTGACCACGCAGGACTACAGCCAGAACCAGAGCAGCCCAATCGCGATGTACGTCGATGAAGTGTACAAGGCGGTCGGTGCCGTGCAAGCGCTGCAGACCTACGATCTGGATCGCGTCGAAGTCTTGCGCGGCCCGCAGGGCACGCTGTACGGCAAGAATGCGACCGGCGGAGCGGTGAGCTTCTACTCCAAAAGTCCGAGCCTCTCGGAAACCGACGGCTATGCCACGGCCGGATTCGGCAACTATGGCGCCTACTCCGTCAATGCCGCCGTCGGCGGCCCGCTCCTCGACAACCAGCTCGGCGTGCGTGCCGCAGTGCTGTACGAAAAGCGCGACGGCTGGGTCCACAGCATCGTACCGGGTGTCGAGCCGCTCAATGGCGTCGACGCCCTCGCCGGCCGCCTGTCCTTCCTCTACAAGGGCAGCGACAATCTGACCGCCTCGCTCAAGCTCTCGATGAGCCGCTCCGGCGGCACTCCTTACGGCGCGCACGCGCTCAACGTTGATCCGGCCTACTTCAGCGGCACCATCGACTGGTTCGACAACGGCGCCAAGTACGCTGTTCACAAGGACATCCGCAATGACAGCGTGGCGCTCAAGATCGAGTGGCTGGCGGGCGAGCATACGACGCTGACGTCGGTGACTGGATTCGATTACGGACGCTGGTACACCAAGAGCGACGACGGTGGTCTGCCGATCACAGGACCGTTGGCGGTGACAAACACGGGCCGACTCGATGATCCGAATACCTATTACTCGAGCACCAACGATTTTTCCCAAGAGCTGCGCCTCGCCTCGCGGGACACCGGCGCCTTTGGCTGGCTCGCCGGGCTGTACTACGGGCGCGAGAGCACGCACGCCACAGTGGAGTACCACTTCTTCGATTCCTTTCCCCTGGGCTATTTCGCTCTCCCCCCTCCCGACAACAGGGCGCTCTACGGATTCGACGAGTTCAACAGTTTTGACCAGCTCAAGGACAGCAAGGCGGTATTTCTCAACACGACCTACGCGCTGACGCCGGCGTGGACGCTGCACGCCGGAGCGCGCTACACCAAGGATCAGATCTCCATCAACAACTTCTACGCTCTGGAAGGCGGGCCGCTCGCGCCGGGGCCCACCGGCTTCACGCCCGATGGCGGATCAATGACCTATTGGACGCAGACGATCGGCGCCGATATTCAGCCTCCGCCCGTTGCGATTTACCAAACGGGCACTGCCCCACAACGCCCGTTGCTGAATTTGAGCCAGGACAACAACAACGTCAGCTTCCGGGCCGGCCTCGACTGGAAGCCGAACGAGGAGATCCTCACCTACCTGAACATCAGCCAGGGTTACCGCGGTGCCGCCTTCAATGGACAGGCCTTCAATTTTAACGACGAGGCGAACTTCGCTGAGCCAGAGAAACTCACTTCAATCGAGATCGGCTTGAAGGCGGACCTGTGGAACCGCCGTGGCACGTTCAACGCGGCGGTCTTCCACTACGACTATAAGAATCAGCAGTTCCTCGACTCCTTCACGCTGGCGAGCGGCACGGGCAGCGGCTTTCACACCGTCAACGCACCGAAGGCCCGCGTGGACGGTGCCGAATTCGAGCTCCACGCCAAGGCGACCGACGACCTGGAAATCCGCGCCGCCCTCGGCTTGATGAGCAGCAAGTACGTGGAACTCTCGCTCCATGCGACGACTCGCCCGCTCCCAACCGGCCTGCCGGCCTGCTGCGTGGGCAACCAGCTGATTCAGGCACCGGACTACAACGCGAGCCTCGGGATCGACTGGCGCTTTGCCCGGGTCGCAGGCGGTGACCTGCGGCTCATGGTCGACGGCAACTACTACGCCAAGCAGTACTTCGACGCCTACAATACGGAGCGGATCGCGCAAGGGGCGTACGGCATTGCCAATGCCCGCGTCTCGTTCAGGAGTTCATCCAAGCAGGGTTTCGACGCCGGTGCCTGGGTCAAGAACCTCACGAACCAGAAGTACATCGCCTACGGGCTGAACCAGAGCGATCCGGACACCGGCGCGATCGGTTTCGATTACGCGCTCGTCGGTGAACCCCGCACCTTTGGTGCAGACGTGACCTACCGGTTCTGAAAAGATCGGCCGCGCGTGTCTCCGCGCGCACAGGGTGACCGATATCTTGCCGACGCCACTGGAACGCGACGCACCGCGCTGCCTGTACACGACCACGGCGCGGCCGGCCGTGCCCACGCCGCCGCTGCACACGGATGTGCGCACGGAAGTCGCGATTGTCGGTGCCGGCTACACGGGCCTGTCCGCAGCGCTGCACCTCGCCGAGCGTGGCGTTGCCGTGACGCTGCTCGAGGCGCACGAACCAGGCTGGGGTGCCGCCGGCCGCAACGGCGGGCAGGTCAATGCCGGGCTCAAGCACGAACCCGACGACATCGAGCGCCAGCTGGGCGGCACCTACGGACCGCGGCTGGTGCAGCTCGCGGGCGAGGCGCCGGCGCGGCTGTTCGCACTCATCGACAGGTTCGGGATCGACTGCGAGGCGCGCCGCGAGGGTACGCTCCGCGCTGCTTACCAACCACGCCATGTCGCGGCACTGCACAGCTCCGTCAGCCAATGGCGACGGCGCGACACCGAGCTCGAGACCTGGGACGCGGAGCGGATTGCCGCCAGGACCGGCACGCGGCGCTATCTCGCTGCGTCGTTCGATCCGCGCGGCGGCTCTGTCAATCCGCTCGGGCTGGCGCGCGGCCTGGCCGCTGCGGCCCTCTCGGCCGGCGCCACCATCCATGGCGAGACCCGCGCGCAGCGCCTGGAGCGCGCCGGCGGCGGCTGGCGCATTGCGACGGCGGGCGGCGCGGTGCACGCCGGGAAGGTCCTGCTCACCACCGACGGTTACAGCGATGAGCTGTGGCCAGGACTGCGCACCAGCATCGTACCGGTCTACAGCTCCATCATCGCGAGCCAGCCGCTGCCGGCGACGCTGCGTGCATCGGTTCTTCCGGGCGGCGGAGTGGTCTACGAGAACGGCAACGTGACGACCTACTACCGGCTCGACCGCGACGGACGACTGCTGATGGGCGGCCGGGGAGCACAGCGCCGGCTGACGGAACGTTCGCACTACGAGCACCTGCGACGCTATGCGTTACGGCTCTGGCCGGCGCTGGTCGGCATCCAATGGACGCACTGGTGGAATGGCCAGTTTGCGATGACACCGGACTACTATCCGCGCGTGCACGCGCCCGCGGAGAATCTCCTGATCGGCCTCGGCTACAGCGGGCGGGGCGTAGCGCTCGGGGTGGCCCTGGGTGCAGAACTGGCCGCGGCGGCCGCGGGCGCGAACCTCGACACACTGGCCGTTCCGGCTACCCCGGTACCGCAGATACCGCTGCACGCCCTGTGGCGGGCCGGTGTCACGGCGCGCGTCGCCTACGGGAGGCTCCTGGACACGCTCGGGCTCTGACGAATCTACGGGGCTACGGCACTGAACAGGGTGACCGCCAGCAGCATGATCAGGCCGCAGACCACATAGGCAAACCCCAGCACGAGGAACTTGAGGAACGTCAGCCATCCCGCCTGGACATAGACGGCCGTCATCGACCGGTAGAGGTAGCGGGTGAGGTAGAGGAACAGCAACAGGCTGAACAGGGTGTTCCAGCCGGTCGAACTCACCCAGTGGGTTGCGACCATGAAAATCGACAGCAGCAGAAACACGAATGCGTGATTGTGAATCAGCAGCAGCAGGTGCTCGAGGTAGTAGCGCCGCGGGCGCCAGTACAGCAGCTTCATCAGACCGGCGAGCAGCGGCAGGAACAGGAACATGGCGCGGCCCAGGTTGTGGACCACAGTCTGTTCGAAGGCCCGGCCGCCATCGGCCATGATGCGCTTGCAGGTGAGAATAAAGCGGGGTTCGAGCCAGCGCGCGCCGGGCAGATCGGTGTGCAGGTTGGCGCAGGATCGCTGCGCCTCCGCGCCTGCCTGCGTGATCTCCCGGTGATGGCCCAGCAGCGCACTGAGCAGAAAGAACACGACGCTGAGGATCAGGTACAGCCGGAACGGCTGCAGGTAGCGGGCGCGGCGGCCGGCGAAATATTCGCGGGTCAGGAATCCTGGGCGGGTCAGCAGCGGCAGCAGCGTGCGCCACACACGCGCATCGGCGTGCGTCATGACTTCAGTGGCGTCCCTGAGAAAGTGCCCGACCGAATGCAGCTGGATGTCGAGGCGCTGACCGCAGTGGCTGCAGAAATTTCCGGCAGTGATCGTGCCGCAATTGGCGCAGGGGGTTCCCGCCCGATCTGATACGTCCGGGGGCGCGGGAGGCGCGACCTCCTGCATGAGAGCGTCAGCGTCTCAGCAATCGCAGCTGGCGCAGCGGGGAGTCAGGCAGGCGCCCATCCGCGGCCGAAATCTGCCGTGCGCGCAGCACCTTGCCGAGACCGCTCGCCGCCGGACAGGAGGCAGCGCCCGAGTTGCGGTAATTCAGGGCCGTGGCCAGGCGCGCCTCGGCCGGATCGCCCAGCGCGTGCGTGAAATCATCGGCGATGGAGCATCCGGGCAGGCCGACGCCGGCTGGAGCCGGCGCGTTCATCGGCGAGAAGCCGTCGGTATAGTCACCGAAATTCGCGGCATTGACGCCGCGAAACTCGATCGAGAAATAGGTGGTGCCGCAGTTATCCTGTGGATAGAAACCGTAGGGCTTGCCGCAGGTGGTGGAACCGACCTGGATCACCTGCACGTTGACCCCGCGCAGACTGTTGATGATCGCTTCGCTGGCGGAACAGGTGTCCGGGCCGGTCAGCACGAAGACGCGCGGCAGATTCAGCGTGGGCAGCGCGGTGCCGGCAGGAGTCGTCATGGAAAAGCCCTGCGTGGTCGAATGGAAAGAAACGGGCGTAATCGCGTTTCCCGTTACCGGATTTGTCGTCGGGTACTTGCTGTTGAACTGAGTGAGCTCAAAGGTCTGGCCCGTGGTCGGACCCGGGCCGGCGATCATGTACGCCACCTCGCTGGCGATGTCCAGAAAGCCGCCGCCGTTGTAGCGGATGTCGAGCACCAGATCGTTCACCGCCGCGTTCTGCAGGGTCGTGAACGCCGTCAACAGGGCATCCTCCGAGGTCGCCAGATGATCGTTGAAGAGCATGTAGCCGACACTGCCGCCACTCACGGGAATCGTGCCCACGTTCTGCACCGAATGCGTTGTGATGCTGGCCGAGGTCATCATCACGGTGCGCTGCGCACCGCCTGGATCCTGGATCTGGAAGGTGTGGGTCTCATTCAGGCCGACAGGGAAAAGGCCGGCATTCAGGGTGTCCACGCCCGCCTGGGTGTTGTTGTTCACCGCATCGACCCCATCCACCGCCAGTACCTCCGCGCCGCGCGCCAGGTTGCCCTGAGTCACGG
The DNA here is from genome assembly GCA_035300345.1 of Steroidobacteraceae bacterium. Lineage (GTDB taxonomy): Bacteria > Pseudomonadota > Gammaproteobacteria > Steroidobacterales > Steroidobacteraceae > FEN-1191. The sequence continues at coordinate 13,657 of DATGVM010000030.1, forward strand.
CCGGCGAGCCGGGCTCGGTATAGGCCACGAGGATCTGGCGCGGCGGAGTCGCGGCGAGGAGCACCCATTGCGCGCCATAGCCGGCCTGGACACCGCTTATGGACAGCGACTCCCACTGAGCCGTGTCGTAGGTAAAGTGAAATTTGTCCTTGGGGGCGCCGGAGGCGGTCATCGCATTCGTCTTCAGCACCTGGAAGTAGGCGTCCGTGGTCAAGTACAGCGCGGGATTCTGGTCCGCGACCTCGCTGTACCAGAGGTACAGTTCGTTGGTCCACGATCGCAGCCAGTTGTTCTCGTCGAGCAGGGTCCCTGAGCGATCCGGGTAGGCCATGTTGGTGCCTGGATCAATGCCGGTACGCGGCATAGGGCACCTGGCCTCAAAGGAGGCGGAGGGCTGGAAGACTCCCATCGTCCACCCCACCGGGGTCATGGAACTGCCCCCGCCGCCGCCGCATGCGGTCAGCAACAGGGCACCGAACACCCAAGCCATGATGTTTCGCATAGCCGGAGGATTGCAGTCTTTTCGTCCCCATACAACTTACATTCGTCTTCCGGGGGGCCTGGTGGTCCAGCGGGCGCCCTTTGTCAGACCGCCAGCCTGAACCGCATACTGTCGCCGGCTGGCGACGGTATCTGAGGTCGTGCTTGGCCATTCCCGGCGACAAGCCCCCCAGGTTGCTGCCCGTGGACCATCGGCGTATATCTCGCAGCGGTAGTGGCCGCCCGAATCCACCGACCTGGAAATCAATGAGCATGTACAAGCCGGCAGATCGCGGCCTCCTGATCGGCCTGCTGTGGCTCCTCGCCTCCTGCGGCGGCGACAAGAATACGCCCCCTTCGGACTCCACCCTGGGCGGGATATGGACCGGCACGCTGACCGTCAACGGCACCGCCTACACCGCTTATGCGATGAGCACCGAGACGGGTGAGCTGGCGCTGCTCGAGAACGACACAGCCAGCGGGTTCGGGGCCCAGTACTGGGGCACGATCAGCGCTTCCACCGACCAGCTTTCCGGCAGCGTCAGCGGCGCGGTGCTCGATCAGGCGTTCCCTTACAGCGATGGATCGTTTCGCGGCACCGGCACCGTCAGCGGCACGATTCACCAGCGCAGCTCGGTCACCGCCACGATTGCGTTCACGACCTCGCTGGCCACCGCAATTTCCGGCCAGCTGTCGCTGGCCTACGATTCGAGCTACGAGCAGGCCTCCTCGCTGGCGACCATCTCGGGCAACTACACCAATCGCAAGACGCCCGGCACGGACGTGCTGTCCATCAGCTCCGCAGGAGAGCTGACCTACACCGATCCGTTCACGACCCAATGCATGGCGACCGGCACGGTCAGCATCGTCAACGCCAGCTACTCCGTGTATGCGGGCGAGATGACCTTCGGCAACTGCAATAACGCCTATGCGTTCCTGAATGGCGTGTCCATACAGGGCCTGGGTACCGTCAATCCGGCGGCCACCCCTAAACCCACCTTGCTGTTCCTGATGCACGGCATGGTGGGCGGTGTCGATTCTCCCTTTGCACTCGCCTTCCAGGGCGCCTGAGAAGCGGCGATGGCCTGGGTTGACATCGTCGGCATCGCGGCGGTCCTGCAGCTGATCGCGTTCAGCGTACTGGTGGGCCGGGCGCGGCGCGACTATGCCCTGCCGGCGCCGGCCACCAGCGGACACCCGCTATTCGAGCGCTACTATCGCGTTCAGATGAATACCGTCGAGACGCTGATCGCCTTCCTGCCCGGCCTGTGGCTGGCCGCGAAATACTGGCCGCCCCACTATGTGGCGGCGGTCGGCGCCGTCTACCTCCTTGGCCGTGTGCTCTATCTGCGCGGCTACGTACGCGATCCGAAGGACCGCCATGTGGGCTATGTGCTGAGTTCGGCGCCCACGGCGGTGTTGCTGCTCGCGGCCCTGATCGGAGCGATCCGGTCCCTGATCCTTCCCTGAGGCCGCCCGCATGGACCTGCCGCGTCCGGGTACAGACACGCGGCAGCGTACCGTGCGCTCCTTCGTCACCCGTGCCGGACGGCTGACCGGGGCGCAGAAAAAGGCTATTGCAGAGCACTGGTTGCACTTCGGCGTGGACTTCAGCGCCGCCAGGCTCGAGCTGGCGGCCCTGTTCGGCAACGGTGCGCCCTGCACGCTGGAAATCGGCTTCGGCAACGGCGAGCACCTCGCCGGCCGCGCGCAGACTGAACCGGAGCGCAATTTCATCGGCGTCGAAGTCCACCGTCCCGGTATCGGCCGGCTGCTGCGGGTCGTGGCCGAGGCCGGCCTGGACAATGTGCGCGTCATTGCCCATGACGCGGTCGAAGTCCTGCGCGAGCAGATTGCTCCGGGGGCGCTGGACGAAGTGGAGATCCTGTTCCCGGACCCCTGGCCGAAGAAACGCCACCACAAGCGGCGCCTGATACAGGCCGAGTTCGTCGAACTGGTCGCGACGGCGCTGACGGCAGGTGGGCGGTTCAAGCTGGCCACCGACTGGGAACCTTATGCAGAGCAGATGCGTGCCGTGCTCGATGCCTGTGGGTTCCTTGAAGGCGTTGATCCCGCCGGCGTGAACCGCCGCACGCCGACCCGCTTCGAGCGTCGTGGCACGGGCCTGGGTCATAGGGTCCACGATTTCGCCTACCAGCGCTCGCTGACGCAGCGCATCAGTCGCGAAGGGCCTTGAACCTCATCGGCGCCGGGCGCAACATCTGCCCTGAGGTACCCGTATGACCTTGCAGCGACCCAGCATAGGCGAATGGTACCGCCTCAACGGCGGCGAGCTGCTGGAAGTGGTCGCCTTCGACGAGAGCGAGGGCACGATCGAAGTCCAGTATTTCGACGGCACCGTCGAAGAGTTCGATCTGGATGACTGGCGCTCGCAACGCGCCACCGGCACGATCGAGGAAGCCGAAGCACCCGAAGACTGGAGCGGCTCGGTGGACGTCGAGCCCGAAGACGGGCGCGCCGAAGTGGATGCGATCGCCGAAGATCGCCAGCTGCGCGCCGATCGGCTCGACGATCTGGACCTGTTCGAATAACGGGTCAGCTCGCAGCCGGCTCCGCATAGCGGGCGCGCAGTGCCTCGCCGTCCACACTGTCATCGAGCAGCACGTAACCGGCCACGACACGCACCGGTACGCTCTCCAGCGACCGGCCCGCACAGGGCCCGGCCACGCAATAGCCGGTGGCTTTCTCGTAGATCGCGCCGTGGGCGGTGCACAGGATCATGCTGCCGTCGTGAGTCAGGAAGCGATCAGGCAGGAGATTCAGCGGCAAGGCCTGGTGCGCGCAACGATTCACATAGGCACGCACCTGATCGCCCACCGCAATGACGAAGCAGCGCAGCGGCCAGGGGCCGCTGCCGAGGCGAAACTCGCGGCAACCCGCTGTGCCGAGCTCATCGCGCCGGCACAGCACGCGCTCCACGTCGATCTGCGCCGCTTCGCTCATGCCCCGCGCGGCGGGCTGGCGCCCTTGAGCTGCCCACGCCGGACCAGATACACGAGCAGCAGCAGCGCCGGGATGCTCAAGGCTGCGGTATAGGTGAAAAAATGCGGATAGCCCACGCCTTCGACGATCTTGCCTGAAAATCCCTCGAGGTACTTTCCGGGGAGTGCATACAACGAGGAAAATAGCGCGTATTGCGTTGCCGTGTAGCGCGCGGTTGTGAGGCTGGACAGAAACGCGATCAGGGCCGTGCCGTGCATCGCCTGCGCCAGGTTGTCGAAGGCATTCACCAGCCCGAGCCCGAGGAGCGTGGGCGCGTCGACGCGCGCCAGCGCTGAGAAGGCGAGATTGGACAGCATGATCATCACGCTCCCGGCGATTAGCGAGCGCAACAAACCGAAGCGTGCCACCACGATGCCGGCCAGTACCACTCCAAGCAGTGACATCGCTAATCCGTAGAGCTTCACTACCGTGGCAATCTGCGTGAGCGTGAAGCCGCGGTCGATATAGAACGGGTTGTACATCGAGCCGGCGGCAAATTCGGTGAGGCGATAGCTGCCCATGAACATCAGGGTGACGACCGCCAGAGCCGTGCCATAGCGGGTGAAAAAATCGGTCATGGGGCAGACCACCGCTCCGAAGAACCAGATGCCCGCCTCCCGCAACGCCGGCGGCCAGTGGGCACGCCGCGCGAGCCAATCGACGACCCGCTGCTCGGCCACCGGCGCGGCCGTGTGCCCGCTCGCCGCCGGCTCGCGCGCCAGCAGTGTGGTGATCACGCCCACGGAAACCAAAGCTGTCATGGTTGCGTAACTGGCGTGCCAACCATAGCGATCGGCGATTACGAAAGCGCCGGCGCTGGCGGTGATCAGCGCGCACCGATAACCGATCTGGTACGCGGCGGCCATCGCGCCCTGCTGTTCAACGGCCGCCGACTCGATGCGCCAGGCGTCAATGGCGATATCCTGGGTCGCCGCGCAGAAGGCCAGAAACACGGCCCACAGCGCCATGCGCATGACGCCCGCTGCCGGGTCACTCAGGGAAAGATTGAACAGGCCGGCCGCAATGCCACACTGTGCCAGCAGCATCCAGGCGCGCCGGCGCCCGAGGAGCCCAGACAGCAAGGGTAGTGGCAGGCGGTCCACGACGGGCGACCATATGAATTTCAGCGTATAGGCCAGGCCTGCCCAGGCCATCATGCCGATCGTCGCGCGATCAATGTGCGATTGGCGCAGCCACGCCGACAGCGTCTGGAACACCAGATAGAAGGGCAGTCCCGCGGAAAAACCCAGCAGTACCATCGTTAGCATTCGCGGCCGGAAGTAGACCAGCAGCGCGTCGTGCCAGGCGCGCGGCGGCGAATCGGCCCGTTCCGCGCTCACAGCTCGTAATCCATGATCAGCGGGGCGTGGTCTGAAAAGCGCTGGGCCTTGAAAATCTGTGCGGCGCGCGCGGCACCGGCAAGCCTCGGACTGGCAATCTGGTAATCGATGCGCCAGCCGACATTCTTCGCCCAGGCCTGGCCGCGATTGGACCACCAGGTGTACTGCTCGGGCTGCGGATTCACGCTGCGAAAGGCGTCGATGAAGCCCACCTCATCGAACAGCTCATCGAGCCAGGCGCGCTCGTGCGGCAGGAAGCCGGAGTTTTTCCGGTTGGCGCGCCAGTTCTTCAGGTCGATTTCCCGGTGCGCGATGTTCCAGTCGCCGCACAGCAGATACGGCCGCCGCCGGCGCTTAAGCGAGCGCAGATGCGGCAGGAAGGCCTCGAGAAAACGGTCCTTGGAGGCCTGGCGCTCCGGACCGGAGGAGCCCGACGGCAGATAAAGAGAGACGATCGACAGGTCAGGGAATTGCGCCTCGAGGTAGCGTCCCTCGCCATCGAACTCCGCCACTCCGAAGCCGCGCACCACACGCTCGGGCGCGGCGCGCGAATACAGCGCGACGCCGGCGTAGCCGGGCCGGTCGGCCGGATAGTAGGCGGCGTGGTAACCGGGCAGCGCAATGTCGTGCCCCGCGAACTGCTCCTCGCGCGCGCGCACTTCCTGCAGGCAGATCACGTCGGCCTGCTGCTGCGCGAGCCAGGGAAACAGGCCCTTGGCGGCGGCTGAACGGATGCCGTTGACGTTGAGCGTGATCACCCGCATAGGGACATGATAGCCTGCCGCGCATGCGCGAATACCAGCAGGATTTCCTGGCCCTCGCCCTCGAGTACCAGGCGCTGCGCTTTGGTGAATTCACGCTTAAATCCGGTCGCACCAGCCCCTATTTCTTCAACGCCGGGCGCTTCAACGACGGCGCGGCGCTTGCGCGCCTCGGGCGCTGCTATGCCGCGGCACTCGCCCACTCCGGGCTCGGCTTCGACATGCTGTTCGGCCCTGCCTACAAGGGCATCCCGCTGGTCAGCGCCTGCGCCATCGCCTGCGCGGAACAGCAGGGCCGCAACCTGCCCTGGGCCTTCAACCGCAAGGAAGCCAAGACCCACGGCGAGAGCGGGCTGATCGTCGGGAGCGAGCTGGCAGGCCGCGTCGTCATCGTCGATGACGTGATCACGGCGGGCACGGCGGTGCGCGAGTCGATCGAACTGATCAGGGCATCCGGCGCAAAACCGGTCGCGGTTGCGCTGGCCCTCGATCGCCAGGAGCGCGGCCAGGGGGCCCTGTCCGCCGTCCAGGAGGTCAAGGGTAAGTTCGGTCTGGATTGCGTGAGCATTCTCACACTCGACGGCCTGATCGAGGCGCTCGAGAGCCGGTCCATGCGGGGTTTCGAGCCGGCCCAGCTGGACGGACTGCGCAACTATCGCCAGAAATACGGTGTCATAGCCTGAAGTCCTTGCCCTCGCAGCCGCATCGTGGACAATTGCAGCCTTGATATCCGGATGGTGCAGTGACTGACATAATCAGGTTGTGGATGACCCTGGCGCTCGCCGCGGCGGCGCTGGCGGTGCTGCCGGCCCGCGCGGCCGACTCAACGGGGCACCAGAACTTCAGCTGGGTGGACAAGAACGGCGAACGCCACTACGGCGATGCCGTGCCGCCCGAGTACGCGCAATCGGAACGCCGGGTGTTGAACAACCAGGGCGTCGAGGTGCAGCACGTGGGCGCCGAGAAGAACGCCGAGCAGCTCGCCGAGCAGCGCAAGCACGACCGGGAGATCGAAGCGCGGGCGCAGCACGACAGTTTCCTGAAAACCACCTACACCTCGACCAAGGACATCGAGCGCCTGCGCGATGAGCGCGTCGACCAGCTGAACGGACAGATTACGGCGGCCAACGCCTACATCGATTCGCTCGATGCGCGGCTCAAGACGCTCCAGGACCGCGCCATGCACTTCAAGCCCTACAACAAACGACCCGACGCGCACCGCATGCCCGATGATCTGGCCGAGCAGCTGGTGCGCACCGCCAACGAGGTGCGCTCG
>DATGVM010000031.1:0-95996 GCA_035300345.1 Steroidobacteraceae bacterium
GGACCGCGAGACAATTGCAAATCGCATCCGCGCGGCCGGCATCAAATCGCCGCGGAAACGCGGTGGACATCCGGTCTATCGCCTGCGCGATCTACTTGAGGTTGCGTATGTGCTCGATGACTCGGGCAAGAAAGACCCGGATCGCCTGCCGCCGTTCGAACGGCATGCGCACTACAAGGCCGAGCGCGAGAAGCTGGAGCTCGAGCTGGAACGCGGCGAGGTAGTACCACGCATCGAAGTGGAAGCCGGCCACGCGCGCGTCGCGCAGCTCGTCGCCCAATGGGCCGACTCGCTCCCCGATGTGATCGAGCGCGATTGCGGCGTGTCGCAGATCGTCGTCGCAAAGATTGAGCGATGCATAGACGAGCTCCGCGAGCAGCTCTACGAAAGGATCATCGGGTCAGTGGATTTATCGACGCCAGAAGACCCCGCTTGTGTCTGAGTCCGCTCTCGTCGGCGAAATGCTCGGTGCCACAGCGTCCAAGCTGGCCGAAATCAAGCGGCGCGGCTGGGACATGAAGGACCTGACCGCATTTTTTGAGCTCGTCGAATGCTTGGTCGTCGGTACTCGTCCGCTGGTGATCCGTGCTGCGCGCCATGAAGCCGCAGCAGCGAAGGCCCGCGCAGCCCGCCACATTCCCGAACGGAAGCGCGTGCTCGAAGAACAAGCGGTATTGCGGCTATTCACTCACCTTCGCGCCCTGGACCCCGATATCTCGAAGGTGGATGCGATCGAGAGAATTCGCCGCCACTTTCGATTGCCGAAGACGCGGGTTAAGGGCTACCTGCCCAAAAGAGCGGGTCGGGCTGTACAGAACAGTCAACCATCTGTGAGAGGGTCCATCGCATGAAGATTTCAAACCTCGCACGAAAGTTCACCGGCAGCCCACTCTCCGATGCCCGAGCCGCCTGGCGCAGCTGCGGTGAACGGCTGCAGGCCGCGCAGGCGGAGCAGACTCGCCTGAACCATTTGATCGAGGACGCGCAGGCCGCGAAGGAAGATCTCGCCATCAAGACGAAAGCGGCCGAGGCCCGGGGCGAAGGCCTGTTCTTGCGCGGCGATAGTCCCGAGGCTCGCGCGGTGGTCACCGAGCTCGACCGGCTCCGCAACGAGGTCGGCGTTCAGGACCAGATCATAGGAACGGCAAACCGCCGGCTTCGCGAGATCGATCTGCAGGACGTGCTCGGCGCTATTCAGCGTGAGGAATACCAGGCGCGCCAGGCGTTTTTCAGGGCGCTGCGCACGGAGCTCGTGGCGCAGATTCCAGAGAGCGTCGTGAAATTGATCGACGATGCGCAGATGGCGAGCGCGCAGGGCGGCGATGGGCTCAATTATGGCCCGTTTTGCGATAGGTACATTCGCAGCGATGCCAGCCGCGCGACTGATTCAAGCATCGATTCTAAGGTTTCGTACGCAAATAGGCTGCTTGCGGAGTATGGCGAGTGACCTCCGTCACTCACTGGTTGCCTGGTCTCGAGCTCGACCCGCGTTACATCGCGCTCGCCGGGGAGCTCGAGGAGCTGGCGATCGAGATTCGCGCCGTGCTGGCTCCTACCGGCGCCGGCGGCGTCATCAATCGCGCGCGAGCTGATGAGCTCGAGCGCCGCCGCGGGCACCTCCGTGATCAGCTCAGTGCGCTCAAGCAGCAGTTCCTGGTTCGCCGTGAAATCAACCCGGGAGTGGCATCTGGCGTGCGCTCCATTGTCGAGGATATATGAACAATATTGCCCCGAGCCCATTTGCCTGGCTGGACCGATATCCCACACGTTCGGCCGCACTTGACTGGCTGCCAGCGCATTCGCTCAAGGTCAAAATCGTCCAGGCGGGGCTGCACCATGATGAAAGCCTGCAGGCGCAGTTCAGCGCTTATGAAATTGCGTGCAATTTGTACGCAACGCTTCGATTTGGTGGGGAGCAAGCGAGCGACAACGATACCCGCCGTGCCAATCAGCTGACACACCACATACATGTGCTCCAGGCAGAGATTCAGACGCGACTGCTCCTGCAAGACTCGCGGCACGATGGTAGCGCCAATCTCGCGATGTCTTTGCCCAGGGCCTGAGCATGGCGCACCCTCAACTTGTGGGGGCGTGGCCGCCTACCGAGGTGCGCAGGCGCCCGGAGTGCTGGCCGAGCATGGAATACCTGGCGGCCACAGTAGGAGCTCTCCCCGCGGAACAGCGGGCCAAGGCGGCGCGCACCCTCCAGCATTACCGGAAAGTATATGCCCGCATGATCGAGGAGGAGGCCAGTGGGAATCTGGATCCGCGCATTCGGTTTCGTTACTTCCGCGCGCGCCGTGGTTGCTTCGGATTGCTGCTGGAGCTCGGTCGCAACCTCCTCGCCGCTGGTCTTTCGATCAATCGCCTGCCGCGTATGAGGCAACTGCCGAGGCCAGAATCCACCGATAGCATCTATTGTCCAACCGCCGCTGAACGGGTGGATGTGATTCACAATTGCAGGGCTGACTTGATTTGATCCGACGAGCTCACCGTGTCGGTAACAACGGAAGCAGCCGCCGGTGCCCCCTTATAGGTCGTTACTCCGGGGCGCTGAGGCGGTCGCGCAAGCGGCGTGACGGCATCGGCAGCGCGAGCTGCGGAACCCCTCGACCCCTGATGGTTGCGGCGACACCGGCCGCTCAGGCCAGGGAGCACGGGGTGTTTTCTCACTGCGGAGCGGCACATGGCTGAGCCGAGCATAAATTGTGCGGTGGCAGTGACACGCGAACAGCACCTTGACGCGATCTATGAAAGGCTGCGCGATCTGGGCCGCGAAATCCGCAAGTACCACGAACAGTGCGCGGCGGCCGGCGAACGCGGGCTTCTAAGCGACTTGGCGGATCCCGAGCTCGGACCCACCGCGCCGGAGAATGACCTCCGAATTACCTTTGTCGACAGGGAAGCCGGCACAGCGGATGTGGTTGATGTGCGGCTCGCGCGCGCCGGCGGCCGGGACCACAGGGCCATGCTTCGATTAGGCGTCATTCGCGAAGCGCGCAGACACCATCATTGAAGGGAAACAGCCATGTCCAACAACCAGCGATTTCTAAAATCCTACAACGCCGGCGGCGCCATCGCGGCGAATAGCATCGTAAAAGTCGGCGCCAACGACTATGACGTCCTGCAGGGCGCCGCGGCCACCGACGACTTGATCGGTGTGACCACGGAAACGGCCTCAATCGCCGCTGAGCGTGTCGATGTCGTCCATACGGGCGTCGCCGATGTGAAGCTCGGCGGCACCGTGGCACGCGGTAAGCCGGTCAGCTCCGATGCCAGCGGCTTCGGTATCCAGGCGGCGCCGGGCGCTGGCATCAACAATCGCGTCGTCGGCGTTGCGCTGATCTCCGGCGTCGCCGGCGACATCATCCCGGTGCTCGTCGCACCGAGCACTTTACAAGGATAGGAGCGGTAAGCATGGCTGAACAGATTGAGGGTGTGCCCGTGCGATTAGGCGGTCGCGTCTGGCTGGTTCCGGCGATCAACTTTAAGAGATTGAGGAGACTACTTCCGAAGCTGCTGCAATTCAGCTCGCGAACCAATGAGCTGACTGAGGCCGCGCTCGACGATGCCATTGAGGTTGTGCATCTGGTGCTGACCCAGAATTATCCAGACCTGACGCTCGAGCAGGTCGAGGAAATGATGAATCTCCGGATACTGCACGAACTTTTGCCCATCATCATGGGCGCGGCTGGGATGGTCGAGGTGGGGGAAGCCCAGCCGGCGGCGCTCCCGCCGGCATAGACTGGGACCACCTGTACGCGCACCTATTGACCAGTTTCCAGGGCTGGACCTGGGAATACATCGACGAGCATATGACGATCCAGCGACTGCTTGCGATAAATGCCTACCAGGAGAAATCGCCCCCGATGCATCTGATGGTTGCGGCGTATCTGGGCATCAAGCAGAAAGGCTCGGCGCCAGCATCTAATCTGATCGCGGACCTGGCCACGATGCCCGGCGGCATGGAATTGCCGGTGCATCCTCGGCCGATAAGAAGGGACCTCATGCCATGGCTGAAAAAGACGTCGACTTAGAAATCAGCGCCGACGCGACCGCGGTGATCGCCTCCCTGAGGCGAGTCGAAGATGCGATGCGCAATTCCGCCAGTCATTTGAAAGCGGGCTTGGACACACTTCGGCAAGGATTCGTCGTTGTGCTGAAGGCGCGGGCGGACACTGTCGTCGGTCCAACACACTTTCATCTTCCTGCCGATCTGATCCCGACATCTGCGAAACCCTTTGAGGGGGTGTAGCCATGGCTGAAAAAGACGTCAACTTAGCAATCAGCGCCGACCCTTCCGGGTTGTCCGGTGCGCTGAACCAGGCGAGCGGTGAACTAAATCGGTTCGCCTCGCAGGTGAAGAGCCAATTCCAGGGCATCAATAACCTCCTGGGCGGCTTCGGGAAGCTTGCGGCTGCGGCGTTCGTTGGCCGCGAGGTACTCGAGGGCATCAAGGCGTCGATCGACGCGGCGCGCGAGTTCACGAAAGACGCGCTCGATCTAGGGCGTGCCCTCGGTATCGATGCCAATGAGGCCGAGCGATTGAAACTCATGCTCGGAGCGGTGGGGGTGACGACGGAAGAATACAAAGAGCTTGCCGGCAAGCTGACCAAACAACTATCGCAGCACGAAGAGCAGCTCAACCGACTGGGCATTCGCACTCGTGAAGCGGACGGGAGCTATCGGAATCTGAACGCGATCATGCTGGATGCGATCAAGGTCGTTAACGGCTATAAGGACGGCGTCGATCGCACGATGGCGGCTCAGCAGGTGTTCGGGAAAGGCGCAACTGCCCACGCTAATCTGCTGAAGCTCAACGCCGACGCGGCAAAGGATGCCACCAAAGAGCAAGAGGATCTCGGGCTCGTCGTCGGAAAGGAGAACGTCGAAGCCTACGAAGAGAATCGCAAGGCGATGGATTCAGCCAGCAATGTCATGCTGGCCATAAAAAAGGCCGTCGGCGATGCGCTGCTGCCGGTCCTCAGTCAACTGGCGGAATGGTTTCGAGACATCGGCCCCGGGGCGGTATTGGTGTTCAAAGGCGCCATCGGCGGCCTCGTTTCCGTTTTCTGGATCCTGAAGGCGGTCGTCTCGGCGGTCTACGATGCGTTGAAAGGCGTGATGGAGACGTTCTTCATTCTCACGGAACGCATCGGCCAAGCCATAGCAGCCCTCCTCTCGGGCGACTTCAAAGGCGCGAAGCAGGCTTTCGACGGCATGGGCCACGAAATGGCCGAGAGCTGGGGCGGCACTTGGAGCGAAATCATCGATGATGCCAAGGCCGCGATTGGCAAGATAGACGATCTGTTCGAGGAGCCGACGCCGACCAAGGGTCCAAAACCAGACGGCAAAAAGAATAGCCCTGGCCCAGCTCCCAGTTCTGACGAGCAATTCAGCGCCTGGAAACTCTCGCTCGAAAAGATCAAGGACGCGCAGGGGGAATTCCGGCAGAAGGATATCGCGGCGGACATCGTCTACTGGCAGGACAGATTGGCGGCGGTGGGCACCTTCACTAAGCAGGATAAGGTTCTCCGGCAAAAAATCGAAAGCGAGATCTTGCAGTTGCGCAAGAAGGCGCGCGCCGAGCAACTACAGCTCGACGAAGAGGAAGTTAGCCAGAAGAAGGCCATGGCCGACGCGGAGCTGGCCTTGGAAGAGCAGGACATTCGCACGAAGGCGCAGCTCGGAGAGATAACCCGACAGCAGGAGCTCATGGCGCTTCGCCAGCTCGAGGAAAAGAAATACCAGATCGCGCGCCAGGCACTGCAGGATAAGTTGGCGCTGCTCCGAGCCGACAAAGTTGAAGCGCAGAAAATCATGGATGAAATGCTGATCCTTGAGAAGCAGCATGCGCTGGCGGAGAAGAAGATCGACGCCGACGTTGCGGCCGATAAGCACCGCATATTTGAAAACATGCGCCAGGGCTTCCAGTCCGTGCTCTCCGAGTTCTTCAGGGGCGCCAAGAGCATCGGCGACACCATTCGCGGCCTGATGGGGGCGGTACTCGATTCGGTCACCAATATGCTCGCCCAGATGATGGCGCGACAGGTGGCCGTCGTAGCGGAATCTCTGATCCTGCATCGAACTGCGGCGCTCAAGCAGATTGCGCATGATGCATATAAGGCCGCCTCAGGCGCTTACCAGGCGGTGGTGGGCATTCCCTATGTTGGGCCCTTCCTTGCCCCCGCTGCGGCGGCGGCCGCCTTTGCCGCGACCATGGCCTTTGGCAGCAGCATGAGCGCCGCCAAGGGCTATGACATTCCGGCCGGTGTGAATCCCATGGTGCAGACGCATGCGCGCGAGATGATCCTTCCGGAGAAGTACGCTGACGTGATTCGCGGCATGGAAGGTCGGGGCGGCGGGCGCGGCCGGGCTCCAAAATTCGAACCAAAGGGCGTCAACATGCCGGGCGGCTACTTCATGGCGCACCGGGATGAGCTGGCGCGGGCGTTGACGGCCGCGTTTCGCGACCTCGGCTATGTCTCTCCCTTCAGATAAATAGCCGGACTTACCCGGGAAACAGCGCCTGCCATTGCGCCCGCGAGGGCTGTCGGGGCGCCAGGGCCCACCGGTCAGGGCCACCGCCGGCGGCATAGAGCCGAGCGGCCGCGCAGGCCAAGTGCTCGGCGCGGCACCTGACCAGGTGGCGACAGCCATCGCAAGGCTTACGGCCATCATCGGGCGTATCCGGCGGAGGCGGATCCATGGGGCGGAGCGTAGCACCCGGGCCGTGTGCGGCCTCGAGGTAGGCCGCCACGGCCTAGTCGGCGGGCGGGTCCTTCCAGCGACCCCGATCAACGCGAGCGTTTTAAGCCGCGTTATTCGACACTTTTTGAGGCCCCTTAGGGCTTCCTTTCTCACCAATGTGTTGACCGGTCATGACCGGTCATTTATGATGTGCGCATGGCTAAAGCCACGAAGCGGCTCCTGGCGCGCGAAACCATGTACCTCGAGCCGGCAAACCTCGAGGCGCTCACGGCATTGGCCAAACGCACGCGCATCCCACGGGCCGAGCTGGTCCGCGAAGCGATCGATGATTTGCTCGTGAAGCACAGGGCGATTAAGGGGCCGAAGCGAGGAGTTTGAGAAGCGGCGCCCGCCAGTGCGATAACACTGGCGGACACCTAACCACCGTCAACTACGAGGAGAAGACAGATGGCTGAGACGAATAATATCGCGGCTGCTGCAATGGATGAGAAGGTCCTGCAGGCGAAGTCCATCATCGAATCGGTGATTGCCGCCTTCGACGGCAACACCGCCGACACGATATCGGAGCCGACCTATGCCCTCGGGGCCGCGCGCGACCTGCTCGAAGGTGCCCTCGAGGATGCAGAGGTGGCCCATGGATAACGTGACGCCGATCCGCTCCGAAGCCACCCAGCCGCCGGCCGGCGGTAAGCCACCGCGCCGCCGGCGGCCGCGCTCGGCGAAGCTGCCCTCGCTCGCCGGCGATCTCATCGAAAAGCAGCGCCGGCAGCTGTGGCGGGTCTCCGGCATCCTCGAACTCGCGATCGCGGTGATGCGTGAACAGGCCGTCCCGGAGGACAAGCCGACAATCTGGACCGCACTTGAGGGTGCCCTACAGATTCTGGACTCTGCCAATGAGGCACTCGAGGAGGGTGTGATCGAAAGCCAGCTGGCTGACGGCGCAGCAACGGACGTGGTCCGTGGATAACGTGACGCCGATCCGGTCCGGCGACGCTGGGTCGCCGGCCGGTGGTAAGCCACCGCGGCGCCGGCGACCGCCTACCATCAAGATGCAGAAGCTCCGCGACGACACCCGAGACGATGACGGATTCAGCACGCTCGATTGCATCAATGGGCTGCGCGGAGTCTGCACGGCTCTCGATGAATTGGTTGTGACCCAGGATACGGGCGACAATAATCTCATCGCCGACTTGTGCCAGGCGGCCAAGGTATTGTCGTCACTGCTCGGCGATCGGGTCGAATAGGCGCCTATGGGCTTCTTCCGCTCCCGCCGCTCAATCCGCCTGCTGCCGGGCATCCGCCTGAACCTGGGCAAACGATCGACGTCGATCTCGGTGGGCGGCCGCGGCGCTCACGTGACCTTCGGAGGCCCTCGAGGCACGCGCACGACGGTCGGACTGCCGGGCACGGGGCTGAGCTACACCGAAGTATCAAAGCCGCACCAGGAGGCGCAGGAAGCTGCCCAGGAGCCGGTGCCGCAGGGAAGCACCCCGCGCAAGTGGCTGTGGATCTTGCTGCTGACGACGGCGTTAGCCATGTGGGGCGCAAGTCGATTGATGCCACCCGGACTAGGCGCTGCGGAGTAGGCTGCGAGAATGGCGAATCGAGATAACAATTCTGCGATGGATCAGCCCGTAAGGCCGTTCCTCCGTTGGGCCGGGAGTAAGCGGAAACTCCTAGGACGACTCAAGTCCTATTGGAACCCCAACCACCATCAGCGATATATCGAGCCCTTTGCTGGATCGGCGTGTCTTTTCTTCGAGCTTCGCCCAGCGCAGGCGATCTTAGGGGACAGCAATCGCGAGCTAATAAGTTTATACCGCGCTGTGAAGGCTGCCCCTAAGCCATTGTTCAATCGGCTAGCGCGAGTTCATCGCAACGCAGACACCTACTACCGATGGCGCGCGAAAGATCCTACGGCAGGGGATGCCGCGACGCGCGCTCTGCGGTTCCTTTATTTGAATCGCAATTGCTTTAATGGAATCTACCGCACTAACAAGGTCGGTGGTTTCAATGTGCCATTCGGAGGGAAGGCTGGTAAACCCCTTGGCGTCCTAACGCGCGTTGAATTCTTACGGGCTGCGACACTACTTCGTCGCGCTCGCTTCGTGGCCGGTGACTTCTCTCGAACGCTAGCTCTCGCAAAGAGGGGCGATTTTGTATATCTGGACCCCCCGTTCGCAGTCTCTTCCCGTCGAGTCTTCACTCAATACGGTGAGGACACCTTCGATACCGGTGATGTTGAGCGGCTTGCCACGGAGCTGCGGCGATTGGACAAACTAGGCGCTGAGTTCTTGGTCTCATACGCCGATTGCACGGAAGCCCGGCAACTAGCGGCTGATTGGAGCGCAACCAGGCTATTGGTTCGGCGCAATGTGGCAGGGTTTTCAGGTGACCGGCGGATGGCAAGCGAATGGCTCATTTCTAATATCGAAGCAACGGCCGAGTAGGCTGAGACTCCCAGGGCAGGCAAATGGCGGAAGAAACTCCAGTTGTTCGCGCGATCGGTGTAAAGAATCTCAGGACCGATCAGCTGCACTCCAATCCGCACAATCCGCGGATGCTTTTCGATCGCGTCGACATGGCGCCGCTTAGAGACTCGATAAGGCGAGTGAAGATTCTGGTGCCCTTGACGGTATACAGTGAAAAGAAAAGCGGCAAATACTTCATCCTAGACGGCCAACGAAGGTGGATGTGTGCCCAGGAGGTCGGGCTCGAGACCGTTCCTGTAAATGAAGTGGAGGAGCCAACTCTTGTGGAGAACATCGTAACGATGTTTCAGATCCACAAATTGAGGTTAGATTGGGAGTTGATGCCAACTGCTCTGAAGCTCGAGCTGTTGATGGACAAGGTGAAGGATAGGAGCGAGCGGCGAATGGCCGCCCTAACCGGCCTTGATCAGGCAGTCGTGGTTCGCTGCAAGAAGCTGCTTTCGTTTCCGAAGCGTTATCAAGATCAGATGCTGGATGCCGATCCGGCGAAGCGCATCAAGGCGGATTTCTTCATTGAGCTCTATCCAATCCTTCACGACAGAGTGACTGCGAAGTACGACTGGTTTAAGCCGAATGCGTTTACAGACGCGATGCTGGAGAAACACCAGACCCGCGCG
The DNA here is from genome assembly GCA_035300345.1 of Steroidobacteraceae bacterium. Lineage (GTDB taxonomy): Bacteria > Pseudomonadota > Gammaproteobacteria > Steroidobacterales > Steroidobacteraceae > FEN-1191. Next base: position 9,821 of record DATGVM010000031.1, read on the forward strand.
TTGAAGGCTGTTACTGAATTCCGCTTCGTGAAGCAGCAGCTCAATAACTCGGCGAAGGCAAACCGGATTGGCATGATGGGTCGGCGGCTGCGGGAGTTTGCTGATGATCCCGCGCTGCCGATTTCTCATCTGGCCATCGACACCATAAAGACGGCGGCGACCGCACGGAAGATAGCCAAGTCTGCCGCTGACCTATACAACGTCATCGATGCGCTAGATCCGGACCAATACTACGGCGAAGGAGAGCTCTGGAAGTCGCTTGAGCGACTATCTGAGTTGATTCGAAAGAGGCTTCGGCAGCTAGGTCGGAGAGTCGACAAGTGAAGGCTCCACGACCACATAACTCGCCTATAGATCAGGCGAGGAAGGACGTTTGGCTTCAGGATTTCGTCGGGTACAGATCCGCGGTCAATCAAGGACGAATTGAAGCTTGGCTTCGGCAATTCGCGGGTAAGGATCGGGATGCGGCGGCCCGCGTGCTTGACACTATCGAGTTCTACGGGCCCGACCGCATCGCCCAGGCGTATCGTGCCGGCCTCGCCGCACTGCCGGAGTGGCATCCTACAGTTGCACAGCGCACTGGACGTTGGCGGTTTGTACCGATGTCGAGCAGCCCGGGCGACAGCGGCGGGACGATGCTTCACCAGTTTCGCGTTGCCAACAAAATGAGCAGGAGCATCTACGACAAGATGTTTGTATTTCCCAGCATGCTTGTGGAGGAGGAGCTCGGCGCAGAAGATACGGTGGTTCTGCTGGACGACTTCATTGGCACAGGTAAGCAGGTGATTGATGCGTGGAACCTGTCCTTCTCCGAACTGGTAGCGGGAGCGGGAACGGTCTACCTCATGGTTGTCGTCGCCAGGCGGCGCGGCCGCGAAAAGGTGCAGGCGGAGACCGAACTCGTGGTGCAGACGGCGCACGAGCTCAATGACTCTGACGACCTTTTTGGAGACGACTGTCTGCACTTCACCGCTGACGAGAAGAGGGCCCTCAAGAAGTACTGCAAGCGGGCCAACAGGACAGAGCCCGCTGGTTTTGGTAACTGCGGGCTGCTGATCGTATTCTCACATAGATGTCCAAACGATTCGGTGGCAGCTCTTCATGCCTCACACTCGAAATGGCGCGGACTGTTTCCTCGCAATGGCTGAGCGATACTTAGGCACCGAAGTTGCTTTGCGCCGGCACAGGGATCCGGTCTAAAGATCTCCTGTCGGCATTGAGAGGAGGCTCCATTGCAGCCAGCCTCGCTGTGTGCATACCCCGTCCAGCGCCACGATTGCCGGACCGAGCGGATTGAGCGCGGTGCGGCGGCCTAACGAGCATGCCGGTATCGCCGGCGGTTGTCACTTTAGCCCAGGCCGGGGCGGTGCCGGCGGCTGACATAGGCGTCGCTAGCGGGTTACCTCATTTGCCTCGGTGCGGCCGGCGGGGCAGCGCAGCAATTAAGTGAGAAATCGAGCCCCCGCTACCAACCGAACCTACACTGAGCAAGGCGGCCCGGCGAACCGCCAAATGGGCTACCAAGTGGGTTCGGTCTTTGGCGGGCACCAAACAACCATGCCGAGCGCTGCATGCTCACGGTGGCCGTTGGAAGAAATGCATTTCTATTCGTGGGCTCCGAGTGTGCAAGTCACGCCGCGGCGATTTACTACTCGCCGGTCGAGTCCTGCAATGCGAACTAGGTGAACCCATTGACCTATCTGACCTACGTGCTCGGCAACGCACGCAACAAGTCGGTGACACTGCCCACGCCGGATGATTTTACCGCCTCGAACATCGACCACGTCGGCGGATGCGCTCCTTAGTAATCTGGGATATTCTCGGCCGGGACACAAGACGCGGATTTTCGGACGGGTTCGACAGTCTGACTGGAGGGTGCCATGCAGCGTGTATTGGCGGGTAGTTTGGCTTGCATTCTCGCCGAACTGGCCGGCGCACATGCGATACCGGACGCTGCGGCTATTGACGCCGAAGTGCACAAGGTCATCTCTGCCTCGGGCGCAAACGGTTTAGCGCTTGCGGTCATCGACCACGGCAAAGTTGGTTATGTGCATGCATACGGCATCCGAAATGCCAAAGGCGACCCGCTAACCACCAGCACGGTCATGTATGGCGCATCCCTGACCAAAACCGTGTTTGCTTATGTGGTCATGCAACTGGTCGACCAAGACAAACTTAAGCTCGACACGCCGATCGAGGACGACCTCGACCAGCCGTTGCCACTCTATGGCCTCGATCCGGTGTTCCCCGATAAGCACGGGCCCTACAAGGATCTGGAGAGCGATCCCCGCTGGAAAAAGATCACGCCGCGCATGTGCCTGACTCATTCGACGGGCTTCAGCAATTTCTGGTTCATCGAGCCTGACCAGAAATTGCATATTCATTTCGAGCCGGGCACCCGCTTCAGCTATTCCGGCGAAGGCTTCATCCTGCTGCAATTCGTCATTGAACACGGACGCAAGGCGCAGGGGCTCGGGCTCGATGTGGGCGATCTGACTACGGCCGATTTCGCTCGGCTGGGCATGGTCCGGACTAGCTTGGTCTGGCGCCCCGATTTTGCCGGCAACCTGGCCGACGGCTGGAATGACAAGAGTCAGCCGCAGGAGCACGATCGGCGTAGCAAGGTCAGAGTGGCGGGATCAATGGACACGACGATATCCGACCTCGCCAAGTTCACAGCCGCTTTCGTACGTGGAGACGGCCTGAGCGCAGCCTCGCGCGCGGAGATGACCAAACCGCAACTTCATATTGCCACGGCCCACCAGTTTCCCCCGTTCGGCCCTGACCTGTCTGTGGACAAGCAGCGCCCTGACCTTTTCGCAGGGCTCGGTGTGGTTGTTTTCGATGGCCCTCAGGGACACGGTTTCTATAAAGGTGGCCACGACGGTCAAACCGCAAACACAATGGTCTGCATCGAGAGGAGCCAGCGCTGCGCCCTGCTTCTTGCCAACGACGTTCGCGCAGAGGCAGAATTCGCCGAATTGGTAAGTTTCATCCTGGGGGACACGGGCGTGCCGTACGAATGGGAATATGGAGATGACGCAGGCAAGTCCTGAGCCGCGGCATAGGCCGTTCGGAGACTTCAGCAAACGGAATGTCACTCAAGCCAATAGTGCCTACGGTTGACATCAGTCCGAGGCGTTGGAGCTAGGCGGCACTTCCGCTCCTCTTCCCCAAGATCCTGGTCCAGGCCGGAGCCACTAGGGTAGGGGTGACAGTTGTAAAGCCAAGGGGAAGCCCGGCCCCGCTTCCACAATCTTTCGAGCGCGCTGTACGCTTTGCCGTCGGGTTTCCCCTCCAGGTCGGGGTCAATTGCCCAATTACCCTGGCCAACGACCGCTCTCGATCAGCCTATGGGGCGGGTCGCGGCCAATAGCGCCCTCGGGTGCTCCCAATATGCATCTGGCCTGCAACCGGTTTTGCTGACACCTGGTTAAGAGCGATGATGCTTAACGAGGTGGGATATGAAGAGGCAGAAGTTCAGCCGCGAGTACAAGCTCGAGGCGGTCAAGCAGGTGCGGGAGCGGGACGTGTCCAGCGCCCAGGTAGCTCGGGATTTGGGGATCAGCTCGAACGTGGTCAGCCGCTGGGTGCGTGAGGCAGGCGGGGATGTGAGGAAGGCTTTTCCGGGGCATGGGCAGCAGCACGCCGAAGCGGCCGAGATCGAGCGGTTGAAGCGCGAGGTCAGCAAGCTGAAGGCCGAGCGGGACATATTAAAAAAAGCCGCGGCCTACTTCGCGAAAGAGTCGGGTTGAGATTCTCTTTCATGGCGAAGCATCGAGGGATTTGGCCGTTGAGTTGGTTGTGCGAGGCGCTCGATGTCTCGCGGGGCAGGTACTACGGGTGGCTCAAGCGGCCCCGCAGTGCCCAAGCCAGGCGGGATGAGGAGCTGCTGATTTCGGTCCGGCGGAGCTTTCTGGACAGTGATCGGACCTATGGCGCCCGTCGTGTCCGCCACGATCTGCGAGCCTGGGGCCAGCCCTGTGGTATTCATCGTGTTGAGCGGCTGATGCTTGCGGCGGGCCTCGAGGCCCGCCGCAAGCGACGTCGAGCGCCCAGCGATACCGGTCAGCGTCCGGCCGATGCCCTGGCACCCAACGTCCTGGATCGCGAGTTCGTGGCTTCCGCGCCCAACCAACGCTGGGTCGCCGACTTTACCTATCTGTGGACCGACGAGGGCTGGTTGTATGTCGCCGTGGTGCTGGATCTGTATTCACGCCTGATCGTGGGCTGGTCGATGCAATCAAGCATGGCAGCGCAACTGGTCAGCGATGCCATGCTGATGGCCATCTGGCGCCGTCGTCCAACCGCCGAGCTGTTGCATCACTCGGATCGAGGCAGCCAGTACAGCAGCGATCAGTTCCAGCAGTTGCTGGCTGAACACGGCGTGATCTGCCGCATGAGCCGCTCGGGTAACTGCTGGGATAACGCTGCCATGGAGAGCTTCTTCTCGACTATGAAGACCGAGCGGACCAGCCGCAGGGTCTACCAGACTCGAGACCAAGCAAGGGCAGATGTGTTCGATTACATCGAACGGTTCTACAATCAGCGGCGACGGCACTCGACATTGGATTACCTGAGTCCTCTGGAGTATGAACAGCAGAGGAGATCAGGCTAAAGGTGGTGTCATCGGAATCGGTAGCAGGCCACACAGCTCCTTCGTCTTCGCTCCAGCCTCGGTCTCCCTCAACACTGTAATGATGCGCTCCTCGCCAAAACTCTTTGCCTTCATACTTCGCTCCTGATGAGCGGGCTCTACTCCGGTCAGGGACTAAGCAGGGGTGTCAGGTCGGTGACGCGAAAGCGATCTGGAGAGGCCGAAGGGGACTTCGGTTTGGAGGCTGATAGATGACGTTACGACCTAATATGACGCTTGACCGATATTCGCGTCCGTGGTCGGTCCTTAGCTTGGTCGCAGCCATCGGGTGCGCGACGCTCACCGCCGCGGCGCTCGAGTCCCGCGCAGTGCCGGCGACCGGGCAGGAAGTCACGACCCGCGAGCCACGCGTCTCGATGGAATTGAGCCGAGGCTGGCGTTTCCTTCAAGCGGAGGGTTTGAGCGGCATCGAGAGCAATGCGTTCGATGATTCCTCTTGGACCGCCATTGAGCTTCCGCATACCTGGAATCGATTGGGCAACGCGGGTACCGAACGTTCGCCCCTCTCGAACACCGTGCAGGGAGTGGGTTGGTACCGGCTTCGATTCCGCACGCCTCCCTCGTTGGCCGGCAGACGCTACTTTCTTCAGTTCGACGGGGTCGGTACCGTCGCGGATGTTTGGGTGAACGGACACTACCTTGGCAAGCACGCCGGTGCCTTTTCTCGATTCCGTTTCGACGCATCGGCCGCCATCGACCCCTCCGCTGAGAATATTCTGGTGGTCAAATCCGACAATAGTCTGCCCGAGCCAGGATCGACGACGGAAAATGTCATCCCGCTGTCGGGCGATTTCTTCGAGTTCGGCGGCATATACCGTCCCGTCACTCTGATCGCCACCGACTCTGTGCATGTAGATATGCTGGATTACGGCGGCCCGGGGGTGTACGCCAGAGCCTTGAACCTCGACTCGGCCTCCGCGATCGTGCGGGCGTCCACCAAGGTGGTCAACGACGGCCCGACGCCTCAGCAGGTTACCGTCGAGAGCCGCATCGAAGACAAAGCTGGCTTGGTCGTCGCCGTGGAATCTAGCCGGGTGTCGCTATCGCCGGCGCAGCCCGTCAAGATCGAGTACACCCTGCAGGTACAACACCCGCGGCTCTGGCGCGGGACGAAGGATCCCTACCTCTACAAGCTCGTCATCACAATCCGATCGACCCACGGTGTACTTCTCGATCAATTGGCGCAGCCGCTCGGCCTGCGCTCCATCGATTTCGATTCCCGAAAAGGATTCTCTCTCAACGGGGAACATCTCTTCCTGAAGGGTGCGTCGATGCATCAGGACCGTCCGCTCAAAGGTTGGGCGATATCACACGCGGATCAGGCGCAGGATTTCGATCTCTTGCAAGACATGGGCGGTAACGCCGTTCGACTCGCTCACTACCAGCACGATCAGTACTCGTACGAACTGGCGGACTCATTGGGGATTGTGGTCTGGGCCGAAAGTCCCTTGGTGAACAAAGTGTCTTTCGACGGCTCGCCCGCGAACGACGCGCTCACCGCCAATGCGCGGCAGCAGTTCATCGAACTCATCCGTCAAAATTACAACCATCCCTCGATCGCGGTCTGGTCGATGGCCAACGAGATCGATCTCACCGCCACCCAACTCAAGGGTCCGAGCAGATCCGCGGAGCTGCTGAGGTCCCTGCAGGCGCTCGCGAAGCAGGAAGATCCGGGGCGATTTACGACCCTTGCCGACTGCTGCGAATTGGGCTTCGCGTCACACGCAGACGCGGCGGCCGGCGGCGACGTATCACGCGACGCCATCGTCGGAATCGCCGATACGGTCGGCTACAATCGTTATTTTGGGTGGTACACCGGAGAACTCGACGATTTTGGCGCGATGTTGGATCAGGCGCATGCGCGTCATCCAGCCCTGCCGATGGCGGTCTCCGAATTCGGGGCGGGTGCGGCGCTCTCTCAGCACACCGATGACCCGGCCGGTGGACCGATCAACCCGCATGGCAGGCCCCATCCGGAGGAATTTCAGAATTGGTACCACGAGGCATCCTGGAGCGCCTTGCGCGGCCGCGGGTATCTCTGGGGCGTATACATCTGGAACATGTTCGATTTTTCCAGCGACTCGCGCCGCGAGGGCGATCTTACGGACATCAACGACAAGGGGCTCGTGAGCTACGATCGGCTGACCCGCAAAGACGCATTCTATTTCTACCGCGCCAATTGGAGCAGCCAGCCAACGCTGCATCTGGTCGGTCGGCGCTATGTCGATCGGCCGTATGGTGTAGTCGGTGTGAAGGCGTACAGCAATGCTGCGCGGGTTCGGCTGCAGTTGAATGACGAGGACCAAGGTTTGGTGCCCTGCGAGGGCGGGGTGTGTTTGTGGCATGCGGTGCGCCTGCATCCCGGGCCGAACTCATTGCTCGCGACTGCGGATATCGCCGGGAAGACCCTGTCCGATTCAATTCAGTGGACATACTCCGGGTCGCCCGACAAAGTGCGAATCAAGGCCGGCAATCTGTCCGGGTATGTCTCGAAAGCGGGGGAGCGCTACGGCTCGGACACCTATTTCAGGGGAGGCAACGGCCGCGGCATCAACGCCCCTGATACGCCGATATCGGAGCGGGTTACGGTGGTCGCCGAGGACGCCGGGCTTTACGACAGTTTCAGGGAAGGTGCATTCTCGTATCATGTGCCGGTGCCGAGGGGACGCTACCGGGTTACCCTGCATTTCGAGGAGCCCGCGGCCGACAAGGCCGGCGAGCGAGAGTTCGACGTGCTCGCCAATGGGGCGACCGCGCTCAAGAACTTCGATATCTACGCCGCGGCCGACGGCAAGCTGAAAGGCGTGGTCCGCTCCTTCGATGCCATATCGCGTGGCGATGGGGTGCTGATCGAATTTCGGCCAAAGATAGGCAAGGCGCTGGTCACGGCGCTCTCGATTGCGCCGATTGACCGACATTAAGAGGTCGCTCGATCGCTATTGCTGGCTGCCAGGCGCTTTTTGACAAGTCTATGTATATATTAATCAATCACTTGAAGCGCTTGTCAGTCGCATATACAGCCTATCTATGGCACGTTAATGGCATACGCAGTTTGAGCTCGGCACGTGAGTCGTCGGACCGCATTGCGTAGTGATCGCCTGACCGTCACCGGCTCCTAGCGGGCATCAGCAACGGAGGCGTTCACCGCTTGGCTCGACGCTTCAGGATGGCGGTAGAGTGGAGGCGGCACTCATCCGATGCGCCCCCAATCATGCCACATCTCAATCCCTCGTCTGCCTCACGGGAAATCTCGGCTTTCAGACCTTCGCTGATGCTTCTCCCTTTTTGGATGTTCTTCTCGGCACATGCCTTGGCAGGAGAGCTGCCACCCTGCACAAAGAGTGCGGAGGTTGTAACGGCCTCGCCTAGACTTGCGTCGTTTAGATCCAAGGTCAGCAGTGTGATCGACAGGGCCCTACAGAATGACCAATTCTCCGGCGTCGTTCTCGTTGCCAGACACCATCAAACTATTTTTCTTGGTGTTTACGGTTGCGCGGATCGTGAAAATAACCTTGCCAACACGGCAGATACGACATTCCGGATCGGATCGATGAACAAGATGTTCACAGCGATCGCCATTCTCCAGCTGGTGGAGGCCGGCAAAGTCCACTTGGATGACGCTGTGAGTCAGTATCTGGATGACTACCCCAACAGGGAGTTTGCGGCACGTGTGACGATTCGCGAGTTGCTGACGCACACCGCTGGTGCCGGTGACATATTCGGCTCGCAGTTCGATGCTCACCGAAGGGATCTGCGAGAGTTGCGCGACTATGCAAAGCTGTACGGGGACCGCGCGCCAGAGTTCGAGCCTGGCAGCCGATACTCCTACAGCAACTATGGGTTCGTCGTTCTCGGGCTGGTGATTGAGCGAGTGTCGCGTGAGAGTTATTACGACTATGTGCAATCCCATGTATTCACGCCCGCAAGGATGATATCAACAGGATCGCTGCCGGAAGATGTGCTGGTGCCGCGGCGATCCATTGGGTACATGCTGATGGCGGGTTCAGTTGCGTGGCAACGCAATACCGACACCTTGCCATTCCGTGGCACATCCGCCGGTGGCGGCTACTCAACGGCAGAAGACCTGTTGCGATTCGACCGCGCCTTTTGGACTGCTCGGCTTCTCCCAGAAACGTCCGTCAATCTAATGACATCGGGCAAAGTTGACACCGCCTGGCCGGGAGTAAAGTACGGCTACGGATTTATGGAATCCACGCAAGATGGCGTGCGCTGGCTAGGGCATGAGGGAGGCGCGCAAGGAATGAACGGCGAGTATTGGCACGCACCAGTCACCGGATACACGCTGATCGCTCTGTCGAATCTAGACCCACCGTCGGCCACAGTGATGGTTCAAGCAATCGCACGCTTGTTGCCACCGTAGGAGGCTGCTTCCGACAATTTACAACTGAACGCAAAACGGCGGATGTGGCTACCGCAGATTCGACGTCGAGGGTTACTGCATCTGCTCATCTGCGGTCGTGCGTCACATAGGCGCCGCAACCCATTGACTGACGGAACAGTATTTCGGGTTCGTAGGCGGTAGTTCCGTTCCTCTTCCCCAAGATCCTGGTCCAGGCCGGAGCCACTAGGGTCGGGGTGGTACCAATAAAGCCAAGGGGAAGCCCGCCCCCCACTATCACAAACTTCTCGGCTCCTGCGATGGCCTTCAGCAGAGCCGTCTTGAGGCCGATCCCGGCAACGAGGAACTGCCCGGACTCCTGCGGTCTCACAGGTATTTCCCCGCAAAGCTCGCGAAACTCTACCTGCGGCCATCCGCGCGCCGATGGAGACGGAGGTCCAGCCGGTGCGTCGAGCGCGCCGGACCCTGCACGCCCCTCGTTCTCAACGCAGCTTCGCAATCCAGGTCGCGTACGGCGGCAGACTCAGCCCCTGCGCGGAACTCGCGTGGCGCAGCCCCGGCGCATCGGTGAGGAGCGTCGTAACGGCGGAAAACGCCTCGCCGCTGCCGGACAGGCCTAGGGAGATCGTTTGCGGTTGCGCCGTGAAATTCATGGCAACGAGGACGGCATCGCCCGCATCCGTCCTGCGCAAGTACGACAGAACCTGCGTATTGTGGCGATCCAGCATCGTGATCGCACCGTCCCGCAAGGCGGGTCGCGTTCGGCGCAACGCGATCAGCTCTCGGTACCAGCGCAGCGTCGAATCGGGATCCTTCAATTCATCAGCGACATTGATCTTGTGATAGCTCGATGGGATCGGCAGCCAGGTCAGCGCCGCGGAGCTGAAACCAGCCTGTGGTCCGGCGTCCCACTGCATCGGCGTGCGTTCGCCATCGCGCCCCTTTTCCTTCGGCCAGCCGGTAATGCCGATGGGATCTTTGACGTCTTCCCGCCGCGCGGGAGTCGTTGTCGGCATGTCGAGCTCCTCGCCGTAGTACATGAGCGCCGTGGCCCGGCTGGTGAGCAGCAGGGTCGCGAGGATCTTGCTGATCATGGCATCGTGAATCCCGTCGCCATAGCGGTTGACCGAACGAACGTTGTCGTGATTGTCGAAGACGAACAGGGGCTGTCCGCCATGCGGCAGGGTCTGCGCCTCCTCGATGCGGTGGCGGAAGGCCACCACGTCCAATTTGTCGTGATCGCCATGAAAGCCAAACGCCATGTCCATCGGCAGCTGCAACTCGTCCTGCTTTGCGCCGCCGTACCACGCGTCCAGGCTTTGGGTATCCGGTAGATAGATTTCCCCGATCAGTGCCCTGTCATCGGGATACGAATCGACGAGTGCGCGCAATCGCCGGAGCAGGTCGTGGACCTCGGGCAGGCCAGTCACGAGTGAATCGTCCAGACGCGGATCGCCCTGCGCGTTCGTGCCGCCGAGCTCGCGGGCGTCGTGCAGTCCGGGGTCCTCGAACAACGTGGTGATCGCGTCCAGCCGGAAGCCTGCGACGCCCCGATCCAGCCAGAACTTGATGGAGCTGAACATGGCTTTCTCGACGGCCGGGTTGCGCCAGTTCAGGTCGGGTTGCTGCTTGTAGAAGAAGTGGTAGTAGTACTGGTGTACGGCGGGGACCCACTCCCAAGCCGAGCCGCCGAAGAGGGAGATCCAGTTGTTGGGGGGCAACCGGCCTTCGTGGGCGGTTGGGCCGACGCCTGGTTTGCCGTCGCTCCACACGTACCAGTCGTGCTTTGGATCGGTGCGCGAGCTTGCGGCCGCCATGAACCACCGATGGCGATCGGACGTATGGTTCAACACCATATCGAGCACGACCCGGACGTGCTTGTGGCGCGCCTGATCGATCAGGTGGTCCATGTCTGCAAGCGTACCGTATTGAGGATCAACGGCCTCGTAATCGGCGATGTCGTAGCCGAAGTCGACTTGGGGCGAGGGGTACATCGGCGAAATCCAGATCGCATCGATGCCAAGATCGGACAAATACCCGAGGCGCGATTCGATGCCTTTGAGATCGCCAATTCCGTCCGCATTGGAATCCTGGAACGAGCGCGGATAGATTTCGTAGATCACCGCCTGCTTCCACCAGGGTTCGGCAGCGCGGGCCGCAGGCGCAAGAAGAAGGATCAGCAGAGCCGGCGCGATGTATTTTGTCATGCGTCAAAGCGTATCAGAGTTGGCGCCCGGAGCGCAGCCAAAGTGCGTAGGAGGGGGCTCGGTGTTAACCAGCGACTTGTGTTGACCCTGGTGCGGCGTTCAACCATGACCACTTAAGTCTTGGCCAACCTGTAAGTTCCGATAGAGAATTGCCTTAACGGCTTGGTTAGACTTCGACGCAGTTCAGGCCGAGACTCCGGTCGAGTTTCAACGCCGGTTTACGGCGCCCCCAATTCGATGGGTTGCAGGAGGCACATACGATGATCATCAACTGTAGAGGCAACGTGCCCAGTCGAGCCGCCGCATGGCGGAGCGCCGCGCTCTCGTTATGGCAGCCACGCATACGGCTCATGACTGCTCTGACACTCTGTGCACTGCCTTGCTATGCCGCGCAACCATTCATTGATGGCGCAGCTGGCATCATCGCCACGGTCGATGAGAACTCTGGCCGCTATGAAGTACGCAGCCGCGAACTGAATTGGGCCTTCGCAGGCCAACTGGGCGACCGCGCCTCAAATCTCAAAGTTCTTGGCGGACGCGACCGGCTTGGCGCCTACCGGGAGCTGCAATTCACCTGGCGCCAGCGGAAGTCACTCAGTGGAACCATACGAACTTACGCCGACCGCGCTGTCGTGCTGTTCGGAATCACGTCCAACGATCCGGTCACCGAAGCGGCCACCATCCGCTTTCCAGATTTTACCGAGGTTCCAAAGGATCTCCACCACTTTAGTTACAAGAACGATGTGTTCGCTCCCTACAGCTTTTCGCTCGAGCAGACGGGCACACCATGGCTACTGTTCGACGATGCCCTGCACGCCGTAGTGCTGTCGCCAGCGTCGAACTTCATGATCGCGAGCATGTTGGGCGATGGGACTAGGGAGATCGCGAGCGGCCTCAATGCGCAGGTGACCGATCTGCCCGCGGCCTTCGTCCACACAACTCTGATGGCCTTCGGAATCGGGGTAAATGCCACCTGGGATACCTGGGGTATGGCCATAACCACATTGCAAGGCAAGACGCGTCCCGCCAACGACGCCGACGTCGGTTTGCGCTATTTGGGCTATTGGACCGACAACGGAGCCGCTTATTACTACGCCTATGATCAGCAACTCGGCTACGCGAATACGCTCAAGGCGCTTGTTCAGCGCTACCGCAATGAGGGCATACCCATTGGGTACCTGCAGCTCGACAGCTGGTGGTACTTCAAGTCTTTGACAGGGCCCGGCGGCGAAGTTCTGCATACGAAAAATCCCGATCTGCCGGCCGGTGAATGGAACCGATATGGTGGTCTTCTTAAGTACGAGGCGCACCCGGTTCTTTTTCCATTCGGTCTCGCCCGATTTCAGAAGGAAATCGGGCTGCCACTGATCACCCACAATCGTTGGATTGATCCAGAAAGTCCCTATCGCCAGCACTACGACATCTCGGGCGTAGCGGCAGTCGATCCGGGCTGGTGGAACGAGATCATGACGTACATCTCCTCGGCCAATGTGGTGACCTATGAGCAGGACTGGCTGAATGTGATCTACCAGAACTCGCCCGCGCTTGCCGCCACTGCCAAGGCGGGTGACGCATTTACAGACGGAATGGCGCGCACGGCGCGCGCCAGGGGACTGTCATTGCAGTACTGCATGGCATTACCGCGCTATTTTCTTCAGAGCGCTCACTACGATAATGTCACGACGATTCGCACCAGCGGTGATCGACTGACGCGGAGTAAATGGGCTAGTTTCCTTTACGCATCGCGCCTGGCCAGTGCACTCGGCATCTGGCCGTGGACCGACGTATTCATGAGCACCGAAGCCGATAACCTCCTTGTCGCGACGCTATCGGCAGGCATGGTCGGAATCGGCGATAGTATCGGAACCGAAAACAAGGAAAACCTGCTGCGGGCAGTGCGTACGGACGGCATTATCGTCAAGCCGGACTCGCCGCTACTGCCAATCGACGCCGCGTACACTGCCGATTCGTTGGAATCCGGATTGCGGACGGCTGGTGACTCCAGCCCACCCATGGTGGCTGCGGCCCATACCAATCACGGCCGCCTGCTAACCTCATATGTATTTGCCTTCAGCCGTGCGTCGGAAGACACAAAGGCCACGGTCACTGCAGCGCAGCTGGGAATGACAGGCGACGCATATCTGTATGATTCACGGTCCGGAAGCGGGCGACGTCTGGCACAATCGGAGCCGATCACTATTGATCTCGGTCCAAACGGCACGTCCTATTATGTGCTGACTTCTGTGTCACGCGCGGGCATTGCGCTGTTTGGTGACGAGAGCAAATTGGTACCGGACGGCAAGAAACGCATTGCCTCCCTGGTCGACGAGCCGAACCGACTGACCGCTACGGTGACCTTCGCTCTACAGGAGAAATCATTACGATTGTTTGGCTACGCGACGCGTCGGCCCAGGATAACTGCGCTATTGGGAACAGCGACCAACCTGGTTTTTGACGCGACAACCGGCCGCTTCGATGTTTCGGTATCACCAAGTCCACAGCGGCTCCCCGAGGGCTCTGGAAGCAACCGCGTGCGCCACGCGATAATTTCCATCCGCAGCGGATAATGGGCAACCCAGCGCTACGCACCCATGGGTAACAGTCCGATATTAGGCGTCTGTGCAATTGGAGTCCACGATGCCAGGCTACTCCGGGACGAGGCCGCGTAAGCGAGGGTTCTGTTGCTCGGCGATCGCCCGTGCATCGCAAAGTCCATCGAGTCCCTAAAGTAGACCCCAAGGGCGGATGTCCTCGGCCGACCGCACAATGTCGCCGATCCACACTGACATCCAGCACGCATTGATGTGGGCCACTGGAGCCACCAATTTGGACTGGGCAGACATCGTCGCTCAGTGGTACCCTTCCGCGTCATGCGGTCTCTAATGCTCTCCGTTTGCGGGGTTGCGTTCCTCTGCATTGCAGCGTGCGCATCAGTTGGCGCCAGTGTGGTTGATGTCAAGACGCGCGTCGCCGCTCAGAACGCGCTTTTCGAGGAATGGTATCAGTCCGACCTTAAGGCCCACCCGGAGCAAGCGACCGCCTACGGCGATTATCGGTATAACGACCAATTGGACAGGCACTCCCTGGCTGCACTCGGTGCCGAGCACGCGAGCAACCAGAATGTTCTCGCGCACCTGAGGGCCATTCCAACGACCGGCTTCACCGAACAGGATGAGCTGTCGCACGAGGTGCTCGTGCGCGCGCTGCAGCAGCGCATCGACAATTACGGCTTTAAAGAATACGAGATGCCCGTCAGCCAGATGAACGGCCCGCATATTGGTCTCGCCGACCTGCCGCTGGCTGTCCCGTTCGAGTCGGTGAAGCAGTACGAGGACTACATCGCGCGTCTCCACCAGATCCCGCGCGCATTTGCCGAAACCGAAGAGGTTCTCCGTGCCGGAATGACAGACAGTCTTATGCCGGTGCGCTTCCTGCTCGAGAAGGTGCCCGCGCAATGTGACGGCGTGATCGAGGCTGATCCCTTTCTGCTGCCCACCCGAAGATTTCCCGCCGGCATCTCAGCGGAGGATCAAGAGCGCCTGACCAGGGCGATCACCGACGCGGTCACAAACGAGGTTCTGCCTGCCTACCGGGCGTTCGGCAACTTCATTGGCACGGAGTACGCGCCCCACGGACGCACTACGCTTTCCGTGCAGTCGCTGCCTGGCGGTGAGAAGCGTTATCTTAACGATATCCTCAGCCGCACCACCGTCGGCACGCTGACTCCGGACCAGATACACCAGATCGGTCTGCGCGAGATTGGCCGGATTGAGGCCGACATGCTGGTCATAGCGCATCGTGAAGGCTTCGATGATCTCGCGTCGTATCGGGAGTCGCTCAAGACCAATCCCAAATACCGACCGGTCTCAGCAGAACAGATCCTCGAGGACTTTCGTAAGTACATCGCACAGATGCGGCCAAAGTTGCCGGAATTGTTCGGCTACATCCCGGGCTCGCCGATCACCGTCGAAGCCATCCCGGATTTCCAGGCGGCAATGGCTACTCACTATCAGACCGGAACGCCTGATGGACAGAGACCGGGCCGGGTGGTGGTGGCCACTTCGCATTTCGCCGACCGCTCGCTGATCAACGACGAAGCCGTCGCTTATCACGAGGGCATACCCGGACATCACATGCAACTGTCTGTGGCACAGCAGATAACCGCGCTGCCGAAGTTTCGCCAACATGCCGGGAACTCGGGCTACATCGAAGG
This sequence comes from Steroidobacteraceae bacterium, assembly GCA_035300345.1. Taxonomy (GTDB): domain Bacteria; phylum Pseudomonadota; class Gammaproteobacteria; order Steroidobacterales; family Steroidobacteraceae; genus FEN-1191. The sequence continues at coordinate 25,258 of DATGVM010000031.1, forward strand.
TTGGGCGCTGTACGCCGAGCAGCTCGGCAAGGAGGTGGGCTTCTATCAGGACCCGGCTAGCGACTATGGGAGACTCTCCAGCGAATTGTTCCGTGCCGTGCGACTGGTCGTCGATACCGGCATTCATTCCAAGGCTTGGTCTCGCGACCAGGTGGTCGAGTTCTTGCGAAAATCTGGGGCCATTGATGAGCCTACCATCCAGTCGGAGACGGATCGCTATATCGCGTGGCCAGCGCAGGCCCTCGCTTACAAGCTGGGTCAACTGAAGTTCCGAGAATTGCGGGATCGTGCCCAGAGTGAGTTGGGCGCGAGATTTGACATCCGTGGTTTTCACGACGAGATGCTTAGCGGCGGTGTCCTTCCGCTCGAGTTGTTGGACTCCCGGACGGATAGTTGGATTCGCGCGCAGAAACTTTCACCGGCATCGGCAGTGGCCAACTGATTTGATGGGGTCGGCCCCTCGCACGACCTACGCACAGCTAGGGCCGAAAGCGGTCGGTCACAAGCGTCCGCTGGGGGTCAAAGGCGGTCGCCCCCATACGCTCTGCAACGGGGGGCGCACAGGATGGACGCCGCTGTTCTGCGAGTTCTGGGGAGGGGAGGAGGCTCGTTGCACTGCCTCGGTTCGACGCACAGAGGTTCAACAACGCGCTCGCCCGCCACCAAAACTCCTCGGGCGTCGAGCGCCGAAAGCGATATGGCGAGGGACTCCCTGCTGAGTCGGGGTCGCCTGCGATGGCTCCGGGATTGCGGTAAGTTGGCGTGGTGGGCTATTCAAGTGGCCGAACCGGCCAACCCTTTGATCCGGAGGCCCAAGTTGAACATGGTGCACTGAGGCGAGGAGCGAGTGTGAAGCAAATACGCCGTGGCCTGCTTTGTGCACTGATGGGTTACCTTACGTTTGCGGCAAGCGTGGCGGCTGCCGCGGCGCCTGATGCCGATGAGGTCACGATCCTTGCACAGATTCGTGACGCCGCAATGTCGAGCAACTGGGCCTGGCAGCGACTATCCGAATTAACCGACCGGATCGGGCCGCGCTTGTCCGGTTCGCCGCAGCTCGCGGCGGCCATCAGCCAGCTGGCGGGGGCGATGCGATCGCCCCCGGTGCAAGTGACGCTGCAACCAGTGAAAATTCCACACTGGGTGCGTGGCGAAGAGCGGGCCGAGCTGGTCGAATACTCGGGTCGACCCGATGGTGTAACCCAGCACCTCCAATTGACGGCGCTCGGTTTCTCATCGGCCACACCGGCCAGCGGGCTTACCGCGCCGGTGATTGTCGTGCACGACTTGGCGGAGCTCAATCAGCGATCAGCCGAAATTCCCGGCAATATTGTTCTATTCGAAGCACGATTCAATCAGCGCCTGGCGGACAATGGCTTCGCGGGTATTGCCTACATGCAGGACGGTCTGTACCGAACGAAGGGTCCGGCGGCGGCGGCGGCGTTGGGTGCGGCCGCGGTATTGGTGCGCTCGGTTGGGGGCGCCGATTTCCGCTTGCCGCACACGGGCGCGACGTCCTGGAAGGAGGGCCAGGTGGCTATCCCTGCGGCGGCGCTTGCGGCGGAGGACGCGGACCTGGTGGCTCGCCTGGCCGCTTTCGGGCCCGTGACGCTCAAGCTTGTGCTTACGCCAAGAACACTGCCGGAAGTTGACAGCAGTAATGTGATTGCCGATTGGCCCGGGCGTGAAAAGCCCGGCGAGTTCGTGATCGTGTCGGGTCACCTGGACAGCTGGGATTTGGCGACCGGTGCGACGGACGATGGCGTTGGTGTGATAGCGGCTGCGGCGGTCATCGACATACTGCGACAGCTTGACCTGCACCCGCGACGAACCATTCGGTTTATTGGCTGGACGGCCGAAGAGCCCGGTGCCATTGGCGGCAAGGCCTATTTCGCCTCCGTTGAACGTACAGTGGAGTCCCAGACAGCAGCGATCGAAAGCGACGCCGGCGCGGGCCGCTCGCTTGGCGTCAGGGCCGCTGTAACGAAAGAGTCATTAACGGCAGTGAAACCCGTGCTGGACGCTCTGGGCCCGATTGGCGCTACCGTGCTCCAGCCAATCGACGGTGAGCTTGGCGCCGACATTAGTTGGCTACAGGCCGCCGGAGTTCCCGGGTTTGCGCCGTTGGTGGACACGCGGCATTACTTTGATTACCACCATACCGCCGCCGATACTCTGGACAAAGTCGAGCCACAAGACCTGCGGAGTCAGGTCGCGACCATGGCGGTGCTGGCGTACTTCCTGGCCGAGCTGCCGGAAACGCTGCCGCGATTCAAGATTGCTCCGTAAGACATGGGCTTCCGTGTTGCCGGTAAGCAGTCCTGCGCCAATGCCTCCAGGGGCCAATCGCGGAGGACGCCGATTGCGCCGGTGATGTGAAGCTACCGGACCGAGACGCCCCGCCAATCAGCGCTGCGGGCGCAGCGCTCATGCGTTAACGGAATTCTACCCAAAGATATTGGCGAGAGCGGACCCTACTGCGAAGCTTTATGCCTTCGATGCACAAGGTATAAGTATTGGTCCAAGGTCGCTCCTGTGTCAGGTTTGAAAGTTGCGACCTACAGTGAACCTGTCAAAGTCCGGCGCCCGTTTGCAGGCCGAGACTCTCACAAGTAAAAGATGTGCCTGCCGATCGTCGCAACAGCCTTTCGGCTCTTCGACCACGCTGGGCGGACGCTGGTCGCGTGGTAGTACAGGGCACCTGGCACCAGCGGCTCGTGCAGGTCCTCGTATGCCGCGCTGGCCACCACCATCGCCAGTTTCCAGGCCGGGTCATCCGGAGGGGACATTCCGCCTAGCTCTGTCCATGAGAAGTCGGCGATGTAACGCCCGCGACTTGAACTCCACCGAGCCTCGTGGACCACCCCGCAAACGGTGTGCGGAAAGTGATCGGTCCGTGTCCGGTTCAAGGTCACCTCGGCGACCGCGTACTGGCCCTCCAGCGGCTCGCCGCGCGCTTCGAAATAGACGTTCTGGGCGAGGCATTCCAGATCATTTGCGCGCCGCCGCGCCAGGGTCGTTGCGCGCTGTGCGACCTGTATCTGGGCGGGCTGGATTCGCGTGCTGTCAACGTAGGCAAAGCGGGCGATGCCCACCACACCAAGGATCAGCGCCCCGAACATGGAGAAGAACAGCAGACTTTCCGTTTCGATGCCAAGCCAGTAGTAGGCGAGCCGGCGTCGCCAGGCTGCCGACCACAGACACGCCTGGTAGAGCGGCGACAGGAACATGGTGGTTCAACCGCACACGCAGCGCGAAAGCCGCTACAGGAGTCCGTCCAGCCGGTCGAGGTCGTTGACAACGCGCCAATGGCCGCCGCTCTTCTCCACCTTCACTTTCCACTCTTCCAGCCGAGCGAGATACTCGCGGGGATTGAAGTTGTCCGAATTGAGTTTCGTCACATTAAGCGCGACCACGTCAAATCCGTTTAGATTGAGGGGAACGTCCCTGATGTAGCCTTTGGCGAGATCCTCTTTCATATCGGAAAAGATCAGAATCTCCTTTCGTGCAGTCTGCTTCTCATTCAGGAACTCGATCGCCTGCAGCAACCCGCCGGTGATGTCGGTGTAAGACGCCGATGTCGCCTGATCAACGAACTTCTCCACGCGACCTGCGAACGCACGTTTTTGCTGATTTGCGGTGCTCGGCCGATCGTCAAAGGTTGCCTTGGCGATGATGTTCCTTTCGGTGAAGCTCGCCGTATCTATTCTTGCGACAGCAATCGAGTCCGACGACTGCAGCCGCGACAGCGCGAAGAGGATGATTTGTTCTGCCTTGATCACCTGCCTGTTATACGATCCGGACGTATCAATCAGCAGATAGACTCCGGTATTGTGAGCACCGGGCGGCACGCAGGCGCCCGTTGCCAGAGTCAGCGCAAGCAGGCAGGCCGCGTGCTTCATGACCGCGCCTCCTGCCAGGGCTCGTCCTCCCCGGAGCCAGCAGCAGTCGCTGCCAGTCTGGCCGAAGTCGCCATTCTGGCTTCAACCCACAGCGGGACGAATAGCGGCAGGTCGTAGATGCGCTGAGCGAGTACCCCAAGGTGGCGGGTTACGTTACCGATCATCCGCAGGATCAACGCAAGCGCACGCAGAATCGCCATACCCGTCAGGCCGACCACCGTTCGCAGCGAGTGCGCGAAGGTCTCGAGCGGAATCGCGACGAACACAAGCGCAAAAGGCAGAATGAATCCCATCCCCATCTGCGCGGCGGTCGTGATCCAGAGGTGTCCATTCACCATGGAGCCAGTGCTGTCGCTGCGCAGCAGCGCGTTGGTGGCCAGCTCATCCTGCAGCAAAACCTCTCGCATGAATGCGAGCCCGGCCTCAACACTCGCCATCATGAGCAGAATCGCGAAGGTGATGGCGATCAGGCGCACGCGCATCTTGTCCGTCAGCGCGCCGATTACCGGAAACAGGCGGGTAATGCGCAGAGACTCCATGAGAAACAGACCCATGGAGACCTCGACCATGATAATGACGAGCGCCGCAATGTCGGCCGTACGGAACGCACCGATGAAGTTGGTTCCACCGACCATCTCGGCCATGGGTCGCGCAATCAATGTGAAATTGATCGCCGCTCCCGCTGTCGCCACCGCCAGCACCAGAGCCGAGATAAAGAAGTACACGATCGACGAGGACGACAGTACCGACACCGCGCGGTCTTCACCTCGCACGATCGTCTCGTACTCTTCCATGTGACGATCGATGGCCAGGGAACGCGTTACCACGCTCTCAATGGTCTTGTTCACACGCCCGAGCGTCTGTTGGATCAGGCGCCAGTCAGGCATCATGTGCCGCAACAACCCGTGCCTTTCGGCGCTTGCCTTTCGATAGTCACGCATCGCCTCGTCATGCGCCTTGACCATCGACTTATGAATATCTGCCAGAATCTCAGCTCCCGCGTTGCGTGCGTCGAGCTTGGCCACGACCCCGATCGCGTGGGCCCAGCCGGGCGCCTCGGGTGGGACTTCTGCCGCCTTCTCCTGGTCCTCTCCGATCCGGAGGATCGCCTCACTCAGCCTGCGCTGCATCTCTGGATAGCCCGCCAGGTCCTTGCGTACCGTTTCGCCCACGCGCGCGAATTCGCGTTCGACAATGCGCTCCTTCGCCTCGCGGCCCGCCGCGAGCAAGACCGCGCGATTGCGCGCCATGAGACGCTGCTGCGCGTGAGTGACGGAATGCGAAGCAAGCCGTAAACCTCGCGCCAGGGCTCCGCAAGCCGCATGGATCGCCTGATGGGCTGTACTTCTCGCAAAGTAGAGCGCCGCCACGAGGAGAACGAACAGGATTACGGCCGATACCGCGGGCCACGGCGTAAATGTCAACAGATGAGTGATGGTCATGTCGGCGCTCGCTCTCGCGTTGTGCGATTGCAGGGAAGACGATCGGCAAATGGCCGTAAGGCTCGACCCCTAGTCGTTGGCGGGGTGGGCTCCACGGTGCCATAGGAACAACAGGGACTGCGCAGATACGGATTCCAGTCCATGCTGAAAGCAGACGCGTCAGATGGTTCTGCGCGAGAGCCTGTCGGCACTCTGTTTGCGGGCGGCAAGTGAAGCCGCCCCGTCGCTGCGTACTGCTCCATGCTGGCAACCCCGCTGTCAGACGAGACCGCGTAGACCGGTGACTTAGCGACCCCTTCTTCCGAAGGGTGTGCCTTGTGGAAGATGAGCGATCAGGGTGGCGTGTGAGGCTGCCCATGTCAACGATTCGTGGTTCGAAGCCGTTCTTATGTTATGACGCAGAGCTGAATAAAATTGAGCGCATGCTCGTGTGCTACTGCATCAGCGATTCCAGCCTTCCTCCTGGCGGTTAGGGAGAACGCCACGAGGGAGATCGCAACAATATGATGAGTGTGGGCAGAACGGCGCCTCCCAGGACATGGACTTCCAGGGTTGCCGTCATGAAGAAAGCATGACCCATCCGCACCAAGAGCGCCGCCAGCGAAAGTACAAACAGCGGCACGGCCCAGGCACTTCGCATCAACAACATGGCGGACATGGATCATTTGGCTTGGCAGGCGTGTCTCGGTTGTTTTGCGCCCTAATGCTCGCAGCCGCGTTATCGAATTGACTGGTATTCAGCACGTGGACCGATTGCCCCGGTTCCACCGGTACCATTCGATCGCCGTAGTCCGTGGGGTGGGGCAGCGTCAGGCGTGACCCACCCGGCCAGACATCCGCCGGGCCGCGGCAACTGATGGGCTGACCTGGGATGATCGGATGGCTGAATGCGGCAGGATCATTGTCCTGGATGTTAAGAAGGGTATTTCGAATCAAGTCGCAAGGAGTAGCCACTGTTTATGCACCGGGGCAGCCGTCGGGCCGTGGGCTGTAGCCCGACGGCAACATCTTGTGGAGGCAGTTGAAGCAGCGTACAGGTTCTGGGTAGGGGTAGATTGCCGCGCTCCAGGAGTTGGTATGGCCGATCGTCCACTCGCGCTCCGGCGCCCGATGAATGTGCACGTCGCTCGCGGATCCAGGGCCGAGCGAAAGTACCGGGCAATAGCCGGGATCAACGATCTGGTGCCCGAAGCGTTGGCGCCCGGGCTCCCGCCGACGCCGGCGCACGATCTCCTTTTTCATGGAGGCAAGACCCTCCCTGATCTCGAGTACACCAATCTGTATGTCGGTGCTGACGCCTGGAATTCAGCCGACGTTGCCAACATTGACGCCGCGCTCTCGGACGCGATGAGTGAACCGACGCTCAATAACGTCATGGCACAGTACTTCCCGGCGATTCCGACGACGACCTTCAGACCCTCGCGCAGGCTTCCTGGCGCCGGTCCGCCCCGCTTCTCGCAAGGAGATGTGGAGGCGCTGCTGAGCGATCTCGCTGGCAAGTCCCAGCTTAACGCCTACCCATCGCCGTCGACCGTCTTCAATTTCCTGCTGCCAAAGGGCGCGATTCTCTCGGACAACCCCACGATCGGCGGGTCAGCGAGAGGGCAGAGCGCCGCCGGAGCGGACAACGAGGCCGACTCCCTGAACGGACTGGGCGGTTTCCACGGCTCCATCGTGGTGGGCGCGAGGACTCTCTACTATGCGGTTGGCGTCTACTCCGAGCGGCGAGCGGACGGCACGGTGAATGGCATTCCCGTCTTCGACGCTGCCTGGAAAAACGTGGTCGCCACGTTTTACCACGAGCTCAACGAGGCACGCACGGACCCGGACGTGCAACGGGTCATCGCCGGCGGTCCGTCGAACCTGCTCGGCTGGACTTCAAGAAGCGGCGAGGAGTGTGGGGATTTTCCGGTCTTCGAAGCCGACCCCCTGTCGCTGGTCTTTCAGGAAGTTCCGTTGACCAAGGGCGGCACGGTGCCGGTTCAGTTTCAGTACTCGAATTTCGTGCACGGACCGGAGGGCCCGGTGGCGACGCCGCGCCCGCCGGCCGCCGCCGCCAAGCACCGGCGGCCAAAGCACCAGTAAGGTGGCGGTGTTCACAGCCCCGCAGCCGCTATTGGCAATAGAAATGCAAAGGTCGCGCCCAGGGCAAAGCAGGCCAGCGCGAGTCCATATAACACCGCACTGACCCGTCGAATTCGCCGGCAGGATCGGGCTGCGTCCGGGTCGGACGGGCAGGGGAGGAGCCGACCGTACCAGAGCGCAACCCCACTCAGGGCCAGAAAAGCGGTGGCCACGCCGAATACGAGCGGCTTGTGCTCGCTCAACCATACGAGCTGGGGAACGGCTGCAACGAGGCCCGTCAGCGCCGCACCTGCTCCCAACGCCACGAGCACGGCCGGCAGCACGCAGCAGAGGAGAGTCGCGGAGCTCGCGAGCAACGCGCCGGCGGTCAATCCAGCGGTACGCGCGAGGGCTGGATCAACCCGACTCATTGCTTGGCCTGCTTGACGCGCTCGCGCAGTACCGCGATGGGCGTCTCTGTGCGATCAATGGTTTTGACCGAATAGCCGGCATTTGTAAGCGCACGACGAAGATCAGCGTCTGCTATGTCCTGGCCATCCTTCAAGGCGACGGCCACCAGCCTGTGTTCAAGACTCACGACTACGTCAGAAGTCGCCGCAAATTTGCGCAGTTGCTTTTCGATTCCCTGGGCGCAAAAAGCGCACACAAGTCCATTGACGTTCATTTCGATAGTGGCTGCCTGGGCCGTTGCAGCGAAGGCAACCAGCAATGGGACCAGGAGTTTGATTGACGATTTCATAGTTGCTTGTCCTAGAAATTGAACATGGCCATGGCCTGAAGCTTGCCGTCGTTTGTCACGCCAGCCTCAACCCATGCGCCGCCTCTGAACAGCCGAAGCAGCAGGGCCGATTCAGTTCCCCGATGAATGTCACCGGTGTAGTGGCGGGCCTGGATGAGAAACCAGGTTGCGAGCCCGCCGTAGTCGTGCTTGTAAGGTGCCACCCCAAGTTGCAGGGTGTCTATCCGATGGGAAAACGCGGTGCTTCCGTGCCAGTCCACTTTAAGCGACGCGTAAAGCCGACGCGTCTCGTAGTCGCCCTGCGCGCCCGCATTTTCGGCGAGCACAGCGCCGGAGAAGCTGTTGCCGGTCGCGCGGCCCAAGCCGCCCCACACAAACACGTTTCCCTGGGCGTCCTCAAGGTTCCAGCGGTGTGCCAGGTAGTTGAGCCGCGCGTAGTTGATGAGCCGCAGCTTTGTCGACTCGTCGCTGGCCAGCTCGAGGTGGCCGCCGCCGACTGAGTAGTCGTAACGGGGGGCGTAAAAGATCTGCACCTCCGTCATGGTGCCACCACCGTATTCGGCCATAACAGTAGTGCCGTTGGCGTAGGCAATGGGCTTGGCGATCGCTGACATTGAAGCAGCAAGCGCCAACGCTCCGATCAGATGGAAAGACCAACGAAACATGATGCACTCCGAATCCGTCCTGGTCTGGCTCTGTGCTTCGCACAGGACGCGACGCCGGAGAGCGCAAGCGCCACCCAGCGAGCTACGTCGAACGCAGCGCTAGACGATTGGAGGGCGGAACTGAGGAGTGGGGCGTTCCGTGGCGAACGACACGGAGCCTGACTCAGTCGGCAAAAGGTTTGACGGCGGCACCAGCACGGAGATCTGTATTGTCATTGTCGGCGGGAGGAAGGCACTGCCTGCACAGCAGGCACCTGCGGAGGCGTCGGCCGGACACGAGGAACATCCATCGCCGGAATCGCCCGAAGCGTGGCCGGGACAGCAGCGCTCTACGGTTGTCGTCGTGGAACCGCCGGTGTACGCGAGGATTGGCCCTTGCAGGCCCATCACCAACACGACCAGTAGCGCGATGAGACGACGATTCATGGATTCAGTGTATACCGCGAGCGGCCCAGAGGAATCAAGACACAGGTCTTAAGAGTGCGCGCTTCGTGATGAGTTCCCGGTTCCGTGAGGCGTTTTGCATCGTTGTGGGCGGCCGCGCGGGCCGGCGATCCAAGTCTCTGGCCCCGATTGCCGTGACTGCAACGGGCTTTAATTCAACGCTGGGGAAAGGCGGTTGGGCGAAGCGGCGTGGTCCCTCATTGGCCGTGGATGCCCACGCTGCTGCGCAATGCGTTACGAGGCACGCGGACTACAGCCAGTTCAGCCTCGCCGGCGGGCGGGCCTTGGGGTGTGAACCTGGCGTCGCGACCGTGCCGTGCCGCTGGGCGTGTCTACGTCCGCAAATTGGACCTGGTAATTGGGGCGCCGACGCACTGCAGCAAACTTCGTAATGATGTCATGTCGGGTGTGAAGCCGCATGCAATGCCTTGATGAAAATGGGGTTATGCCGCATCCGAGAACTTGGAGCCACTTCTCAGCACCGGGCGCCTATCGGCGCTAAGTTGACCGCTTCTGCCACCGTCGCCCCCGATCCACTTGCTCGGACTCCGGCCGACAGGGGCGGGGAACGTGCGTTGCACCGCCGTATCGGATCCGCTCATGAATTTATTCGCATTCGACAAGAGCGTGGCCGCTGCGGCCATCGCAGCCACAGGTACCGTCATCGGCGCCTTGATTCAGCTGCGCGGGGCCTGGCGCAAGGAACTGTCGGAGCGGGCACGCAGCGTGCCGGTGACGAAGAAATCGCGACGCGGTCCGGTGGTGGCGCTTGGCTTGCTCCTCAGCGCCGCCGCCGTGGGCGGCTTCGCCTTGTCACAGTACTTGGTCGGGCAATCGATGCGCGACTCCCTGGCACTGCGAGGTGAGCTTGAGACCCAGGTCGCGCAGATCAGCGCAACAGCGGTGCGGCTGGAGCGGGCGACACTGAGTGATCAGGATTCGATGGGGCGCGCGGCCGCCAATCGTCGTGGGGCCGAAGGTGTGGCCGTTACGGCAATGATCGGGCCGTGCCATGGGCGTGTTGGACCCACCCCCGACCCGCCCCCCGATTGTGCCGAGCAGGACGCATTGCGGGTCACGCTCTGCGCAAGCGTGCCCGTGCGGGCGGTGGTGGCCGCGATGGATCTGTATGCGCGACCCGAAGCTTCGCCGCCCGCAATCGAGAGTCCGGTCGCGCCTGGCCAGGACGTCGGCCGCGCGCGCTTCGCCGACAAACCGTTCGAACGGCCCGACTCCGAGCAGACCAAGCTGGCGTGCGCGGTCTTTGCTTCCTGGAACGGCGCGCAGGCTTATGCGGCGCGCCTGGTCGTGAAGTACAGCATTGCACCGATCGAAAATGAGGTCTCGAACGCCCCACTCATACTGACTTCCGGGGTGCGGCAGTAGCAGGCAGCCCGGGCCAGTAGATCCGGTCTGCGGTCCGGCCGCACGGCAATTCGCCGCTCGCTTTGCCGCTACGCCCCCCGCGGCGTCTGTCTCCTCCCGTCAAACTGCAACGACAATTGCCCAGATCGAGGCCACCACGAGAACGAGCGCAGTCAAACTCGCCCCGACGAAACGCGTCGGGACCTTCATTGTGTCGATCTTCATTCCGACCGCATGACTCACACGCGCGACGACCAGGGCCGCGCCTAGCGCATGCAGCGCAGTTGGAGGTATGTGGTTGAGCTCGAGAACGCCGATCAGAATCAGTGCCAGCGGCACATACTCGACAAAATTGCTTTGACGCCGCATGGCGAGCAGCAGTTCGCGATCTCCGCCGTCTCCAAGCGGAATGTTCTTCTTGCCTCTGAGCCTCCCAGCCTTGAACGCGATGACCATCGACAGGAGTCCAAGAAGTCCGGCATATAGCGCTGTAATTGTCGGCATGTGCCACCTCGTGTAATTGTTCTGATCGGTGCGATTGTGGGCGCGACCGCGCAATTCTATCCCGGCACCAGCGATCGTACCAGCAGCGGCCGGGCGGCCAGCAGGGGCCAGATGCAGGCATCCCGACCTCGAGCGTCATTCCGGCCGCCAGAACGCCCGCAGGATAGTATTATCGACCCTGTGCGCAGCTCACTGTCGACACTCCTTGCAAACCGGCCCGTGGTGCTGGGCGATGGCGCCACTGGCACGAATTACTTCCTAGCCGGACTTGGTGCGGGCGAGCCACCCGAATTCTGGAATAGCGATCGGCCTGTGGATGTTATGGACCTGCACCGGCGCTTCATTGCGGCGGGCGCAGAGATCATTCTCACCAACTCCTTTGGCTGCAACCGGCAGCGCCTTAAACTTCACAAGGCCGAAGAGCGCGTTTACGAACTCGCGAAGCGCGCCGCCGAGCTGGCGCGGCAAACGGCCGACGCGGCAGCGCATTCGGTGGTCGTCGCAGGTTCGGTGGGACCAACCGGCGAACTATTCGTACCGATGGGCGAACTCGCGCATGATGTTGCCGTGGAGTCGTTCACCGAGCAGATGCGCGGCCTGCGCGACGGTGGTGCCGATGTAGTGTGGATAGAAACGATGTCCTCGGGCGAAGAACTGAACGCGGCGGCCGCAGCCTCGATCGCGGTCGGACTGCCATACGCGGTCACGTGCAGCTTTGATACCGCCGGCCGCACGATGATGGGCATGCTACCCGATGAGCTGGATGGAGCCGTTGCCGCCCAGCCGGTGGCGCCGCTGGCCACCGGCGCGAATTGCGGTGTAGGCGCGCCCGATATTCTGGTGTCGCTCCTGGCCATGCAGAAGGCAACGCGCGCGCTTATCGTCAAGGGCAACTGCGGCATCCCGCACTTTCAGGGCACCGAATGCGTTTATTCCGGCACGCCTCAATTGATGGCCAAGTACGCCACGCTCGCCATGGACGCCGGTGCCCGCATCATCGGGGGCTGTTGCGGCACTACGCCTGAGCATTTAGCCGCCATGCGCGCGGCGATCGACAATCATGTGCGCGGCGAGCCGCCAACAATTGAAAGCATTGTCCTGCAACTGGGGCCGCTCACGAATGCGGCGCCAGCGGCGAATATTGCCCGGACGGCCCGGCGCTCCCGAAGATGAGAGCCACCGCACGCCCGCGTAACTGAAGGACGAGGGCGCAACCCGGCCGCAGCGAAAGTGGCCGTCAATTCGGCGTCGTGGACATGGTGCGATGCGCCTGTGAAGGCGATCACATAACCGATCGCGCTTTGCCCTGGAAACGGGCAATTCGACCCTCAAATAGCGCAGGAGAGTGACCGACATCTCAGCGCTCCGGCAATGCAGCAAATAACCTAATCACACAGTTTTGCCACGGGAGTCGCTGGCTTGCAGCAGCGGGTAGGTTGATGGTCGACACTGTGAAATTGAAGCGCCCGAGGAGCCGCCGCCGCGCCGGTGGACCGGGTGGTCGCGTGGAGCACGACTCGCTGGGAAATGCGGTTTGGACGCGATCCCGAATCAGCGATTCGGAGGAACTGCCCGATACATCCGCACTCTCGATTCTTGAACACCCCCCAGGTGCGTCGACAGCCAGTCCACCGGCCGCCGAGAACAAGTCCGCCGAACCCCCGCTGAAACGCCCTGAGAAATTTGAGAGGCAGTCCTAGATGGCCACCCGCCGTAGCAAAAGAGTTGGCGTAAAGCGCCGCAAAGTCAGTCGAGCCGCCACACTCCACCGTCGCGAGGCGGACGCCGGCAACGGCGTCCGCGCAGATCAGGGCGGTGACTCACGGTCGAGCACCGATGTGGACCTGAGCGAGGACTCGGCGATCATATATGCGCCCGAAAGTGAAAGGCTCTCTGGTGTCGCCCTGTTACAGCAGGCGATGGCGGTCGCCGCGGCGGCCGATGCCTATTCGGCCCGCGGCCAGCCGAACATTTCAGCCCTAACGCTGCAATTCCTGCTCGGCCGTTCGCTGGAGCTCGCGCTCAAGGCCTACCTGTCTCATAAGGATTGCGCCGAGGACAAGCCAAAAGAGATCGGGCAGGACCTGTCAAAGTTACTGGAGCAGGCCGCTGCGCATTCATTTGAGTTCCGCGGCGGCACCGATGATGCCGATCGGCGAGCCGTGGCGGCTCTGAGCCCCAATTACATGCGAAAGCTGGTCGGGTACGCTCATGGCCCCGCATATTATATGGTGACTTCGAGGATGCTCCGCGACATCGTCCACCGCGCCATTACCGCCGTATTCATGGACATCTGGAACGAAGATCCCGTGCGCTTCAACTTGCGGCGCGCCAGCGACCGAGCGCTTGGCCTATGCATAGCCGACGATGCCTGCTACGAGGAGCTTCCTGCTGCGGTCAGCCATGACCTCGGTGTGGCCGCAACAGGCTGAAGTTACGGATGCCGTCCGTTCGAGGCCAGTCAGAGGCTCAACAAGTCAACTGGGTCAACCGGTTATAGCATTCAGCGACTCCGCTCAGGTTGTCCACAAATCTGATTTGCGCATAGGCGAACGAGACGGCTTCAGTTGCACCGCCCGATCCCTGGGAGTCACTGAGCCCAATCGAGGATACGTAGACATTGGTGAGGGTGATCGTGTAGTACTTTTTGAAGCTGCCGGGCGTTCCGGTGTAGAAGCTGAGAATTGCCGTCGGGATCAACTTCCCGATCATCTCGTCCATCGCCAGAGCGGGCGATGAGTTGTTAAAGTTCTTGAAGATGGCGAGGTCCTGAAAATTGGGCACGCTCGTCTTAACGCCACCGAGTGAAATATTAACTGGGGTACTAAGGCCCAGGCTCGCGGAAAGTACTTCGATGGAACTGGGCGGCAGTACGTTGGCGGTGGCAAATGCGGTGTCTCCGGGAACGCCCGATATCTGTATAGCCAAAAGATCCTGCGCGGCATGTGCTGGTTGCGTGAGGCTCACCAATAGCGCTGCAACAGCCACCGTGGCACTGCGCTTCGTGAAATCGCGTGTTCCAAATGACATCAGTATCTCCCTGGAAATTATTTATATTCGTGCCGAACTCGACACGGCCCGACGCGGCCCGTGTCAGGCATGGCCGGCGATTGTGCCTCACTGTAGCTGCAACTCAAGACTCTTTCGCCGTCCCTGGCCGGCTGCAGATCCCGCGCGATGCGCGGTGCGCATTGAGCGTTCGCCTGCAGGCAGCGTGTGTTGATTCGCCCGCGGCGCCTCGACGACGACTGCGCACATGACATAACACTGCTCGTGCTCGCCACGATGGCCGCCGCGACGGGCGCACGAACGGGGGGTTTTGGCGTGGCGACTGCCCGGCGTCGGGCGACAAGGGATTGGCCGTTCGAGCATCACAACCGGCCGCCTTGGGGCGCAGGGGATCATCCAGCAGCGAACCACTGCTTTCGGCGGTCTGGCGCTGCCGCGTGTGCGCTCAGGAATCGCCTGCCTCAGCGCAGGGAATTTGCGTCGCTCTTCATGCGGTCGTAGGCTCTGCACCGATCGGCCGCAAAAACACTAACTAATGGGAGGTCGTATGTTGAAAACTGCCGCCATTTTGTTCGGCGTCGTTTTTCTCGTTGTTGGCGTTCTGGGTTTCGTGCCCGGCATCACGACTGATCAGATGCTGCTGGGAATATTCCATGTCAACGGCGCACACAACGTGGTTCATGTGCTCTCGGGAGCAATTGCCTTGTGGACGGGCCGGACCAGTGCCGCTTATGCGCGAGTGTATTTTCGCGTGTTCGGAGTCGTCTACGCGCTCGTCGCACTGCTGGGGTTCTATGTCGGCAATGGAATGCTGTTGGGCTTGATCTCGAACAACGTGCCCGACACCTGGTTGCACGTCGCGATTGCCGTGGTGGCGCTGACGCTCGGTTTTGCCGCGAAGGATGACGGCTCGATGGCAAAAGCAGGCCCCTAGCGTAATCCGGCATCGGGGCTGGCGCGGCGGTTGCCCGCCGCCCGGAACTTCATGGCGCAGCAGACCGTCGGCGTGTCGCCGGCTGTGATTGCAGCTATGCCCCGTTGGCGGCCGGACGGCCGGCCTGGGAGTAGGGGCGATGTCACACGGATCATGGATTGAGCGGCCTGCCAGCGAATCGAGTCTAAGAGAGGATTGGGACCATGAACACCATGACGCGCCGGCACTGTTTCGCGATGGCCGTGTCCGTGGCGGCCATGCCATGGGCGGCGCGCCTCGAAGCGGACGAGGCGTCCACGAATCTACCGCGAGAAGTGGCCGGTATCCCGATACCCACCTCGAATGTGGCCGTGCGTGCGGCCCAATTCGCGCGCCGGTCCTGTCCGGAGTATCTGTTCAATCACTGTATGCGCACTTACCTGTTCGGCACGCTCGGACTCAGGCAGCACCAGCTGAGTTTCGACGCCGAGTGCGCCTTCGTGGCGGCAGCACTGCACGATCTCGGGTTGCTACCCACCTTCGCCAGTCCTGCACAGTCCTTCGAAGCCGATGGGGCAGATGCCGCGGAGCACTTTGCACGGGACACGGGCCTCAACGCCGCACGCGCAAATATCGTCTGGCACGGGATCGTGCTGCATGACGGGCGATTTGCCATCACGCGTCGAGCGGGCGCGGAGGCCATGCTGGTCGCCATGGGCGCCAGTGCCGATGTCGACGGTCCGGATCTGGATACGGACGATCAGAAGCGGCAGATGGCAGAGATCGTCGCTGCATTTCCTCGACTGCATTTCAAGCAGCGCTTCACCGCCCTGCTGGTCGATCACTGTCATCGAAAGCCGTTGTCGCAGCGTGGCACCTGGCTCGAGGGGCTGTGCCGTCAGCAGGTACCCGAGGCCTGGAAGGACACGGTCGAACAGGAGATCGCGCAGGCGCCTTTTGACGAATAGCTCGCCCTTGCCGCCAATGAGGTCCTGCCACGGCGGAGCCGGCGCGCTGGCTCAGCTTCCGCGCAGAATCGACTCATGGGCCGCGCAGCACCCTGGGCGGCAAGTCCTTGAGTTCCCATCCCGTTTCGATCATCTTTTTTCTGTTCATGCGGTGTGCCTCCGCGGCCTTGTCGCTTTCCGTCTCGGCCCGGGTGCTGGTCAACGAGCAGCCTCCGTTGGCATCCCGGGCGGAGTACTTCTCCCTGACAAACCGGACGAAATCATCGCGCACGCCCCTGGCGTCGCGGTCTTGGGGCACGGCAAAGACGGCGCTGAAAGCGAGGTTTTCCGCCCCGTTTGGACCGAAATACGCGGAGCAGTAGCAATAGCTGGCGTTCCCGGGCGCCGCCTGTGCGGGCCCCCCTGATCCTGCAATCTGGGCCGCGACGCGCGGATCGCTACGGGCGGTGCCAGTCTTGATGCGCTTAACGGAAAATTTGCAGTCCAAATTTGTGACGATGCCCGTTTCGATTCCACTGATCGTGTCCACACCGTCGTGCCGGCCGTTCAGCCCAAACCAGGAGTTGACATCAAGAGCGCCGCTCACCGTCATGATCATGTGACGGGCCGGTGCAGGCGCTCCCCACTTGACGGGATTCACAACGACCCAACCTCCCTGGCGATCCGCGGCTCCTCTCGCCGCCACGTTGTAGGTAACAGGGTGGGTTCCAGAGTCATCCTGCGCATCGAATGTGATCGTGCCGGTCATCTGATCATCGGCGCCCGAGGTCAGCGAGAGCTTGAATTTGACTTCATGCTGAACGGTGGAACCACTGGTACATTTAAGGCTCCCGTCGTAGACGCCAGGAATCACTCCCGCATTGGCCTGCCCGCGGGCACCGGGAACGATCATCACGCCCGAAAACAATACGAGCATCGGTAGCAGGGAAATCGGCCGGACCGGCCGTGAGGTGAAGCTCCGCAGCGCTTCCTGTGGTGCGGCAGAGATTGTTGTTGTTTTCTCCACGACGCGAGTCCCCTCGTTGGCCCACCCGCTGCGGCAGCCCCGCCCCAGTGAGCGGGTTCTTATATCACGGCAATTGGCGGCAACCGCAAAATGACTCCCCAGGGTACGCGGGCCGCGGGGGCGGTCCGTCTACACCGCGACAGGCCTCGCCGCGAATCGGTCCGTGAAGCGGGGCCCAGGATCCATCCTGCCGCGAGCGCTTTGCGATCGATTCACTTTCTGACTTTTGTCTTGCTGGTCGCTGTACCGGATTCCGGCTTTTTCGGGCCGAGCCCACGTCCGGCACCCCGCCGGAGAGGCCGGTCTTCAACAATCGCCAGCGCGGAAGTGTCGGGAGGTGCCGTAGAGTCGCTGGCGCGAGTCCGCGTCCAGACGGCATTGCCGAGCGAATCGTGTTCAACCCGCCCGCCAGGTCCGTCGGGGCGGCGGGGAAACCTCGGGCGCCGCATCTTGACCGTATTAACCATGAAATCTTGTGTGCAGTTCAGGAGCTGTGAGTGAAAGGACAGGCGCGCGCAAACATAGTAGGGCCACGCGCAACGGGAGAATGCGAATTCCATCACGCTTGCCTGCCCCTGAGAGGCCCTGGCTGGACGCCGCGCCAGCGCGGATCCGTGGTTGAGGGTCGGCTCCAGCCAAGGAGGCGGCCGGGCCGGTCCGCTGCGGTTCGCCCTGCCGGTCCAATCCCGGTCCTTTTATCGGACTGCTAATGGTTTTCCCCGACACGCTCGCGGCGAGGGCGTGCCAGCACGACTTTTCAAACGGCCTGCGGCGAGCGGACGTCGTGACGGCTGCCTCGGTGCCGTCCTGGCCGATGGTGATGCGAAAATAATTTCGCGACGCGCGCGGCTTGTAGTATTTTCTGCCTCACCGTCCCGGTGAACCAGGCACAGGAATTTTCCCATGAAAAGAAAAGATCGTGTCTCCCGAAGGCAATTCCTGCAGACGACCATGGGGGCGGCCGGCGCGAGCTTCGCCGCCGCCACGTTTCTGGAATCACCACCGCTGTTGGCCGCGGGACAAATGCGTGCCCCCAGCGACCGGGTCCGCTTTGGAATTGTCGGCGTCGGCATGGAGGGATCGGGGCTGCTCCGCACCGCGATCGCGTTGCCCGGGGTGGAATGCGCCGCCGCCTGCGACCTGTACGATGGCCGGCATGAGCTGGCGCGCGAGATCGTCGGCAAATCCATACCCACGACGCGCCGCTACCAGGAGCTGCTCGATAACAAGGAGATCGACGCCATCATCGTGGCGGTGCCCGACCACTGGCACAAGCAGGTGGTCGTCGACGCGCTGGCCGCCGGCAAGGACGTCTACTGCGAAAAGCCATTTTCGCACAGCGCCGCAGACGGGCTGGCCCTCGTCGCCGCAGCCAGCAAGAGCGATCGCATCGTACAGGTGGGGGCGCAGCGCACCAGTTCCGTGCTGTGTGCGAAGGCCAAGGAACTGTACGACAGCGGCGCCATTGGCAAGTTGAGCCTGGTGGAGGGCACGCTGGGCCGCAACGATCCGACCGGCGCGTGGGAGTATCCGCCGCCCCCGGACCTGTCGCCCAAGAATCTCGACTGGGACACCTGGCTGGGAACGGCGCCCAAGAAGGCCTTCGACCCTTTGGTGTTTGCGCGCTGGCGCTGCTGGAAGGAGTACGGGACCGGTGTCGCCGGGGACCTGCTGGTGCACCTGCTGAGCGGCATGCAATTCGTCCTCGGCATCAACGAAATACCCAAGCGCGTGTCCGCTTTCGGTGGCATCTACCGCTGGAATGACGGGCGCAATACGCCCGACGTGCACCCGGTGCTGTTCGAATACGCCGATGTCCCGGTCTACATGCGCCTGAGCCTGGGCACGGAGACCACGGAAGTGACGCGCTTCATGGGGTCGAAGGGAATCATCGAGCTGACCGAGTCTGGCGTCAGCTACTCGCCGCAGGCGGGCATCGACCTGAGCCCCTCCTACTACGCGGCGGCCTTGCCCAGCCGGTTGCGCGATGCCTACTACCACCAGTGGCATGCCGAACACGATCCAAAACCAGGACAGGAACCCGCAGCCGAGAGCGTGAGCTTCAAGGGCAATGACTACGACGATCTGCGCCCGCACCTGTGGAAGTTCTTCGAGGCGGTCAGGTCGCGCCAGCCCGTGGTGCAGGACGCCGTGTTTGGCCACAATGCCGCCCTCGGCTGCCACATGGCGAACGAGTCCTATTATCGCAAGCTACCGGTTCACTGGGATCCGGTCGCTCAGGTCATCAGCTCGCAATCCTAGAAGGAGAGCGTGATGAGGTCCTTGCAGCGAGTGGCACGGGTCGCGAGCGGACTGTTCGCCATTGCGGCCTGCGGCCCGCCGGCGGCGACCGCGCCTGCAAGGTAGCCGGGCATTTCGGAGCGCGGCCAGCCTTGCGGGAGAATTCAATGGTTACCAGAACCTGCTGCGCCGTTGCACTCTGCGGCTGGGCCCTGCTCGGCACTGCAGCCGCCGATGAACCGCAATTGAATCAGACCGGCAACCCCCTGCTGGCCCCCTGGAACGGTGGGTACGGCGGTTACCCCGCATTCGATCGCTACCGCCTGGAGCAGTTCAAGCCGGCGCTTGAAGCTGCGATGGCGCAGGAGCTGCGCGAGGTCGATGCCATCGCCGCCAATCCGGCGCCACCGAGCTTCGTGAATACCATCGAGGCGCTGGAGCAGGCCGGGGCGGCGCTGAATCGCGTGCAGTCCGTGTACCACATCTGGTCCAGCACCCTGAACAGCGGTGGCTTCCAGGCGGTGCAGTCCGAAATGGATCCGGTGCTGGCCGGCTTTTCGGACCAGATCACGCAGAACGAGCCCCTCTTCAGGCGGATCGAGGTGGTCTATGAATCGGCGGCCAGGACCAAGCTGACGCCCGAGCAGCAGCGGCTGGTCTGGGTGTACGAGCGGAATTTCGTGCGGGCCGGCGCTCGGCTCCGCCCGGACGACAAGGCGCGTCTTACAAAGATCAATCAGAGACTCGCGGGCCTGTATGCGAGCTTCAGCCAGAATCTGCTGGCCGAGGAGTCGGGGCACGTCATGTACCTGACGGCGGCGGATCTTGGCGGGCTGCCCGATTCACTGCGCGACGCCGCCGCGGCGGCGGCGGCTGAGCGCGGTCGCCCGGGTGAATGGGCCGTGTTGAACACGCGCTCCTCCACCGAGCCGTTCCTGACCTATTCTGACCGTCGCGATCTGCGCGAGAAGGTCTGGCGCACCTTTTATAGCCGCGGGGACAATCACGATGAACACGACAACTCGGCGATCATCACCGAGATCCTGAAGCTGCGCGCGGAGCGCGCGACCCTGCTCGGCTACGCCACGCACGCGCACTGGCGCGTGGAGCCAGAGATGGCGAAGACCCCGGAGAATGCGCTGGCACTGATGATGCAGGTGTGGCCCGTTGCGGTCGCACGGGTGCACGAGGAAGTGGCGGACATGCAGGCCCTCGCGGACCAGGAGGGGGCAGGGATAAAGATTGCGGGCTGGGACTACCGCTATTACGCCGAGAAGGTACGCAAGGCGAAGTACGAGCTGGACATGGCGGCGGTCAAGCCCTACCTGCAGCTCGACAAGCTGCGCGAGGGCATGTTCTGGGCGGCGGGCCAGCTCTACGGCTACCACTTTACCGAGCTACAGGGCCTCCCGGTCGCCGATCCGCACGTCCGGGTGTGGGAAGTGCGCAGCGGCGGCGGCCAGCATGTGGGCCTGTGGTACTTCGACCCCTACGCGCGTACCGGAAAGGATTCCGGGGCGTGGATGAACGAGTACCGGAGCCAGCAGCAACTGGAGAATGTATCGCCCATCGTCTCCAACAATACGAACTTCGTGCCGCCCCGGCCCGGCGAGCCGGTGCTGATCAGCTGGGACGACGCCGTGACCCTGTTTCACGAGTTTGGCCACGCCCTGCACGGACTCAATTCGAAAGTCTGGTATCCCAGCCTGGCTGGCACCAGCGTCGCGAGGGATTTTGTCGAGTTCCCGTCGCAGCTCAATGAGAACTGGCTGGAAACACCGGAAGTCCTGAGCCGGTTCTGCATCCACTATCGTAGCGGGGAGCCGATTCCCGCAGATCTGGTGCAGAAGATCAAGCGCGCCCATACCTTCAATTCGGGCTTTCAGACCGTCGAGTATCTGGCCGGCGCGATCGTCGACATGAAGCTGCATCTGGCGGGCGGTGCGGCCATTGATCCGGACCGCTTCGAAAGCGACACGCTCAGCTCCCTCGGGATGCCGCAGGAAATTGTGATGCGTCACCGCACGACGCAGTTCGGACATGTGTTCTCGGGCGATCAGTATTCGGCCGGCTATTACAGTTACCTGTGGTCGGAGGTCCTCGACCACGATGCCTTCGAAGCCTTCCTGGAGGCCGGCGGACCCTACGATCCGCGGGTCGCGAAGCGCTATCACGATGACATCCTGAGCGTCGGCAATACGCTCGATCCAGCGGAAGCCTACCGGCATTTCCGCGGCCGCGATCCGCGCATCGACGCCTACCTGCGCGCGAAGGGCTTTCCCGTGCCGGCCAGCCCCACGGCGGGCGCGAGCGCGACACCTTGAGGGAGCCTTGACGATCGCATTCGCTCGAGCCCGCGCTCTCTTCACTGTGCTCTTCGCGATGGGCTGTGCCGCAGCGGCGTGCGGCCAGGCCGCGCCGGGGGACTCTGGTGAGATGGAGGGCATGGGGCTCATGTCCGGCGCCTTGGGCCGCTATCCCATGACGCGTGAAGCGTCCGGGACCTCATGGCAGCCGGACACTTCGGTGCACGCCGGACTGCACATCATGAGCGGCGCATGGACGTTCATGGGCCATGCGCTCCTGAACGGCGGGTATGACTGGCAGGGCAGCGCGCGCGGCGCCGAGCAGACGTTTGTGTCAGGCATGTTGATGGGTGTGGCCCGCCGCCGCCTGGCCGGGGGTGATGTGCTGCAGCTGCGCGCGATGCTGAGCCCCGATCCGCTCATGGGTAAGCGCGGCTTGCCCCTGTTGCTGGCCACCGGGGAGACGGCGGACGGAAAAACCGCACTGACCGACCGGCAGCACCCCCATGACCTGTTCATGGAGCTGTCGGCCAGCTACTCGCACCTGCTGGGCGCAACGGACAGCGTCTTTCTGTACGCCGGATTGCCCGGAGAGCCCGCATTCGGCCCACCGGCGTTCATGCATCGCCTGTCCATCATGGACAGTCCGGAGCCGCCGATCAGCCACCACTGGCTCGATTCCACGCACATTGCTTATGGCGTTGCGACCGTCGGGTACGTGCATGATCGCTGGAAGCTGGAAGTGTCGCGGTTTCGTGGCCGCGAGCCGGACCAGTACCGCTACAACATCGAGACCGGTCCGTTGGATTCCACAGCGTCAAGGCTCTCCTGGAACGCAGCGAAGGAGCTGTCGCTGCAACTGTCCTGGGCCGAACTGAAGAACGCGGAGCAGCTCGAGCCGGGGGTGACCCAGAGGAAATGGTCCACGAGCGCCCTCTATACACGCCCCTGCGGCGCGGGAGGGTGGTGGTCCACGACCCTGGCCTGGGGCCGGCGTACGAGCGATGCGGGCTGGCTCAGCGCCGTAGCGCTGGAGACTGCGCTGAGACTGGCTCCGGCGTGGACGGTATTCCTGCGCACTGAGCGCGTGGAGAACAATGAGCTGCTGTGGGTGGCGGGTCAGCCAGGACCCGCCTTTACGGTGGCGAAGGTCTCGATGGGTGCGGTCCGTGATCTGCGGCTGGGGGAACGGGCCAAGTTGGGACTGGGGGGACTGTATGCCATCAACTTCCTGCCCGAGGCTCTCCGTCCGGCCTACGGGGCGACCGAGCCGACCGGCCTGATGGCCTTTATCCGGCTCAGGCTCGAGTAAGCGGCCCACTCCGCCAGGGCGTCCCTGCCGTCCCTGAGGATCTGGCTATTCCCTGGACAGCCGCGTGGGGTACACTCAGTCGCCTCCCGCAGCCACCAGGCGCCCAACAACATAAAAGGCCTGGACTCCTCTCGGCGATTTGAGCCGGGCGGACCGGGCTGGGGCGGGTGTGAAAAGAACGATAATTCCAAGACTCCCAAGGAGATACACCGTGACTGTACACAAGATTGTTTACGCTCTGGGCCTGCTGCTGGCCATCGTCGCCGCGTTTATGAATGTGCCCTATGCGGCGACTTTGCTGGGCGTGCTGGGCGCGATCGCCGCGTTTGCGATCATTGCCGATCATCATGTGCGTGTGATCGTGTCTGCTCTGGTGCTGCATGCCGCCGCCGCGACCTTTGATGGTATTCCGGCGGTGGGTCCGCACCTCACGGTAATCATTGGCAACCTCGGCACCTTGGCCGCCGGCGCTGCGCTGATGATTGTGCTTCGCAACATGTACAATCGCCTGGTGAACTGAGCGGGAGCTTGGGGATTGGGGGGGAGGGGCGCGGCGCCCCTCCCGTCCTGATGAGGACCGCGCTGCAGCCGTGTCGTGGCTAAAGGGTTGAAATGCGGGGGCGCAAAGCACTAGAATCCGCCCCCGGTGGCCGGGACTGGCTCTAGCGGCGGTTCCGTGCAGTCGCAGATGGTGCGGCCAAGAGCTTGATTCGAAAGCCCCACTTGGGGCTTTTTGCATTTTAGGATGGGCCGCTGGCCCATTTTTTGTTTTGGAGGCCCGGTTAGTCAATGGCAGCGGTGCTGCGCGAGAGACTGGTCGAACTCGTGGAGCCGCTCCTGGCCAACCTGGGCTACGAACTCGTGGATCTGGAATTCGCGTCGGGCGGAGGATCCGGGACCTTACGGATCTTCATAGACCGGAGCGAGGGTGTCGGGATCGAGGACTGCGAGCGCGTCAGCCGCGAGGTCTCCGCGCTGCTGGATGTACACGATCCGGTGCCGATGGCCTACCGGCTGGAAGTGTCCACGCCGGGGCTGGATCGGGTGCTGCGAACAGCGGCGCACTACACGCGCTTCCTGGGCGCGCGGGTGGCGGTCGAGCTCAGCGCCGCGCACGACGGGCGCCGGCGCTACACCGGCAAGCTGGAGCGGGCCGGGCAAGAGGGTATTGATCTGGAAGTTGAAGGCGTCACGGTTCCGCTGAACTACGCGGAAATTTTTCGCGCACGGCTGGTCCCGGAGTGGCCGGATAATTCGGGCAAAGGCAGGAGACGATGAACAAGGAAATCCTCATGGTGGTCGACGCCGTCTCGAACGAGAAGGGCGTGGACAAGGAGATCATTTTCGAGGCGCTCGAGGCTGCACTCGCGGCTGCGGCGCGCCGCAAGAACAGCGAACTGTGGGACGTGCGGGTCGCCATCAACCGCAAGACCGGCGACTACGAGACCTTCAGGCGCTGGAAAGTGTTTGCTGACGATTCGCGGGAGATCGAGAACCCCGAGGCGGAACTGCGCCTCGAGGACGGGCTCGACGTCGACAAGGACACCCAGGTTGGCGGCTACGTGGAGCAGCCCATGGAATCGGCCGCCTTCGGCCGCATCGCGGCACAGCAGGCCAAGCAGGTGATTGTCCAGAAGGTGCGCGAGGCGGAGCGCGCGCAGGTGGTAGAGCAGTACAAGGACCGCGTCGGTACGCTCGTCAGTGGCGTGGTCAAGCGCATCGATCGCAATGGCATCTACGTAGACCTGGGCAGCAACGCCGAAGGCTTCGTGCCGCGCACTGACATGATCGTGCGCGAGCAGCTCAAGCCGCAGGATCGCGTCAAGGCTTTCCTCAAGGAAGTCCGCGCTGAACCGCGTGGTCCACAGCTGTTTTTGACGCGTACCGCCCCGGAATTCCTCATCGAGCTGTTCAAGCTCGAGGTCCCCGAGGTCGGCCAGGGCATGATCAAGATCCTGGCTGCGGCACGTGATCCGGGCATTCGCGCCAAGATCGCCGTGAAGAGCAGTGATCCGCGCATCGATCCGGTGGGCGCCTGCGTCGGCATGCGCGGATCGCGCGTGCAGGCCGTGTCCAATGAGATCGCGGGCGAGCGCGTCGACATCATTCCCTACGACGAGAATCCGGCGCAGTTCGTGATCAACGCCATGTCGCCTGCGGAAGTGCAATCGATCGTGGTCGACGAGGAAAAACACGGCATGGACATTGCCGTCGCCGAGGACAAGCTCTCGCAGGCCATCGGCCGCGGCGGGCAGAACATCCGGCTTGCCAGCCAGCTCACCGGCTGGGAACTCAATGTCATGACCGAATCGGACGCCGAGACCAAGAGTGACGCGGAATCCAAAGCCCTGATCGCGACCTTCATGAAGCAGCTGGACGTCGATGAGAACGTCGCCAGCATCCTGGTCCAGGAAGGATTCTCCACCATCGAGGAGGTGGCCTACGTGCCGGCCGCGGAACTGGCCGGGATCGAGGAGTTTGACGAGGACATCATCAAGGAATTGCGCAACCGCGCGCGCGATGTGCTGCTGACGCAGGCGATCGCGAGCGAGGAGTCGCTCGACGCCTCGATGCCTACGGAGGACCTGCTGACCCTCGAAGGCATGAGTCCGGATCTTGCCCTCGCGCTGGCGCGCCGTGGCGTGCGTTCGCGCGAT
The DNA here is from genome assembly GCA_035300345.1 of Steroidobacteraceae bacterium. GTDB lineage: Bacteria > Pseudomonadota > Gammaproteobacteria > Steroidobacterales > Steroidobacteraceae > FEN-1191. Next base: position 50,816 of record DATGVM010000031.1, read on the forward strand.
GATCTTGCCGACCAGGCGGTCGACGACCTGGCGGACATCGAGGGCCTGTCGGCCGAAGAAGCCGGAAGCCTGATCATGAAGGCGCGCGCGCCGATGTTCGAGGCGCAGCGCTGAAGCTGGCGCCCCGGAGTTCAATACTATGGCTGATGTGACCGTTTCCCAATTCGCCGAGGCCCTGAAGGTGCCGGTTGACAAGCTGCTTGCCCAGCTGGGCTCGGCGGGCATCAACGTCGCTGGCCCGGAAGGGGTCATCAGCGAGGATGCCAAGCTGGAACTGCTGACGCATCTGCGCCGCAGCCACGGAAGCGGCGCGGCGGGCAGCGGGTCCGCGCCCGCGCGCATCACACTCAAGCGCAAGACACAGAGCGAGCTGAAGCTCGCCAGTACCCAGGGCCGGGCGCGCACCGTGAATGTCGAGGTGCGCGTCAAGCGCACCTACGTCAAGCGCGATGTCCTAGAGGAGCAGAATCGCGCGCAGCAGGAGCAGCTCGACGCGCAGCGGCGCGAAGTCGAGGAGGCACAGCAGGCCCAGCAGGCCAGGATCGAGGCGGAACGCCGCGAGCGCGAGTCGCTGGAATCGGCCAATCGGCGCCGCGCCGAAGAGGAACAGACGCGGCTGCGCGCCGTCGAAGAGGCCCGGCGCCAGGCGGAACAGCGCGCCCAGGAGGAAACCGAGCGTCAACGGCGCGGCGGAGCCGAGGCCCGGCGCGAGGAGCCCGCACGACCGGCGCACGCGCCCGCGCGCGACAAGGCCGAAGCACGTGCCCCTGAGGAAGAGCGCCCGAAGTCCGGTGGCCGCCAGGAGCTGCATATTGCCGGCGATGTGAGCGCCCGGCACAAGAAGAAAAAGCGCCTCAAGGCGCGCACCGCGCCGGCTGACAGCGAGCCGCGCCATGGATTTGAAAAGCCCACGGCGCCGGTCAAGCGCGAAGTCGCGATCGGCGCGACGGTCACGGTCGCCGACCTGGCGCAGCGGCTGGCGATCAAGGCCACCGAGGTCATCAAGGTGCTCATGAACATGGGCGTGATGGCGACCATCAATCAGGCCATTGACCAGGATACGGCCATCCTGGTGGTCGAGGAGCTGGGCCACAGCGCTACGGCCCTCAGGGAAAACCAGATCGAAGCCGACCTGCAGGACAGCGCCGTCGAGCAGGCCCTCGAGACGCGCGCCCCCGTGGTCACCGTCATGGGTCACGTCGATCACGGCAAGACTTCGCTCCTCGATTACATCCGCCGCACGAAAGTGGCGGCCGGTGAAGCCGGCGGCATCACCCAGCACGTGGGCGCCTATCACGTGCAGACCCCGCGCGGCATGGTGACCTTCCTCGACACTCCGGGTCACGCGGCGTTCACGGCGATGCGTGCCCGTGGCGCCAAGGTCACCGATATCGTGGTGCTGGTGGTGGCGGCCGACGACGGCGTCATGCCGCAGACGATCGAGGCGATCCAGCACGCGCGCGCCGCAGGCGTGCCGATGGTGGTCGCCGTCACCAAGGTCGACAAGTCGGATGCCGACCCCGAGAAGGTTCGCAACGAGCTGGCGAAGCAGGAAGTCATCCCCGAGGACTGGGGCGGGCAGAACATGTTCGTCAACGTCTCGGCCCGCACTGGTGCAGGCATCGACCAGCTGCTCGAGGCCATACTGCTGCAGGCCGAAGTGCTGGAGCTGAAGGCACCGCACAGCGGGCCTGCGACGGCCTTCGTCGTGGAGGCGAGCATGGAGAAAGGCCGCGGCGCGGTCGTCACCGCCCTGGTCCGCAAAGGCACGCTCAAGCGCGGCGACTACATCCTGGCCGGAAGTGAATTCGGGCGCGTACGCGCCATGTTCGACGAGGCCGGCAATCCGGTGGAGGCGGCGGCGCCTTCGGTGCCCGTCGTGGTGCTCGGATTGTCCGGGGCTCCCAACGCCGGCGACGAACTGCTCGTGGTGGAAAATGAACGCCGGGCGCGCGAAGTGGCCCTGCATCGCAGCGGCAAGACCCGTGACGTCAAGCTGGCAAAGCAGGGCACGCGCAGCGAGGACGTGTTCTCGCAGCTGGGCGAAGCCAAGGCCGGCCAGGTGGCGCTACTGATCAAGACCGATGTGCAGGGCAGCGCCGAGGCGCTGCGTGATGCGCTCAACAAGCTTTCGACCGAGGAGGTTGCGGTGCGGATCATTGCCAGTGGCGTCGGCGGAATCACCGCTTCGGACATCCAGCTGGCGGCCGCCTCGAAGGCCCGCGTGATCGGCTTCAACGTGCGCGCCGACAGCGGCGCCCGTGAAGCGGTCAAGGAAACCGGGGTTGAGATCCGCTACTACAGCATCATTTACGAAGCCATCGATGATGTGAAGCAGCTCATGAGCGGGTTGCTGGCACCCGAGATCAAGGAGACGATCGTCGGCGTGGCGCAGGTCCGCGAAGTGTTCCGGTCCAGCAAGTTCGGAGTGGTCGCCGGCTGCCTGGTCACGGAAGGCGCGGTCAAGCGCAACAACCCGATCCGCGTGCTGCGTGACAACGTGGTGATCTTCGAAGGCGCACTGGAATCGCTCCGTCGCTTCAAGGACGATGTCGGCGAAGTGCGGGCCGGCACGGAGTGCGGCATCGGCGTGAAGAATTACCAGGACGTGCGGGCGAACGACCAGATTGAGTGCTACTCGCGCACCGAAATCATCCGTACCATCCAGTAGGCCGCATGGCGCAGCGCACCTCACGTCACCAGCGCATCGAGGCGCAGATGCAGCGGACGCTGGCCGAGCTGGTGCCGCGGGAGGTGAAGGATCCGCGCGTCGGCAAACTGACCATCACCGCCGTGTCGCTGCTCGAGGACCTGAGCGCCGCGCGGGTCTGGTTCCTGCCTTTCGGCAAGGACCGCGTGGCGGAGGAGCAGCTCGCGGGGCTCCGGAGTGCGGCCGGGTTTCTGCGCGGCGAGGTAGCGCGCCAGCTGGGGCTCCGTCACGCCCCGAAGCTGGAGTTCCTGCTCGATACGAGCCTCGAGCGCGCACAGTCCCTGACCGAGCTGATCAACACGGCGGTAAGCAGCGACCGGCAGCGATGAGTCCGGGACTGCCGGCGCCCTGCGGGATACTGCTGCTCGACAAGCCGCGCGGACTGTCATCGAATGCGGCACTGCAGCGGGTACGCGCGCACCTGGGCCGGCCCAAGGCCGGTCACACCGGGAGCCTGGATCCGCTCGCCACCGGTATGCTGCCGATCTGCATCGGCGAGGCCACCAAGCTGGCCGGTGATCTGCTGAGCGGAATCAAGGGCTACACGGTGGAGCTGCGCCTGGGCGCGCGCACCGCAACGGGCGATGAGGAAGGCGAGGTCATCGAGCGTGGCCCGATTCCGGCGCTGGATCCGGCCTCGATCGAGTCGGCGCTGCGGGCACTGCGCGGACCGCAGCAGCAGATCCCGCCGATGTATTCGGCGCTCAAGCGCGACGGCGTTCCCCTCTACCGGCTGGCCCGCCGCGGCCTATCCGTGGAGCGGGCCGCCCGCGACATCGAGATCCATGTGCTGGAACTGCTGGAGTACGCCGGCGATCGCATCAAACTGCGGGTCGAGTGCTCCAAGGGCACCTACATCCGCACGCTGGTGGAACAGCTTGGGGTCGGGCTCGGCAGCTGCGCGCACGTGCAGACTCTGCGCCGGGATTTCGTCGAGCCCTTCCGGAGCGAGGCCATGATCGCCCTGGAAGCGCTGCTTCAGACCACGGCGCCGGCGCTCATTCCAGCGGACCGGGCGGTGGCGCAGCTGCCCGCTGTGCATCTGGATGCGGCGCAGGCCCGCTCGATCTCCTTCGGGCAGCCAGCCCTCATCGAGGGCGCCCCGCTGGGACGCGTGCGCCTTTATGTGGAATCGGGCCGATTCATGGGTCTGGGGGCGAGTGTCGAGGGCGGGCAGGTGCGCGCGCTGCGCCTGTTTGCGCTGCACCGTGATGCCCGTAACTGACTGTTCTGCTTGAGGGTTGAGCGGGGCCTCGTTACAATGCGCGGCTTCAAATTAAGGTCATCATCCAGATCGAGGGTTTCCACGCAATGGCTCTGTCCACGGAAAAGAAAGGCGACGTGCTCGCCAAGTTCCGCCGCAGTCCGAAAGACACCGGCTCGGCGGAAGTTCAGGTTGCGCTCCTGTCTGAGCGCATCAACGGCCTGGGTGAACATTTCAATGCCCACAAGGCCGATCACTCCTCGCGCCGCGGGCTGGTCCGCATGGTGAATCAGCGGCGCAAGCTTCTGGATTACCTGAAAGCCACCAAGCCGGCGAGCTACCAGCAGGTCGTCGAAACCCTGGGACTGCGGCGCTAGTGCGTCAGCAGCGACGCGCGCGGTACCGCGGCGCCGTCTCCGGCATCCCACTTTTCCGAACTTCCGAGGGTTGAAGCGTGACTGTCTTCAAGAAATCTTTTGCTTATGGACTCCACACCGTAACGATCGAAACCGGCGTCCTGGCCCGCCAGGCCAATGGCGCGGTGCTCGTGACGATGGGCGACACCGTCGTGCTGGTCACGGCCTGCGCGGAAGCGCAACCGCGGCCGGGGCGCGATTTTTTCCCGCTGACGGTCAATTATCAGGAAAAAACCTACGCCGCGGGGCGCATCCCGGGTGGCTTCTTCCGCCGTGAAGGCCGGCCCACGGAACGCGAGACACTGACTTCCCGCCTGATCGACCGGCCGATCCGTCCGCTGTTCCCCGAGAGCTTCCTCAACGATGTGCAGGTCGTGGCGACCGTGCTGTCGCTCGATCCGGAAATTCACGCCGATGTGCCCTCGATGCTGGGCGCTTCGGCGGCCCTGTGCCTCTCTGGAGTTCCCTTCAAGGGACCCATCGGCGGGGCGCGCGTGGGATACCGCAACGGCCAGTATGAGCTGAACCCGAGCCGCACGGACCTGGCCGGCTCGCAGCTCGACCTGGTCGTGGCGGGCACGGCCCACGCGGTGCTCATGGTCGAATCCGAGGCCGCCGGACTGTCCGAGGACATCATGCTCGGCGCCGTGGTCTACGGGCACGAGCAGATGCAGGTCGCCATTCGCGCGATCAACGAGTTGACGGTGGAAGCCGGCAAGCCACGCTGGCCCACGCCGCCGGACAGCCGTGAAGCCTCGCTCCAGCAGGCCGTCGGCGCGAAAGCGCTCGCGCCCCTGGGTGAGGCCTACATGGTGACCGAGAAGCAGCAGCGTTATGCGCGCATCAAGGAGATCAAGGCCGAGGTGACCGCGGCGCTGTGCACCGGCGAGACGCCGGCATTCACGGCCGACCAGGTGGGCGATGAATTTTTCCGCCTCGAGAGCAAGATCGTCCGCGATCGCATCCTCGATGGCAAGCCACGCATCGACGGCCGCGACCTGAAGACGGTGCGCCCGATCACGGTCAGGGTCGGCGTATTGCCGCGCGCTCACGGATCGGCCCTGTTTACGCGCGGGGAGACGCAGGCGCTGGTCACCACCACGCTCGGCACGACACGCGATGCGCAGATCATCGACGCCCTGGAGGGCGACCGGCGCGAACGCTTCATGCTGCACTACAATTTTCCGCCCTTCTCGGTGGGCGAGACCGGCATGATGGGAAGTCCCAAACGCCGCGAGATCGGCCACGGCAATCTGGCGCGCCGCGGAATCAGCGCCATGATGCCCGACATGGCGGCCTTTCCCTATGTGATACGTGTGGTCTCCGAGATTCTGGAGTCGAACGGTTCGAGCTCGATGGCCAGCGTCTGCGGCACGAGCCTGGCGTTGATGGATGCCGGGGTCCCGGTCAAGGCGCCGGTGGCCGGCGTGGCCATGGGCCTGGTGCTGGAGGGACAGCGCTTCCAGGTGCTGACCGACATACTCGGTGACGAGGACCATCTCGGCGACATGGACTTCAAGGTCGCCGGCTCGCGCGATGGCATCACCGCGCTGCAGATGGACATCAAGGTCGAGGGCATCACGCCCGAGATCATGCGCGTCGCGCTGGCACAGGCGCGCGACGGCCGGCTGCACATCCTCGGGGAGATGAACAGGGTGCTCAGTGCCCCGCGCGCCAAGATGTCCGAATGGGCGCCCTCGATCATCACCCTGAAGATCGATCCGGAAAAGATCCGTGACGTCATCGGCAAGGGGGGCGCGGTGATCCGGCAGATCACGGAGGAAACCGGCACCACGATCGACATTGAGAACGACGGCACCGTGAAGATCGCTTCCGTGATCGGCACGGCCGGCAGGGAAGCGCAGCGGCGTATTGAACTTATTACGGCGGACGTCGAGGTCGGCCGCATCTATGAGGGCAAGGTGGCCAAGCTCATGGACTTCGGCGCCTTCGTCACCATCCTCCCGGGACGCGACGGCCTGGTCCATATCTCGCAGATCTCCGAGGAGCGTGTCGAGCGCGTGGCCGACAAGCTGCGCGAAGGGGACGTGATCCGCGTCAAGGTGCTCGAAGTGGATCGGCAGGGACGCGTGCGCCTGTCCATGCGCGACGTCGGGCCACCTCAGACCTAGCCGGCCGCCGCCGACCTTGGCGCCTCGTTGGCTGCCGCCTCGAGCTCGGCCCGCAGGGTCGCCTCGAGCTGGGCGGCGATCATGGGCCCGGGCGCCACGTCGTAACTTTGAATCAGCTCGGTGAGGAATAGCTCGCTCAGGCGGGCGCGGGGGCTCAGTTCCAGCTCCGCGACGACCTGGAGCAGCACGGCACGCGTAATCTCCAGGCCGCTGCGCTGCTCGATAATGCGCAGCCGCGTGTTGCCGGCGATCAGCTGGCGCACGTCCTCGATCGTCACGTAGCGGCTCAGCTCAGTGTCGTAAAGGCGCCGGTTCGGGTACTTCTTGATCAGGCGCGGCTCGTTCATGGCACACCTTCCTGAAATCGGCATCGCAATTGCCGTGCTCCCCCCATAGTACAGGCCGACCCCCCTATCCAAATCACTGTCGCTGCTCGGCGTCAATTCTGGCCAGGCCCCGCAAGGGCTCCAGGCGCCAATGGGGGATCGCCCAGCGCCACAATTCGGCCGTTCCGGCCCCCCGCAGCTCCGGCGGCGGCCCCTGGCGGAGCATTGACAGCACACGCCAGAGCAGCCCGGAAGCGCCAGCGGTCGCGCCAGACACGGCGTGGGCGGACTTGGAGAGCTTGCTGCCATTCGCCTCGCAGACCAGCGGCAGGTGCGCGTAGCGTTGCGCTGGCAGTCGCAAGGCCCTCTGCAAGGAGCGTTGCCAGCCCGTGCTGGGGAGCAGGTCCGCGCCGCGGACGATGTCGGTCACCTGCTGTTCGGCGTCGTCTACGACGACGGCGAGCTGGTAGGCGTACAGCCCGTCGCGGCGGCGCAGGATCGGATCGCCCGCCGCAGCCTGGCCCGGACCACACGGCCCCTGCAGCCGGTCTGCAAAATCGGGTACCGGATTGAGGTCCGCCCGGAACCGGGTCGCGACCGGGCCCGGCCGGGTCGGACCCTGGCGGCAGGTGCCTCCGTATCCACCGGTGTCGTCGCTCCCGCCCCGGTCGCGCCGCGAGCAACTGCAGGAGTAGGTCTGGCCCTGCCGGCCCAGCTCGTCCAGGGCCTGCTGGTATAGGGCCAGCCGCTGCGCCTGGTGGATCACCGGACCATCCCAGCTGAAGCCCAGATTCTCCAGGGTGCGGGCGATACCGTCGGCGGCGCCCGGGACCACTCGCGGTGCATCGAGGTCCTCGATCCGCAGCAACCAGCGGCCGCCGCAGTGGCGCGCATCAAGAAAGCTCGCCGCGGCGGTCGTCAGGGATCCCAGGTGCAGGGCGCCGCTCGGCGAGGGCGCGAAGCGGCCCACGTAGGCCACGCCGGCCTCAGCGGTAGCGGTCGTCCCGATCGCCGTACTGGCGTTCACGGCGCTCGCGGCGCTCCTGTGCCTCGAGACTGAGGGTCGCCACGGGCCGTGCTTCCAGGCGCTTGATGCCGATTTCTTCACCGGTTTCGAGGCAGTAACCGTAGCTGCCGTCTTCAATGCGCTTGAGTGCCTCGTCGATCTTGCGGATCAGTTTCCGTTCCCGATCGCGCGTGCGCAGCTCGAGGCTGAACTCCTCTTCCTGCGTGGCGCGGTCATTGGGGTCAGGAAAGTTGGCGGCTTCATCCTTCATATGAGTGACGGTACGGTCGACCTCCACCATCAGGTCGCGTTTCCAGCTCAGCAGGATCTGCTGAAAATGGCCCAGCTGCTGCTTGCCCATGTACTGCTCGCCACGCTTGGCGATGTACGGTTTGACGTTGCGTGGACCGGCCAGCAGGCTCCCCGGATCGGCGGCTTCATGCTCATCGATCTCCACGGGCCCACGCGGCAACTCACGCAGCGTCGTCGTGGTCGCGACGGGCGGCGGTGGTGCGCGCCGCGGAGCGACCGTCGCACGTGCAGGTGCCGCGTGCGGGACCGGACGCTTCGCCGCCGCTGATCTGGACGCCTCGATACGGCCGGCGCCGGCGCCGGCGGGGCGGGAGGCGGGGCGCGGGGCTTCCGGGGCAGAGCGGGTGCGACGCGTCGAGGCCGGCGCCTTGCGCGCTTGCGTCCGGTGTGCCGCCGGCTTACGCAGGCCCGCGCGGGCAGCCGCAGGCCGGGCTGCTTTTCGGGTCTTGGACGCCGGCTTCTTGCTGGCCATCGTGCGCTCCTGGGAGGAAGACTTTCCGCGGTTGGGTCATTTTCGAGCGCGCGATTATACCGGGGGCGGCCGGGGTGTACAGCGCTTCCACCAGGACGAACCCGGGGCGTACTTCGCTGGCAATTGAAGGGGAAAAAGCCTAGGGAAGCACGACGCTGGCGGGGGCTGCCCAGCCCGGCTGGCGGTGCTCCGCGACGATGGTGGTGCTGATGCCGCCGCGCACATTGAAGCGCGCGCTCAGGCGCAGGAAGCGCGGCGCGAGCACGCGCACCAGCTCGCCCACGATCTCGTTCGTCACGGCCTCATGGAACGCCCCGCGGTCCCGGTACGACCAGACGTAGAGCTTCAGCGACTTGAGTTCGACGCACAGGCGATCGGCGACGTATTCGAGTTCGAGCGTCGCAAAATCAGGCTGGCCGGTCCGCGGACACAGGCAGGTGAACTCCGGGATGATCATCCGGATGGCGTAGTCGCGCTCCGGAGCGGGATTGGCGAAGGTTTCCAGGGTGGTGTTGGCTTGTGGCGACATGTCACGCGGGGCGCTTAATGATCGATTGCGAGTGCCGAATAATTTACACTACCGGCATGCGGGCTGCCGCAATCCTTGCGCACCACAGGGCAGGCTGATGCGACTGAGCAAGATCCGACTGACCGGCTTCAAGTCCTTTGTCGATCCGACCACGGTGCATCTGTCGAGCAACCTCACGGGTGTGGTGGGTCCGAATGGCTGCGGCAAGTCCAACGTCATCGACGCCGTGCGCTGGGTGATGGGCGAGCTGTCGGCGCGGCACCTGCGCGGCGATTCGATGGCCGACGTCATCTTCAACGGCTCGAGCTCCCGCAAGCCCGTGGGCACGGCCTCCGTCGAGCTGGTTTTCGACAACAGCGACGGCAAGATCGGCGGCGCCTACGCCAGCTACTCCGAAATCTCCCTCAAGCGCCTGGTGGCCCGCGACGGCAGCTCCACCTATTTCATCAACGGCGGCCGCTGCCGGCGCAAGGACATCACGCAGCTGTTTCTCGGCACCGGCCTGGGTTCGCGCAGCTACGCGATCATCGAGCAGGGCATGATCTCGCGCGTGATCGAGGCGCGCGCGGACGACATGCGCGCCTTCATCGAGGAAGCCGCGGGGATTTCCCTCTACAAGGAGCGCCGGCGCGAGACCGAGGGTCGCATACTCGATACCCGCGACAACCTGGCCCGCGTCCAGGACCTGCGTGACGAGGTCGACAAGCAGATCCGTCACCTGCAGCGCCAGGCCGCCGCCGCGCGGCGCTTCCAGGAACTGCGCGCCCGCGAGCGCAGCCTGCACGCCGAGCTGCTCGCGTTGCGCATGCGGGAACTCGACAGCGGTGGGATCGTGCAGGAGGCGAGCAGCCGCGCGCGTGAACTGCGCATGCAGCAGGAGCTCGCCGAGCAGCGCGCCTGCGAGGCGGCGCTGCTGAAGCAGCGGGTCTTTCACGGCGAGCTCGGCGGCGCACTCGAGCGGGTGCAGTCCCGCTACTACGATCTGGGGGCCGAAGTCACCCGCACCGAAGAGAACATCCGCTACACCACCGAGCTGCGGCAGCGCCATCGCCAGGATCTGGAGCAGACCGTCGCCGCGCTGGACGAGGTTGGGGCGCAGATGCGGACCGACCAGGAGCGCGAAGGGCAGCTGCAGACGGAGATCGCGGCCCTGGCCCCGGAGCTGGCGCGGTTGCGCCAGGCCGAGCAGGCCAGCAGCGAGGCGCTGGCGGAGGCCGATGCGCAGCTGGCCCAGTGGCAGGAGCGGTGGGAGGCTTACAACCGCGAACTCGGTGCCGCGCATCAGGGCCGGGGGGTCGAGGCGGCACGGATCGAGCAGCTCGAGAGCCAGCTGCTGCGGCTGCAGGCGCAGGCCGACCGGTTGCTGCTTGAGCATGAAGCGGTCGGCAAGCTGCGCGCCCGCTCGCCACTGGAGTCGCTGGTGGAGCGTGAGGCGGCGGCCCGCCAACGGGCCACCGCCCTGGAGGCTCACCTGGCCGCGGCACAGGCCGAGGCCCTGCGTTTGCGCGGGGCTCAGCGCGAGTGCGAGCAGCAGCTGGAACTGCTGCGTACGCAGCGGGACCGTACGCGCGCGGAGTTCCTGTCCCTGGGCGCCCTGCAGCGCGCGGCCCTGAGCGAGAAGGATCCTGCGGCGGCGGCCTGGCTCGACGCCCTCGGCGCACACCTCGGTGGCGGTGGACCCACGCGCGTCGCCGCCGCGCTCAGCGTGGATCCGGGCTGGGAACACGCGGTCGAGACCGTGCTGGGCGACTACCTGGAAGCCGTGTGCGTGGATGACCTGGATCGGCTCGGTGAGGAATTCCAAAAGCTGCCCAGCGGCAGCGTTGCGTTCCTGGAGACGAGCGCCGTGGGCGGCGCGGGCAAAGCCGGCACCCTGGCGGCCCGGGTCCGCGGACCTCGAGCCCTGATGGCCAGGCTCGCCCGCGTGCTGACCTGCGAGACGCTCGCGCAGGCGCTCCGCGAGCGGCGCCGCCTGGCGCCTGATGAAACGCTGGTCACAGCGGGTGGAGAATGGCTGGGGCGCGACTGGCTGCGCCTGCGCCGCGGAGGCGATCCGCGTGCCGGGGTACTGGAGCGCGCCCAGCGCCTGAAGGTACTGGGTGGCGAATCCGGTGCGGCGGAGGCGGCGCAGCGCGCCGGCGAAGCGGCGCTCGAGGCCGTGCGCGCCGAGGCACTCAATGCGGAAATGCGCCGTGACGAAGCCCAGGCACAGATCCAGCACGCGCATCGCGACCATGGCGAGCTGCGCGCCCAGCTCGGCGCGCTGCAGGCGCGCCTGGAGGAGGCGAGCCTGCGCGGCACGCGGCTGGAGAGCGATCGCGACGAAGTCGCGGGCGAGCTGAACCAGGCGCGAGCCGGGCTGAGCACGGCGCGCCAGAGCCACGCCGCGGCGCTCGAGGAGCTGCAGCGACTGGACAGTCTGCTGCCGCAGCTCACCGTCGAGCGCGACATGCACCGCGAGGGTTCCGCCGCCGCGCGCCTCGCGGCGCAGGGGGCGCAACTGGCGCTGCGCGAGATACTGGTGCGCCACGAGAGCCGGCGCTCGACGCTCGAGTCCATGCACGCGGCCGCGACGCGCCTGGTCGACCAGCGCGCCCAGCTCTCACAGCGTCACGAGGCGTTGAGTGCCGAACTCGCCGACGGCGACGCTCCGGTGCTGGAGCTGCAGGAGCGGCTCCAGTCTTCGCTCGACCGGCGGCTGGAAGTGGAGGCGGATCTCGCCACGGCGCGGCTGGGGCTGGCGGACGCCGATCGCGAGTTGCGTGCCCTCGAGGAGCGCCGGCTCGCCGCAGAGGGGCGCGTGGCGGAAGCGCGCGCGGCCATGGAAGAGGTGCGGCTCGCCGCCCAGGAATCGCGTGTGCGACGCGAGGCGCTCGCGGAGCAGTTCGCGCAGACCCGCGCCGACTTCGCCGCCGTCAGTGCGGCATTGCCGCCGGAAGCCGTGATTGCCGACTGGGAATCGCGGCTCGAGGAGGCGCGCGCGGATATCGAGCGACTGGGCCCGGTCAACCTGGCCGCCATCGAGGAGCTGCAGCAGCAGTCGGAGCGCAAGACCTATCTGGATCGCCAGTTCACCGACGTCAGCGATGCGCTCACGACGCTCGAAGAAGCCATGAAGCGCATGGACAAGGAGACGCGCGCGCGGTTCGAGGAGACCTTCACGCGCATCAATGCCGGCCTGAAGGAAAAATTTCCGCGCCTGTTCGGTGGCGGGCACGCCTACCTGGAGCTGGTCGGGGATGATCCGCTGGCCGCGGGCGTGGCGGTCATGGCGCGCCCGCCGGGCAAGCGCAACAGCACCATTTCGCAGCTGTCGGGTGGTGAGAAGGCCCTGACCGCGGTGGCGCTGGTGTTTTCGATATTCGACCTGAATCCGGCGCCGTTCTGCCTGCTGGACGAGGTGGATGCGCCGCTCGATGAGCACAACGTCAGCCGCTTCTGCGAGATCGTGCGCGAGATGGCGGGCCGGGTGCAGTTCATTTTCATCACCCACAACAAGACCACCATGGAGCTGGCCTCGCAGCTGCTCGGTGTCACGATGAATGAGCCGGGTGTATCGCGCCTGGTTTCGGTCGACGTCGACGAAGCCGTGCGGCTGGCGGCGGTGTAGGGCGGATGACCTGGTTACGCCCCATCCTGCTCGCTGCCGGAGCCCTGTTCCTGGCGGTGCTGATCTGGCGGGAGAGCCGTCGCGCGCATCGGTCCCAGGACAGCGGCAAGCCCACCGACCGGGGTCACCGTACCACCCCCGACATCGACTGGTCCGACCCACAACTGCCCATCAGTCCGGATCCACCGCTGGTGGCCGCGCCACTCCAGTTCATGGATGACGGTGACGACGTCCAGCTCGGTCCGCTGACCTCCTCTCCAGCGGAGCTGCCATCCGCGCAGTTGCCTCCGCTGCGTGTGGAGTGGCCAGCCGACGAAGAGCGGCACATCGTGACGCTGCGAATTGTCTCCGCACGGCAGGACCGCCTGGCCGGACGGGCGCTGCGACAGGGTCTGGCCGGCTGCGGTTTCCGCCACGGGCAACTGGGCATCTTCCACCTGCCGGCCGAAGATGGCCGCGTCGTGCTCAGCGCGGCCAGCCTGGTGCGGCCGGGTACCCTCGATCCGGCCACGATGGACCTGGAGCGCTTTGCGGGCATCAATCTGTTCGCCGTGCTGCCCGGACCGATTGCACCGCGCCTCGCGCTGGAGCGCCTGGCCACCGTGGCCGAGGAGCTCGCGGGCCGCGTTGCGGGCCTGGTGCAGGATGAAAGCGGCGCCCCGTTCACCGGCGCGGCGCGGGCCAAATGGCGCGAGCGTTGCATGAGCGCCGTCGACGCCGGGGGCGCGCGCGCGGAGCGCGCGCATTGAGTAGCGCCGCGACGCAGGCCGCTTCCCTGCGCGCGCAGCTCGCACGCCACGATCATCGCTATTACATGCTGGATGAACCGGAGATTCCCGACGCGGAATACGACCGGCTCATGCAGGAGCTGCGCGCGCTGGAAGCGGCCCACCCGGAACTGGTCACCGCTGATTCTCCCACCCAGCGGGTGGGTGGCGCGGCCGCTGCGGCCTTTGCGCCGGTGGCGCACGCCGTGCCCATGCTGTCGCTGGACAATGCCTTCAGCGACGTCGACGTCGAGGGCTTTGAGCGCCGCGTGCGCGAACGGCTGGCCAGCGCTGCAGGCGCCGCCAGCGGCGCAGGGGCGAGCAGCGTCGAGTATTGCGCCGAACCCAAGCTTGACGGACTTGCAGTCTCGCTGCGCTACCAGGGCGGCGCGCTGGTGCAGGCGGCGACACGCGGGGATGGCAGCACCGGCGAGGACGTGACCGCCAACGTGCGCACGATCCGCTCGATTCCGCTGCGCCTCGAAGGCGAGGCGCCTGAACTGCTGGAAGTGCGCGGCGAGGTTTACATGCCGCTGGCTGGCTTCAGGCAGCTCAACGAGACGGCCGCGGCTGCGGGCGACAAGTTGTTCGTCAACCCGCGCAACGCCGCGGCTGGCGCTTTGCGCCAGCTCGATTCGCGCGTGAGCGCCCGCCGGCCGCTGGCGGCGTTTTTCTATGGCGTGGGCGCCTGGCAGGGCAGGGCCGAACCGGCGAGCCAGCGCGAACTGCTGGACCAGCTCGCTTCCTGGGGACTGCGCGTCAACCCGGAAACGCGAGTGGTGAGCGGCGTGGCGGGCTGCCTGCAGTACTACCGCCAGCTGCTGGAGCGCAGGGACCAGCTCGCCTACCAGATCGACGGCGTGGTCTACAAAGTGAATCGCCGCGCGGACCAGCTGCAGCTCGGACAGGTGAGTCGCGCGCCCCGCTGGGCGATCGCCCACAAGTTCCCCGCCGACGAGGCCATGACGGTGGTGCGCGATGTGGACTTCCAGGTAGGCCGCACCGGCGTCCTGACCCCGGTAGCGCGCCTCGAGCCCGTCATGGTCGGGGGCGCCTCGGTCAGCAACGCGACACTGCATAACATGGACGAGATCGCACGCAAGGACGTGCGGCGCGGCGATACGGTGATCATTCGCCGCGCCGGCGATGTGATTCCGGAGCTGGTGCGAGTGCTGACCGAGCGCCGGCCCGCCGGGACACGGCGCGTCAAACTGCCGCTCAAGTGCCCGGTCTGCGGCTCACCGGTGGTGCGCGCCGAGGCGGAGGCGGCCGCGCGCTGCAGCGGCGGCTTCAACTGCGCCGCGCAGCGCAAGGAAGCCCTGCTGCACTTTGCCAGTCGTCGCGCCCTGGATATCGAGGGCCTGGGTGACAAGCTCGTCGAGCAGCTCGTGGATGGCGCCCTGGTCGCTACGCCGGCCGATCTGTACGGGCTGAAGCTGGAGGATCTGGCCGGGCTGGAGCGCATGGGCGAGAAATCCGCGGCGAACGTGCTCGCGGCGCTGGCGCGCAGCAAGCAGACCACATTGCCGCGCTTCCTGCATGCGCTCGGCATCCGCGATGTCGGCGAAGCGACCGCAGCAGCCCTGGCACGGCATTTCGGCACGCTGGCGGCGATCCAGGGCGCAAGCGCCGGACAGATCGAGGAGGTGCCGGATGTCGGCCCGGTGGTCGCTGCCCATGTGCAGGCCTTCTTTGCGGCGCGGGCCAACCAGCAGGTCATCGAGCGTCTGCTGGCGGCCGGGCTCAAATGGCCCGAGGGCACGGCGCGCGCGGTGACCGCGCAGCCGCTGGCGGGGCTGACGGTGGTGCTCACCGGTACGCTCGGATCAATGACGCGCGAAGCGGCGACCGCGGCGTTGCAGGAGCTGGGCGCCCGCCTGAGCTCCTCGGTCTCCAGCCGCACCAGCTATGTGATCGCCGGGAGCGAGGCGGGGTCGAAGCTGACCCGCGCGCGCGAACTGGGCATCACGGTGCTGGACGAAGCCGGGCTCGAACGGCTGCTGCGGGGCGAGCGCCCGGGCTGATCAATCGGGCTGATCACCCGGGCAATCCGCACTCGCGCCGAGCGGGCGCGCTCAGGGAGTCTTCACGACCTTCGCAGCCGCCAGCAGGCCGTCGCTGTAGGTCTTGAACTTCTTTGCTTCGACGATCTGCTCCAGCTTGGTCTTCACGACGTCGAAGGCGGGCGGCGCGGACTCGCGCGTGTCATCGAGGCGGATGACGTGCCAGCCGTATTCGGTCTGCACGGGCGCCGCCGTGGTCTCACCCTTCTTGAGCGCAGCGACGGCGTCGGCAAAGGGCTTGACCATGTTCTGGGAACTGAACCAGCCCAGGTCCCCGCCGTTCGCCTTGGAGCCGTCCAGCGACTGCGCAGCCGCCAGCGTTTCGAACTTCGCGCCCTTCTTGAGCTGGGCGATGATCTTGTCCGCTTCGTCCTTGCTCTTGACCAGGATGTGCCGCGCCCGGTACTGAAACTTCGGCAGCGCCGCGACCTGCGCGTCGTATTCTGCCTTGAGCTCCGCGTCGGTCGCCTTGCGGTCCTTCATGTAGTTGGCCATCACCGCCTGCTCGAGTATCTCCAGGCGCGCCATGGCAAGCGCCGAAATGGTGTCGCTCTGCTTGTCGACGCCTTCCTTTTCTCCCTGCTGCGCCACCACTTCGGCGCGCACCAGCGTATCGAGTGCCTGCCCACGCTGATCCGCGTTGAGCTCAGAGGCCGGCTTGCCAGCGACATTCTTGGTGAAGAAATCGAATTGCCCGCCGGTCAGGGCACGGCCGTTGACGGTCGCCACCGGTTTGGAATTGGCATCGGCACCTGGCGTCTGGCTGGACTTCTGGGCGCACGCCGAGAGCAGCAGGGCCATTCCGAGTACCGAAAATCTAAAGATATTCATTTGATCTCTCATATAGTTACAGCATGTACTTAAGACATTTCTTCAGGGGACCGGGCGTTCAGCACCAGGGCATGGATGTCCGACTCGAGCAGTGAGGCGAGCGCATCGTGCACCAAGCGATGGCGCTGCACCAGAGTCTTGCCGGAAAACTCCTCGGACACGATCAGGAGGCGAAAGTGCCCCTTGCCGCCCCCGCCCACATGGCCGGCGTGGGCCGCACTGTCGTCGCGAATCTCGAGCTTGAGCGGGTGCAGGCACTCGCGCAAACGCGCCTGGATGCGCTCGACGCGGGAGGCCACATCGCCTGGACCGCTCATGCCGCCTCGCCACGCCGCTGCAGCCACAGGGCCTGGCCCACGGCCAGCGCGGCGAGGGCAATCGTCAATCCGAATACCTTGAAGTAGACGTAGCTCTGCAGGCTGGCGACGTGGATCGTAACCAGGTGCACCACAAAAAGATTGAGCACGCCCAGCAACAGGTAGGCCACGACCCACACGAGGTTGATGCGTACCCACAGTGCCCGCTCGATGGCGGGCCCGTCGCCAAGCGTGGGCTCGAGCATGCGCTGCGCCAGCGGCGCCGTGCCGATCCACTGGCTTGCCAGGAACGCCAGGGCCAGGAGCCACATCAGTATCGTCGGCTTGAGCTGCAGGTACAGGGGATCGCGCAGCGCCAGCGTCGCGGCGCCGAACACCAGCACCAGGACCGTGCTCAGCGCGTGCATCTTTGACACGCGCCGCAGGCGCACGTAATCGAGCAGCGCCAGCAACACCATGGCGGCCATCAACGTGCCGGTGGCCACGTAGATGCCGGCCAGCTTGAAGGCCAGGAGGAAGGCCGCCAGCGGCAGGAAATTCAGCACGGCCTGCATCGGGGAATACCTGTGATCACAATGAGAGCCACTCCGGTCGCAGATCAGCCGCGTATATTAGCCGCTTGAGCCAGTATTTCGAATTGCACCCGCAGAACCCACAACTGCGTCTCATCCGCCAGGCGGTACAGATCCTGCAAAGTGGCGGGCTGATCGCCTACCCGACGGACAGCTGCTACGCGCTGGGCTGCCATATCGGCGACGCCCAGGCGCTCGAGCGGATCCGTCGCATTCGCGCCGCGGACCGCCATCATCACTTCACGCTGGTGTGCCGCGACCTGGCGGAGATTGCCCGCTATGCGCGCGTGGAGACCTGGCAGTTCCGGCTGCTGAAGGCGGCGACTCCCGGACCCTTCACCTTCCTGCTGCCCGCGACGCGCGAAACACCGCGCCGGTTGCAACACGCGCAGCGGCGCACCATCGGCATCCGGATTCCGGACCACCAGGTACCCAGGCTGCTGCTCGCCGAGCTCGGTGAGCCGATCATGAGTTCAACGCTGCTGCTGCCGGGCGAACTGGTGCCGCTCACCGATGGCCAGGAAATCCGCGTCCGCCTCGAGCACCAGATCGACGCGGTGCTGGATTCCGGAAATTGTGGCCTGGAGCCCACGACGGTCGTTGACCTGGCGGTGTCGCCGCCGGTGATCCTGCGCCAGGGCCGCGCGCGCCTGCCCGGCGTGGGCGGCTGAGACGGGCGGGGCCGCGGCCCGTATAATGCCGGCCTCGCCACTGACGGCGTGCCTGGATCCAGCCTTGATGAGTTCTGCTCCGCAAGCCAGGCGTGTGCTTTCCGGTATGCGCCCGACTGGCCCGCTGCACCTGGGAAACTTCCACGGGGCCCTGCGCAACTGGGTCGATCTGCAGTATCAGTACGAATGCTATTTCTTCGTTGCTGACTGGCATGCACTCACCACCGGCTATGACGACACGGCGGGCCTGCAGTCCATGATCCACGAAGTGGTGGTGGACTGGCTGAGCGCCGGCCTGAATCCGGGGGTCGCGACCCTGTTCGTGCAGTCACAGGTGCCCGAGCATGCGGAACTGAACCTGCTGCTGTCGATGATCACGCCGCTCGGCTGGCTCGAGCGCGTGCCGAGCTACAAGGATCAGCAGGAACAGTTGCGCGAAAAGGACCTGGCCACCTTCGGGTTTCTGGGCTACCCGTTGCTGCAGAGCGCCGACATCCTGCTGTACCGCCCGGCTTTCGTGCCGGTCGGCGAGGATCAGGTGGCGCACGTCGAGATCACGCGCGAGATCGCGCGGCGCTTCAACCACCTCTATGGCCAGGAACCCGATTTCGAGCTGCGGGCGGAGCGGGCGATCAAGGAACTGGGCGGGCGCAACATCACGCTGTACCGCCAATTGCGCAAGCAGTTCCAGGAGAAGGGCGACGCCGGTGCCCTGGAGCGGGCGCGCAACCTGGTCAGCGGCAATACGCGCATCACGGTGGCCGACCGGGAGCGATTGCTCGGTTACCTGGAAGGCACCAGCGTCAGCATCCTGCCCGAGCCCGGCGTGCTGCTGACCGCCACGCCCAAGGTGCCGGGACTCGATGGGCGCAAGATGTCGAAGTCCTATGGCAACACCATCGGCTTGCGCGAGGAACCGGACAGCGTGGTGCGCAAGCTCAAGGCCATGCAGACCGATCCGGCGCGCGTGCGGCGCACCGATCCGGGCAATCCGGAGATCTGCCCGGTGTTCGATCTGCACCGCATCTACTCCGACGAGGCCACCCGCGGCTGGGCGAGCGCGGGCTGCCGCAGTGCGGGCATCGGTTGCCTGGAGTGCAAGCAGCCGCTGATCGAAAAGGTGGTGGCCGAGGTGACGGGCATGCGCGAGCGCGCCCGGGACTACCAGGACAACCCCGATCTGGTGAAGAATCTGCTGGCCCAGGGCGCGGAGAAGGCGCGCGAAACGGCGCGGCATACCCTGGACGATGTGCGCCGGGCGATGCACCTGCGCGCAGAATAGAATCACGGCTATGAAACCCGATCTTAAAGTCGTCGTCTCCAGTCCGCCCCCGGCGCCGCCGCTGCCAGCGCTGCCGGCGCTGCCCGAGCAGGGAGAGATGCCCTTCGCCATCGTCAATGGCGAGCCGGTGACGCAGATGCCGCGCGATCTGTATATCCCGCCGCAGGCGCTCGAGGTGTTTCTCGAGGCCTTCGAGGGGCCCCTCGATCTGCTGCTGTACCTGATCCGCCGCCAGAATCTCGACGTCCTGGACATACCCATCGCCGAGATCACGCGCCAGTACATGCGCTACATCGAGCTGATGCAGGATCTGCAGCTGGAACTGGCGGGCGAATACCTGGTGATGGCCGCCACCCTCGCCGAGATCAAATCGCGCATGCTGCTGCCGCGCTCGGACGACAGCGCGGACGGTGAAGAGGATCCGCGCGCCGAGCTGGTGCGCCGGCTGCAGGAGTACGAACGCTTCAAGCGCGCGGCGAGCGACGTGGACCAGCTGGCGCGGCTGGAGCGGGACGTGTTCCAGGCCAGCGCCGTGCTGCGCGAGCGGCCGGTTGCGCGGGTGCTGCCCCAGGTCGCGCTGCGCGAGATGCTGCTGGCCTTCCGCGAGGTGGCAACGCGCGCCCAGATGTTTGCGCACCACCACATCCAGCGCGAACCGCTCTCGGTGCGTGAACGCATGAGCAGCATACTGGCGGCCCTGGAGCCCGGTGCGTTCACCGATTTCGTGCGCCTGTTCAGTCCCTCCGAGGGCCGCATGGGCGTTACCGTGACCTTCGTGGCGATCCTGGAGCTGCTGCGTGAAGGCCTGATCGAGATTGTGCAGACCGAAGCGCTGGCACCGCTCCACGTGCGTCGGGCCACGCCTGCCCCTACACTGCAGCTCGTGCCCGTTGCGGAGGACTCCCCGTCGCAGCCCCAGAGTCGATCATGAACGAGCAATACATCAAGAACGTGTTGGAAGCAGGTCTGCTGGCGGCCGGACGTTCGCTCAGGCTGGAAGAACTTGCCGCACTGTTCGGTGAGAGCGAACGGCCGGGCACCGCGGCGATCCGGGCCAGCCTCACCGCGCTCGAGGGCGAGTATGCCGGGCGCGCGCTCGAACTCAAGGAGACGGCCAGTGGCGTGCGCATCCAGGTGCGGCGGGAGTTCGCCACCGAAGTGTCGCGCCTGTGGCCGGAGCGCCCGCAGCGCTATTCGCGCGCCCTGCTCGAGACGCTGGCGCTGATCGCCTACCGCCAGCCCATCACGCGCGCCGAAATCGAGGCCGTGCGCGGCGTGGCGGTGAATTCGGACATCGTGCGCACGCTCCTGGAGCGGAGCTGGGTGCGCGTCGTGGGCCACCGGGAATTGCCGGGGCGGCCGGAGTTGCTGGGTACCACGCGCGAGTTCCTCGACTACTTCGGCCTGCGCACCGTCGATGAACTGCCACCGCTGGCGGAGCTGCGCGGCCTGGCCGAGATCAATCCGCAGCTGGCGCTGCAGGTCGATGCCGAAGGGGAGGCCGATGCGCGGCCCGGTCCCGTGCTGCTCGCCGATGATGCGGGTGACCTGGACGATGAACCCACCCTGGCGCCCCTGTCCACGGCCGCAGCGCCGGGCCTGGTCGCCTCCGGTGCGGCCTCCGAAGACTGATTCCGCCATGCCGCACGAGCAGGAGCCCGAGCGCCTGCAAAAGCTCCTGTCCCGCCTGGGCGTGGCCTCGCGCCGCGAGGCCGAACAATGGATTCGCGCCGGCCGCCTCTCGATCAACGGCCGGGCCGCCGTGCTGGGCGATCGGGTCGACGCGAATGATCAGCTGCGCCTCGATGGACGGCTGATCCGCCAGACCGATCCGGCCAGGGATCGGCCCGTGCTGCTCTGTCACCGCTCACCGGGCCTGCCGCTGCTGTCGACACCCGCGAGCGCTGATTCCTTCGCCGCGCAGTTGCCGCGTCGTGCCGGGCCGCGCTTCATGAGCATCAGCCCGCTGCCGCAGGTCGACGGCGGGCTGGAGCTGCTGACGGCCGATGGTTCGCTGGCCGTGCGCCTGCAGCGCGCGGTGCGCGCGCAGCCGGTGGCCTACAGTCTGCGGGTGCGCGGGGAGCTCAACGCTGAGCAGCGCTCGGGCATCCTGGGCGGGCAGCTCGATCGGGGCTCGACCCTGCAAGTACTGCGCATCGATGCTGCGGGCGGCAGCGCGAGCAATCACTGGTACCAGATCGAAACGATCGGGGCGAGTGGCAATGATCTGCGGCAACTGCTGGAGCGCCAGGGCGTGGCCGTCAGCCGGCTGATGCGCGTGCGGCTCGGCTCCCTGCAGCTCGAGCGCAGCATGCCTCGCGGTCGCTGGCGGGAATTGCTCCCGGCCGAGATCGACTCGCTCCTCAGGCCGGCCGGAGCGGCGAGCTCAGCGGCTGACAGTCCAGACTCCGCCCGCTGACACCGCGACTGTCCGGTCCCAGCAGCCACAGGTAGGGCTGCACCAGCGCGGAGGGGTCTGGCACGCTCGCGCTGTTCTCGGCCGGAAACGCCTGGCGCCGCAGGCGCGTGCGCGCCGGGCCGGGATTGACGGCATTGACGCGCACCGCGGTGCCGCCCTCGAGTTCGTCAGCCAGCACCTGCGCCAGCCCTTCGATGCCGAACTTCGATACCGCGTAGGCGCCCCAGTGGGCACGCCCGCGCCGGCCGACACTGCTCGAGCTGAAAATCACGGAAGCGTCGCTGGACGCGCGCAGCGCCGGGAGCAGGACCTGGGTGAGGGCAAAGGCCGCCGTCAGGTTCACGTGCAGGACGCGGCACCAGTTGAGCATGTCGTAGTGTTCGATCGGGGCGAGCGCCCCAAGCTGCGCGGCACAGTGCACCAGCCCGTCGAGCCGGCCGTAGCGCGTACCCAGCGCCGCAGCCAATCCGTCATAGTCCACCGCCAGCGCGCGTTCCAGATCGAGCGGCGCGATGCTCGCCTCGCCGCCGCAGCCGCCGCCGCCGTCGGCGGCGATCTGCGCGTGCACCGCCTCGAGGCGCTTGACCGTGCGCCCGATCAGCACCAGCTGCGCGCCGCGCGCCGCGGCGGCCAGTGCTACCGCCCGGCCCATCCCGTCACCGGCGCCCGTCACGGCAATGACGCGGCCCGCCAGCAGTGCCGGTGGCGCCAGATACTGCCGGATCGCCGTCTCGTCCAGCGTGACGGCTCCGCTCATTCCTTCTTCACGGCCTGATCGTCCGGATGCAGATTGACGCTGCGGGTCAGGCGGTCCACGGGAGCGAGCTCGGGCAGAGGCTCGCTGCTGATCGTGCCAAGCTCGGTAAACCGGCGCGCCTGCGGCATCACCTGGCGCTCCAGCGAGCCCACTGCGTCGTTGTAAGCATCGACCGTCGCGCCCAGACGCTGTCCGGCCCGGCCAAGATGGCCGACAAAGTTTCCGAGACGCCGGTGCAGGTCCTGGCCCAGCTCGAGGATCCGCGCCGCGTTCTCCGCCACCGCCGACTGGCGCCAGCCATAGGCTACCGCCTTGAACAGCGCGATCAGCGTGGCGGGCGTGGCGAGCACGATGCCCTGGCGCATGGCATTTTCGAGCAACTCGGGCCGCTCGGTCAGCGCCGCGCTCAGGAACTGATCGCCGGGCAGGAACAGCACCGCGAACTCCGGGCTTTTCCTGAACTGGCTCCAGTAGGCCTTGCTCGCCAGCTCGCGCACCCGGGACTCGAGCTGCTGGGCGTGGCGGCTGAGTGCCGCCGCACGCGCCTCGTCGCTGGTGGCATCGATCGCATCCAGGTAGGCATCGAGCGGTGTCTTGGCATCGACGACCAGCTCCCGTCCCTCCGGCATGCGCACCACCAGATCGGGGCGCAGCGAACCGGCCGCACCGCTCACGGTGGCCTGCTCGGAGAAATCGCAATACTCCGACATGCCGGCAACCTCGACGACCCGGCGCAGGGTCAATTCGCCCCAGCGGCCGCGCACTTCGGGCCGGCGCAGCGCACCGACCAGGTTGCGTGTCTCCCGCTGCAGCGCGCTTTGCCCCAGGGCCAGCTGTTCGATCTGCGTGCGCAGGCTGCTGAAGGCATCGCGACGCTCGCGTTCCAGGCCGACCAGCTGCTGCTCGGTTTTTTCCAGCGCCTTGGCGAGCGGCTCCACCAGCTGCCCGAGAGCCGCCTCGCGCTCGCGCAGCGTCGCCTGCGCCTCGCCTTGGTCACGTGCGAAGGATTCGCGCGCCAGTTTCAGGAACATGTCCGTGTTGTTGCGCAGCGCGTTGTTGGCGAGCTCCGCAACACTGGCGCCGAGTTGTGATTGCAGGGCCGCGAGTGCCGCCCGGTGGCGCTGTGCCAGCACCCAGGCCAGCAGCGCGATCGCGCCAGCGGCCGCGGCCACGGCAATCGCGAGCATCCAGGTCGCACTCACGGTGCCGCCTCCGCCACGCGGCCCACGCCCGTCTGCGACCCCTCGAGCTGCAGCCAGGGCAACAGGTCGGAAGGCACGTCAAGCCAGGCGGCAACGGGCCAGCTGAGCGGATTGTCGTCCGGGTCGAGATAGCCGTAGCGCACCGCCAGCGGCACCATGCCGGCGGCGCACGCGGCCTGCACGTCGCGCAGCGCATCGCCGACGAACACGCAGTCGGCCGGGGCCACCCCGATCCGCTCGGCGGCCACGAGCAGCGGCCGCGGGTGCGGTTTGCGTTCCGGCAACGAATCGCCGCTCAGCACGCAGGCCGCGCGCGACAGCAATCCGAGATCCGCCAGCAGCGGTTCGGTCAGCCACCGGGCCTTGTTGGTCACGATGCCCCAGGGCAGGCGCTGCGAGTCCAGCGTCGCCAGTACCGCCTCGAAGCCCGGAAACAGGCGCGAGTGCACGCTGACCGCCGCTCCATAGAGCTCGAGGAAGCGGCGCCGCAGGCGCTCGAAGGACTCGCCGCCGACGCCGGGAAAGCCGCGGCGCACCACGGCCACTGCGCCGCTGGAGACGTGCGGGCGGACCAGGGCGAGTTCCAGGGCCGGACGTTGCTCTTCGCGCAGCAGCGCATTGAGCGCAGCGGCCAGATCCGGCGCCGTGTCCAGCAGCGTGCCGTCCAGATCGAAGAGCGCCGCATGCGCCCGTCGCGACGCCCTCACTGCGGATCCAGCGCGCGGCTGAAGTAAGCCAGGTAATTGATCGCGGTGCTGGGCACCAGGCGCGCCGAGTGCGTCAACGGATCGTAGCCAAGGCCGGTGAGCTCGCGCAGCTCCAGGCCGGCGCTGCGGCCGGCGCGGGCCAGCTCGGCGGGTGCGACGAAGCGCGCAAACTCGTGCGTTCCGCGCGGCAGCAGGCCCAGCAGGTACTCGGCCGCCACAATGGCGCCGAGGAAAGCCTGCGCGGTGCGGTTGATGGTGGAAACGAACAGGGCACCGCCCGGGCGCAGCAGCCCGGACAGCTCGGCGATCAGCACCGCCGGCTCGGGCACGTGCTCGAGCAGCTCCATGCAGCACACGCAGTCGTACTGTGCGGGGCCGAGTGCGCCCAGGGAGGCGGCGGATTGCTGGCTATATTCGATGGCGAGGCCGCTGCTCTGGGCATGCAGCCGCGCCACTTCGATCATCGTCGGCGACAGATCAATTCCGCTCACCCGTGCACCGAGCGGCGCCAGCGCTTCGCACAGCAGCCCACCGCCGCAGCCCACGTCGAGCACGCGCGCGTCGGCCAGCCGGGTCCGCGCGGCGATGAATCCGGCGCGCACCGGATTGAGGCGGTGCAGCGTGCGCAGTGGCCCGGAAGCATCCCAATATTGGTGCGCCAGGGCATCGAACTTCGCCAGCTCGGCCTCATCGACGTTCAACGCGGCACTCATTTAAGCCTCGTCCGGCCGCTCCGCCCCGGCCTCTGGGGCCGGGCCGGGCAGGGGGCAATGTGCTAAACTTTCTAGGCCAAAATCCAAAGTCTGCTCATGATTGAAATAGCGCGCGAAATCCTGCCGGTCAACCTGGAAGACGAGATGCGACAGTCGTATCTCGACTACGCCATGAGCGTGATCGTCGGCCGCGCGCTGCCGGATGTCCGCGACGGCCTCAAGCCCGTGCACCGGCGCGTGCTGCACGCGATGCGTGAGCTCGGCAACGAGTATAACAAGCCCTACAAGAAATCGGCGCGCGTCGTCGGTGACGTCATCGGCAAGTATCACCCGCACGGCGACACCGCGGTGTACGACACGATCGTGCGCATGGCGCAGCATTTTTCCATGCGCTACATCCTGGTCGACGGGCAGGGCAACTTTGGCTCCGTCGATGGCGATGCCCCGGCCGCCATGCGCTACACGGAAGTGCGCATGTCGCGGCTGGCGCACGAACTGCTGGCCGATATCGACAAGGAAACCGTCGATTTCGTGCCGAATTACGACGAGTCGGAGACCGAACCGGCCGTGTTGCCGACCCGCATTCCGAACCTGCTGGTCAACGGCTCCTCGGGAATCGCGGTCGGCATGGCGACCAACATCCCCCCGCACAACCTGACGGAAATCGTCACCGCCTGCCTGGCCCTGCTCGACGACCCGGCGATTTCGCTGGCCGGATTGATGCAGATCGTGCCGGGCCCCGATTTTCCGACCGGGGGGATCATCAATGGCGCACAGGAAATCGCCACCGCCTACAAGAGCGGCCGCGGCCGGCTGTCGATTCGCGCGCGCGCCAGCATCGAGGAGATCGACGGCAAGAGCGGACGCCAGGCGATCGTCGTCACGGAACTGCCCTACCAGGTCAACAAGGCGCGCCTGATCGAGCGCATCGCGGACCTGGTGCGCGAGAAGCTCCTCGATGGCATTGCGCAGGACGGCCTGCGGGACGAATCGGACAAGGACGGCATGCGCATCGTGGTCGAGCTGCGGCGCGGCGAGGTCGCCGAGATCGTGCTCAACAACCTGTACGCGCAGACGCCGATGGAAACGGTGTTCGGCATCAACATGGTTGCCCTCCAGGACGGGCAGCCGCGGCTCATGGGCCTGCGCGACCTGCTCGATGCCTTCCTGCGCCACCGCCGCGAGGTCATCACGCGCCGCACGGTGTTCGAGCTGCGCAAGGCGCGTGAACGCGCCCACGTGCTCGAGGGGCTGGCGGTCGCGCTGGCCAACATCGATCCGATCATCGCGGTGATCAAGGCCGCGGCGGCGCCCCCCGAGGCGCGTACGGCGCTGATGAGCCGCGAGTGGGCGCCGGGCGCGGTGGCCGCCATGCTGGAACGCGCCGGCCCGGTGGCCTCGCGCCCCGACAAGCTGCCGGGCGAGTTTGGCATGAGCGCGGGCTGGTACCGCCTGAGCGAGGTGCAGGCCCAGGCGATTCTCGACATGCGCCTGCACCGGCTCACCGGACTGGAGCAGGACAAGATCGTGGGCGAATACCGCGACCTGCTGACCCGCATCGTGGACTTAAGCGAGATACTCGCGCTCCCGGACCGGCTGACGAGGGAGATCCGTGCCGAGCTGGTGGAGATTCGCGACGCCTACGGGGACGCGCGGCGCACGGAGATCAGCCGCGATCATCTCAATCTCTCGACCGAAGACCTGATCGAGCCGCAGGACATGGTGGTGACGCTCTCGCACGCGGGGTACGCGAAGGCGCAGCCGGTCTCTGACTACCAGGCGCAGCGCCGTGGCGGTCGCGGCAAGTCGGCGACCGCCGTGAAGGACGAGGATTTCGTCGAGAAGTTCTTCATCGCCCACACCCACGACACGCTGCTGTGTTTCTCCAATCGCGGCAAGGTCTACTGGCTGCGGGTGTTCGAGTTGCCGCAGGCGGGCCGTGGCTCGCGCGGCAAGCCGATCGTCAACCTGCTGCCGCTGGAAGCGGGCGAGAAAATCAATGCGCTGCTCCCGGTCAAGCAGTTCGACGAGCAGCATTTCGTCTTCATGGCGACCAGCCTGGGGACGGTGAAGAAAACGCCCCTGGCGGCGTTCTCGCGGCCGCGCGCGTCGGGCATCATTGGCGTAGACCTGCAGGTCGACGACCATCTCGTGGGTGTCGCGCTCACCGACGGCACGCGCGAAATCCTCTTGTGCACCAGCGGCGGCAAGGCGATCCGGTTCCAGGAACAGGAAGTGCGGCCCATGGGCCGCGATGCGACCGGCGTGCGCGGCGTGCGCCTGGGGCTGGGCCAGCGGCTCATCGCGCTCATCGCGGTCGGCGAGGGGCACATTCTCACCGCCTCAGAAAGCGGCTACGGCAAGCTGACACCACTGGAGGAATTTCCGGCCCACAGCCGCGGCGGCCAGGGCGTCATCGCCCTGCAGACCAGCGAACGCAACGGCGATATGGTGGCGGCACTCCAGGTGCAGACCGCACATGAGCTCATGCTCATCAGTTCGACCGGGGCGCTGGTGCGCACGCCGGTGCGCGATATCTCGGTGGTCGGGCGGAACACGCAAGGCGTGCGGTTGATGCGCCTCGCCGAAGGCGAGCGGCTGACCGGCATCGAGCGGGTCGAGGGCCTGGAAAATGGCGAGGGAGAGGGCGCTGCCGATGTCGTCGGATCCGACGGCATGAGCGGTGCTGAGGACGCGAATGCACCGTAGCTGCGACCCCGCCTGACAGCATGTTCCCCGCCCGCGCCCACGACCCACATTCACTACCGTTGAGGAGTCCCGTGCGCCTATTCAATTTCTCGCCTGGTCCGGCGGTGTTGCCGCTGGAAGTCCTCGAACAGGTCCGCGACGAACTGACCGACTGGCAGGGCCGCGGCATGTCCGTCATGGAAGTGGGCCACCGCAGCAAGGCCTTCGCCGCCTGTGCCGCGGAAGCCGAAGCGGACCTGCGGGAGCTGCTGTCGATTCCGGCCGGCTACAAAGTGCTGTTCCTGCAGGGCGGGGCGACGGGGCAATTCGCCGCAGTGCCGCTGAACCTGACAGTCAAAGGCAGCGTCGTGGACTTCGTCAATACCGGTCACTGGTCGAAGAAAGCGCTCTCCGAGGCGCAGCACTTCTGCCGGGTAAATGTGGCCGCAGACGCGGCGGGCAGCAACTACAACGACATCCCGGCCGAAGAGGCCTGGAAGCGGAGCCCTGACGCCTCCTATCTGCACTACACGCCCAATGAAACCATCGGCGGCGTGGAGTTTCCGTTCGTGCCTCGGGGCGCGGCTCCGCTGGTCGCCGACATGTCATCGACGATCCTGTCCCGGTCCATCGAGGTCAGCCGCTTTGGACTGATTTACGCCGGGGCGCAAAAGAACATCGGTCCGGCGGGCCTGTGCGTGGTGATCGTCCGCGAGGAGCTGCTGGGCCGGGCACGGCCGGAGACGCCCACGGTGCTCAACTACAAGCTGGTGGCGGACGAGGGCTCGATGCTCAACACACCCCCCACCTTCACGTGGTATGTCGCTGGCCTGGTATTCAAATGGCTGAAGCGCCAGGGCGGCGTGACACGGATGGGGGAGCGGAATCGCGCCAAGGCGGACAAGCTCTACCGGGCCATCGATGAGTCGGATTTCTATCGCAATCCGGTCGCGAGGGCGTGCCGCTCCTGGATGAACGTGCCCTTTACGCTTGCCCGGCCGGAGCTCGACAAGAGCTTCATTGCGGCCGCGGGCGAGGCGGGGCTCGTCAACCTGGAGGGCCACCGCTCGGTCGGCGGCATGCGCGCCAGCCTCTACAATGCCATGCCGCCTGAAGGAGTGGACGTCCTGGTCGAATTCATGCGCGACTTTGCGCGCCGGAACGGCTGAGATGAAATATCGCGTCCTCACTCTCAACAACATCAGCCGGCGTGGACTGGAGAAGCTCCCGAGCCAGGGCTATGAAGTCGCTGCGGAGATCGGCCAGCCCCACGCGATCCTGGTGCGCTCGGCAAACATGCACGAGTTCGCGCTCCCCGACTCGCTCCTCGCCGTGGCCCGTGCCGGCGCGGGCACCAATAACATTCCCGTCGCCTCACTCAGCGCACTGGGTATACCCGTGTTCAACGCGCCCGGCGGGAACGCCAATGCCGTCAAGGAGCTGGTGCTGGCAGGACTGCTGCTCGCGGCCCGCAACATCTGCCAGGCCTGGGATTTCGCCCGCTCCCTCAAGGGGGACGACGCGACACTCGACGTCGCAGTCGAAAAAGGCAAGAAGGACTACTCGGGTTTCGAGCTGCCGGGCCGCACCTGCGGCGTGATCGGGCTGGGTGCGATCGGTGTCGAGGTGGCGAACGCGGTGCAGGCGCTGGGCATGCGGGTGCTGGGCTACGATCCGCAGATCACCGTGCAGCGCGCCTGGCAGCTGTCCTCCTCGGTGCAGCAGGCCCAGTCGCTCGATGACCTGTTCGCCCGCGCCGACGCGGTGACGGTGCACGTGCCATTGAACGAGCAGACCCGCGCCCTGGTGAACGCGACCCGCCTGAAGCTGATGCGGCCCGGTGGCGTGGTGCTGAATTTCGCCCGCGCGCAGATCGTCAATGAGGCGGACATCGTGGCCGCCCTGGATTCCGGGCATCTCCTGGCCTACGTGTGCGATTTCCCGAGCAATGCGCTCAAGTCCCAGCCGCGCGCCATCGCGCTGCCGCACCTCGGGGCCTCGACCGGCGAGGCGGAGGACAATTGCGCGGTGATGGCCGCCGAGGCACTGCGTGACTTCCTCGAGAACGGCAACATCCGCAATTCGGTGAACTTTCCGGACACCCTGTTGCCGCGGACGCCTGGCACGACGCGCATTGCCGTCGCCAACCGCAACGTGCCGAACATGGTGGGGCAGATCTCCACGCGACTGGCCCGTGGCCGCATCAACATTGCCGACCTGCTCAACAAATCGCGCGGCGAGTTCGCCTATACGCTGATCGACACCGACGGCAACGTCGACGCGGCGCTGGTCGCGGACCTCCGCCAGATCGAAGGGGTGCTGTCGGCACGGATCGTGGCTGAACAGGGGGCGGGGCTGAGTGGCTAGCCGGCGCGGCAAGCGCGACAAGCGCGGCGCAGCGGCGGGCGCCAAAGCCCCGCTGGCGCAGATTCGCGCCGAGATCAATGCGGTCGACGAACTGCTGCAGGAGCTGCTCAATCGAAGGGCCCTGCTGGCGCAGCAGGTGGGCATATCCAAGCACGCCGACGGGCACACGGTCGATTTCTACCGTCCGGAGCGCGAGGCGCAGGTGCTGCGCGCCGCGCTCGAGCGCAACGCAGGTCCGCTCCGTGACGAGGAAATTGCCCGGCTGTTCCGCGAGATCATGTCGGCCTGCCTCGCCCAGCAGGAGCCGCTCAAGGTGGCGTTCCTGGGGCCGGAAGGCACCCACACGCAGGCCGCCGTGTTCAAGCATTTCGGGCATTCCGTGCGCGCGCTGGCGCTCAACACCAGCGACGAGGTCTTTCATGAGGTGGAAGCCGGCAACGCCGACTTCGGCGTCGTGGCGATCGAGAATTCGACCGAGGGCACGGTCACCAACACGCTCGATCGCTTCATCGGCAGCCCGCTGCATATCTGCGGTGAAGTCGAGCTGCGCATCCATCACTGCCTGATGGGGCGGATGGAATCCCTCCAGGCCATCGAAAGGATCTGCGCCCACGCGCAGGCGCTGGCGCAATGCCGCAGCTGGCTGGAGGAGCACCTGCCCGGGGTCGAACGCGTCGCGGTCAGCAGCAACGCCGAGGGAGCACGCCGCGCGCGCGACGAGAAGGGCACGGCGGCCATCGCGGGCGACACGGCGGCGGAAGTCTATGAACTGCGCCTGCTGGTGAACGAGATCGAGGATCACGCCGATAACACCACCCGCTTCCTGGTGATCGGCCGCAAGATTCTCGCGCCCAGCGGCTCTGATAAGACCACGCTGCTGGTGTCGACGCGCAGCACCACCTCGCCGGGTGCATTGCATCGGCTGCTCGAGCCGCTGGCCAGCAATCGCATCAGCATGACCCGCATCGAGTCGCGCCCCTCCCGCCGCGGCAAGTGGAACTACGTGTTCTTTATCGACGTCGAGGGACATGCAAGCGACCGCTCTGTGGCCCGCGCCCTGAAGGGCCTGAAGGCGCGCGCCTCGCTGTTTCGCGTAATCGGCTCCTATCCACGCTCGGTACTGTGACGTGAGCCCGGAAAAGACGCACCCGGGCCGGCTGGCGACGGTGGCGGTGCGGAGCCTCTCGCCCTATGTGCCGGGCAAACCGATCAGCGAACTGGAACGCGAATACGGCATCGGTGATGTCGTCAAGCTCGCCTCGAACGAGAATCCCTATGGCCCGAGTCCGGCGGCCCTGACGGCGATGCACGCCGCCCTGAACGAGGTCTGGCTCTACCCCGATGGCGGCGCGCATGCCTTCAAGGCGGCGCTGGCCCGGCACCTCGACGTCCCGGAAAACACCCTGACTCTGGGCAACGGCTCCAATGAACTGCTGCTGTTGCTCGCCGAGGCCTTTCTCACGGCCGACAGCTCCGCGGTCTGCTCGCAGTTCGGCTTCGCCATCTACCCTCTGGTGATCCGCGCCACCGGCGCCCGCTGCATCGAGGCGCCCGCGCTGGGCGCGCACACCCGCATGCCTTGCGGGCACGATCTGGCCGCCATGGCCGCAGCCATCACGCCGGATACGCGCCTGGTGTTCATCGCCAATCCCAATAATCCGACCGGCACCTGGGTGGAGCTCGCGGCACTGCGCGAATTCATTGCCGCCGTCCCCGCGCATGCGCTGGTGGTGCTGGATGAGGCCTATCTCGAATACGCCGCCTGCAGTGGCCTGCGCGACGGCCTGCCATGGCGCCAGGAATTCCCGCAGCTGGTGCTGGTGCGCACCTTTTCCAAGGCCTTCGGCCTGGCCGGCGCGCGCGTGGGCTACGCGGTCTCGCACCCGGAAGTGGCCGATGCGCTGAACCGCATTCGACCGGCCTTCAATGTCAGCAACGTCGCGCAGGCCGGCGCTGCGGCCGCCCTCACGGACCTGGCCTATGTCGACAGGGCCGCGCGGCTCGTGGTCGCCGAGCGCGAGCGCACGGCTGCGGCGCTGCAGGCGCTGGGCGTGCCGGTTGCACCCTCGGCCGCGAACTTCCTCATGGTCGATGTCGGGCCGCGCGCGGCGCATATCTATGAGCAGTTGCTGCGTGGTGGCGTGATCGTCCGGCCGCTCGGCGGCTACGGCCTGCCCCAGCAGCTGCGGGTCTCGGTGGGCCTGCCCGAACAGAACGAGCGCCTGCTGCGGTTGCTGGGCGAACTTCTGCGGACGATATGAACGAGCTGCCGCGCAGGCGCTATCTCGCCGCTCCGGTCAGCCGCGTCGGCGGTTCCCTGAGAGTCCCGGGTGACAAGTCCGTCTCGCACCGGGCGCTGATGCTCGGTGGCATCGCCACCGGCACGACGCGCATCGAGGGGTTCCTCGACAGCGACGATTGCCTGGCCACCATGGCGGCACTGCGGGCCATGGGCGTGCGCATCGAGCAGCCCGGCCGCCAGCAGGCCGTCGTTCATGGAGCCGGTCTCGAAGGTCTGCGGGCCAGCGCGGCGCCGCTCGACCTGGGCAACGCCGGGACCGCGATCCGGCTGTTCATGGGACTGCTGGCCGGCCAGAGCTTCCCCAGCACACTGGTCGGCGATGAATCGCTGATGCGCCGCCCGATGGAGCGGGTGGCGAAGCCACTGCGCCTGATGGGTGCGCACATCGACACGCAGGAGGGCTGTCCGCCGGTGCGGCTTTACGGCGACGCATCGCTCCACGGCATCGAATATGCCCTACCCATGGCCAGCGCCCAGGTGAAGTCCGCCGTCCTGCTCGCGGCGCTCCGGGCCCGGGGCGTCACGCGCGTCACCGAACCGGCACCCACCCGCGATCACACCGAGCGCATGCTCGCCGGCTTTGGCGCGCAGTTGCAGCGCCAGGGCGCGACGGTGGAAATCGCCGGCGGACAGGTCCTGCGCGGTACGGAGATCCGGGTGCCCGGAGATTTCTCTTCCGCCGCCTTTTACATCGTCGCCGGCTGCCTCGGCGCCCCTGACGGACTCACGATCCGTGGCGTAGGCATCAACCCGACCAGGACCGGCTTGCTGGATATGCTGCGGCTGATGGGCGCGCGGATCACCGTAACGGCGCTGTCTGCCGCCGGACCGGAGCCGCTGGCGGACATCACCGCCTACGCGAGTCCGTTGCGCGGCGTGGCGATACCGCGGGAACTGGTGCCGCTGGCCATCGACGAGCTGCCGGTGCTGTTCATCGCCGCGGCCTGCGCCGAGGGCGAGACTCTGGTGAGCGGAGCCGAGGAATTGCGCGTCAAGGAGAGCGATCGGCTGGCGGCGATGGCGCAGGGACTGGCGGCCATCGGCGTGCAATGCGAGCTGCTTGCCGACGGGCTGCGCATCCAGGGCGGGACGCTGCGCGGCGGGCGCGTGGACAGTCACGGCGATCACCGCGTGGCGATGTCCTTCGCGATCGCCAGCGTGCGGGCGCGCGAAGCGATCGAAATCACCGATGTTGCCAATGTCGCGACCTCGTTTCCCGGCTTTCCGGCCGCGGCGCGCAGCGTCGGCCTGGCCCTCGACGAGGGGCGCGATTCCTGATGGCGGCGATCCAGGGCGTACCGATCGTGACGATCGATGGGCCCAGCGGGGCAGGGAAGGGTACGGTCAGCCGCCGGCTGGCGGAGCGACTGGGTTGGCATCTGCTCGACAGCGGCGCCCTGTACCGCCTGGTGGCGCTGGCCGGCGTGATGGCCAAGCTCGCCCCCGACGACAAAACGGGTCATGTGCGGCTGGCCGACGCCCTGGACCCCGAGTTTGGTCTGCGCAGCGATGGGTCAGAGCGAATCCTGCTTGGCGGGGCAGACGTCACGGCGGCCATCCGGAGCGAGGAAACCGGCGCCGGTGCCTCGCGCGTCGCCGCCTGGCCGGCCCTGCGCGTGGCCCTGCTCAGGCGCCAGCACGCCTTCGCCCGGCCGCCCGGACTGGTGGCCGACGGACGGGATATGGGCACGGTGGTGTTCCCGGGGGCCCCCCTCAAGATCTTCCTGTCCGCCACCCCCGAGGAACGGGCCTTAAGGCGCTATAACCAGTTGAAAGGAAAGGATTCTGCTGTTAACCTTGCCGCCCTTTCGCGTGAGATAGCAGCGCGGGACCGGCAGGATGCGTCCCGCCCTGTCGCGCCGCTGGTGCCTGCCGGGGATGCCGTCATCATCGATTCCACGCCGCTCACGGTGGCGGAGGTGGTCGATGCGGTCTGGCGTCTGGGTGTGCAGCGCGAAATATGGAAGCCTGGAGCGCATCGCCCCTAGGGGCGCACGTTCCGGACTGGACGGGTCAGGCATGGACGCCATACCCGATCGTCAATGAACCCGCCCAGGTGCCGGATGCGCCAGCGGCCAGCCAAGCACGCCGCAAGCGCGTGCGATGAGTAGACATGACCGAAAGTTTCAGCGAAATGTTCGAGCAGAGCCTGGCGAATCAGCGGATTCGCCCCGGCATGATCCTGATGGGCCTGGTGGTGGATGTCGGTCCCGACGTCGTCATCATCAACGTGGGCCTCAAGTCCGAAGCGGTGATTCCCCTCGACCAGTTCAAGAACGAGCGGGGCGAGATCGAGGTCAAGGCCGGCGACCAGATCGAAGTGGCGCTCGACGCCGTCGAGGACGGTACCGGCGAGACGCGCCTGTCGCGCGAAAAGGCCAAGCGCGCCCGCACCTGGACGCGCCTCGAGCAGGCCTTCAATGACGGCGAGATCGTGACCGGCATCATCTCCGGCCGCGTCAAGGGTGGCTTCACGGT
Source organism: Steroidobacteraceae bacterium (assembly GCA_035300345.1). Lineage (GTDB taxonomy): Bacteria > Pseudomonadota > Gammaproteobacteria > Steroidobacterales > Steroidobacteraceae > FEN-1191. The sequence continues at coordinate 85,669 of DATGVM010000031.1, forward strand.
CGATATCGAGACGGTGCGCGCCTTCCTTCCCGGCTCGCTGGTGGACGTGCGTCCGGTTCGTGACACCGCCTACCTCGAGAACAAGCCGCTCGAGTTCAAGGTCATCAAGCTCGACCAGAAGCGCAACAACGTCGTGGTCTCGCGCCGCGCCGTCGTCGAGCAGGAATTTTCAGCCGAACGCAGCGCGCTGCTGGATAACCTCCAGGAAGGCGCGGTCGTCAAGGGCACCGTCAAGAACCTCACCGACTACGGCGCATTCGTCGACCTCGGCGGTATCGATGGGCTGCTGCACATCACTGACATGGCCTGGAAGCGCGTCAAGCACCCCTCCGAAGTGGTCAAGGTCGGCGATGAGGTCGACGTGCGGATCCTGAAGTTCGATCGCGAGCGCTCGCGCGTGTCGCTCGGCCTGAAGCAGCTTGGCGCCGATCCGTGGGAGAACATAGCCCGGCGTTATCCGCCCAACACGCGCGTGTTCGGCAAGATCACCAATATTGCCGACTACGGCGCCTTCGTCGAGATCGAGGACGGCGTCGAGGGCCTGGTGCACGTCTCGGAGATGGACTGGACCAACAAGAACGTCAATCCTGCCAAGGTCGTGCAGACCGGCCAGGAAGTCGAAGTCATGGTGCTGGACGTCGACGAGGAGCGAAGGCGCATTTCCCTGGGCCTCAAGCAATGCGCGGCCAATCCCTGGAAGGAATTTTCAGAAAACCACAATCGCGGCGATCGCGTCTCCGGGCAGATCAAGTCGATCACCGATTTCGGCATCTTCATCGGGCTGGCGGGCAATATCGACGGCCTGGTGCACCTCTCGGACATTTCCTGGGACGTGCCTGGCGAGGAAGCGGTGCGCAACTACCAGAAGGGCCAGCAGGTCGAGGCGATGGTGCTGGCGATCGATCCGGAGCGCGAGCGCATTTCGCTCGGCATCAAGCAGCTCGCCAAGGATCCCTTCTCCGGCTACATCACCGACAATCCAAAGGGCAGCGTCGTACGCGGTACGGTGCGCGAAGTGGACGCGCGCGGCGCGATCATCGACCTGGGCAATGGCATCGAAGGGCAGTTGCGCGCTTCGGAGCTCGGACGCGATCGCATCGAGGATGCGCGCCAGGTGCTGAAGGTCGGGGACGAGGTAGAGGCTAAATTCGTGGGCGTCGACCGCAAGACGCGCTCGATCTCGCTGTCGATCAAGGCCAAGGAAGTCCACGAAGAGGCGGAAGCGGTGCAGAATTATCGATCAGAACAGCCGACTTCCGGCACGAGTCTGGGCGACCTGTTGAAGGAACAGATCAATACTCCAGGTCGCGAATGATCCCAAAGTCGACGGAGCAGGGCAGGGGCCGGCATGACGAAGTCCGAACTCATAGAAATAATAACTACCAAGCAGAAGCACCTGCCGGCCAAGGACGTGGAGCTCGCTCTCAAGCAGATGCTTGAGATCATGAGCGACGCGCTGGCGCAGGGCGATCGGATCGAGATCCGCGGCTTCGGCAGCTTTTCCCTGCATTTCCGGCCGCCGCGGCAGGGGCGCAATCCCAAGACGGGTGAAGCCGTGGCGCTGGATGGCAAGTACGTGCCCCACTTCAAGCCCGGCAAGGACCTGCGGGAGCGCGTGAACGAAGGTACGGGCCGGCCGATTCGGGATTGAGCCCGCCATGAAGCCCGAGATCAGGACTGCCGTGTTTCCCGTGGCTGGCCGCGGGACGCGCTTTCTGCCTGCCACCAAGGCGAGCCCGAAGGAAATGCTGCCGGTGGTCGACAAGCCGCTGATCCAGTACGCGGTGGAGGAGGCGCTCGGCGCGGGCGTGCGCCGGCTGGTGTTCATCACCGGTGCTTCCAAGCGCGCGATCGAGGACCACTTCGATTCCGACCAGGAACTCGAGAAACTGCTCGAATCGCAGGGCAAGACCGATCTGGCGCGCCAGATCCGCAGCGTGCTGCCAAGCTACGCGACCTGCATCTACATCCGCCAGTCCGCGCCGCTGGGCCTGGGCCACGCGGTCCTGTGCGCCGAGGCCGCCGTGGGTCAGGAGCCCTTCTTCGTGCTTCTCGCCGATGATCTGATCGATGCGCAGGTACCCTGCCTGAAGCAGATGGCCGACACCTATGCCTTCCATCGGGGCAGCGTACTGGGCGTCGAGGAGATACCGCGGCGGGACACCGACAAGTACGGCATCGTGGAAGTCGAGACCGCCCACGTCCCGGTCAGCCGCATCCGCAGCATCATCGAAAAGCCCAAGCCGAAAGTGGCACCTTCGACGCTGGCGGTCGTCGGCCGTTACGTGCTGACGCCCGGCGTCTTCGATGAGCTCCGCCAGCTCGGCCGCGGCGCGGGCGGGGAGATCCAGCTCACGGACGGCATCGCGCGCCTGCTGTCCCGTGAAGCCGTCTATGCGCACCGGTTCGAGGGCAAGCGCTTCGATTGCGGCAGCAAACTTGGTTACCTGCAGGCGTCGGTGGAGCACGCGCTGGCCCACCCCGAGCTGTCAGCGGCCTTCCGCAGCTACCTGATCCGGCTCGCGCGTGGACTGGAGGACGGGAGGGCGCCGAGCGCCAGGACCCGTGCGGCCAAGCGCAGCGGACGCCGTACCAAGCCGCGGACCCGCTCCAGCCGCTGAGCGTCCGCATGCCGTCCTTTGACGCGGTCTCCAAGGTAGACGCCCACGAACTTACCAATGCGGTCGACCAGGCCAAACGCGAGCTCGACAATCGCTATGACCTGCGCGGCAGCGGCGCGCGCTTCGAATTGCAGGACTTCCTGATTACCCAGTTCGCACAGAGCGAATACCAGCTCAACCAGCTGCTCGATATCCTGCGTCTGCGCCTGGCCGCCCGCCACATCGACCCGCGCTGCATCGAGGTGGGGGAGGTGCAGCTGAACCTGGCCGAGGCGCGCCGCACGATCACCATCCGGCAGGGAATCGAAACCGCCCTGGCCAAGCGACTCGTGTCCGGCCTCAAGGAGGCACGCCTTAAGGTCGACGCGCAGATCAACGGGGATAAGCTGCGTGTGACCGGCAAGAAACGCGACGATCTGCAGACCGCCATGGCGCTGCTGCGCAAGCAAAGCAGCGAGCTGCCCCTGCAGTTCGAAAACTTCCGCGACTAGAGGCCCGCAGCGAGCTCGATCACCCGGGCGCCGAGCTCGGCGCGGCACACCAGCAGGTCCGGCAGGCGCGTATCGGCCTGGTTGTAGCGGAGCGGGCGGCCATCGAGGCGGGAGACGTGCAGGCCCGCCGCGCGCGCCACTGCCACCGGCGCGCAGTTATCCCATTCGAATTGCCCGCCCGAATGCAGGTAGACGTCCGCCTCGCCCCGCACTACGGCCATGGCTTTGGCCCCGGCCGAGCCCATCGGCACCAGCTCGGCATCGAGCGCCGCCGCCACCGCGGCGGCTTCGGGTGCGGGGCGCGTGCGGCTGACGAGCAGGCGCAGCCGCGCCGCGGAGCGGCGCGGCGGAGCCCGCACATCGGCACTGCTCAGCGTGAGCGGCAGTCCGGGCAGCGCCACGGCACCGATCGCGGCTTCACCATCAATGGCGAGACCCACATGCACGGCCCAGTCGGCGCGCCCCTCCCCATACTCGCGCGTCCCATCCAGCGGATCGACGATCCAGATCCGGCTGGCACCGAGGCGGGCGGAGCTGTCGGTTTCCTCTTCGCAAAGAATGGCGTCCTCGGGCCGGTGCTGTCGGAGTGCCGCCATGAGGAAGGCATTGGCCAGCCGATCGCCGAGCGCTCCGAGTGGCTCACCCCTGAACAGCTCCGCGAGCCGCAGATCCACCAGCAATTGACCGGCCGTGGCGGCGAGTTGGCGCGCGAGTTCGGCGTCATTCATGGGATCAGCCGCTTCACGATCAGCTCGGCGGCCGCCTCGGCCGTCAGCGAGGCGGTGTCGATGCGGATTTCCGGCTCCGTGGGTGCTTCGTAGGGACTGTCGATGCCGGTGAAATTCTTCAGCTGGCCCGCGCGCGCCTTGCGGTACAGACCCTTCACGTCGCGCGCCTCGGCCGTCGCCAGCGGCGTGTCGACATGAATCTCATAGAACTCCCCAGGGGCGATCATCTGCCGCACCATGTCGCGCTCGGCACGGAACGGGGAGATGAAGGCGGTGATGACGATCAATCCCGCGTCCGTCATGAGCCGGGCGACTTCCCCCACGCGGCGCACGTTTTCGACCCGATCAGCGTCGGAAAATCCGAGATCACGGTTGAGTCCGTGGCGCACGTTGTCGCCGTCCAGCAGGAAGGTGTGCCGGTGCAGGCCCGCCAGCTTCTTCTCCACCAGGTTGGCGATGGTTGACTTGCCGGCGCCGGAAATGCCCGTGAACCACAGCACCGCGGCCTGTTGTTTCTTCAGATCGGCGCGCACCTCGCGCGTGACGTCGAGCCGCTGCCAGTGGATGTTTTCGGAGCGGCGCAGCGCGAAATGCAGCATGCCGGCGGCCACGGTGGAGTTGGACTGCTTGTCGATGAGGACGAAGCCGCCGAGGTCGCGGCTCTGCACATAGGGTTCGAAGACCACGGGCCGGTCGGTGGACAGATTGCCGACGCCAATCGCATTGAGCTCCAGCGTCCGGGCGGCCAGATGCTCCAGGGTATTGACGTTGATTTCATACTTCGGCGCCTGCAGCTGCGCCGTCACGGTCTGGGTGCCGATCTTGAGCCAGTAGGGCCGTCCCGGGAGCATCGGCTCTTCCGTCATCCATACGATCGTCGCCTCGAACTGGTCGGCCGCTTCCGGCGGCTGATCGGCCTGCGCAATCACATCGCCACGCGAACAGTCGACCTCGTCTTTGAAACTCAGCGTGACGGCCTGGCCGGCCACCGCCTCCTCGAGCTCGCCCTCGGCACCCAATATGCGGCTGATCGAGGCGCCGATTCCGGAGGGCAGCACCCGAATGGCGGCGCCCTTGCGGATCACGCCGCTGGCAATCAGGCCCGCGTAGCCGCGAAATTCGTGATTGGGCCGATTGACCCACTGTACCGGCATGCGGAAGGGCCGCTTCTGGTCCGCCGTGGCGTCCAGCTCGACGGATTCTAGATGCTCGAGCAGCGTCGGGCCTGCGTACCACGGCATATTCGGGCTGCGTGCGGTGATGTTGTCGCCACCGAGCGCGCTGATCGGTACCGGCGTGAAATCCGTGATGCCGATGCTGGCCGCAAAAGCGTGGTATTCCAGGAGTATGGACCCGAATCGTGCCTCCTCGTACCGGACCAGATCCATCTTGTTGACGGCGAGCACCACGTGGCGGATCCCGAGCAGCTGTGCCAGGTAGCTGTGGCGGCGCGTCTGAGTGAGCACGCCCTTGCGTGCATCGACCAGGATGACGGCGAGCTCGGCGGTGGAGGCCCCGGTGACCATGTTGCGCGTGTACTGCTCGTGGCCGGGCGTATCGGCCACAATGAATTTCCTTCTCTCCGTATCGAAATAGCGGTACGCAACGTCGATGGTGATGCCCTGCTCGCGCTCCGCGGCCAGACCGTCGACCAGCAGGGCGAAGTCGATGTTCTGGCCCTGGGTGCCGACCCGCCGGCTGTCGGCCTCGAGGGCCGCGAGCTGGTCTTCGAAGATCATCTTGCTGTCGTACAGGAGCCGCCCGATCAAGGTCGACTTGCCGTCATCGACGCTGCCGCAGGTGATGAAGCGCAGCATCGATTTGTGCTGGTGCCGGTGCAGATAGGCGTCGATGTCCGCGGCCGCGAGCGCGGAGGCGCGATAGCGGCCGGCGCTCAAAAGTACCCCTCCTGCTTCTTCTTCTCCATGCTGGCCGACTGGTCATGGTCGATGGCCCGACCCTGGCGCTCCGAGGTCGTCGTCAGCAGCATCTCCCGGATGATCTCGGGCAGCGTCGCCGCCTCGCTGAGCACCGCACCGGTGAGCGGATAGCAGCCGAGCGTCCGGAAGCGGATCGAGCGCATGACGGGCTTTTCGCCCGGCCGCAGCGCCAGGCGCTCGTCATCGACCATCAGCAACAGGCCATCGCGCTCCACGGTGGGGCGCCGGGCCGCAAAATACAGCGGCGCGATCGGAATGTTCTGCAGATGGATGTACTGCCAGACGTCGAGCTCCGTCCAGTTCGACAGCGGGAATACCCGGATACTCTCACCGCGCGCCTTGCGGGCGTTATACAGCCGCCACAGTTCTGGTCGCTGGCGCTTGGGGTCCCAGCGGTGATTGGCGGCGCGGAAACTGAAGATGCGCTCCTTGGCGCGGCTCTTTTCCTCGTCGCGCCGCGCCCCGCCGAAGGCCACATCAAAGCCATGGAGGTCCAGCGCCTGCTTCAGCCCCTCGGTCTTCCACAGGTCGGTGTGGAGCGACCCGTGCTCGATGGGATTGATGCCGCGCGCCTTGGCATCCGGGTTCTGGTGGATGAGCAGCTGCATGCCGGATTCCGCCGCCGCGCGATCGCGCAGCGCGTACATGTCACGGAATTTCCAGGTGGTGTCGACGTGCAGGAGCGGGAAGGGCGGCACCGAGGGCTGGAAGGCCTTGCGTGCCAGATGCAGCATGACTGCCGAATCCTTGCCGGCCGAAAAAAGCAGGACCGGCTTCTCGGCCTCCGCGACAACTTCGCGGAAGATGTGGATGCTTTCTGCTTCTAGCCTCTGAAGATGCGTCAGCTGCATTACAAATCGCTGATAGACCCCGGCAACTTCCGTGGCTGCAGCCCGCACTCCCGTGACTCCGGACTCTCCCACCACCAGCGGCCCGCACGAGGATCCTGCCCCGGCTCAATGGCGCGGGTGCAGGGCGCGCAACCGATGCTGGGATAGCCGACATCGTGCATCGGGTTGTAGGGTAATCGCCTGGCGCGAATATACGTCCAGACCTCGTCGCTGGTCCACAGCAGCAGCGGGCTGAGTTTCTGCATGCCGAAGCGGGCATCGAATTCACTGGCCTGGTTAAGCGCACGGGCCGCCGATTGTTCCTGGCGGACCCCGGTCACCCAGGCCCCGTACCCGGCGATGGCGCGCCTGAAGGGCTCGAGCTTGCGGATGCTGCAGCAGGTCTGGCGTTCGGCCAGACCCCGGTAGAAACCGTTCACGCCGTGATCGGCGACATAATTCTGGATGGACTGCGATTCCGGATAGACCACTCGGATGCGCCGTCCGTAGTGGCGCTCGATGCGCTCGAGCAGTTCCAGGGTGGCTTCGGGCAGGCGGCCGGTATCGACCGTGAAGATATCGACCTGCGGCGAGTGCTGGAAAATAAGGTCGGTCAGCACCAGGGATTCCGCGCCCAGGCTGGTGGCATAGACGACCCGCCCATAGTCCAGGATCGCGCCCTGCAGCAGCTGCACCGAACCCTGGATTTTCTGCGCCAGGGCCTGCTCCAGATCATCCGCGATGGCCAGCGTAGTCATGAAGCGGATTGTCTACCCAAGAAACATAACATTGTTGATATGAGTATGAGGGCTTGCCGGGGCAGTGTGCGGCTGGCGGGCATAACGGCGAACACGGAGAATTCCGGCCGATGAAAAAGACGCAGATCGTGGTCGTGGGAGGGGGTGCCGCGGGACTGGAACTGGTCACGCGCCTCGGCCGGAAATATGGCCGCCGGGGCCATCGCGTCACGCTCGTCGAGCGCTACCCCACGCACATCTGGAAGCCGCTCCTGCACGAGGTCGCGGCCGGATCGCTGGACGCGAATCTCGATGAGGTGGGCTATCGCAGCCATTGCCACCGCTGGGGCTACCGCTTTTTTCTCGGCTCCATCGAGGGCATCGATCGGGCCGCCCGGCAGATCATCGTGGCCCCGCTCCTGGACGTGGACGGGCGCGAGCTGATCGGCCGCCATCGCATCGCGTACGACTATCTGGTGATTGCGATCGGTTCCGTGACCAATGATTTTGGCATCCCGGGCGCGTCGCAATACTGCCTGTTCCTCGACAGCCGCGCCGACGCTGACGGTTTTCGCGACCGCCTGCTCAATCAGTGCCTGCGCGTCTCGCGGGCCCGGGGCGAGAACCCGGCGGGCGACGAATACGTGCGCGTCGCCATCGTCGGCGGTGGAGCGACCGGCGTGGAACTCGCCGCCGAACTGTATAACGCGGCTTCCGCCCTGCATTACTACGGCCTCGAAGATTTTGACGAGAGCCGCCTCAAGGTCAGTCTCCTCGAAGCCGGCCCGCGGATTCTGCCGGCCCTGCCCGAGAAACTGGCCGACGCCGCGCGCGAGGAATTGGAAGCACTGGGCGTGAGTGTCCAGACCAATGTGCGGGTAACCGGCGTGACGCCCGGGGCGATCCGGACCCAATCCGGTGTGGAAATCGGGGCGGACCTGAAAGTCTGGGCCGCCGGCGTCCGGGGCCCGGACATCCTGCGCGATCCGCATATGGGCGGGCTGGAAGCGACGGCGAGCGGCCAGTTGCGCGTGCGTCCCACGCTGCAGGTGACCGGCGACGAGACCATCTTTGCCATAGGCGACTGTTGCTCCTGCACGCTGCCGGGCGCCAGGGGCCCGGTGCCGCCGCGCGCCCAGGTGGCGCATCAGATGGCCTCGGCGACCTACCGCAATCTGGGGCGCCTGATGCGGGGCCAGGGGGCGCGGAACTTCGTGTACCGGGACCATGGCTCACTGGTCTCGCTCAGCCGCTTCTCGACGGTCGGGAGCCTCATGGGAAACCTGATTGGCGGCCGCATGGCGATCGAGGGACGCATCGCGCGCTTCGTTTACATGTCGCTGTACCGTATGCACCTGTTCGCCATCCACGGCCTGCTCCGCGGCATCGCGCTCATCCTCATCGGGCACGTCTCACGGATCCTGCGTCCGCGGCTCAAGCTGCACTAGTGCCTCAGAACCTGCCCGCGATCTTGAGGTACCACCCCGTTGAACGGTTCCCGCAGAGAACGCCGCACCCGCTGACGGAACTGCTCCTAACGCCAAGGGAATAGCGATCGAAGTGCAACCCGGCAGTAGAATCTGCCACCGGTGGACGGCGACTATCCGGAAGGTGGCGGGGACGTGACAGAAAATCCGAGCGCCTGGCGAGCTGCGCAGCTGATCGGCCTCGCTGCGGTAGCGTTTCTTTCAGTTATGGTTGTACACGTGGCGATACGCTCCAGCCGCGCTCTACCGGCGCGCATGAGAACAGTCCCTTTGTGCACGGAACGAGAGCTGCTGGCCGCCGCGCCGCAGCCAGTGGAAGTGGACTCTCACCGCTTATTCCAGTTGCCCACCATTATTTACTCATCCGGAGCATTTCCTGATTTTGATTACGGATCGGAGTTTGACCTGCCGCTTCGAATTGATGGATCGGGCAGGGTGGTTTGCTACGGCCGCATGGGGAGATTTGACGAACCTCTGCAGTTCACCGATCAACGGCGGGCAATCCTCAGCGCCCTTCATGACTGGAAGTACGTCCCATTTTTGCGAGACGGCAAAGCGACGGCCGCAATCGTCGTTGAGCATGTGAATGAGGAAATCGCTCCTCTGAGATTCGTTGAAATGCCCCAAGTCGCTCCAGAGCGGGCGCAGATCCGGTTGCGCCGATCGGGCTGCTTTGGAACCTGTCCAATCTATGGCGTCGAACTCTTTGGGGATGGTAGTGCCGTTTACGATGGGCGTGGCTATGTCGATGTTGTGGGCGTGCATCATTTTCGCGTGGATCCCGCCTTGGTTGCCGGGCTTATCGCCAGTGCGAAAGCCAAGGACCTTTGGTCGCTACGCCCGGTGTACAGATCAGGCGTCACAGATTTAGCTACTTACGAAGTCATGATCACACTAGGGGACGAAGTGCATACGATCGAGGACTACGTTGGTGAAAGTGTGGGTATGCCACATGCGGTCAGGGTTTTCGAGCAGGAGATCGACCAGGCAGCGCAGTCGGACGCATGGATTCACCTCGCGGGCCCCGCGCTTGTGCACCTTAGGGAGGAGCATTTTCCTTTCCAGTCCGAAGCGGGCGGCGAACTATTCCGTCGAGCTAATGCGGACGAGGAATCACGGGACGATCAAGCCATATTGCAACTATTGAATCTGGGGGTGCCGTCATCAATATCCGCGGCCCCAGGTGACCACGGTACAGCCAGAATTAGCGGAACGGCGCTGGAGAATGCGCTCGAGAATCGGCGAGCAGTCGTGGTGGATGCGCTGATTGCAGAGGGCGCGCTAAGAGCGGGCAGTCGCATAGACCAGACCAGGCTCGACGCCGCATTTCGCTCGGCAATCCGCGGCGGACGGCTAGATGTGACCTTTCCATAGGTTGTTCCCTCCCGCCCGGGAGAGGAAGCTGATGTTGCGAGACCTCAGTTTTCACTGCGGACAGGAGAGAACAACCGTGCACAAGAATGCGCGTCTGACGCCCAAGGGTCGAGCGTTGGT